>NZ_FQVB01000044.1 GCF_900129305.1 Desulfacinum infernum DSM 9756 | reverse complement strand
ACGGAAGTGAACCGCAGCCTTCGTGGATGGATGGAATACTTCAAACACTCCTCCAGGTGGACGTTTCCCCGTCTCGACTCATGGGTTCGTCGGCGACTGCGCAGTATTCTGCGTAAGCGCAGCGGACGAAAGGGGATCAGCCGAGGCCGCGATCATAACAGATGGCCGAATGCTTTCTTTGAGCGCCATGGGTTGTACAGCCTCGTGGCAGCCCATCGCGCAATGCTCCAGTCCTCAGCGGGGTAAAACCACCAACCGGAGAGCCGTATGCGGGAGATCCGCACGTACGGTTCGGAGGGGGGAGGGACTCGGCAACGAGTCCTTCCTACCCCTATCAGGGGCCTTTGTCCCCAAGGGGCGTTTCATCCTTCCTGGTTCGCTCTTTCATGCGGGGCGGCCTCGCCATGACCGTCCTTTCGGGCAAGCGGCCGAGTCTCGGGTCCTAATCGTTCTTGGTCTTGCGGAAGATGGTGGTGCGGTTGACCTGAAGCGCCTCGGCGGCCTTGGAAACCGATCCGTAGATGGCCAGAGCCTCTTCGATGACGGCACGCTCCAGCTTTCGCACGATTTCCTTGAGAGGCTGGGAGCCGATTTCGAGAAGGAAATCGCCGGAGGAGAACGTGGCACAACCCGCGGCCCCGCCGATCTCTACGGGAAGATCGGCGCAGCAGATCTGGGGCTTTTCCGACGAAACCACCAGGCCGTGGATCATGTTTTCCAGCTCCCGGATGTTTCCCGGCCAGCTGTAGCGAAGCAGGGCGTTTTCGGCCTTGCTGGTGAGCCGGACGCTCTTACCGTACTTGGCATTGAACCGGTGGAGAAAGACCTTGGCCAAAGGCAAGATGTCGTCCCTCCTTTGCCGCAGGGGCAACACATGGAGCACGGCCACCTTGAGGCGATAGTAGAGGTCGCTTCGGAACGTGCCTTCGGCCACGCTTTTTCCCAGGTCCCGGTTGGTGGCCGCCAGGATGCGCACATCGATGGGCGTGACCTTGGTGGAGCCGACCCGGATGATCTCCTGGTCCTGAAGCGCACGCAGCAGCTTGGTCTGCATGTGGGGGTTGAGTTCCCCGATCTCGTCCAGGAAAAGGGTGCCGCCGTTGGCGTCTTCGAAAAGGCCTCGTTTGCCCTTGGCCTTGGCTCCGGAGAAGGCGCCCGATTCATAGCCGAACAGCTCCGATTCCACCAGGGATTCGGGGATGGTGGTGCAGTCCACCTTGATGAAGGGTTTGGCGGACCGGCGGCTTTTCTTGTGGAGTCTTCGCGCCACCATGTCCTTGCCCACGCCGGTTTCTCCCAGGATGAGCACCGACGCCTCGGTGGGGGCGATGGTGTCCAAGGCGTGGAGCAGTTCTTCGGATTCGCGGCTCACCGCCACCATCCCCTCGTCCAGGAAGACTTCCTCGGGATTCAGGCTGGAAACCTGCCTCTGGTACTGCTGGATGAGACTTTTCTGGGTGGCGATTTCCTCCTTCATCCTGTTGAAGGTGGTGATGTCTCGGACGAAGGTGACCACCAGCTCCACCCGGCCGCGGGCGTCGAAGACCGGATGGCCGTGCAGGACGACGCTGCGTCCGTTGATCTTCTGGACCCGGGTGACCACCTTGCCCGTGCGGACCACGTCCGGGTTGACGATGGCGTCGAAGACTCCCATCTCCAGGAGTTCGGTGACCCGGTGTCCCAGAACGCGATCCGAAGACACTCCGGTCAGGCGCTGCCAGGAATCGTTGACGTAGAGGGTGGATCCTTCCCGGTTGGAGATGTAGACCCCGTCTTTCAAGAGGTTGAGAATACTATAGAAGTGGGGTTGCAAGGCGGAGTCCGTTTCCGGTGGAAACATCCCGTTGGGGAGCATGTGAAGTCCTCTCAAATTTCATTTGAAGCGACTATGTAAACCATCAACCCGTTATTGTGCAAACAATTCCGTGGGAGCGCAACCCTGCGGCTGATGGGATACGAGAAGAACGGAGCGTCCAAACATGCTGGTTTTGGTCATCAATGCGGGCAGTTCTTCCA
The DNA here is from genome assembly GCF_900129305.1 of Desulfacinum infernum DSM 9756. GTDB lineage: Bacteria > Desulfobacterota > Syntrophobacteria > Syntrophobacterales > DSM-9756 > Desulfacinum > Desulfacinum infernum. The sequence goes on along the minus strand of NZ_FQVB01000044.1, from coordinate 26,565 downwards.
TCAAGTACCGCCTGCTGGACATGGCAAGTGAAGAGCCTCTTTCATGGGGCGTGGTGGAAAAGATCGGCGAGCCGTGCAGCCGGGTTACGCATCAAGGGAGAACACCCACCGGGGTCCACCAGATCACGGAGGAGCTTCCCATTCGGGATCACCGCCAGGCCATGGAACGGGTGGTTCACCTGCTGACAACGGAAGGCGGCGGCGTGATCGACGACCCGGAGCGCATCGACGCCATCGGCCACCGCGTGGTGCATGGGGGGGAAAGATTTCGGCATCCGGTTCGGATCGATGCCGGCGTGGTGGAAGGCATCCGGGAGCACATCCCGCTGGCGCCGCTCCACAACCCCGGGCACCTTGCGGGCATTGAAACGGCGCTGGAGCTCTTTCCCTCGGCGCCTCAGGTGGCCGTCTTCGACACGGCGTTCCACCAGACGATTCCTCCGGAAGCGCACCTCTATGCCGTGCCCTATCGGTTGTACGAGGAGCTGGGCGTGCGGCGCTACGGCTTCCACGGTATCTCCCACGCCTTTGTAACCCGGGAAGCTTCCCGGCTGCTCGACATTCCTCTGGAGCAGCTCAATCTCATCACCCTTCACCTGGGAAACGGCGCCTCCATCACGGCCGTGAGGGGCGGGCGCAGCGTGGACACATCCATGGGTCTGACCCCTCTGGAAGGCGTGATCATGGGCACCCGATCCGGCAGTCTGGATCCGGCCGTGGTGGGCTACCTGCACCGTCGGGCGGGCATGGGCGTGGAAGAGATCATGGATTTGCTCACCCGGGAAAGCGGTCTTCTGGGAATCTGCGGGCACAATGACCTTCGGGACATCCATCGTCGCCGCCTTCGGGGTGATGCGCGGGCTCAGCTGGCCCTTGAAATGCTCGTCCACAGCTACCGGAAATATGTGGGGGCCTACATGGCGGTGCTGGGACGAACGGATGCCGTTGTGTTCACGGGTGGAATCGGCGAAAACGATGCGACCGTCCGTGAGCTCGTGTGCCGGGACCTGGAAAACCTGGGAATCCGACTCGATCCTGCGAAAAATCTCCAATGGGAAGGTCAGCCGCAATGCATCAACCGTTCCGACAGTAAGGTTCGGGTGCTGGTGATTCCCACCAACGAAGAGCTGGAGATCGCCCGCCAGACCTGTCGGGTGCTTTCGTCCACGGCAAGCCGTGAAGCACCGGCGCAAGCGGTCTGAACGAGCGGCGAAATCCGACCACCCGACGAATCACCCGAAATCCCCCGCCCCCAGAGGAAGTGAGTCCCGTCCTTACCCGAAGGGTCTGTGCCTTCGTAGGGGCGGGCTTTACGCCCGCCCGGAAAAACCACACGATGGGGAGAAATCTTCGTCTTTCTTCCATGGCTCCGCCATTCCGGCTTCCCGTTCAAACCGCACCCTCCCGCCTCTTCCCTGTTGTCACGAGCCGATGGTCGCGCTAGGGTACGTATTAGAGCGGCGCGGAGGGCGCCGTTCGGCATCCCCTTTCCGGTTCTTCCAAGGAGGGACGGCCATGACAGAGAACAGGATTCCCGCTTGGTATACATCGCTTCGCCAAAAGCACTCCCGGGTCATGGACGCTTTGGACGAGCTGGGGAAGGCCGTGCGTTCGGAAGGCCCCCTGGACGAGAAGACTTCCCATCTCGTCCAGCTGGCGGCGGCCGCGGCCATCCGTTCCGAAGGAGCGGTCCACAGCCACACGCGCCGGGCGTTGAAGGCCGGTGCGTCCCAAGATGAAATCGTCCACGCGCTGCTTCTCTTGGTGAGCACCATCGGGTTTCCGGCCGTTTCGGCCGCCCTGAGTTGGGCTCACGACGAATTCGCGGACGAGTCGTAACCGGCATCCCGGCCCGGATCGCTTCCGACGTGAACCGTTTTTCGTAAGGGCGGTTCGCAAACCGCCCCGGGGAGCTTGCCCGAGAACTCCACCAGCCGTCGCTCCCGCGCAAGCGGGAGTCCATAGCCTACTGGAAGCTCCGGATCCCCGCTCTCCGGTCAAGCCGGGGACAAGCTTCGCGGGGATGACGGAGGGCCACGGAACGGTGAAAATCCACCGTTGTCGGGCGGGCTCCTGGAAGGCTGTCCGGGAACACTGGGAACGAGCGGCTTGGTTGTAGCGCAGCCCTTCAGGGCTGCGAAAGAATTCCCGGACGACGGATGGGCCGTCGGGCTCGGTGCCCCTCGTTTCATTGGGTCCCGATCGTCCTTTCCCGCGGGTCTGAAGCCCCGCGGCTACGAAAAGAACAGAAATTTTCCGTCATCTTGATTCGGGGAGCCATTTTCAGACAAGCTCCCCGTCCTTGGCCGATGGATACCACCCGAAGAGCCTGCTGGAGCGATGGACGGCATGAGTTCCGAGGAAACGCGATTCTTTACCGATTTCGACATCTATCTCTGGAAGCAGGGCACTTTGTACCGTGCCTGGGAGAAGATGGGAGCCCATCCGTGCCGAATGAACGGCGAGGACGGCGTTCACTTCGCCGTGTGGGCGCCCAATGCGGAAAAGGTCTCCGTGGTGGGGGACTTCAACGGCTGGCGCGAAGGGGTCCATCCCCTGGAGCCTCTGGAAGATACGGGGATCTGGCGGGGTTTCCTGCCGGGCGTGGCCCCGGGAGCCCTCTACAAGTATGCCATCACGTCCCGCCATGGAGGCTACAAGGTCCAGAAAGCGGACCCTTACGGGTTCTTTTGTGAAATCCGCCCCCGGACGGCGTCCGTGGTGTGGGACCTGGGCGGATATGCCTGGAAGGATGCCGACTGGATGCGCTCACGGGCACGGGCCAACAGCCGGGAGGCTCCCCTTTCCATCTACGAGGTGCACCTGGGATCCTGGATGCGCCACGCGGAAGAGGGAAACCGCTGGCTCACCTACCGGGAGCTGGCCCCCCGCCTGGCCGAATACGTGACCGAGATGGGCTTCACCCACGTGGAACTCCTTCCCGTGACGGAACACCCCTTCGACGGATCGTGGGGCTACCAGACGGTGGGTTACTTCGCTCCCACCAGCCGGTTCGGCACGCCCCAGGATTTCATGGCCTTCGTGGACATCATGCACCAGCACGGCATCGGGGTGATCCTCGATTGGGTTCCCGCCCACTTTCCCACGGACGAACACGGCCTGGGCTTTTTCGACGGGACTCACCTTTACGAACACGCCGATCCCCGCCTGGGCTTTCACAACGACTGGAAGTCCTTCATCTTCAACTTCGGCCGCAACGAGGTGATCAATTTCCTCATCTCCAGCGCCCTCTTCTGGCTGGACGTCTATCACATCGACGGACTGAGGGTGGACGCCGTGGCGTCCATGCTCTACCTGGACTATTCCCGCAAGGACGGCGAATGGATCCCCAACAAGTACGGGGGCAACGAAAACCTGGAGGCCATCGCGTTCTTGAAGCGCTTCAACGAGACCGTCTACCGGGAATTTCCCGACACCATGACCATCGCCGAAGAATCCACGGCCTGGCCCATGGTGTCCCGGCCCACCTACCTGGGAGGTCTGGGTTTCGGCTTCAAGTGGAACATGGGCTGGATGCACGACACCCTTCTCTACATGACCAAGGATCCCATCCACCGCAAGTTCCACCACAACAACCTGACCTTCAGCATCCTGTACGCCTTCACGGAAAATTTCGTCCTGCCCTTCTCCCATGACGAGGTGGTCCACGGGAAGGGGTCCATGCTGGCCAAGATGCCGGGGGACCTGTGGCAGAAGTTCGCCAACCTGCGGCTTCTCTACGGCTACATGTTCACCCACCCGGGCAAGAAGCTTCTCTTCATGGGAAACGAATTCGGCCAGTGGTCGGAATGGAACCACGACGCCGCCCTGGAATGGCACCTGCTGGAATACGATTCCCACCGGGGGCTTCAATCCTGGGTCCGGGACCTGAACGCCCTGCTCCGCCGGGAGCCGGCCTTCCACGAACTGGACCACGACCCCCACGGGTTCGAATGGATCGACTGCAATGACAGCGAGCAGAGCACGTTGATCTTCCTTCGCCGGTCCAAGCGCGAAGAGGACGTGGCGGTCTGCGCCTTCAACTTCACGCCGGTGCCGCGCCGGCCCTACCGCGTGGGGGTGCCCTTCGGGGGCTACTGGAAGGAGGTGCTCAACAGCGATGCGGACCTCTACGGCGGGAGCGGCCTGGGAAACCTGGGCGGGGTGGAGGCGGAACCGGTGCCGTTCCATGGGCGGCCCTATTCCCTGTCCATCACGTTGCCGCCTCTCGCGGCCGTGATTTTCAAACCCGCCCCGGACGTCTCCCGTTGAGCCTCCGGCCAGAAGACCTCCCTCGGGAGCTTGTCCGAAAACGTGTTTTCTTCATCAATCGCTCAGGAGCCTGTCCGACAACGGCGAATTTGCCTCGTTCAACGCCGATTCGTCATCCCCGCGAAGCCTGTCCCCGGCTTGAACGGGGAGCGGGGAGGCAGAACTTGCAGCAAGTTATGGACTCCCGCTTGCGCGGGAGTGACGGGTGGCGGAGTTTTCGGACAGCCTCCTAAGAACGCGACTTCTTTCGTAGCCGCGGGGCTTCCGCCCCGCGGAAAGGGGCTGTCGTAACCCAATGAAGTGACGGGCAATACCCGATCGGTCCGTCCGACGTTCGGGGATTCTTCCGCCGCCCTAAAGGGCTGCGCTACTAAAAGGAGGACATCCCCGGCGTTTTCAGAAAGGCTCTCGATCACTCCTCAAACCGCTGCTCCCGCGCAACCGGGAGTCTGTGACTGCGGAACGTTGGTGTTTCCGCCGGGAGGACTTACCGGCGGGTGGCGTCGACTGGAGGGGCGGGGTTTTCCCCCGCCCGTTAACCCGGGTGTGCCGTTGGCGGGTTCATGACAGGAACAAGTTCCGTTCTGAATCTCAAAAGCTTCAGGAGCTGCTTTCGATTCCCCGGGCCGGCACCTCCTCCCAGCCGGTGATCATGGCCCGGATGTGAGCGCCCACCGTGTGGCCGGTGGTGGTCATATAGATGTGCACGATGAGGAAGATGAGCAGCGAAAAGGCTCCAATGGTGTGGACGATGGCCACCGCACCCAGGGAAAAGGGGGCTTCCGGCCCCGCCCAGGAATTGTACAGGTAGTAAAGAAGACCGGTGACGATCTGGATGGGAATGAGAGCCAGGGAGATCCCCAGATAGGTGAGACGCTGCAGGGGATTGTGTTTTTGTCTCTCGCTCTTGGGAACCGGATGGGGTTCTCCCCGAAAGATGCCGTAGGCGTAGTAACGCGCCACGCTGAGGAGCTTTCGGGTGGTGGGGATGTACTGCTTCCATTCCCCCGTGGTGAGATTCCAAAAGATGATAAAGACATAGAGAACCAGCCAGGTGATGCCCGCCGTGTTGTGAAGTTCCACGGCCTTTTGGAAGCCGAATATCTCGTAGGCCCCGTGCACTTCCAAGCCCGTGATGGCCAGGAAGATGATGAGGGCGGCCTGGGCCCAGTGCCAGAACCGCTCAAAGCGGCTGTAGAGATAGATCCGTACCATACCGTTTTCGCTCATGGGAAGCTCCTTCCTATTCGAAACGATTACTTGTCTTTTCTGCGGCCGTTGCTGAAGAATCGTGCGCCCCCGTGGGCCAGCACCGCCACCAGGGCCGCCAGCATGCCGCCCCAGCCCAGGGCGTCCACGGCGGGATGCGAATCGCGGCCCGGCACATAGAACCCCTTCAGGTTTTTCAGCCGACCGTTGGGGCTGTGGCATTCCACGCACGAAAGGGCCTGTTCCTTGGGGGCCACCATGTGGGTGGACTGGAAGACGAATTGGGTTTCGATGAAGTCCACCTGGCCGCTGAAGGGCAGGCCCACGTATTCCATGCCCGCCTCTGCTGCCTTCTGCCAGTCGTAGCCCTTCCAGTAGGCGTCGGGGTCTTTGCCGAAAAGGTGAGGCACGATCAGGGTCTTGTGGACCGGGTCGTAGGGTTGCTTGCCCCGATGCACCTTGAAGGGATAGATCCGGGCGTTGGGGTCGTCATAGGATCCCATGGGCCGGTTCAGCTGCACCGGGTTTTGGGAGGGGTCCACCTTTTCCGTCAGGGTCAAGTACTGGATCTTTCCGTTGAACCAAAAGTATTCGGGCACCACGTTCTTTTCCCACCGGAAGGCGCCTTTCTTGCCGTCATAGACGATGCGCCCGTCTTTTTCCTTCACCACGGGCTTGCCTTTTTCGTTGAGCTTGCCGGCCTGGGACCAGTCCCAATACATCTTGGTAGAATGCTCCCGGGCGATGGCGGGGATGTGGCATGTCTGGCAGGCCACCTTGTCCGTGTGATCGTTGGCCTTGATGTGGTTCTTGTGCGGTGTTTCCGAATGGCATGCGTAGCAGGTGATCCGCTTGATCTGATCGTAGTCCAACAGACTTCGCCGATCTACGATCTCACTGGACTTGTAGCAGCGTCCGGAAATGGCATGCCGCTCCGTGGTGTGGCACCGGGTGCAGGTGAAGTTGAGGCCTTCGGCGTCCATGTGCACGTCCAGGGCCTTCTTGGGGCTGAAAAGGCTCGCGTCCAGGTCGCCGTGCTTGACCCCTTCCCCCCCGCCGCCGAAGAAGTGACATGTGCCGCAGTTCTTCCGGGTGGGACGACCGACGGACTGGGCCACCTTGTTCCATTCCGGCGGCATAAAGGTCTTGCCTCCGAACTGGGTGGGCTTGGCCGGCGGATAGCCCGCCGCCGTGGGGAACTTCTTGTAGGTGCCCGTCTGTTCGTGGCACACGAGGCAGTCCACCTTGTCCTGGCGCGAGAAGTCGAAGTTCTTGTCCTCCCAACCATAGCCGATGTGACAGGACGTACACCGGGGTTCGTTGGACTGGATATTGATGCAGAAATTGTTGATCACGTCCCCGCCCTTGCCCAGCTTGGCTTCGGGCTTGGCCGCCGGACAAAGCCATGTCCAGTGAATGGTCTTGTGAATCTGGGTGGCGGCTTCCGTGTGGCATCCCAAGCAGGCCTGGGTGACTTCCTCCGGGGAGGAGAATTCCTTTTGCAGCTCCTTGAACTTGGAATGATCCGCCGTGTTGTTGGGGGAATAGGGGATGCCGTAGGGAAACTGCTTGCCGGGATCGGCTTCCGCCGTCGCCCGAGCCCCATGGGGCATGAGCAGGACGCAGAAAGTGACCGCCAAAGCGGACAAATACAAGAGTCGCCAGCGGGTTCCATGGGTTTGCATACCGTTTCCTACCTCTCTTTCTATACGATTCCTTGAACAGTAAAAGAACGTCCTCATCATGATAGACAAGAAACGTGCCAGCGAACCGGACCCGGAGGTCAAAATGGAACATCTTGAATATAGTGGAGGAATCAAAAGGCCATTGTGCGGAAATGCCCCTGAGTGTTAAGCAATGTTTGCCGGCAAGGGAAACATACCTTAACGCGAAGGAAACAAGATGGATAACAGCTTGTACCGTGCCGTGGTGGAAACCATGCACGACGGCCTCCTGGTGGTGGACACGACAGGGCGCATCCTGGCGGTGAATCCGGCCTTCGAGGCCATGACGGGTTACAGCAGCTCGGAGCTGGTGGGACGATCCTGCCAGGTGCTCAACTGCACCGGTTGTGAGATCACCGCGCATCTGGAAAACGGGCATTGGTGCACCCTGTTTCGGCGAAAGTCGATCCGACGCCGCCGTTGCGAGATCAAGGCCAAGGACGGACGGACGCTCCACGTGGTCAAGGACGCCACGGTGCTCCATGACGCTCAAGGGCGGGTGGCCGGTGCGGTGGAGACCCTGAACGACATCTCCGAAGTGGTGGCCAAGGAGGAGGAGATCCGGGGGCTGAGGGTGCGCCTGGCGCGGGGGGGCTACGCCCACGGCATGGTGGGGCTTTCGGAGCCGATTCGAAGGCTGGGAGAGCTCATCGAGCAGGTGGCCTCTTCGGAAGCGCCGGTGCTCATCTACGGCGAATCGGGCGTGGGCAAGGAGCTGGTGGCGCGGGCCATTCACGAGGCGGGCTTGCGCTCCAAGGGACCTTTCATCAAGGTCAATTGCGCCTCTCTCAACGAGAGTCTCCTGGAAAGCGAGCTTTTCGGGCATGTGAAGGGAGCGTTTACCGGGGCCATCCAGTCTCGGATCGGCCGGTTCGAGGCGGCTTCCGGGGGAAGTATCTTCCTGGACGAGATCGGAGACATTTCTCCGGCCATTCAGGTGAAACTCCTTCGGGTCCTGGAGGCTCGGGAGGTCGAGCGGGTGGGAGATCATCGCCCCATTCCCGTGGATGCTCGGATCATCACCGCCACCAACAAGAGCCTGGAGGAGCTGGTCCGGCAGGGCCTTTTCCGCGAGGATCTCTACTACCGGATCAACGTGGTTCCCATCGTGGTCCCTCCCCTTCGGGAACGCCTGGAGGACATCCCCCTGTTGGCGCAGGCCTTCATCGAACGCATTTCAGCACGGAGCGGCAAGCGCATCCAGGGACTCACCCGGGAGGCGCTGGATTGTTTGGTTCGATATGCATGGCCGGGAAACGTCCGGGAGCTTTTGAATGCCATGGAATATGCTTTTGTTTTGTGCCGAGGGGACCTCATCGCTCCCGAGCATCTGCCGGCGCGCATCGTGGGGGGTGTGGCCCAATCTTGCGAATGGTCGCCGGGCCAGTCTCTACCGACGGCGGTCCCTGGGGCGTCCAGGGAGGACGAGCAAAGGCGGGCGGTGATTCGAGCCCTGAAAGAGACTCGGGGGAATCGCACCAAGGCCGCCGAACTTCTCGGAATCAGCCGCGTGACCCTTTGGAAGCGCATGAAGAAGTACGGCATAAGCTGAAAGGGATGGGCGGCGCCCCGAAGAAGCCCCGTTGCTTCTTGTCGGACAATCATCCGGCCCAGCCCCCTTTTCCACCGGCTCGCCCCGTGATACGATTTGGAACACGACGAGCCTGACAGGTGCGGACATTGGATCCGTGGAACGCCGGGACGGTGCAACCGGATTGCAGCCACTTCAAAGTCCTGCCCCCTTCCCATCCCTCCTCCTGAAGATTTCCGCTCTGCTTGCTCCAGGCAATAGGAACTTCCGTCGCTAGATCGCCGCACCCACAGCGCCATGACGGCCCGGGAGGGTTCGTCCGATCTTTTTAGGGCGGCATCCAACAAACGCGGGAGGACGGCCATGATCACGGTGGAAGACGGTGAAATGCTGGCCAAGGTCCAGACCTACGAGTTGAACCGGGGCAAGGAAAAGTTTCTCATCGATGTCTACGAAATCGTTGCGGGCGGGGACACCCCTTTTCGCTACTGGGCCTTTCCCAATCTGATCTTCGTCAAGGGGCGGCGCCGTTATTTCGGCAAGGGAAACACGGAAAAGGAGGCGCTGCGCGACTGCCTGAGGCGGGTCCGGTCGGCTTCCTTGGAGGAGATCTTTCCGGATCTGGACGAGGACGACCCCAAGGGGCCGGCCGAAGTGGTCCAGATCCGCCTGTGAGGAATTTCCCGGTTGGTCCCTCGGGACCGGCTGCCGTCTTGGAACGGGGAGTGGGGCTCTGCCCCGCGCGGACGGTTTGCGGGGAGGAGCCCTTCGACCAGGAGACCGGCAAGACCGTAGGGGCGATTCATGGGTCGCCCCTACGGCTTTCGCGTGTTCCCTACTGTACCAAGCGGTTCTTGACCAGATCCTCCACCACGTGAGGTTCCGCCAGAGTGGAGGTGTCGCCCAGGTTTTCGATCTCGTTGGCGGCCACCTTCCTGAGGATGCGGCGCATGATCTTGCCCGATCGGGTCTTGGGAAGCGCCGGGGCCCACTGGATGAAATCGGGCGTGGCGATGGGACCGATCTCCTTTCTCACCCACTGCACCAAGGCCTTCCGCAGCTCTTCGGTGGGTTCCACGCCTTGGACCAAGGTCACGTAGGCGTAGATGCCCTGGCCCTTGATGTCGTGGGGGCATCCCACCACGGCGGCTTCCGCCACGGCCTCGTGAGCCACCAGGGCGCTTTCGATTTCGGCCGTTCCCAGCCGGTGGCCTGAGACGTTGATCACGTCGTCCACGCGCCCGGTGATCCAGTAATAGCCGTCCTCATCGCGCTTGGCACCGTCCCCGGTAAAGTATTTCCCTGGATATTGCACAAAGTAGGTGTTGATGAAGCGCTGGTGATCTCCGTAGACGGTGCGCATCTGGCCCGGCCACGAATCGAGCATGACCAGATAGCCTTCGCAGGCGCCTTCCAGGATCCGGCCTTCCTGGTCGATGATGGCCGGCTGGACGCCGAAGAAGGGACGCGTTGCCGATCCGGGCTTGAGGTCGGTGGCTCCGGGAAGGGGCGTGATCAGGATGCCGCCGGTTTCCGTCTGCCACCAGGTGTCCACGATTGGGCACCGCTTTTCGCCCACCACGTTGTAGTACCAGAGCCAGGCTTCGGGGTTGATGGGTTCTCCCACCGTGCCCAAAAGTTTCAAGGACTTGCGTGAGGTGGCCTTCACCGGCTCGTCGCCCTGGCGCATGAGGGCCCGGATGGCCGTGGGAGCGGTGTAGAAGATGTTCACCTGGTGCTTGTCCACCACGCGCCAGAACCGGGAATAGTCCGGGTAGTTGGGCACGCCCTCGAACATGATGGAAATGGCGCCGTTGGCCAGCGGGCCGTAGATGATGTAGCTGTGGCCGGTGATCCAGCCGATGTCCGCCGTGCACCAGTAAACGTCCCCGTCCTTATAATCGAAGACGTACTGGTGGGTCAGGCTGGTATAGACCATGTAACCGCCCGTGGTGTGGAGCACTCCCTTGGGCTTTCCGGTGGACCCTGACGTGTAGAGAATGAAGAGGGGATCTTCCGCGTCCATCACTTCGGCGGGGCAGTCGGCCGAAGCGTTTTCCATCAATTCATGATAGTAAAAATCCCTCCCCGCCACCATGTTGACGGGCGCACCGGTGCGGCGGACCACAATGACCGTCTTCACTTCCGGGCACTTTTGCAGGGCCTCGTCCGCGTTGGCCTTCAGGGGAACCCTCTTGCCGCCCCGTAGCCCCTCATCGGCGGTGATGAGCAGCGTTCCTTCGCAGTCCTGGATGCGGTCGGCCAGCGATTCCGGCGAAAAGCCGCCGAAAACCACCGAATGGATGGCGCCGATACGGGCGCAGGCCAAAACCGCCACGGCCAGCTCGGGGATCATAGGCATGTAGATGGTCACCCGGTCGCCCTTCTTCACCCCCTGCGCTTTGAGCACGTTGGCGAACTTGCAGACTTCCTCATGCAGTTCACGGTAGGTGATCTTGCGATCCTCTCCCGGGTCGTCCCCTTCCCAGATGATCGCCACCTGGTCGCCCCGCTTTTCCAGGTGCCGGTCCAGGCAGTTGTAGCTGGCGTTGAGCTTCCCGCCGTCGAACCACCGGATGTGAACGTCGCCTTCGTAAGAGACGTCCTTGACCGTGTGCCAGGGCTCGAACCAGTCGATGCGTTTGGCCTGTTCCGCCCAGAATCCTTCCGGGTCCTTCACGGACCACTCGTACATCTGGAGGTACTTTTCGTTGTCGCACCAAGCGTTCTTTTTCCACTCTTCGGGAACGGGAAAAACCAGATTGCCGCTCATTCAAATCCTCCCCACCTGTCTAGTGCCGTCCTTGGGTTGCGCTGCAGCAGCCAACCGGGCAGATGTCGTCGCCTCGGGAGCCGGCGATTCGCTTCGGTGCGGGCATCGGGGGGGCGCGTGAAGAACGAAGACGGTATGGTTTCATGGTTTCCCTTCGTTTCGGAGTCTGTAGGTGTCCCGTCCGCCCTATCCCTCGGGGGAGCGGGGGATGCGGGGCGAACGAATCGGCGTTCCGGTGCACGACTCCTGCTACGCAAGCCGCATAAGATTTACGTGCTCGCAGCCGTGCGGCCCGAAAAGGGATGAAGACTCATTCTGTCGTGGAGCGGGCAGAAGGGTAATTCGGCGGGTCTTCCGCAGACAACCGCACTCGCCCAGCCCAGCGTCCACTTGAGATGGGATGGTGAAACCGAAGGTGCGAAAAGAATGGTCGTTCTGAAAGTGAGTAAAAACCGCTTGTGAAGTCGAGTCCGGATCAGCTATCCGCAGGAACACGAAACAGCAGCACATCCAAGCCTAGTGTTCCTCTCTACGTTAAGATACCCATAGCAGGGCTTTCGGGGCTTGTCAACACGTTGCTAGGAGCGTGCCCGACAATGGCTCTCCGGCTCAAGATGTCGGAGATCTGGGATCCCTCGTAGCCGCGGGGCTTCAGCCCCGCGGGAGACGGCCATCGCAACCCCATGAAGTGACGGGCAATAGCCGATGGCCCATCCGACGCCCGGCAGTCTTCCGCAGCCCTAAAGGGCTGCGCTACGAGAAAAGCGGTCAGCCCCAGCGTTTTCGGACAGGCTCCTGGGAGCTTGTCCGACAATGGCGAATTTGCTTCGTTCAACGCCCCTTCGTCATCCCCGCGAAAGCGTGGATCCAGTATTTCCGGCAACCTATGGACTCCCGCTTGCGCGGGAGTGACGGTTAGGGGAGTTCTTGGACAGGCTCCTAGGAACCTGTCCGAGAATGCCGATTTTGGCGGTTTTGGGATGGTCCCCTTCCGCGGGTCTGAAGCCCCTCGGCTACGAATGACTTCGGGTCCCTTGGCCATAGAGGAAGGAGACTCGTTCTCGGGAGCAAGGCCCCCTTGCCTTGCCCGGCTCGTGGGAATTCTGTAGTCTTTGCCGGTTACGGCCTTCCGCGCATGGGAGGGACTCATCCAAGGGCTTGGCGGGTGCTGAAGGAGGTGCCGGGGTGGAGGGAAGAGATCGGGAACAGACTTTGCTAAAGGCGCTCTGTGACCTGGTGGGGGTCCAGGCGGTCTATCGGGATGCCTGGGGACGGGAGAGGTCGGTGGGCCGCGATTCGCTCAAGGCGCTTCTCCACAGCCTGGGATACCCCGCGGAAAATCCAAAGGACCTGGAAAACTCCTTACGGACCGCGATGATGGAAAAATGGTCTTCCGTGGTCGAACCCGTTCAAGTGCTCCAGGAAGACCATCCCGCCGTGCCTCTGCTGGTGACCCTTCCCGAAGGACGAAGCGACGCCTTCTTCCGGTATCGGCTCCGACGCGAGGACGGGCGAGAACTGTGGGGGGAAGGCCGCCTGGATGCCGGTATCCCGGTGGAAGGGGCTCTGGTGGAAGGGGTGCGCTACGAACGACGCCTCTTCCTGGTGAGCGCCCCGCTGCCACCGGGTTATCATCATTTGGACCTTTTTCTGTTCCGTTCGGGTTCCGAAGAAACCTACGCGCAGGCTATCATCATAGCTCCCCGCCACGCCTACGTGCCCGAAGCCCTGACGGGGGAGGGCCGCACTTGGGGAGTAACGGCCCAGCTCTATGCACTGCGCTCCGGGACCAACTGGGGCATCGGCGATTTCTCAGATTTGAAGGCGCTCATCCACTGGGCGGCCGACCGGGGGGCCGGGTTCGTGGGGATCAACCCCCTCCATCTGCTCTTTCCCAACGATCCGGAAAAATGCAGCCCCTACGCGCCTTCCAGCCGGAGGCACCTTCAGCCCTGGTACCTGGACGTGACCGCCGTGCCGGAATTTGGGGAAATCCGGCAGGCAGGCGGCTCCGTGACTCTTCAGGAAGCGGAACGGCAGGTGGAGCGCCTGCGAAGCGAGCCCTTGGTTGCCTACTCCAAGGTCTGGGCCCTCAAAAGGCGGATCCTGGAAGAGCTCTTTCGCCATTTCCGTGATCACCATCGGGCGAAGGATACGGAGCGGGCGCGCGCCTTCCGGGCCTTCTGCCGGGAAAAGGGCGAAGACCTCTTCCACTACGGCGTATTCCATGCCCTGGATGACTATTTCCGCGACCGGGACCCGTCGGTATGGGGCTGGCCCTTGTGGCCCGAACCCTATCGAAATCGCCGATCATCGGAAGTACGGCAATTTGCCGAAGCCCATGCCGAAGGGTTGGCCTTCCACCAATATTGCGCTTGGAATGCCTGGGAACAGTGGGCGGCTTGCGGGCAATGTTCCATGGACCGAGAGCTGGCGGTGGGCCTCTACGGGGATCTCCCCGTGGGGGTGGATCCCGCCGGACTGGACGTGTGGATGGATCCCCGCCTCTACAACCGGCGGGTGCGGGTGGGCGCGCCGCCCGACGATTTCAACGTCAACGGCCAGGAATGGGGCGTAGTCCCCTTTTCCCCACAAGCGCTCAAAAAAAGCGCCTATAAACCGTTCATCGAGATCTTGAGAGCCAACATGCAGGTGACGGGGGCCCTGCGCCTGGATCACGTCATGGGGCTCATGCGCCTCTATTGGATCCCCGAGGGGGCCTCTCCCAGGGAAGGAGCCTATGTTCACTATCCGTTCCACGACCTGATCCGAATCGTCGCGCTGGAAAGCCGCAGGAACCGGTGCCTGATGGTGGGAGAAGATCTGGGAACGGTCCCGGAAGGCGTTCGCGAGACCATGAGCCGCAAGAAGATCTTCGGGTGCCGCCTGTGCCTGTTCGAAAGGGACGATGCCGGCCGTTTTCGGGATCCCGCCGAATATCCAGCCCTTTCGCTGGCATCCTTCGCCACCCACGATCTTCCCACGCTGGAAGGGTTCTGGAGCGCCCGGGATCTGGACGTGAGGGAGCAGCTGGGACTCTTCCCTTCGGAGGAGCTTCTGCAAAAGATGCGGGCCGTCCGTGAAAGGGACAAGGATCTGCTCCTGGAAAGGCTGAAACCCTACCGGACCGGCGACGGAGAAGAATCGGACGAGGCCGGGAAGGCATCCTCCGGCGAAGAGGCGGCGAATCGGGCCGCCGCCCTCTACGGCTACCTGGCGGCCACCCCGGCCAAAATGCTGGCGGTTTCCCTGGAGGATCTCTGCGGCGAGACGGAGCAGGTGAACCTCCCCGGGACCGTGACGGAACACCCCAACTGGCGCCGAAAGCTCTCTCTTTTTCTGGAGGACCTGAGCCGCCATCGGCGCGTGACCCGGATTGTGGAGGCCGTGAACCGCAGGCCGTGATCCGTGAGGAGTGACGGGGGACAGTCGACGGTTGATGAAGGACGGGGTGAGAGGTTACGGGGAGAGTTTCTTCATGCCTTCCGATATGGCCTTTTGCAGATCCGTGGGCGTGAAGGGCTTTTGAAGATAGGCCAGGGCCCCTGCGTCCAGCAACTCCCGAACGTCCTCTTTGGAAGAGAACCGCTGCACACGATGATGCGGCTTTCGGGAAGGAGGGCCCGGATGCGACGGAAAAGCTCCCGGCCGTGCATGTCGGGCAAGATCATGTCCATGAAGATCCAATCAAAGCGGGTCCGGCTTTGGGCCAGGATTTCCAGGGCCTGGGCGGCGTCGTCTGCAAACACCGCCTCGTACCCCAGCTCCTCCAGGATGGACTCCGCAATCTGGCGGACCAGGGGCTCATCTTCGATGAAAAGCACCGCACTCCCGCTCGCTTGCGGCACTTTCCCAGCCTCGACGGGGGCATCCGCAGCGGGCAGATAGACGTGGACCGTGGTGCCTTCACCGGGGGAGGATTCCAGCGAAATGGCCCCGTTGTGGTTGCGAACGATGCCGTAAGCCGCTGCCAGTCCCAGGCCCCGGCCTTGGAACCGCGTGGAATAGAACGGCTCAAAGGCGCGTCGGCGCGTGGTCTCGTCCATTCCCTCCCCGTCGTCCTGCACGGAAACGTGGACGTAGGGACCCGGAGGCAGGTTGCCCGCTGCGGAGGCTTCGGCGGGGCCGAGGGTTTCGTTCCGGCACCGCACCAGGATGTTTCCATGGTCGGACACCGCTTCCCCGGCGTTGGCCAGCAGGGCGGACAGCACCATCTGCAGTTGGGAAAAATCCCCCTCCACCTTCCAGCCCCCCGGCTCCACCTGCAGGTCCAGACGGACGGTAGGGGCTACATGGTAGCGGAGCTTGGGAAGGACTTCTTCCAGGAACTCACCAAGACGGCGTTTTTCCACCTGATACTTGCCGCCTCGGGCATAGGCGAGAAGCTGGGCCGTGAGGTCCCGCATCTGCAGGCAGGCGTCTCGCATTTGGTCCATGCTGTGCGCCTGCATCTCATCCGGCGGGCTTCGAAAGCCCATGAGTTCCAGATGGCCCAGCAGGATGGTGAGCAGGTTGTTGAACTTGTGGGCGATCCCGCCGGCCAGGGTGGCCACCGCGTCCATCTTCTGGGCCCGCTCCAGCCTTTCATGAAGCCGCTTGTTCCGTTCCTGGGCAAGCACCTTTTCGGTGATGGGGATCACCAGTTCCAGAACGGCGGAAATCTCTCCTTTTTCGTTCCGGATAGGCGTTGCGATGATCTCTGAATAGACGGGGTCTCCTTGAGCGTCCAGCCCCGTCTGTTTGTGGACCACATTGCCCCCACCCCTCTCGAAGATTTCCTTGACTCCGCATCCCGGGCACGGGGACGTCGCCTGGTTGTAAAAAAGGTGGCAGGGCATGGTCCCGGGTTCGCCGAAGAGGTCCTTCAGGACACGGTTGCTCCACAGGACTTTATATTCCTTGGATACGACGGCCACCCCCACATTGAGGAGTCCGGAAATGGTTTCGGCCACCCACTCCTGGGAAATGAAATCCAACGGGCCGGACGAAATGTTGCTTGGAGGAGGTACTTCGGAAGGAGCCGGCGTCCTGGGCTTCTTGCGCATAAACCCTCTTTCCACAACGCGGGTGCGATCCGACCGCACCACAGCATGCATGGGTGGTTTGGGTGTTTCAGGGCAAGGGCACTTATAAGGATGGTCTATTCATAGCCAAGTTGGCCTTTGAAAAAAAAGAGCAAAAAAACGACAGGTGGCGCACAGGGCCCGAAGGGCTGGGCCTTCCCCAAAGAGGCAGGGATGTGAGTCTGAAGCAATTTGGGATAAGACGGAGAGATGCCGAATGGGAAAAGGAGGCGGCCGCCTTCCGGCGGCCGCCTCATGACGCCCTCTCCCAGCCCCTCCAACCGGGTCGGGCAGAACCCGCTTTGGGAAGAGTCCCGACGGCCCGAAGGCCGTCGGGATCCGGACGGTGCCGCACCGCCTTCCCCTTTCAGTTCGGCACCGCCCGCAAACCGTGGAAGCACCCTGCGGGCACTTCCCCTTATGGCTTTGGGGAAAAGGCGCAGGACCTCGATCCTATCCCTTTCGCCTTTCCCCTTGTTTAACCTTGTGCCTTTCCCATCAGAAGCTGAAAAACACCTTCTGGAGCACCTTGGGCGTGATGCCCGCCATGTCCAGATACATGGTGATGCCGCCCATGAAGAACGGCCAGCCGGCCCCCATGATCATGGCCAGGTCCACATCCCGGGAGCTGTCCACCACCTTCTCCTTGAGGATGAGGTCGATTTCTTTGGCCAGGTTGCTCAGCACCCGGTCGCGGATCTCGTCGGGGTGGAACTCCTTGTCGCCCTTCTTTTCCCAGAGCTTTTCCACTTCCGGGTTGACCTTCTTCACCTTGGAACCCGGCACGTAGATGCTGTTGATGCCGGCGTCGATGAGCTTCTTGAAGTTGGCGTTCAGCGGGAACCGCTCGGGGCCGAAGGCCCGGTTCAACGTCTCGCACACGTGATAGGCCACCGGGAAGCCCACCAGGGCCAGCAGGTCGAACGGGGCCATGGGCATGCCCAGAGCCAGCAGGGCTTCGTCCACCTGGATGAAGTCCGCGCCCTCGTCCACCATGGTCAGGCAGTCGGAGAGCATCTTGGTGAGCAGGCGGTTCACCAGGAAGGCCGGGGCGTCCTTGACGAGCACACCCGTCTTCTTGAGCTTTTTCGCCAGGTCGAAGGCGGTGGCCAGCGTCTGGTCGTCGGTCTGGGGCGTCTTGATGACTTCCACCAGCGGCAGCACGGCAACGGGATTGAAGAAGTGGAAGCCAATCACCCGCTGCGGGTGTTTCAGATCCGATCCCATTTCGGTGACGCTGAGCGAGGAGGTGTTGGTCGCCAGGATGCACTCGGGACTGACCACCGCCTCGACCTCGGCGAAGACCTGTTTCTTGATGTCCATCCGCTCGAAGACGGCCTCGATGACGAAGTCGCAGTCGGCGAAATCATCGTAGCTCAGGGTGCCGTGGACCAGGCTGGAAAGATAGCGGGCCCTGGCCTCGGGCATGCGGCCCTTTTCCACCATCTTCTGGAATTCGCCCCGCACGTAGGCCACGCCCTTGTCCACGAACTCCTGCTTGATGTCCTTCATCACCACCGGCACACCCAGTCGATAGATGAAGACCTGGGCCAGCTGGGACGCCATGAGGCCGGCGCCGATGATGCCCACCTTCTTGACGGGCTTGGGCTTCACGTCCGGGATGCCCTTGACCTTCTTGGCATAGCGGTTCACCAGATCGAAAGCGTAGATGGAGCACTTGCACTGGCGGCTCTTGACCAGGTCGCCCAGGGCCTTGTTTTCTTCTTCAAAGCCCTGGTCGATGTCCCATTTCACGGCGCCTTCGATGAGCTCGATGGCCCGGTAGGGGGCCGGAGCCGCCCCGTGGACCTTGCTGTCCACGAAGGCCTTGGCCTTGCTCACGGCGGCCTTCAGGTTGGCGGTCTTGGGCGCCGGGCGCTCCACCTTTTCCTTGCCGGAGATAATGTTCACGAGGAACTGGAGGGACTCGTCGAAGAATTCGGCGCCGTCGAACAACCGGTCGGCGATGCCGATCTCAAAGGCCTGGGGGCCGTTGATCATCCGGTTCTGGTTCAACGCGTTGAAGACGATGAGCTCCAAGGCCTTTTCGGGCCCCAGGAGCTTGGTGGCCAGGGTGCAGCCGCCCCAGCCCGGAATGAGCCCGATGAAGCATTCCGGGAATCCCATGGCCGGAACGCTCTTGGCCACCGTGCGATAGTCGCAGTAGAGGCCGATTTCCAGGCCCCCGCCCAGGGCCACGCCGTTGTAGGCGGCCACCGTGGGGAAGGGCAGGTCCATGAGGCGCTTCATGATGGTGTGGCCGGCCTTGCCGATCTGGTAGCCCTGCTCGAAGGTGGTTACGAAGGGCACCTGGGTGAGATCCGCGCCGGCGGCGAAGATATAGGGCTTGCCCGTGAGCATGAGGCCTTTCACGTCGCCCTCGGCCAGCACCTTGTTGATGGCCTCGTTGAGCGACTGAAGGGCCGCTTCGCTGAAGACGTTGGGCTTCTTGTAGTCGTGACCGTTGTCCATGGTCACGATGGCGATCTTGCCCACGGGGGAGTTCCAAAAGTTGACCAGAAATTGGGTTACCGGTTCGCCCATGACGTTCCCTCCTTGCCTCACCCTATTCGGATTTGGTGTTCTGCAGGTTTTCCCAGATGACCGAACCGCCCTGGCCCAGTCCCACGCACATGGTGGCCAGACCGTAGCGGGCCTCCGGATGTTCCTCGAAGTAGTGCATGAGGTGCACCATCAGGCGAGGACCGGAGGAGGCCAGAGGATGCCCGAAGGCGATGGCCCCGCCGTAGGGGTTGAGGCGCTTGTCATCGGGAAACTTCATGCCGAATTCCCTCATGAAGGCGATGGCCTGCACGGCGAAGGCTTCGTTGAGCTCGACCACGTCCAGGTCGTCGAACTTGAGGCCGGTGCGGGCCAGAACCTTCTTGGTGGAGGGAATGGGGCCGTAGCCCATGATCTCCGGCTTCACGCCGGCAAAGGCGTAGCCCACCAGGCGCATCTTGGGCTTGAGGCCCAGTTCCTTGGCCTTTTCCGCCGTCATGAGCAGAACGCCGCAAGCGCCGTCGTTCAGGCCCGAGGCGTTGCCGGGGGTCACCTTGCCCTGGACGCGGAACGGCGTGCGCAAGCTCGCCAGACCTTCCAGAGTGGTGTCCGGGCGGGGCTGTTCGTCCCGGTCGGCCACAACCCAGCCGTTCTTGGTGTAGACGGTCATGGGGACGATCATCTTCTGGATCTTGCCTTCCTGGTAGGCCTTGAAGGCCTTCTTCTGGCAGAGCAGCGCGTATTCGTCCGCCATTTCCTTGGTGATCTCGGGAAACATGTCGTGCAGGTTCTCGGCGGTCTTTCCCATCACCAGAGCGTCTTCGGATACGAGCTTCTCGGTGAGGAACCGGGGGTTGGGGTCCGCCGTGGCGCCCATGGGGTGATGGCCCATGTGCTCCACGCCGCCCGCGATGGCGATGTCACAGGCGCCCATGGCGATTTCCGAAGCGGCGCAGGTGACGGCCGTCATGCCGCCGGCGCACATGCGGTCCACGGAATAGCCCGCCGTGGATTCGGACAGCCCGGCCAGGATGGCCGTGGTGCGGCCCATAGTGAGGCCCTGGTCGCCTTCCTGGGTGGTGGCGCCCCAGACGTTTTCCTCCACCATCTCGGGCTTCACCTGGGGGTTTCGGCGCATCAGCTCGCGGATGACCTTCACCACCATGTCGTCGGCGCGGGTCATCCAGAAAATGCCCTTTTCACCGGCCTTGCCGAATGCCGTGCGAATGCCGTCCACCAGTACCACGTCTCTCGGTTTCATGAGACTTCCTCCTTTTGAGCGTAAAGGGCGGGGGAGGGGGGCCGTCTCCGGCCGGAGCCTCCCCGTTTCACGAGATCAAGGATTAGACCAGCGCGAAGCCGGTTTCCGGAATTTCCAGCGGCGACTTGTCGCTCAGCATGATGGCACGCGCCTTGCCCGAAGCCTGGGTGAGCACCTGGGTCATCCAGAACTTGGCCGAGGCGATCTTGCCGGCATAGAAGGCGGCGCTGCGGTTGGATTCCAGCAGAGCCCTCTGAGCCTTTTCGTCTTTGGCATTGTGGTCGGCGAAGATTTCCTGGAGCTTGCGGTCGGCGATGTAGGCCTGCCACAGGAAATTGAGGCCGATGGCCACGTCGCCGAACAGATCCAGGTACGGCTTGGCGTAGAGGATGGGCACGTGGAACTCGTCGGTCATGCCCTTCAGGCCGAAGAACTTGGTGACCTGCACCAGGCTTTCGGCGGCTTCCTCGTAGATCTCGATCATTTCCCGCATGCGGTAGTTCTTCTTGAACCTGGCCACCATTTCGCGGCTGAACTTGACGGCGTTCATGAAGAGCCGTCCGCGCTTCATGGCGATCTTGCGGCCCACCAGGTCCAGGGCCTGGATGCCGTTGGTGCCTTCGTAGATGGAGGCGATCTTGCAATCGCGCAGGAACTGTTCCACCGGGTACTCGGAGGTGTAACCGTATCCGCCGTAAACCTGCACGGCCGTCTCGCAGACCCGGAAGCCCAGATCGCTTCCCACGGACTTGACGATGGGGATGAGAAGATCCACGTAGCCCTGGTAAAGTTCCCGTTCCTCTTCGGTTTCCGCCACTTCCGTGCGGTCGATGCAGTAGGCGGTCAGGTGGAGCAGCCCGCGGATGCCTTCCGTGCTGGCCTTCATGAACATGAGCATGCGGCGCACGTCGGGATGGTTGATGATGGCCACCCGTTCCGCCCCCGGGTCCTTCATGCGTTCCACAGGCGTACCCTGGATGCGCTCCTTGGCGTACTGGAGGGCGTGGAGGTAGGCGGCGCTGGCATGGCCCAGGCCCTGCATCCCCACGAAGAGGCGGGCTTCGTTCATCATGTCGAACATGATGCGCATGCCCTTGTTTTCCTGGCCCATCAAATAGCCGATGCACTTGCCGTTTTCACCGAAGTTGAGAACGGAGGTGGACGAGCCGTGGATGCCCATCTTGTGTTCGATGCCGGCGCAGTGCACGTCGTTGTCCACCAGGTTGCCGTTGTCGTCCACCAGAAGCCGCGGCACCAGGAAGATGGAGATGCCCTTGGTTCCCTTGGGGGCCCCTTCGATGCGGGCCAGCACCATGTGCACGATGTTTTCGGTGAGATCGTGCATGCCCGAGGAGATGAAGATCTTCTGGCCTTCGATCTTGTAGGTCCCGTCGCCCACCGGGATGGCCTTGGTGCGCAGATTGCCCACGTCGCTTCCGGCGCCGGCTTCCGTCAGGCACATGGTGCCGCCCCATTCGCCGGAAAACATCTTGTACATGTATTTTTCCTGGAGTTCCGGGGTGCCGTAGCGCTGGAGCAGCCGGGCGGCGCCGTGGGTCAGGCCCGGGTACATGAGCAGGGCCCAGTTGGCGGCGGCGAAGAATTCCACGCAGGCGTTGGCCACCGTGGCGGGAAAGCCCTGGCCGCCCACTTCCGGGTCGTCGGCCATGGCCAACCAGCCGCCCTCGCAGTAGAGCCGGTAGGGCTGGTGAAAACATTCGGGAACCTTCACCATGCCGTTTTCAAAACGGCATCCTTCCTGGTCCCCCTTCTTGTTGGTGGGGTAGAATTCCTGCTCGGCCAGCTTCTCGGCCTGCTCCAAGGCCATGTCGAACATTTCCTTGGAATACTCTTCCCACTTGGGATACTTGCAGAGATCCTCCACGTTCAGCTGTTCGTAAAGAACGAACTTGAGGTCCCTTTCATCCACCAGCAGCTTCATGACCGTGTCCTCCCCTTGTTGGTCGCTCTGTCCGTGTGGACCTTCCGGGCCGTCACGGACGCTCGGTTTCCGTCCGCTCCCCTCGGGGATCCTGCTGGATGCCCTTGAGGAAAAGATCTACGATGGGATCCGCCAACGTCTCCAGATCGTAGGGCCGACCGGCCAACACCCACGTGGACACCACCTCGTCCAACGTGCCGAAGACCAGCCGTTTGGCCAGGCCCAGCGGGATGTCCGGGCGGAAAACCCCCTCCTCTTGACCCTGCTCGATGACTTCCCCAATGAGATCCAGGTAGTTCTTCAGCTCCACCTTCTTGTAGCCGCGCATGAAACGGCTGCTCTGCCGCAGCTCCACTTGCAGGACCGCGGCCAGCTCCGGGTACGCCTGGAAGCCGGCCAGGTGCATGTGGATGAGCTTTCGAAAGCGGGATCGAGCGCCTTTTTCTTCTTCCAAGGCCTTGCGGAAGCTGATGTTGATCTCCTGCATCTTCTCTTCGAAGATGGAGATGAGAAGGTCGTCCTTGTTCTTGAAATAGAGGTAGATGGTGCCGTCGGCCACGCCGGCCATGCGGGCGATCTCGGACACCTTGGACTGGAAGAAGCCCTTTTCGGCAAAAACGCTCACCGCCGCGTCCAGGATGCGGCGTCGTTTGTCGGAATTTTTGTGGTTGTTGCGAGCGATGGCCGCGCCTCCTTCTGAATGAACCATCATTCAGAAAGCTGATTAAACTTTTCCCCAGGCCCCTGTCAAGGGAAAAAGTGACGGGTGACGGGTGACGAGTGACGGGTAAGAAGTGAAGAGTGCCGGGGCGGATAATTTTTCTCCGCAGCCGTCCGAGCCCTTCTGTGCCCATTGGAATCCATTGCCGGTCCTCTTTCTCCTCTCCCCCTCTCCCCCACTCCCCACTCCCCACTCCTCACCCCTCACCCCTCACCCATCACTCGTCACTCGTCACTCATTGGTGATAGAATCGAGAAAGACATGGAGATGGGGGTGTCGGAAGCCATGACGGAAGAAGAAAAAGACAAAAATGCCCAACCGGCGGGTCCGCTCCAGAGGCCGCTTCTGCTCTACATGCTCCACTGCGGCCTGGACGGAAAGCTGCTCCAAAAGATCTGCGCCCGGCACGGCCTGAGCGTGGAGATCCGCCAGTTTCCCCGGGAGCAGGCCTTCGCCTACCACATGCACCCGCAGTTCCAGACGCCGGATCTCATCCTCATCCGCGGCCATTTCATCCAGCTGGTCCATGAGTGCGACAAGGAGCGCCACATTCCCTACGTGGTGGTTTCTTCCAAGCTCAAGTACGGAAACGGCCAGCCTGTCTTCATCCACGCCGATAAGGGCTACGGGGCCCCGGAGACCCTGGCCCTGTACCATGCCATTGCGGAAAAGCTCAAGGAAGTGGTAACATCCCGAAGTCCCTACGAGAGTAAGGCTGCGGCGGCTCAGACGACGGATGAACCCTCGTGCTGACGGTTGTCTTTCACGAAGGCTATCTCAGGCGCTATCCCACCGGTGCCGTGGAAACCCCGGCGCGGGCCCGCGCCGTCATTTCCAAACTCAAGAACCACTACCCGGTCGTCACCCCGGATCCGGCCCGGAAGGAAGATGTCCTGAGGGCCCACGAGCCGGAGCATCTGGTGCGTGTCCAGCTGGAAGGCATGGACGTCCTGGAGGCGGCCTTCCTGGCGGCCGGCGGGGCCCTTTGCGCGGCGCGATTGGCCCTGTCCGGACGGACCGCCTTCGCCGCCATCCGCCCTCCCGGGCACCACGCGGGCCGTAACCGCTACGGCGGCTTCTGTTTTTTCAACAACATGGCGGTGGCAATCCGCTCGCTCCTGGAAACGGGGGCTGTGCAGAGTGCGGCGGTGGTGGACATCGACATGCACCGGGGGGACGGTACGGCGGAGATCCTGGGAGGGGATCCGCGCGTTCAGCTGGTGGACATGACCTTGGCCGACGGAGCCCAATTCGTGGACCGGCTCATGACCCGATTGGCGCTTCTTCCGGACGTGGATGTGATCGGCGTGTCGGCCGGATTCGATCTTCACGTGCAGGATTGGGGAAATCTTTTGACCAACCGGGACTACCACCGCATCGGACGGGCTCTGGGCGAGACGGCACGCCGCAAGGCCCGCGGGCGCCTTTTCGCCCTCCTGGAAGGGGGCTACACGGCCCATGAGCTGGGAAAAGCCGTCTTGGCCTTCTGCCGGGGGCTCGAAGGGAAGGAATTCCCCGGGGCCCCGCCGGAGGGACGGCCATGAGCCGGCAGGGACGGGAGCCGACCGGGTTTCGGCCGTGGGGGCGCATCAAGGACGAGATGCGTCGGCTGCCTTCCGATTTCGCGGGGGCCTATCTCAAGGTTCAGGAACTGAACCGATTCCTTCTGGAGAATCCCGGATCCGCCGACCACGAAGCGGTTCGCCTTGTTCGGCGATTCCTGACCCACCGGCCTTATCTCAGGCAGCGCCAGGCCCTCTTTTTCTGTAAAGAGGCGGCCACGGGACTTCGTCTCATCATGGAGAACTGCCCGGGACGGGACGTGGTGGAGCATGCCCGCCGGGTTCTGGAGTCGCTGGCCCTGGAGGGGGAGGAGCCCTGTCAGCGGGCGTCTTCCGAGGTGCTGGGGGGCCTTCCCCTAGCCTTGAGCCCTCCGGACATGCCCTTGGGAGACTTGTCCGAGGCCCTTCCCATTTCCCTCCCGGAGCTTTTGAAGCGCCTGGCGGACCTGGCTGCTTCCCGGGAACGGGGCCCTGCGGCTCTAAGCCGCCCCCAGGGCTGGTTGTCGCGGGGGCGGAGCCTGATCCTGGATCGGGGCGCCGACGCCGGCATCCTGGTGGTGAAAACGGCCTCCGAGGAGCAGGGGGCGAAACTCCTCCTTCGGGAAATCGGCTGGATGCGGTTTTTGTGGCGCTGGGAAGACACCCGCTTGGGCCGCCTGGGCGGAATTCCCCTGCCCTTGAAGCTGGACGGCCGATGGCTTTTCCGACTGACCAAACGCCGCCCGTCGGACGTTTCCGGTCCGGGGAAGGCGGAGTGGGCCGTGGCCTTTCGGGCTCCCCGGGGCTACTTCTGTTATCCCAACCAGCCCTGTGGAGGCAGGCTGCCGTCCAAGGCGGTCTTTTTGGAGACCCTGTGCCGGAACGCGCTGTACCTGGGGAGGCTGGCATCCCGGGGCGTGGTGCACACGGCCCCCATTCCCCTTTTCCACAACCGGGTGCAGCAACACCGCCGAAACGACGGGGGAGTCTATCGGTGGCCGCGGGGCGGACGCCTGGACCGGTGGCTGGAGTCGTGCGACTTTCCCAATTTCGGCCGTTCCGGCATCCGGGACCTGGAACACCTGGAGCCTGCAGGGGCCTCGGGGGTCTCGCTCTATGAACAGGTGGGCATGCATCTGTTGAGTTTTCTTCTGGTAACGGGAAGCTACTTTCGCAATCGGGATCCCGGCCGGCGCGGGCTTCAAGCGGACGGATCGCCCGTGGACGCCCGACACCTCTTTGATCGGGCGTTTCTGACGAAGGCCGTCCGAAGCGTCTTCGAAAAGTACTACGAAGGCTTTACGGAGGGACTGCCGGCCCCGGAACCCGGATGGGATCTGGAACACCTGGCCCGGCGGATGATCGAGGAGATGGGGGTGGACCGGCACATGGAGGAGATCCTGAGGGTGCCCGATCAGGAACAGATGACGGACGAAGAGTTCATCCGGTTCCTGACGGACAGGGGTTTTCCGTCTGATGAGGCCGGCCGATACCGCAGGGGTCGGGAGGAGATCGTCCTTCGCACCGGCCCCCACCTGGGAGCCTTCAACGACCGCATCTCGCTTCCCGAAATGATTCGCTTCGTGGGGGCCGCCTCGGCACTGTGCATCAGCGGCCGCTATTTTCACCAGCGGAGGGGCTTCGCCGGCGAGGCCCTGCCCGCGCCAGCCTGAAAAAGATCGTGGGAAATCCGTCCCCAAACGGGGAGCAGGGTCATTGCTGGGGCTGATGATTCCAGGTAGGGGCGGTTCGCGAACCGCCCCTAGTGCGCCTGGGAGCAGGCGTGATCAGAGAGGTGAAAGTCCTCTTCCGGGAGATGCCCGCTCCCGGTAGTCGAAGGTAACTGCGTCGCCGTGAGGCGGGGTGGGAAGCAACCGGAGACGAACACATAGTCCGCAGGATGACGAACGCGATTCGGCCTTACGACTCGACGAGTCTCCTAGGGAAGGACGAAGTCCAGACCGTGTCAAAGCGGCAAGGTATGGTCGAGATACTGTGGCACTCGCAGACGAAAGGGCGAGAAACG
>NZ_FQVB01000023.1 GCF_900129305.1 Desulfacinum infernum DSM 9756 | reverse complement strand
CGTCAAGGGAGAGTCCTTTCTGTAGGCGCCGGCTTGCCGGCGATCCCAATCGCGGCCAAGGCCGCTCCTACAAGGGATCGAAAACACAGTTCTTTCATATTAACGGTCATGGTCCCCCTTGCGCCACCCCGCACAGATGAAAGAACCGGCCGGGCAAGGAGTCTTTGTGGGAGCGCCGCAAGGCGCGATGGGGTGGTGGCCGCAACGCCACGGAACGGCCGGCTGCAACGCCACGGAACGGCTGGCCATCCCTTTCGCGGCTTTCGCCGCTCCCACAGGTGATGGTGCTCCCACAGGTGATGCCGCACCTGTTAGGTGTTGATTGGAGCTCCCGATGCTCCTGCAAGATACCGAAAGTACAGTTCTTTCATATTAATTGGACGATTCCTTCTCATGGACAGGTCCTGAAGGGCGGGCGTAAAGCCCGCCCCTACAAAAACGCACGAGCCCATTGGGTAGGGGCGGGGTTTATCCCCGCCCGGTCCTCGTGTGGAGATGGACAAGTCCGACAAAAAAACGCTTCGTTCAGCCTTCTTTTTTCAGTCGCTGGATGAAGGCCGGGATGAATTCGAAAAGATCGGCCACCACTCCGCAGGAAGCCACGTCGAAGATGGGCGCCTCCGGGTCCTTGTTGACGGCCACGATGACCTTGGAGCCCTGCATGCCCACAATGTGCTGGATGGCTCCCGAGATGCCCACGGCCATGTAAAGGGTGGGGGCCACGGTCTGTCCGGTCTGACCCACCTGGTGGGACGGGGGCGCCCAGCCTTCCTCCACCGCACTGCGAGAGGCGCCTACGGCGCCTTTCATGAGCTGGGCCAGCTCCTCCACCAGCCGGAAGTTTTCCGCCTTCTGAAGGCCTCGGCCTCCGGAGATGATCACCTCCGCCTCGCTCAGCCTGGCCGTGGTGTCCTCTTCGGGAATCACTTCCAGCACTTCCACGCGGCTCCGGAAGACCTCTTCGGGAAGGTCCACCTTTTCGATGCGGCCGTTTCGGGCATCCTTTTCCGGCCGCATGACCCGGGGCCGAACGGTGGCCATCTGCGGGCGGCTGTTGGGGCAGATGATGGTGGCCATCACGTTGCCGCCGAAGGCGGGCCGGGTCTGGAGCAGAAGGCCGTCTTCGCTGATGTCCAGATCGGTGCAATCGGCCGTAAGACCCGTCTGGAGCAGGGCGGCGACCCGAGGGATGAAGGACCGGCCCATGGTGGTGGCGCCGGCCAGGAGGATCTCCGGCTTCTTTTCCCGAACCAGGGCCACCAGGCTGTCGGCGTAGGCCTCATCGGTGAAGGCGGCCAGGTTGGGATGGTCGATCACGTAGACCGTGTCCGCGCCGTATTCCAGAAGGGAAGGGGCGACTCCGTCCAGGTCGGACCCCAGAAGCACCGCCGCACACGGAACGCCCTTCTTGTCCGCCAGCTTCCGGGCCGCGCTCAGGAGCTCGAAACTCACCCGATGGATCGCTCCCTGGCGCCATTCGGCGAAGACCCAGATGCCGCGGTAGGCACTGAGATCGTCTTTGGGGCCGGTGCCCACCTCGGGCAGAGAGATGGCTCCGAACTCGCAGGTGTCCACGCACATGCCGCACAGGGTGCAGTCATCGGAGACGACGGCGGCCGTTTCGCTGACGGAGATGGCTCCCACCGGGCAGACGTCTTCGCAGACACCACAAACCGTACATTTTTGAGGGTCGATCAGCGCTTTCATAAGCCGGGCACCTTGGCTTCCTTGAGGTATCGATAAAGCTGTTCCACCTGTTCTTCCACGGACCCCTGGAGCATCACCCGGTCGGAGCGCCGCGGCGGGCTGAAGACACGCACCACCTGGGTGTAGGACCCGCTCAGACCCACCCGGTCCTCTTCCAGGCCCACGTCCCGAATGCCCCAAACGGGGATGGAGGCCTTCTTCGCCCGCATCTTGTGCTTGAGCGACGGCACCCGGGGATCTCCCACTTCCCGAAGGACGGTGATCAGCGCGGGCATGGGAAGCCGCCAGATCTCGGTCCCTTCGTCCGTGCGGCGCACCACCTTCAGATGGTCCGGCCCGTCCAGATCCAGCTCCTTGACGAAAGTGGCGTAGGGAATGTCCAGGATGGTGGCCAGTTCGGGACCCACCTGGGCGGTGTCGCCGTCGATGGCCTGCTTGCCGCAGAAGATGAGGGAGACGTCACCGATCTTTCGGATGGCGGCCGCCAGGGCCGTGGCCGTGGCCCAGGTGTCGGCGCCGGCGAAGGCGCGGTCGCTCAGGAGGACGGCATCGTCCACGCCGCGGCCCAGCACGTCCCGGAGAGCCTCTTCCGCCTGGGGAGGCCCCATGGTGACGGCCGTCACGTGGGCGCCGTGACGGTCCTTGAGGCGCAGGGCGGCCTCCACGGCGAACAGGTCGAACGGATTGATGATGGACTCCACGCCCTGGCGCACCAGGGTGTGGGTGTTGGGGTCGATGCGCACGTTTTTCGCATCGGGGACTTGCTTGATGCACACCACGATCTTCATGACGGATCTTCCCTTGTCTCGGAGGTCAGAAGCACGCGGACATTCCGTGGAGCCTAGAAGAAGGTCTCCTTGATCCGGCCGTATTCCTTGTTCAGCTCCTGACCGATGATGTTTCGCTGGATTTCGTTGGTGCCCTCATAGATCTGGAGGATCTTGGCGTCGCGGAACATCTTCTCCACCGGGTAGTCGCGCATGTAGCCGTAGCCGCCGAGGATCTGGACCGCTTCGGTGGTCACTTCCATGGCCACGTCGCTGGCGAAGACCTTGCACATGGCCGCCACCTTGCTGGCGTCCGGCGGGTTGGTGTCCATGTGGCGGGCGGCGCAATAGATGAGGGCGCGGGCCGCTTCGGTCTTGGTGGCCATGTCGGCCAGCTTGTGCTGCACGGCCTGGAAGCTGATGATGGGCTTGCCGAACTGGATTCTCTTTCGGGCGTATTCCACGGCGATGTCCAGGGCGCCTTGAGCCAGGCCCACTCCCAGGGCGCCGATGCCGGGCCGGGATTTATCGAAGGTCTTCATGGCAATGATGAAGCCCATGCCCTCCTTGGCGATGAGCCGTTCCTTGGGGATTCGGCAATCCTGGAAGACCAGCTCCCGGGTGGCCGAAGCGCGGATGCCCAGCTTCTTTTCCTTCTTGCCGAAGCTGAACCCGGGGTCGCCCTTCTCCACGATGAAGAAACTGGCGCCCCGAGGACCCTTGGTCTTGTCGGTCACGGCCAGTACGCTGTAGATGTCGGCCTCGCCGCCGTTGGTGATCCACTGTTTGGTGCCGTTGAGGATATAGTGGTCGCCGTCTTTCACCGCCGTGGTCTTGATGGCCGTCACGTCGCTGCCCGCTCCCGACTCGGTGACCGCAAAGGCGGCCAGGCGCCTGCCGGCGGCGATGTCGGGAAGGTAGGCGGCCTTCTGCTCCTCACTGCCGTAAAGCAGGATGGGGTAGGCGCCCAGGCCGCTGGCGGCAAAGGAGGTGGCCACCCCGATGCAGGCTCGGGCCAGCTGCTCCACGGCCAGGCAGTTTTCCAGGATGCCGCCTCCCAGCCCGCCGTATTCTTCCGGAATGTAGACGCCGAAAAGGTCCGACTGGGCCAGGATCTCCATGAGCTCCGTGGGAAACTCTTCGGCTTCGTCCAATTGGGCCCGCACCGGGCGGACCTTCTCCCGCGCGATCTGCTCGGCCAGCTCCTGGATCATCTTCTGTTCTTCGCTCAGAAAGTAATTCAAGGCCCACCTCCCTTATCCGTTTCAGCCTTTGAAAGGGTTTTTCGCCATCGGCGGCTCCAGCGGCCCAGGCGCCACAGGGCGTCCTGACTGCGCAAAGCCGCAAGGCGCTCGATCAACTCCGTGTCTTCCGCCATCATTTGCAGAACGGCCGATTCCACCAACTTTTCGGCTGCCAGAACGGCGTTGGCCACTTCCTTCGCCCGGGACCTGCCATGGGCCACCAGGACCGGTTTTCCCAACCCCAAGAGTGGGGCCGCCGAGAGCTCTGCTCCCGCCAGCCGGGACGCCCAACTCCCGTGCTTGCCTCCGACGGCTGCCGTGCGGGACACACGCAGGGCTTCTCCAACGCCCTCGAGAAGCTTCAACAGCGCATTTCCCAGGAACCCGTCGCAGACGACCGCGTCCACCTCCCCGGAAAAGATCTCATGGGGCTCCACGAATCCCTCAAAGGGCACGGACGCCTGGGTCAACAGGGCTGCCGCGTCCCGGATGACCTTGGGTCCCTTGGTGGATTCGCGCCCCACGTTGAGCAGACCCACCCGGGGATGCTCCGCCCCGAACCTCCGCCTGAGGTAGGAGAGGGTCAGGCAGAGTGTCTGAGCCAGGTGCAGGCTGTTCGATTGGGTATGGGCACCGGCATCCGCGAGCAGGACATGTCCGTGGAGAGAGGGAACGGCCGCCGCCAGCGCCGGCCTCTTGACTCCTTGCAACAGCCCCAGTGTGTGGGTGGCCGTGGCCACGATGGCGGCGCTGTTTCCCGCACTGACGACGGCATCCACGGAGCCCTGTGCGAGCTGCTGGATGGCGACGGACAGCGATGATGGTTTCTTCTTGCGGAGAGCCAACGGACCGATCTCCCCCATGCCCACCGCGTGGGGGGCATGGAGGATGTCCAAGGCCGGCGGATGCGGTCCAACGGAAAGACAGCGGTGAATCTTCTCTTCGTCACCGATCAGCAGAATGCGGGCGGATGAACGTTCGAGTGCCAGGTAGGCCCCACGTACCACCTCGTCAGGGGCCGCATCGCCTCCCATGGCGTCCAAGGCAATGATCATCCGCCCAGTCCTTCAAGGGAGCACCGCTCCAGGGACCGCTAGACTTCTTCCACTTCCAGAACGGGGCGCCCGTTGTAGTAGCCGCAGGTCGGGCACACACGGTGCGGAAGCCGAAGTTCGTGGCACTGGGGGCATTGGGAAAAGGAAGGGGCCGTCAGATGCTTGTGGCTCCGCCTCTTGTCTCGTCTCGCCTTCGATGTCCTTCTCTTGGGAACAGCCATGGTCGTTTCTCCTCGTCGATGTGCAGTGTGATCGTCCTCGATTCCATGATCGGATAAGCCGGTTCCGGCCCCGTTGTCAGGAGGACCCTTTAAGATCGAGCGTCGCCAAACGTGCAAAGGGACTTCCGGCATCCCGCCGCGTGCACGCGCAGGACTCGGTGTTCAGATTGGCGCCGCACCCGGGGCACAGCCCCTTGCATTCCTCGAAACACAAGCTCCGGAAGGGAAGTTCCAAAAAGATCTCTTCGGCGATCATGCGGTCGATCTCCAGGATCTCCCCATCGAAAAACTCGTATTCCATTTCCTCGGGGTCCAGCTCCACCTCTTCGTCGCTGGGGCCCGCGTCCTCCCTGAAAAGGAGGATCCGAACGCTGCGGCGTAACTGCCAATCATAGTCCTCCAGGCAGCGATCGCACAAGAGGCAAACCATTCCCGCGATCGTGCCGGTGACCTCCAGATGGTCCGCCCGCCGTTGGATCTCCAGATCCACGTTGAGCGGTCTCCTTAAATGAAGACCGGAGGGATCGTTGGGCGGCAGCATCTTTTCCAGCCGTTCCTGCGTCCAATGGAGATGCAGAAACCGCCCCGCCTCCGGAATCTCATCCACTCGAAGCTTCATCCCTTCTCCTAGCCGTCACGAGTAAATGGTTGAGTATAGGGATCGGCTTTGGCGTGTCAAGCACTTTGCGAATCCCGTTCAGTGCGGCTCGAAGGCTGGTTCTTCCATTGCGGGATCAGGAAGAAAAAACAGGCGGCGAGAAAGAGAAGACTTCCCGACAGACTCCAGGGGTCTCCTGAAAGGTATCCTGCAATGACGAAACACAGGGCGGATCCCACAAAGAGCATCCAGCCCCACGTTTCCAGCCTCCGGCTCCGGACTTTTTTTTCCAATGCCCCCCTCCTCGATGCGTCAGATACCTACCTGAATTGGATGATTCTTTCTCATGGACAGGTTCTGAAGGGCGGGCGTAAAGCCCGCCCCTCCCTTCGTTTATCCCTTGCGTGCTCAAGGTTTCCCACTCGGCGCTCCGTCGTCCGGGCTTCTTGAGATTCGGCCTGTGGTGTGTTATTCGTTTGCGTCTTTGACAGCGCCGCAAGCCCTCTATAATGTACCTAAATATAAAGGGAGTGGAAACAGATGGAACAGATCATCACCCGATTCGCCCCGAGCCCCACCGGGTACCTGCACATTGGAGGCGCCCGAACGGCTCTCTTCAATTGGCTGTTTGCCAGGCATCACGGCGGTAAATTCATATTACGCATCGAGGACACCGATCGCGAACGGTCCACCGAGGAGTCGGTGCGAGCCATTCTGGACGCCATGGAGTGGCTCGGCATGGACTGGGACGAGGGCCCCTATTACCAGACGGAACGGCTCGACGTCTACAGGGAGTACCTGCAGCGGCTCATCGACAAGGGGCTTGCTTACTACTGCGACTGTTCACCGGAGGATGTGGAGCGGCGCCGCCAGGAGGCCCTCAAGGCCGGCAGGAAGCCCAAGTACGACGGGCGCTGCCGGGATAAGGGACTGGGGCCCGGACCGGGGAGGGTGGTACGCTTTCGATGTCCTCAGGCCGGGACCACCGTGTTGAACGATTTGATCAAGGGCTCCATCGAGTTTGACAACGCCGAGCTGGACGACCTGGTCCTGCAGCGAAGCGACGGGTTTCCCACCTACAACTTCGCCGTCGTGGTGGATGATGTGTCCATGAGCGTAAATTACGTGATCCGTGGCGACGATCACGTGAACAACACCCCCCGGCAGATCCTCATCTATCAGGCCCTGGAGGCGCCTCTGCCGCGGTTTGCTCACGTGCCCATGATCCTGGGCCAGGACCGCACCCGGCTTTCCAAGAGGCACGGGGCCACTTCCGTCATGGCCTACAAGGAGCAGGGCTACCTTCCCGAAGCCTTGGTCAACTACCTGGTTCGCTTGGGTTGGTCCTACGGCGACCAGGAGATTTTCAGCCGGGAAGAGCTGATCGAGAAATTCGACCTGGATCGCGTGGGGGCATCGGCCAGCGTATTCGACCAGGAAAAGCTCCTGTGGCTGAACGCCCACTATATCAAGGAAAAACCGGCCGGGGAGATCGTCCGCCTCCTCAAGCCTTTCTTGACCGAACGGGGCTATCCGGACCACGGAGACGACTACCTGGAGCGAGCCGTGGCCACACTCCAGCCCAGGTGCCGGACTCTGCGGGAAATGGCCGACGCCGCCGCTTTCTATCTGGTGGAGGACGTGGAATACGATCCCAAGGCGGCGGAGAAATTCTTGACCCCGGAGCTGGCCGGGCCCCTGAAGAGGCTGATCGAGACGCTGAAGGGCCTGGAGCGGTTCGAAGAGGCGGAACTGGAAAAGGCTTTCCGCCGGATGGCCGAGGATCTGGGAGTGAAGCTCGGCAAGATCGCCCAGCCGGTCCGGGTGGCCCTTACAGGGGTGACGGCCAGCCCCGGTCTTTTTGAGATCATCGACATCTTGGGTAAGGAAACCGTGTTGCGGCGCCTGGAAAAGGCCCTTCGGTTTGCGGAAGCACGCTCTCAATAAGGCCGCGCCCGCAAGAACAGAACAAGGCCGCGTAGCATGGAAATTGGACGATTCTCTTTCCTGGTGAGGTCCTGCCGGGTGGGCATCCAGCCGCTCCTGCAAGGAGCATTGATCCCCTGGGGAGGGGCGGTTCGCGAACCGCCCCCACGGGAAAGAAGCGTGGCTCGTCGAAATTCCGGATGTTCCTTCAAGGCGGGGCCATGCCCCGCGGTGATCCAAGAGCTTGCCCGAAACGCCGGGGATGAACGCTTTTCTCGTAGCGCAGCCCTTTAGGGCTGCGGAAGAGTCCCCGGCAGGCCGTCGGGAACCTTCTGTTGCTTCATAAGGCGGGGACGGCCCTTTCCCGCGGGGCTGAAGCCCCGCGGCTACGAAGAAAACCGAAATGCCCCGGCGTTTTGATCCGGAGGGTCATTTCTAAGCAACTCCCAGGAATGGAAGGTAAATGGCAGATGGTCGTTCCCCGTTGGAGGCGGGTGCAGGTTTTGCGGGATTGACCGAGCTGCGGGTTTTCGAACAACCCCCGGGCTAAGGGCCTCCCGGGGGAACAGCCGGCCGGCAAAGGGAAGCGTGGGCGGTTCCATGAAGAGAGACCGGCGTTCATCCCGTTTTCTGGAACGACTGAAAGGCTTGCCGCTTCGATACCGCCTGATCGTCCCGTTCATCCTCCTGGCTCTTTTCGGAACCTCTTCCCTCGTTTGGATCTCCATCCTCAGCCAAAATACCTTGATCCGGCAGCAGGAGGAGCAGCGCCTGGACAGCCTGCTGCGCGCCTTTTTCCAGACGCTGGATTTGCGGGGCCGCTGGGCCGTGTCCCTGGCGTCGGGTTTCGCCAAAAATCCCGAGGTGGCCCGGGCTCTGGCGGAACGGGATCGCGCCCGGCTCCTCGCCCTTTGCTATGAACCGTATCTCTTCATGCACCGCCAACACGGCATCCAGCAGTTCCATTTCGAGGTCGTTCCCGGACGTTCCTTTCTTCGCCTGCATCGTCTTTATCAATATGGAGACGATTTGCGGTCGGCCCGCAAGCAGATCCAGGACGCGTTGAGCCAGGGAAAGGCCTTCTACGGCCTGGAAGAGGGAACCACCGGATATGGCATCCGCGGCGTCGTGCCCGTCTTGTGGAAGGGATCCATGGTGGGAACCGTAGAGATCGGCTTTGCGCTTTCCAACAAGATCCTCCAAGAGCTTCACCTGAGGCCCGATGAACGTGTCTCGCTGCTCATGCCCGCCGGATCGGATGACGACGCCCTTTCTTTCCGGTCCGTTGCCACCACCTTCGCTCAGTCCTTCGTGCGAACCGAGCCGGTGTATAGAACCGTGCTCGAAACGGGGCGCGACGTTCACATCCACCGGGAGATGGAGGGGCATCCCTACTGCCTTTTGATCAGCGTGGTCAACGACTATCAGGGGCGTCCCGCGGCCCTGGTGGAGGTGGGGGTGGATCGCTGGGAAACCGTCCGCCAGGCCACACGCTACAGGCAATGGATGATCGGGCTGGGGCTGGTGGGTATGGTGCTTTCCATCGGTGCCATCTACCTCATCAGCTTCCTTTTCACGCGGCCCATCGACCGGATGATCCAACTGGCAAGGGAGATCGGCGAGGGGCGAAAGGTTCGCCCCCTGGAAGTGAGACCATCGGGGGAGTTGGGAACCCTGGCCGATGCCCTGGATGACATGCTCCGGTCCCTGGAAATGTCCCGGGAGCAGATCAAGCTCTACGCCGCCACGCTGGAGGAGAAGGTTCAGGCCCGGACCCGGGAACTGAGGGAGTCGGAGGAAAAGTACCGGAGCCTGGTGGAGCGGGTGCCGCTGGTGGTCTATCGCGTGGATGTGCAGGGGCGCACGGTGTATGTGAACCACTTCGTGGAGGACCTTCTGGGTGTGAGCCCTTCCGAGGTTCTGGAGGATTCCTGGTTTTGGAAGGAGAAGGTGTGGCCGGAAGATCGGGAACGTATCTGGCCTCTCATGGACCGCTGCACGGAAGAGGGCCGGGAGTACCGGGAAGAATACCGGGTCCGCCATCGCGACGGCCGGCCCGTCCATGTCCTGGACCATGCCATTCCCGTGCTGGGCGACGACGGCCGGGTTCAGATGGTGGACGGATTCCTGGTGGATGTGAGCGAACGCTACCAGCTGCAGCAGCAGATCATCCAGACGGAGGAGCTGAAGACGCTCAGCGAAATTTCCGCCAGGCTGGCCCACGAGATCCGGAATCCCATCGCCGTGGCGGGAGGCTTTGCCCGACGCCTTCTCACCCGTTTGCCGGAAGGCGATGCCAACCGGCGCAAGGCCGAGATCATCTTCCAGGAGATCGTCCGCCTGGAGGGGATTTTGGAAAAGGTGCTGGCCTAT
Source organism: Desulfacinum infernum DSM 9756 (assembly GCF_900129305.1). Lineage (GTDB taxonomy): Bacteria > Desulfobacterota > Syntrophobacteria > Syntrophobacterales > DSM-9756 > Desulfacinum > Desulfacinum infernum. The sequence continues at coordinate 62,190 of NZ_FQVB01000023.1, read as the reverse complement.
CTCAAGCCGGTGGAGGTCGCCCTCCAAAGGAGCGACATCAACGCCCTCATCGAGGAAGTCCTCGGGGAATTGCGTTCCGCCTTTTATCAGAAGGCAATACGCGCCGGCGCTTCACTCCAGCCGGATCTCCCCCAGCTCATGATCGACCCGGCATGGATGAAAAAGTCCCTGGAAGTTCTGGTCACGGCCCTGGTGAGCTATTGTCCGGCCGAAGGCGGATCCCTGGAGGTCCACAGCCACGGTCTTCCCAACGCCGTGCTTGTGGAAATCAAGGCGTGCGGCCTGCATGTGTCCGATGACGATATCGACCACTTCTTCTATCCGTTCACCAGCCGCCTGGACGAAACGCGCCGGCTGGACCTTCCCCTGGCCAAGATGATCATCCACAAGCACAGGGGTCTGGTCCGCCTGCAGCGGACGGGGGAAAGAGAACTGCTCCTGACCATCACGCTCCCCGTGTGTTGATGCGAGAAAGAACCGCCAATGAACGCGAATGGACGCCGATGGGGTTCCTAATCTGCCGTAGCGCATCCTGTCAGCAGAACCTTCCCTGGTACAGCCCGTGATCTTCCATATATCGGTGGAGAGCCGCCAGGTTCTTTTGCTTTTCCAGGGCCCAGGAGGGCGCCACCAGCTCATCCCGGTGCGGGTCTCCCGTGACCCGTTGCACGATCACGTGGGGCGGGAGTCGGGAAAGAAAGGCGGCACAAGCCTCCACGTACTCTTCCCGGCTGAGGCAGCGGTATCTCCCCTGGGAATACCATTCGTGGAGTCTGGTGCCTCGGACCACGTAGAGCAGGTGGATCTTCACCCCCTGGATGTCCAGGCGGGCCAGAAAGTCGGCCGTTTCCAGCATGTCCTCCAGCGTTTCCCCCGGAAGCCCCAGGATGACGTGGACGCAGACAGGGAGCCCACGGCTTCGGCTTCTTTCCACGGCGTTGCAAAACTGGGCCACGCTGTGGCCCCTTCCGATGATCTCCAGGGTCTTGTCGTGGGCGGACTGAAGGCCGTATTCCAGCCAGACCAAATGGTGTCGACTCAACTCCCGCAAGTGGTCCAGGACCGGATCGGGGATGCAGTCGGGACGGGTACCGATGGTGAGTCCTACCACGTCGGGGTCCGACAGGGCCTGGCCGTAGAGGTCCCGGAGCTTGGGGAGGGGCGCGTAGGTGTTGGTGAAGGATTGGAAATAGGCGAGAAATTTCCTGGCCTTGTAGCGCGCGGCAAGATAAGATTTCGCGCTCCGGATCTGCTCGGCGATGGGGACGCCTCGGGCGGAGGCTCCCGTGCCGGATCCCCTGGCGTTGCAGTAGATGCATCCCCGGGTTCCCAGCGTGCCGTCGCGGTTGGGGCAGGTGAGTCCCGCGTCGATGGTGATCTTATGCACCCGGCAGCCAAACAGGCCCCGGAGATAGGAACTGTAGTCCCTGTAGGGTTTCTGCATGGATTCCATTTCCTTGTGAATCGTCATCACTCCGGCCGCCCCTTTCCGCCGGAACGACGGGGAGCGGTCCCGGGGCATTCTTATCGCATATCGAGGAACGAGCCAAGATGAACGGACCCTATGATGTGATCGTGATCGGAGCGGGGCATGCGGGCTGCGAAGCGGCTCTGGCGGCCGCCCGCATGGGATGTGGGACCCTGCTCCTGAGCATCTATCTGGACACCGTGGCCCACATGCCCTGTTCTCCTTCCGTGGGAGGGATCGGCAAGGGGCACCTGGTGAAGGAGATCGACGCACTGGGCGGCATGATGGCCCGCATTACGGACCGGACCGCCATCCAGTTCCGCCGCCTGAACACCAAGAAGGGGCCCGCGGTTCGAGGCACCCGGACCCAGAACGACAAGGTTCGGTACCGAACCCTGATGAAGCACGTCTTGGAGAGGGAGGCGAATCTGGAGGTCAAACAGGCCCTGGTGGAACGCCTGGTGGTGGAAGGCGGCCGGGTGCGTGGCGTCGTGGATCAGCTGGGGGTCTTCCACGAGGCCGCCGCCGTGGTGCTGGCCACCGGAACCTTCCTGCACGGCCTGATCCATATCGGCCGGACCCGAATCCCGGCCGGCCGGGCGGGGGAATTCCCCTCCATCGCCCTGGCCGACCAACTGCAGCAGCTCGGGTTCCAGCTGGGGCGCATGAAGACCGGAACCCCGGCGCGGATTGCCCGGAGATCCATCGATTTTTCCCAATTCCAGAAGCAGGAGGGCGACCCGGACCCCCGACCGTTTTCGCTCTTTACGGACCGCATCGAGCTTCCCCAGGTCTCGTGCTACGTGGGGCGGACCCACCCGCGGACCCATGAGGTGGTTCGCCGCCACATCCACCTGTCCCCCCTCTATAACGGGACCATCCAGGGGGTGTCGGCCCGCTACTGCCCGTCGCTGGAAGACAAGGTCATGAAGTTTCCTCACAAGGAGGAACACCAGATCATCCTGGAGCCCGAAGGGCTGGATACGGAAGAGATCTACGCCAGCGGGACGGGCAATTCCCTGCCCTACGAAATCCAAATGGACCTGATCCATTCCATCCCGGGATTGGAGGAGGCCCAGGTGATGCGGCCGGCCTATGCCATTGAGTACGACTACGTTCAGCCCACCCAGCTCAAGCCCACCCTGGAGACCAAACGCGTGGAAGGGCTTTACCTGGCCGGGCAGATCAACGGAACGTCCGGCTACGAAGAAGCGGCCGCCCAGGGGCTCTGGGCGGGGATCAACGCGGCGCTGAAGGTCCAGGGAAGGCCCCCCTTCGTGTTGGACCGGTCCGAGGCCTACATGGCCGTGATGGTGGATGATCTGGTGACCCGCGGAACCAACGAGCCCTACCGGATCTTCACCTCCAGGGCCGAATACCGGCTGCTCCTTCGGGAAGACAATGCCGACCTGCGCCTGCTGGAAAAGGGATTCGAATTGGGACTCCATTCCCGGGACGCCTACAAGGAACTGAAGGAAAAGCGGGCCGCCATCCGCGCCGAACTGGAACGGCTCAAGGCCACGCGCCTTCGCCCCGACGAGGCGGTCAACGCATATCTGGCAGGGCGAGGATCCGCTCCCCTGGAAGAAGCGGTCACGCTGGATCGACTGCTGAAACGGCCGGAGCTCACCTACGAGGACATCGCGCACCTGGCTCCGCCGCCGTCGCCCCTGTCCCACCGGGTCCGGGAACAGGTGGAGATTGAGTGCAAGTACGAGGGCTACCTCCGCCGGCAGAGCCAGGAGGCGGAAAAGTTCAAGAACCTGGAAAGCACCAGGATTCCGGAGGGGTTTTCCTACGAGGAGGTGCCGGGGCTTTCCAACGAAGTGCGCCAGAAGCTCTCGGCCGTGCGCCCCGTGTCTTTGGGGCAGGCGTCCCGGATTCCGGGGATCACCCCGGCGGCGCTGTCCATTTTGTTAGTGTATCTGAAACGTTGGAGGGAAGGGGGGAGTTGGGTCCAATCTGAATGAACTATCATTCATTTTTTTCTTGGCTTTTCTTTTCCTCTTCGTGTATGTAGGGTGCTGCCCGTGGAAAAGCACCAGTCCCGGACGGGTTCCCAGCACGAGTTTTTTCCGTAGGATGCCCATTTTATGAGGTGGCCGGAAGCCCTCTCCACAGGAACATCGCTCTGGCCTGAGGTGAAAAGGGGAAAGGAGGACATGCCGTGAACATTGTAGTCTTGCTCAAGCAAACGCCCGACACGGAATCAGTCATTCGCATCGCCAACGACGGACAATCCATTGTGACGGACGATCTCAAGTGGATCATCAACCCGTACGATGAGTTTGCCGTGGAAGCGGCTCTGCGCCTCAAGGAAAAGCACGGCGGAACGGTCACCATCGTCAGTTGCGGCCCGCAGCGCGTGGTGGAATCCATCCGGACGGCCATGGCCATGGGGGCCGACAAGGGGGTTTTGATCGACGACCCGGCCCTGGAAGGCGCCGACAGCCTGGGTGTGGCTCGTGCGCTGGCGGCGGCGGTCAAGGAATTGGAACCGGAGATCGTGTTGTGCGGCTCCCGAGCCGTGGATTACGACCAGGCGCAGCGCGGCCCCATGGTGGCGGAATTGCTGGAATGGCCTCATCTGGGCCTGGCCATCTCCCTGGAATGTGATGGATCCACGGTGACCATCGAACGTCCCATCGAGGGCGGCAAGGTGACCCTGGAAGCCGACCTGCCGGCCCTGGTGACCATGGGCGGTTCCCATGCGGTCTGGAATCCCCGCTATGCTTCCCTGCCCGGTATCATGAAGGCCAAGAAGAAACCTCTGGAAGTGAAGACCCTGGCCGATCTGGGCCTGGATCCCGCGGAATGCGGCGCCGAAGCCGCCAAGATCCGCATTGTCTCCCTGGAAATGCCCCCGGAACGCCAAGCCGGCCGGATCATCGACGACGGGCTGGACACGGAGGGCAAGGCGGCGGAACTGGTCCGGGCCCTGCACGAGGAAGCTAAGGTCATCTAATCGCGTGCCTTTTGCGGACGGGATCCGAAGAAGCACAAAGAACAAGGAGAGTGAAAATGGCCGATTGCGTCTTTGTTGTTGCCGAATTCCGCGGCGGGGATTTCCGCCGAGTGTCCTATGAAGTGGCCAGCGAGGGCCGAAAGATCGCCGATGCCTTGGGAGTGAGCCTGTACGGCATCGCCGTGGGCTCGGGTGTGACCGAAAAGGCGGCCCAACTGGGCTTCTACGGGGTGGACAAGGTCTTCGTGGCCGATGACCCGGCCCTGGAAAGCTACGTGGCGGAGACCTACGTGCCCGTCATCGCTTCCATCATTGAACAGGCCGATCCGGCGGCCGTGCTGCTCCCGGCGTCCGTGGACGGAAAGGACCTGAGCGCCCGCCTGGCGGCCCGCCTGGAAGCCGGCCTGGCGCAGGACTGCACGGAAGTGGTGGTGGAAGACGGAGCGCTCAAGGCCAAGCGGCCCATCTTCGCCGGCAAGTGCCTGGCCTGGTGCGAATGGGCGGAAGGGGCGTTGCCCATGATTTCGTGCCGTCCCAATGTGATGGACTGCCGCGATGCGGACGCCACCCGGCAGGCCGAAGTGGAAACGGTGCCCGTGGAGATTCCCGAGGCCAGATCCCGGGCCACCGGCGTGGACCTGGATACGTCCGGCAAAGTGGAGCTGACCGAGGCGGAAATCATCGTTTCCGGCGGTCGCGGCATGAAGGCGGCGGAAAATTTCGCTATTCTGGAGGAACTGGCCAAGGAACTGGGAGCGGCGGTGGGTGCGTCCCGCGCCGCGGTGGATGCCGGCTGGCGCCCCCATTCGGACCAGGTGGGCCAGACGGGCAAGGTGGTGAACCCCAACCTCTACATCGCCGTGGGCATTTCCGGGGCCATCCAGCACCTGGCCGGCATGGGATCTTCCAAGTACATCGTGGCCGTGAACAAGGATCCGGAAGCGCCCATCTTCACCAAGGCCGACTACGGCGTGGTGGAGGATCTCTTCAAGTTTGTCCCGGCCTTCACGGAAGAGGTCCGGAAGATGAAGAGCACCTGCTGAGAGCGGCCTGTTGCTGAAGGCCGCCCTCGTTCTCGATGAGGAGCTTGTTTGAAAGCGGGTTTCCTTTGGCCGCTGGCAGGAGGTTCGTATTCTGCCGGTTCCGTGGGACTTCCGTCCCGCGGAACCGGGTCTCTCGGGCCCATGAACTCCATCACGGGAATCCGTGACACGTTTCATTCCCAAACGAACACGCTCCTGCTTCCGACAGATTCGAGCCTAAACTGAGCGATTTTTTCTTCGAGTGTCTCTTGCACCGCGTGATTAGCGGGCGGGGATAAACCCCACCCCTACCCAAGGGGTCCGTGCCTTTTTGCAGGGGCGGGATTTACGCCCGCCCTTCAGGACCTGCCCATGAGAAAGAACCGTGCTCTCGGGTTGTTGCGCTGCCAGCATGATTTCGAAACAACATTTGCAGGAGGGGCGCAAGCCGCGATGAGGGTGGGCGGCCATTCAAGAGCCGCGCGGTCACGCAAAGAAAATCGCGCCTTCTGGCGCTCCCACAAAAGGCCCTTGCGCCGCCCCACTCTTTCATCCATGTGGGATGGCGCAAGGGGCGTCATGACTGTTAGGTAGAGAACACCGCGGATGCCTCCAAGCGATAACTGAAGTACCGTCTCATCCCGCTCCCACTCCCGCTCTTCCCGCCGGTGTTGCCCCATCCTTTTTCGCTTTACGTCGCTTTAAGTCTGGTTTTCTATATGTCGAGGGGTTGCGTGGTTCGCAACGAGGAGAAGGTGACAGAATCAACGCCTATGGAGCATGGCAAAGGAGGGAAGGATGGATCGCCCGTGGTACCGCCACTATCACCCCAAGGTTCCCCGCCAACTGGACTATCCGGATAAGCCGCTTCCGGTTCTTCTGGAACAGACCGTCGCCAAGTATCCCGGCAACGTGGCCACCTACTTCATGGGTGCCAAATTGACCTACAAGGCCCTCTGGGACCAGATCCTCCGCATGGCTTCCGCTCTGAGCGAGCTGGGCGTGAAAAAGGGGGACCGGGTGGCCATCATGCTTCCCAACTGCCCGCAGACGGTGGTGGCCTACTACGCCACCTTACATGTGGGCGCCGTGGCGGTGATGACCAATCCCATGTACGTGGAACGGGAGATGGAGCATCAATGGAACGACGCCGGAGCGGAGGTGGTGATCACCCTGGATCACCTCTACCCGAAGGTGGACAAGGCCGCGGCGGCCACCCGGGTGCGCAAGATCGTGGTGACCAGCCTGAGGGAATGCCTGCCGTTCCCGCTCAAGTGGCTCTATCCCCTCAAGGCCCGCAAGGATAAGCTCTTTACCGCGGTGCCCTACGACGACCGCCGGGTCTACAACTTCACCCGGATCCTTCGGGCGAGCGCCCCGTCCACCAGCCCTTGCCCGGCCACCCTGGAAGATCTGGCCCTGCTGCAGTACACCGGGGGTACCACGGGGGTCTCCAAGGGCGTGATGCTGACCCATGCCAATATCCTGGCCAACGTGATTCAGATCTGCGGCTGGCTTCCCGATCTGCAGTGGGGGAAGGAACGCGTGCTGGGCATTCTGCCCTTCTTTCACGTGTTCGGGATGACGGTGGCCATGAACCAACCCCTCTACAGCGGGGCCACCCTCATTCTGTTGCCCCGCTTCGAAATCGAAAGCCTGCTCAAGACGCTCCACAAGACCAAGCCCACGCTGTTTCCCGGCGTCCCCACCATCTACGTGGCCATCGTGAACCACCCCAAGATCAAGGAATACGATCTGTCTTCCATCCGCTACTGCGTCACGGGTTCGGCGCCCATGCCGGTGGAGATCCTCAAGAAATTTGAGGAGATCACGGGCGGGGTGATCATCGAGGGCTATGGTCTTTCGGAAGCGAGCCCGGTGACCCATGTGAATCCCATCGGCGGCCTGCGCAAGACGGGATCCATCGGAGTCCCGGTGTCCGATACGGACTGTCGCATCATCAGCCTGGAAGACGGCGTGAGCGAAGTGCCCATGGGCGAAGTGGGGGAACTGACGGTCAAGGGACCCCAGGTCATGCCGGGCTACTGGAACATGCCCGAGGAGACGGCCCAGACGCTCAGGGATGGATGGCTCTATACGGGCGACATCGCCAAGATGGACGAGGACGGCTTCGTCTTCATCGTGGACCGCAAGAAGGACATGATCATCGCGGGCGGCTACAACATCTATCCCCGGGAGATCGACGAGGTGCTCTACGCCCATCCCAAGGTCCTGGACGCGGTCACCGTGGGGGTTCCCGATCCGTACCGCGGGGAGACGGTGAAGGCGTTCGTGGTGCCCAAACCTGGCGAGACGGTGACCCCGGAGGAGATCATCGCGTTTTGCAAGTCGAAGCTGGCCGCCTACAAGGTTCCCAAGGCGGTGGAGATTCGCGAGTCTCTGCCCAAGACCATGGTGGGCAAGATCTTGCGAAAGGAATTGCGCGAAGAGGAGCTGAAAAAGTACCAGCAGTCCAAGGCTTCGTCCTGACGGCGTGGGGCTTTTTCGCGGGGTTTCTAGTCGTTCTCGAGCCGCGCTATAATAACAATACAAATCCATGACACCCCTTTTCTCGGGCGAGAGAAGGGGTGACGATTTTTGGACGCCCGGAAAAACGGGTGGTCGGCAGCACAAGTCAGAGACGAGGTGGCACGGATGGGACACAAGGATTATTACCGCATCCTCGGGGTCCCTCGGAGCGCCTCCGGTGAGGATATACGGCGGGCCTATCGTCGGCTTGCCCGCGAGCACCATCCGGACAGGAACGAGGGAAGCCCGGAATCGGAAGAACGACTGAAGGAAATCAACGAAGCCTACCGGGTGCTGGGAGATCCAGACCGCAAGAAGGACTACGACCGGTCCGTGGGCCGCAGCGTTCCCGTTCGCGTGGAAAGGGCGGAGGATGTTCCTTCCCGTGGAGCGGATCGGAAAGGGGTGGTCCGTCGGTCCGTCGACCCGTTCGACATCCTTTTCGAGATGCTGGGAGGGCGCTCCGCCGGCAGGGAGCAAGGGAACCGTCCGTGGGAGATTTCCCTTGGAAGAACCGTACCGGGAAAGCGTTCGGCGGGCAGGAAGGGGCCCCCCGTCGTGGTCGAGCTGGCACTCACGGAACGGGAAAGGCGGGAAGGCGTCGAAAGAGAGATCCGCTACCGGATCGGCGGACGTATGGAAAGGCTCATGATCAGAATTCCCCCCGGCCTACCGGTGGGTGGTACGATACGGATGGCCGGCCGCGGTGAGGATTCCCCTTGGGGCGGCCCGCCGGGGGATCTGGTCCTGGTGGTTGCCGATGCGGAGTCCGCACCTGAGAGGTGCCCGTGAACGAAGATTTTCGGGTCATCTATGAGGCGGCCGAGGATCTTTTTGCGCTCTTGAACAGGGGTTATCCCAGATCCTCGGCGATCACCTGGGTGGGAAACCGCTACGATCTGCCCCGGGCCGGCCGTGAACTCCTCGGCCGGGGCGTCTTTTCCCAGGAAGCCGCGCTTCGGCGCCGGGCCAAGAAGGTCCGGGGCGCCACATGGAGAAGCCGCCGGCTGGCGGTCGACGGCCACAACGTCCACATCACCGTGGAAAGCGCCCTGCTGGGCCGCCCTCTTGTGGCGGCCAACGACGGGGCCCTGCGCGATATCGCCGCGGTGTCCGCCCGTTTTCGCCCCGGGCCTGCGACGCAAAGGGCCGTGGAGGTCATCTGCCGAACCCTGCGGGATTTTCCGCCCCGCGAGATCGCCTTCTATTTCGATTCCCCCATGAGCCGCAGCGGCGAATTGGCCGGCATGTACGAAAGGCGACTCCAGGAAATGGGCTTGAACGGCTCGGCGCGGGCGGTGCCCGTACCGGAAAGGCACCTTTGTGGCCGGGATTGCGTGGCGGCATCCAGCGACCGCGCCGTCCTCGACGGCTGCGAGGCCTGGTTGGACCTGGGACGATGGGTGATCGACTACCATGGCCTCGCCTCTCCCGCCTTCGACTTTTCTCACCTGATCCACGGCCGCCACGGTCCTTTCTTGCCTCCGCCCTGAGCCTATGGTAGGGAGTCCCCTACCAATGCGGAAAACCTTATTCGACGAATATTAAACAAGTTTTGCTGTCGCGAATCCGTGTGAAAGGATGTTGCCTCCATGGCCGTTATCGCTCCATTTCGCGCGCTGCGCTACAATACCCGGCTCATTGCGGACCTGGGACAGGTGGTCATCCCGCCCTACGACGTGATCGGCGTCGAGGAACAGAAGCGTTTTCACCAGAAGCATCCCTTCAACATGATTCGGCTCGATTTGGGGGAGACCCTTCCTGGGGACGACGAGCACGAGAACGCCCATTCCCGGGCCGCCGCCTACCTGAAGGAATGGCTGGCCCAAGGGGTGTTGATCCGGGAAGCCGATCCGTGCATCTATCCCCACGAACTCGACTATGAGGTCTCGGGAGAGCGGAGAACCCGGAAGGGTTTTTTCGCCCTTCTGAGGCTGGAAGAGTTGTGCGGTGGCTGCGTCCGACCCCACGAGAAGACCTTCCAGGGGGTGAAGGACGAACGTCTCCGGCTCATGAAGGCCTGTAGCGCCCAGTTGAGTCCCATCTTTGCCCTTTACGCCGATCCGGAGGGGAGTCTGGATGAGATCACGGGCTCCGAGGCCCATCGTGTTCCGTGTGCTTCCTTTTCGGATCACAACGGCATGGGCCATCGGCTTTACAGGATCTCGGATGCCGACCGGGTTCGCCGGATAAAGGATTTCCTGGCCGACAAGGACATCTTCATCGCCGACGGACACCATCGCTACGAAACCGCCCTGACCTATAGGGACTGGATGAGGGCCCGTCACCCGGAGGCCCCTACCGATGCGTCCTTCCATTATGTACTGGTCTACCTCTCCTCCATGGACGACCCGGGGCTGACCATCCTGCCCACCCATCGGCTTCTTCCCCATGTGGACCCGGCGCTGGGAACGCGCCTGCTGGACAACCCGGCTCCCTACTTCCGGGTGGAGGCCTTCGATGGGACCGATGCGGGCGTGGAGCGCTGGCGCGGGGCCTTGGAGGATGCGGGCGCGCGACGGGAAACGGCCGTGGGCCTGGCCATACGCGGCCACGATCGCTTCTATCTCCTGCGCGGAAGGAAACAGGCGCTCCGGGATTTCCTGGCTCGGAAGGGATTTCCGGAGGTGCTTTGGGATCTGGACGTGATGGCGGTGGATCATGTCCTCCTTCGGGGCCTTCTGGGCCTGGACGAAGGATACCTGCACGATGCCGGCAACATCCGCTTCAGCCACGATGTGCAGGCTGCCCTGCAGGACGTGGCGGACGGCCGGGTGTCCCTGGCCTTCTTCCTCAATCCCACCCGCATCGACCAGGTCCGGGATGTGGCTAGTTCGGGAAACACCATGCCCCACAAAGCCACCTATTTCCACCCCAAGGTGATCAGCGGTCTGCTGATTCATCCCATCGACCCCGGCGAGGCCGTGGGGTGAGGTGCCATGGAACCGGACAAGGGATGGACCCGGGACAGCCTGTTCGACGGAAGGCTGATCCTGTGCCAGCCCCGGGAGGGCTACCGCTTTTCCATCGACGCCGTCCTCCTGGCGGGGCTGACTTCCGCACAGCCGCAGGAACGGGTTCTCGACCTGGGAACCGGCTGCGGCGTGGTGCTGCTCATCCTGGCGGTCCAGGGGAAGGGGTGCGCCTGGGAGGGCGTGGAGGTGCAGTCGGATCTGGCGGAACTTGCCAAGGCGAACGCGGAGCTCAACGGCCTAAAAGGGAAGGTGGTGATTCACCCCATGGACGTGCGTCACGTGCCGACCGCGTTCCCCGGGGGAACCTTCGATCTGGTGGTATCCAATCCCCCATACCGGAGGGCGCGTTCCGGGCGCGTCAACCCGAACCGTCAAAAGGCGGTCGCCCGTCATGAAGTGCTGGGAAAACTGGACGATTTCTGCCGCGGGGCTTCTCATGCGTTGCGGGACGGGGGCCGCCTGGCGATCATCTACCCGGCCGCACGGCTGGATGATCTGGTGGCGGCCGTGGTCCGGCACGGTTTTCGCCCGAAGAAGCTCACCATGATCCATTCCTGCGAGGGGGAACCGGCGCGCCTCGTCCACATGGAGTGCCGAAAGGGGGGCGGGCCGGAAGTGCTCGTGACGCCCCCGTTCTACATCTACGATTCGAAGGGCGGCTACACGGAGCAGATGGAGCGTCTGTACCGGTGGCCGCCGCAAGAGGAAACGGGTTTGAACCCCCTAGAGAAAAAGGAGCGCGTCTATGGACTTGGGACTCAAGGGTAAGGTGGCTTTTGTGGCCGGGGCCAGCCAGGGCCTGGGCAAGGCCGTTGCCATGGAGCTTTGCCGCGAAGGCGCCCGGGTGGCCATCTGCGGCCTGGACGATCCGGAGCTGCCCAAGGCGGTGGAGGAGATCCGTAAAGCCACGGGAGCCGAGGTCATCGGAGTTCCGGCGGACGTGACCGATTCTGACCAGGCCAAGGGGTTTGTCCGCAAGGGCCTGGAACACTTCGGTACGGTGGACATCCTGGTGAACAACGCCGGCGGGCCGCCCTCGCGCACCTTCCTGGAGGTGGATGACGATATGTGGTATTTCGGCATCCGCCTGAACCTCATGAGCACCATCCTGATGACCCGCGAAGCGGTGCCCGTCATGATGGAAAAGAAATGGGGGCGGATCATCAACATGACCTCCATCTCCGTCAAGCAGCCCATCGACGGCCTGATCTTGTCCAACACCGTACGGTCCGGCGTGGTGGGGCTGGCCAAGACGCTCTCCAACGAACTGGCTCCCTACAACATCACGGTGAACAACGTCTGCCCCGGCTACACCATGACGGAGCGGGTGCGGAGCCTGGCCGTGGCCACGGCTGAGAAGGAAGGAACCACGCCCGAGCAGATCATCGCCCGCTGGCAGTCCACGATTCCCATGGGGCGCCTGGGAACCCCCGAAGAATTCGCCGCCCTGGTCACCTTCCTGGCGTCCGAAAGGGCGGGTTACATCACGGGAGCCAGCATCCAGATAGACGGCGGCTGGTACAAGGGCGTCATGTGAAAGGAAGATCGAGATGAGACCACGACGAGCCAGAATCCGTTCCGTGGGGCGCTTTCTCCCGGAACGGAGGCTGACAAACCGGGATTTGGAAAAGATGGTGGACACGTCCGACGAATGGATCATGACCCGGACGGGAATCCGCGAACGGCGCATCCTGGACCCTGGGCTGGGCTGTTCCTATATGGCCATCCGGGCCGCCCGGGAGTGCCTGGACCGGGCCGGGGTCGAAGCCTCGGAAGTGGACGCCATCATCGTCGGGACGGTGACTCCGGACATGTTCTTCCCGTCCACCGCTTGCCTGGTGCAGAAGGGCATCGGGGCGGACAGGGCCTGGGGATTCGATCTCTCCGCGGGATGCTCCGGATTCGTCTTTTCGCTCACCACCGGCGTGCAGATGATCGAGTCCGGGCGCTACGACAAGGTCCTTGTGATCGGCGCGGATGTGATGAGCAGCATCATCGACTACACGGACCGGAACACCTGCGTGTTGTTCGGAGACGCCGCGGGGGCCGTGCTCCTGGAGCCCTGCGAAGAGGAGGGGTACGGGGTTCTGGACTTCATTCAGCGGGTGGACGGTGCCGGCGAGCCCTACCTGCACATGAAGGCGGGAGGGAGTCGCAAGCCGGCCAGTCACGAGACGGTGGAGGCCCGGGAACACTTCGTCTATCAGGAGGGCAAACGCGTCTTCAAGTTCGCCGTGACGGAAATGGCCGATGTTTCCGTAAAGATCTTGGAAAGAAACGGCCTGGAGGGAAAGGATGTGAAGCTTTTCATCCCCCACCAGGCGAACCTTCGGATCATCGAGGCCTGCGCTCAACGTATGGGAATGGAGATGGACCGTGTGGTGGTCAATATCGAGCGCTACGCCAACACCACGGGAGCCACCATTCCGCTGTGCCTCTATGAGGCGGTGGTGGAAAAAAACGCGCTGGAAAAGGGCGATTATCTGGTGATGTCGGCCTTCGGAGCGGGATTCACGTGGGGGAGTGTTCTGGTCCGCTGGATCTGACGGTGCTGTGTCGAACCGGGAATAATGCCTCCGTGAGGAAGGCCGGGACGGCGCTCGACAAGGCAAGAAGTGGGGAATCAGGGAGCTGTAGGGGCGAAGGATATTTCGCCCCTACAGCTCATGTGACCCTCAGAGTGCCATCGTGGTGTTCGAGGGCTTTTGTTTGAGGTACCCGGCACGGAGAGCCGGGGCCGATGGCCCAGCGCAGGAGATTCAAAGACCCGCCCGCTCCAGGAGCTGTTCCCAGCGCCGATCCACCCACTCTTGGAAGGCTTCCACCTGCTCCGGTGTCATCTTCTTGAACCGGGCCTGCCCCTCCAGGTACTCACTCACCGGGCGCTTTCTGCCCGTCTTGGCCATGTTCAGGCTCTTTCCCGTCAGCCGGAACCGGCCTTCTTCCACCTCGTAGAGAACCACTACGGCCGTTTCCACCGCCAGTCGCCCCATCTTCACGGTGTGGCGTGTGGGAAATCCCCAGCCGGCCGGGCAGGGCACCGCCAGATGGATGAATCGGGTGCCGCGGATGTCCTTGGCCTTAACGAACTTGTTGTAAAGATCCGCCGGGTACGAAGAGCACGTGGTGGCCAGATAGGCCGGATGGTGCGCCTCCATGATCTGGATGAAGTCCTTTTTGGGCTGTTCCTTGGGCCGCACCGGCGTGGTGGTGGTGACGGCGCCGGCCGGGGTGGCGCTGGATCGCTGAACCCCGGTGTTCATGTAGGCCTCGTTGTCGTAGCAGACGTAGATGAAATTGGTCTGGCGCTCGGCGGCGCCGCTGAGAGCTTGGATGCCCATGTCGAACGTGCCCCCGTCGCCGGCCATGGCGAGAACGGTGTAGTCTTCCCGGCCGGTGACCTTGAGGCCCGCCACGAGCCCGGAGGCGGAAGCGGCCGTGCTGCCGAAGGTGTTGTTCACGGAATTGATGGCCACCGGCGTCTTGGGATACATGCCGTGCAAGATGGTCAGGCAGCACGCCGGCAGGGTGACCACGGTCTTGGGGCCAAGCGCCTTCAGGATGTGGCGGTAGGCGATGGGCAGGCCGCAGCCGGCGCAAGTCCTCGTTCCGGGAAGGATGTATTCTCTATCGGGAAGGTCCATGATTGCCGTTGCCATGCGTCCATCCTTTTAAAATTTCGGCGGGTGCGACTTCCTTACACCTGAATAAGTGCCTTCTTTCTTAAGCCATCCCCTTGTTGGTTGCCGCCGGATCTGGAACAGCGCGGCCGGTCTTTCCGGGACCGTTCCGTCAGATCTCGTTGGAGAGCCAGATGGGGCTTTCGGGAACCTCTCCGGGGCCCGAAAAGGACAAGGCCCTGCGAGCCGCTTCGCACACGTCCGCGGGTTTCACGTCCTTGCCTCCCAGGCCGAGGATGAAGTTGACCGCCAGGGGCTGGGCCCCGTTGAGTCCGTAGAGGGCGGCTTTGACTTCCGAGGCCAGAGCTCCTTCGTGGCCGTAGCTCACGGCCTTTTCCAGAACCGCCATGATCTGCACGCCGGCCAACGCCTCCCTCAAGGCCCTCCTGGGAAACGGGCGAAAGATCCGGATTCCAACGACACCGGCGGGAATGCCTTCTTCGCGGAGCATGTCCACGGCTTCCGTGGCTTCACTGGCGAGAGATCCCATGGCGACGAAGACCAGCCGCGCATCTTCCGTTCGGTACCGGTAGAGGGGATCATCGTAGCTCCGCCCGAAGTGCTCCCCGAAGATCCGGCCCTCTTCCAGGAGGACGTCCAATGCGGATTCCAGGGCCTCCTGGAGCCGCCGCCTGAAGCCCATGTACCCGGGGCAGGGTCGGCCGTCCGCTCCCGGCAGCGGGTCCGTCAGCACCACCGGGTTGATATTCACCGGATTTTCGGGATCCAGAAGATAGGGGGGCTCAAACGGAGGGAGATAGGCGTCCACCTTCTCTTGGTCGGGGATCTCCACGGGCATCATGGTGTGGGACAACCGAAAGCCGTCGAAACAGACCATGACCGGCACCAGGACGCGTTCGGCCACCTTGTAGGCCAGGATGATCTGGTCCAGGACCTCCTGGTTGTTCATGCAGTAGAGCTGGATCCAGCCCGTATCGCGCTGGCTGATGGTGTCCTGCATGTCGTTCAGGATGGTCCAGGGAGCCCCCAGGCCACGGTTGGTCACGGGCATCACGATGGGCACCCGGGCTCCGGCCGCCCAGTGGAGCTGTTCATGCATGTAGGCCAACCCGTTGGCCGCCGTGGCCGTAAAGGCGCGGGCCCCTACCAGGGAGGCCGAGATGCACACACCCATGGCGCTGTGCTCGCTTTCCACCCGTACGAACTCGGCGTCCAGCTCGCCCCGTTCCACGTATTCCGAAAGCACTTCCGGAATCTTGGACTGGGGGGTGATGGGATAGGCCGCCACCACCTGGACCCGACACATCTTGGCGGCCAGGGCCGCCGTCTCGTTGCCTGTCAAGATCTTCGTCCGTGCCACGATGTCCGCTGTCCTTTCCGTTTCCGTGAGGCGTAAAACCGTGTTTGAGATGGACAAACCGCTGCCGAGGAAGCGTTTTACTCACATATCGACGAAGGCCCCTGAAGTCAATGGATTTGGGCGTTCCATCGGGGATGGATGGCGGGGGAGGGAGGCTTGAGGTCAAAAAAAAGTGAGAGCTTCCTCGCGGTGGGTTCCAGGAGGGGGGCTCTCACCTTGTGGCGCGTCGACCAAAAGCCAAATATGTCGCTATTTGCGCTTCGTGGCTCGCTTGGATGCCTTCAGCGGGTTGATCTTCGCCTGAGCGGTTGTGACCGGAGCCTTCACATGCGTTGCGAAGTTGCAGTGCCCCGTTTTCCACTTGATGCTCGGATTGGGATAGCTCATGCAAAAGCGACCTGCGGGAAACTCCACGATCCGCGCGCAACCTTCGCACTGCTCCACCACCTGGTGGCATTGACCCCCATTGTACCCACATCCGGACTTCGTCATGAAGGCGCAGTCGGCACCCGCCTTCAGCGTTTGGCAAACCATGATGACCACCTCCCATTTCTTTCTAGGTTCTCCAGTGAAAATCGCGGTAATACTACTCACGAAAAAGCCCATGTCAAGCGGTTTAAAACCTTGTTCGACGAAAAAAACCTCGTAAAGAGACTAAAGTTTTCCGGGATTTTGGCGATTCTCTTAAAGGGAGTTGCAATACCCCGAGCGGTGATGATGCCATTTGCCCTCTAAACGGATGCTCTATGACGACCATGAAGGAAACGGCGAGGGAACGCACCACGTCTTTGCGCAACAAGATCGGACAGTTGCTGGTGGATGGCGGTCTCATTCGGCCGGAGGATCTGGAATCGGCCCTCCAGGAGCAGAGCCGCAACGGCGAACGGCTGGGGGCCATTTTGATCCGGCAGGGTCTGATCGATGAAAGGATCCTTGCGGAATTTCTGGCCAAGCAATTCCGGGTCCCGGTGGTCAATCCCGCCGCGAAGCACATACCCAAGAAGGTCCTGGAGCTGGTTCCTCCCCAGGTGATCCACAAGTACCAGGTGGTGCCGCTGGGGTTGGTGGGCAACACCCTTCACCTGGCCACTTCCGATCCCGGAAATCTTTTCGTGATCGACGACGTTCGCTTCATCACCCAGAAAAACGTCCGGGTGCATGTGGCGCCGGAGGGTCTGATCCGACAGACCATCGAGCATCTCAACGCCGGCTCCCAGGAAAGCCTGGAAGAAGTCATGGGCATGATCCGGGAGGAGGCCGACGATGTGGATCTGGTTGAATCCTCGGATGAAATCGACCTGGGCAACCTGGAAAATGCCGCCGGAGAGGCCCCGGTGGTCAAACTGGTCAACCTGATCTTGTTGGACGCCATCCGCAAGAAGGCCAGTGATATTCATGTGGAATGTTACGAGAAAAAGATGCGGGTGCGCTACCGCATCGACGGGGTGCTCTACGAAGTGATGCACCCGCCTTTTCAGTTGCGAAACGCCATTATTTCAAGGCTCAAGATCATGAGCCGCCTGGATATCGCGGAAAGACGCCTTCCCCAGGACGGGCGCATCAAGCTGAAGGCCAAGGGCGGGGAGATGGAGTTTCGCGTTTCCGTCCTGCCCACCCTTTTCGGCGAGAAGGTGGTGCTGCGTCTTCTGGACAAGTCCAACCTCCAGCTGGACATGACCAAGCTGGGTTTCGAGCCCAAGCAATTGGACGCCTTCCGGGAGGCCATCTACCGGCCTTACGGCATGGTGCTGGTCACCGGGCCCACGGGAAGCGGCAAGACCACCACGCTCTACAGCGCGCTTTCGGAACTGAACAAGATCAGCCACAACATCTCCACGGCGGAAGACCCCGTGGAGTTCAGCCTTCCGGGCATCAACCAGGTGCAGGTCCATGAAGCCATCGGCCTCAACTTCGCTGCGGCGCTCCGGTCGTTCCTGCGCCAGGATCCGGACATCATCATGGTGGGCGAGATCCGCGATTTCGAAACGGCGGAGGTGGCCATCAAGGCCGCTCTCACGGGCCATTTGGTGCTGAGCACCCTGCACACCAACGACGCCCCCAGCACGGTCAACCGGCTGCTCAACATGGGCGTGGAACCGTTCCTGGTGGCTTCCGCCGTCAACCTGGTCCTGGCCCAGCGCCTGGCCCGAAAGGTGTGTCCGGAGTGCAAAGTGGAGGAGGAAATCCCGCCGGAGGCCCTCCTGGAGCTGGGGGTGAATGAAGAGGACGTGGGAACCTTCAAATGCTACCGGGGGCGGGGCTGCATGGCCTGCAGCAACACGGGCTACCGGGGCCGAATCGCCCTCTACGAGGTGATGACCATGACCGATGCCATCCGGGAGCTGGTTCTCGTGGGAGCGTCCGCGTCGGAGATCAAGGCGGAAGCCATGCGGGAGGGGATGCTGACCCTGCGCCAGAGCGGCATCAACAAACTCAAGGAAGGCATTACCTCCGTGGAAGAGGTCATTCGCGCAACCGTCAAGGACTAGGGAGAAGCTCATGCCCGAATTCATCTGGAAAGGCGTCAACCGAAAAGGGCTGAAGGTGAAGGGGGAGCTGGAGGCGGACAACATCACCATCGCCCGCCAGATCCTGGAACGCCAAGGGGTCACCCTCAAATCCCTCAAACCGAAGCCCAAGGACCTGCTGGAATACATCCCGGCGCTGCAGGAAAAGGTCGGGGAAAAGGATTTGGTCCTCTTCACCCGCCAGTTTTCCACCATGATCGATGCCGGTCTTCCCATCATTCAATGTCTGGAGATCCTGCGGGACCAGACGGAAAACAAGGCCTTCCGGAAGGTCTTGAAAGAAATCAAAAAAGATGTGGAAGAGGGGGCCACCTTCTCGGAGTCCTTGAGGAAACACCCCAAGGTCTTCGACCAGCTGTTCGTCAACCTGGTGGCCGCCGGCGAAGCGGGCGGCATCCTGGACGTGACGCTGACCCGCCTGGCCGCCTACTTGGAAAAGGTGGCGGCCCTGAAAAAGAAGGTCAAGGGGGCCATGACCTATCCGGCGATCGTCGTCTCCATCGCCGTCATCGTCATCGCCGTCATCCTTATTTACGTCATACCCGTCTTCGCCGGTCTGTTCCGGGATGCCGGTGCGGCGCTTCCGACCATGACCCAGGTGGTGATCAACATGAGCGACTTTACGAAGAGTTACTTCCATTGGATGATCCTCGGCGGAATCCTCCTAGCCGTCCTTTTCTCCCGATTCCGAAAGACCAAGAGGGGGCGTGACCTCACGGATCGCCTGGCGCTCCGGATTCCCGTCTTCGGCCTTTTGCTGAAAAAGGTGGCTCTGGCCCGTGTCACGCGAACCCTCGGAACCATGCTGGGTAGCGGTGTGCCCATCCTGGAGAGCATGGAGCTGGTGGCGGCCACGGCGGGCAACACGGTCATCGAGCGCGCCATCCGGGACGCTCAGAAGGCGGTGTCGGAAGGAAAGACGCTGGCAGAACCCCTGCAGGACTCCGGCATCTTCCCGCCCATGGTGATCCACATGGTGTCCGTGGGCGAGGCCACCGGAGCCCTGGACGCCATGCTGGCCAAGGTGGCGGACTTCTACGACGAGGAAGTGGATGCCACCGTGGAGGCCCTCACGTCCCTTCTGGAACCCATGCTCATCGTCTTTTTGGGCGTGACCATCGGCGGGTTGCTGGTGGCCATGTACATGCCCATCTTCCAACTGGCCGACGTGGTGTCCCGGGGGTCCTGAGCGCGGTCGGTCCCGTTTCCCGACGATCACGGCACTCCATCCGCCGCCGCAGGCACCATGAAAAAGAGGATCTTCCGGAAACAGGGAACAAGGCAGGGGTGAGAAATCTTTCGCCCTGCAGATCCCGTTTCTTGGATGGGTCATGTCTCATACAGGCTGGAAATTTTCTGAGCAGCCAGGGGGGCACCACAGGATCCATGACAAAGAATTCTTCCCAGGCCGGAGAACCTTCCGACGAAGTCCGGGAAAACGGGATCTTTCGTAAGGTCCAGGCGCACCTGGTCTTTCGTCTCCTGGCTGCGGTGTTCTTCCTTGTGGTCACCTTCCTTTTCCAGTTTCGTCTTCGGGGAAACCTGCTGGCGCCGCCCCTCACCCCCCTCTACCTCTTTTCAGCGATCCTCTTCCTGGTGACCGTCGTGGCGGCCGGGATCCTCCGGTTCATCAGGGCCGTGCGGCTCTTCGCCGCCGGACAGTTCCTCATCGATATCCTCGCCGTGACGATCCTGATCTTCCTTTCGGGAGGGGTGGAAAGCCCGTTCGGTTTCCTCTACATCCCCATCATCATCGCTGCCGCCGTCTTCTTCTACCAGCGGGGGGCCTTTCTGGCGGCGGCCGCCTCCAGCATGGCCTACGGGGCGCTTCTGGACCTCCAATACTTCGGCTGGATCCGCCCGCTTCATTTCCTTCCGGGAGGTTCAGTCCCCAGGGGCAGCGATCACTACTTCTACATCCTCATTGTTTCCATGGCGGCCTTCTTTCTGGTCGCCTTCTTGAGCGGACACCTGGCGTCCCAGTTCCGCCGATCCCTCCAAGAGGCCCGAGCGAGCAAAGAGGAGCTGGAATGGGTGGAAGACTCCTACCGGAACATGGTGGAGCGCATGGGGGCCGGGCTGCTGATCCTGGATGAAGCCGGCCTGGTGCAATTTGCCAACCCGACGGCCCACCTGCTCCTGGAAGCGGACCCCGGAGCCTTGGTCGGAAAGCCCCTCGAGCGGGTGGAGCCGCGGCTGCACGAGATTGTCCAGCGAGCACCCAAATCCCGCGCCGAGACTCGGGGGCGGACAACGGAAATGCCGCTCCCGCAGGAAGTGACGGTCCGCGACTCCGGCACCATCCGGCGCTCGCTTCTGGTGAGCCTCACCCGGTTCAAAGAAAAGCCCGAAACAGCACCCGGTGACAGAAGGATCGTGCTCCTCATGGACCAGACCCGCCTCAAAGCCATGGAAGAGCACGTTCGGCGCCTGGAACAACTGGCCTTTGCCGGAAAAATGGCCGGAGAGATCATCCACGAAATCAAGAACCCGCTGGCGGCGATAAGCGGCGTGGTGCAGATCCTGGAAAACGACGGGCCGGTGGACGAGTCGGCCCGGAGACTCAACCGGATTCTTCAAAGAGAAGTGGAGCGGATCAATAACTTGTTGACCCGCTACTTGTGGCTCGCCCGGGAGGCCCGTCAGGGGGAGAGTCCGCAGCCGGTTCTCCTTCGCGAGGCCGTCCAACAGGCCGTGGAAGCCTTGCAAGATTCCAAGCACCTGGGCGCTTCCCACCAGATCCACACGGAAGTAGATCCGGGAGCCGTCGCCAAGATGCCGCCCCGCCACCTGCACCAGATCCTGTGGCACCTGCTGGCCAACGCCGCCGAAGCCCTGCCTCAGGGAGGAAGCATTGGAATTCGGGCTTTCCCGGAGACCGCCACCGACGGCCGGAGGATCGTGGTGAACGTCTCGGACACCGGACCCGGAATCGATCCGGCCCATCGCTCCCGCATCTTTGAGCCCCATTTTACGACCAAGGACGGCCACATGGGGCTGGGCCTGAGCATCGTCTACCGGTTGGTGGAAGAGGCGGGAGGTCGCATCCGCTTGGATTCCGATCCCGACTTTTCCACCTCCTTCACCCTGATTCTGCCCGCCTTCTGAGTTTTCCCTCTTGCCAACGGGGTCCCACATGATTATATAGCACTCGTCTTGAGTGAGTGCTAATAGGGGTGCGCATGTTTTCTTCCGTTGCGCAACAATCCAATCGAAGAAAGGAGTCGAATCCATGAAACTCAAGCCCCTCAATGATCGTGTTGTGGTCAAGCGTCTGGAAGAGGAAGAACGGACCGCCGGCGGTATCATCATTCCCGACACGGCCAAGGAAAAGCCCATCCAGGGTGAAATCATCGCCGTCGGAAGCGGCAAGCTCATGGAAGACGGCACGCGCCGCCCGCTGGACGTGAAGGAAGGCGACCGGGTGTTGTTCAGCAAGTACGCCGGAACGGATGTGAAGGTGGAAGGCGAAGAGCTCCTCATCATGCGCGAAGACGACATCCTGGCCATTATCGAAAAGTAAACCGGTCCGAGCGAATCACCCAACCCTGAAGGAGGTTGTACCCCATGGCAAAGCAGCTGATCTACGACGTGAAGGCGCGCGAAGCCCTGTTGAAGGGCGTCAACACCCTGGCCGACGCGGTCAAGGTGACCCTGGGTCCCAAGGGTCGCAACGTGGTCATCGAAAAGGCCTTCGGCGGCCCCACCGTGACCAAGGACGGCGTGACCGTGGCCAAGGAAATCGAAGTGGAAGACAAATTCCAAAACATGGGCGCCCAGATGGTCAAGGAAGTGGCCAGCAAGACCAGCGACGTGGCCGGCGACGGCACCACCACGGCCACCATCCTGGCCCAGTCCATCTACTATGAGGGCTCCAAGCTGGTCACCGCCGGTGCCAACCCCATGGCCCTGAAGCGCGGCATCGAGAAGGCCGTGAAGGTGGTGGTGGATGAGCTGAAGAAGATCAGCAAGCCCACCAAGGATCAGAAGGAAATCGCCCAGGTCGGCACCATCTCCGCCAACAACGATGCCACCATCGGCAACATCATAGCTGAAGCCATGAACAAGGTGGGCAAGGAAGGCGTGATCACGGTGGAAGAGGCCAAGGGCATGGAGACCACCCTGGAAGTGGTGGAAGGCATGCAGTTCGACCGCGGCTACATCTCCCCTTACTTCGTCACCGACCCGGAAAAGATGGAAGTGGTCCTCAATGAACCCCTGATCCTGGTGCACGAAAAGAAGATCAGCGGCATGAAGGACCTTCTGCCCGTTCTGGAGCAGGTGGCCCGGATGAACCGTCCGCTCCTCATCATCGCCGAAGACGTGGAAGGCGAGGCCCTGGCCACGCTGGTGGTGAACAAACTCCGCGGCACCCTGCAGGTGTGCGCCGTGAAGGCCCCCGGTTTCGGTGACCGCCGCAAGGCCATGCTGGAAGACATCGCCATCCTCACCGGCGGCCAGGTGATCAGCGAGGAGAAGGGCATCAAGCTGGAAAGCGTGAGCATCAACGATCTCGGCAGTGCCAAGACGGTGCGCGTGGACAAGGACAACACCACCATCGTGGACGGTGCCGGTGACCGCAAGGCTCTGGAAGGCCGCGTGCGCCAGATCCGCACCCAGATCGAAGAAACCACCAGCGACTACGACCGCGAGAAACTCCAGGAACGCCTGGCGAAGCTCGTGGGCGGCGTGGCCGTCATCAGCGTGGGGGCCGCCACGGAAACCGAGATGAAGGAAAAGAAGGCCCGCGTGGAAGACGCCCTCAACGCCACCCGCGCCGCCGTGGAAGAGGGCATCGTGCCGGGCGGCGGTGTGGCCTACCTGCGCTGCCTGAAGGCCCTTGAGGATCTCAAGCTGGAAGGCGAAGAGCAGCACGGTGTCAACATCATTCGACGCGCCCTGGAAGAGCCGGCCCGTCAGATCGCCAACAATGCCGGCGAAGAAGGTTCCGTCATCGTCCAGAAGGTGAAGGCCGGCGAAGGCGCCTTCGGCTACAACGCGGAAACCGGCGAATTCTGCGATCTCTTCGAAGCCGGCGTCATCGACCCCACCAAGGTGACCCGTTCCGCGCTCCAGAACGCCGCCAGCGTCGCTTCGCTCATGCTCACCACCGAATGCATGGTGGCGGAACTGCCCAAGGAAGAAAAGGCCGAGATGCCGGGTGCCGGCATGGGCGGCGGCATGGGCGGTATGTACTAGGAAGGAAATGGCGCGTTTCCATGGCGCGTGTGGGAGGCCTCCCCGCCGGGGAGGCCTTTTTTTATGGAACGCTCACATCCATTGGAACCTTGACTTGGCGCGGCTCTGTGCTACAAGCATAGGTTCTTCACGGTTGACTCACGAAAAACCCTTAAAAGGCTTCAATGCATGGCGACTTCAGGAGGGACCGAGGGACGCACGATGGACTACAAAGATACGCTCAATCTTCCCAGGACGAAGTTTCCCATGAAGGCCAACCTGTCTCAGCGCGAACCGGAAATCCTGGCCAAATGGGAGCAGATGGACCTCTACAACACCCTTCGCCGTCAGTCCTCGGGGCGAACGCCTTACATTCTCCACGACGGCCCTCCCTACGCCAACGGTCACATTCACCTGGGAACGGCCCTCAACAAGATCCTCAAGGACATGATCGTCAAAAGCCGCCAGATGAGCGGCTTCGACGCCATCTACGTGCCGGGCTGGGACTGCCACGGGCTGCCCATCGAACACCAGGTGGACAAGGAACTGGGACCTAAGAAGAAGACCATGACCCAGGTGGAGATCCGCCGCCGCTGCCGCAAGTACGCGGAAAAATTCATCGACATCCAGCGAAACGAGTTCAAGCGGCTGGGGGTCCTGGGCGAATGGGACAATCCCTATCTCACCATGAGCTACGACTATGAGGCCACCATCGCCCGGGAGTTGGGGCGGTTCTTCGAGCGGGGGAGCGTGGTCCGGAGCAAGAAGCCCGTCTACTGGTGCTGCAGCTGCCGCACGGCTCTGGCCGAAGCCGAGGTGGAATACCACGACCATGTCTCGCCGTCCATCTACGTCAAGTTTCCCATGACCGACGAGAGTCGGGCGGCCTTTCCGGAGCTGGCTGGCAAGGACGTGTCCGTTCTCATCTGGACCACCACACCCTGGACCCTTCCCGCCAACCTGGCCATCACGGTCCACCCGGACTTCCGGTACGTGGCCGTGGAAGCCAGCGGCGAAGTCTGGATCCTTGCGGAGGGCCTGCTGGAAAATTGCATGCAGGCCTTCGGAATCGAGGATTACAGGATTCTTCGGCGATTCGACGGACCGGAACTCAAGGGCCTCAAGTGCCGCCATCCCTTTGTGGACCGCGAATCCGTCCTGGTTTTGGGAACCCACGTCACCCTGGACGCCGGCACCGGCTGCGTCCATACGGCCCCCGGCCACGGCCGCGAAGACTACGACATGGCCCTGGAATACGGTCTGGATGTCTATTCGCCGGTGGATGACGACGGCCGCTTCACGGAGGAGGTGCCGCTTTTCGCCGGTCGGTTCGTCTTCGACGCCAACAAGGACGTCAACGCCAAGCTCAAGGAACTGGACAAGCTCGTTCTGGAAAGGGAGATCACCCACAGCTATCCTCACTGCTGGCGCTGCAAGCAACCGGTGATCTTCCGGGCCACCGAGCAGTGGTTCATCTCCATGGAGATCAACGATCTCCGAAAGAAGGCGCTCCAGGCCATCGACCAGGTCCAGTGGGTGCCGTCCTGGGGCCGGGACCGCATCTACCAGATGATCGAAAACCGTCCCGACTGGTGCATCTCCAGGCAGCGGTCCTGGGGGGTGCCCATCACCGCCTTCCGGTGCCGAGCGTGCGGGGAGATCCTGGCTTCCCGGGAGGTATTCGACCGCGTGGTGGAACTTTTCGAAAAGGAAGGGGCCGATTGCTGGTTTGAGAGGCCGGTGGAAGACCTGCTGCCGGAAGGGGCGGCCTGCCCGGGGTGCGGAAGCCGGGACTTGGAAAAGGAGATGGACATCCTGGACGTGTGGTTCGATTCCGGGGTTTCCCACGCGGCGGTCCTGGAACGTCGGCCCTACCTGCGATCCCCGGCGGACCTCTACCTGGAGGGGAGCGACCAGCACCGCGGCTGGTTCCATTCGTCGCTCCTGGCGTCCGTGGGAACGCGGGACCGGGCGCCCTACAAGGCGGTGCTCACCCATGGATTCGTGGTGGACGGCCAGGGCTACAAGATGTCCAAATCCCTGGGCAACGTGATCGTTCCCGATGAAATCATCAAACAATACGGAGCCGAAATCCTGAGGCTTTGGGTGTCGGCGGAAGACTACCGGGACGACATCCGCATTTCCCAGGACATCCTCAAGCGGTTGAGCGAGGCCTACCGCAGGATCCGCAACACCTGGCGCTACCTCCTGGGGAACCTCTACGACTTCGATCCGGAACGGGATGCGGTCCCCGTGGAGAAGATGCCCGAACTGGACCGCTACGCCCTCCATGTTCTCCAGAAAATCATTGAAAAGGTGCGGCGTGCCTACGACCGGTTCGAGTTCCACCGCGTCTATCACACCGTTCACAACTACTGCGCCGTGGACCTGAGCGCCTTCTATCTGGATATCCTGAAGGATCGCCTCTACACGTCGCCGGCGGCGAGCCCGGAGCGCCGCGCGGCCCAGACGGTGCTCCATCGGATCACCACCACGCTCCTGCGCCTCATGGCCCCGATCCTTTCGTTTACGGCCGAGGAGGCGTGGTGGCACCTGCCTGGAAACCACGGCCCCTCCGTGCACATGGAGGGATTTCCGGAGGTGGACGAGGCCCTGCTGGATCCGGCGCTGGAAGAGCGGTGGGAGCGGATCCTGCGGCTCCGTGCCGACGTGAGCCGGGCCCTGGAGGCCGCGCGGCAGGCCAAAGTCATCGGCCACGCCCTGGATGCCCGGGTCCGGCTGTCTCTTCCCCATGGATGGAAGGCATTCTTCGCCGACGACGCGGAGCTTCTCCGCACGGTCTTCATCGTCTCCGACGTGCGGATGGAGGAAGGCGAGGACTGGCGGGAAGCCGTGGAGGGCCAGGAGGTGGAAGGTCTTCGGGTGCTGGTGGAGGCGGCCTCCGGGGAAAAGTGCCGGCGGTGCTGGGTGAAATCGGAGACCGTGGGAACCTTCGACGACCATCCCGGCGTGTGCGGGCGCTGCCACGCGGCCTTGCAGGCGTTGGCCGGGTGACGGAGGCGGCATCCGGGCGGCCTTTTTTCTGGGTTCACCGCAGAGACGCAGAGTTCGCAGAGACGGATAGGAGGTGCTGGCATGGGCCGCCCCGGCCGGAGCGGCCCATGCCAGGATCCGGCGCCTTCGGCGCGCGCATGCTGCCGCGCACAAGGCGCCCCCTCTTTGTGGTCGAACACATTCTTGGGCCGGACCAACAAAGCCGGAGGCGCGGCGAAAACCGCCACAGGGAGTGACCGGCCATTCCAAGGCGGCGGGGCGCCTCCCGGCTCATCGCGCCTTGCGGCGCTCCCACAGGCTGGCCAGCACCCGGGGGCAGGTTTTTCCATTGAGGCGGGGGGCGAGCTTGCCATGATCGCTAGAGTGAGTCTCATGCATGGACAACCATAGGATGAAAAAAGAGGGATCTTCGCCGGCCGGACGGGCGGTGGATTATGGCCTGCTGGGGGCCGTGGTGCTGACGGTTCTCGCCGTGGATCTTTTCACCAAGGAACTGGTCCTCCGGTTTCTTCCCCTTTACAGCCAACGGGAAATCATCCCCGGCTTTTTCAACCTGGTGCATGTTCGGAATACGGGGGTGGCTTTCAGCTTTTTTGCCGGAGCCGACGATCCCTGGCGCCCCAAGGTTTTGGCCGGGGTGGCCGTGGTGGCTCTGGGGGTCGTTTTTTTTCTTTATCGCCAGTGCCGTGCCGAAGAGCGAGCCAAGCGGCTGGCCTTGAGTCTCATTGCGGGAGGGGCCCTGGGGAACCTGGTGGACCGCCTTCGGTTCGGGGAGGTGGTGGATTTTCTGGATTTCTACCTGGGGCCGTACCATTGGCCGGCGTTCAACGTGGCCGACATGGCCGTCAGCGCCGGCGCGGGACTCCTTCTCTACACCCTGCTCCGCCACGGGCCGCCCCATTGAACGCCCATGAAAAAAGGCCCGGCGTCTCCCGCCCCGGGCCTCCCGCTTTGCCAACAATCCCTTATCCCTTATCCCCTAGCCCTTACCCCTTCCTAATCCTTAATCCTTCATTCCTTCCTTGCTCAGGTGGATGGTGACAAATTTCGGCACCCACTGACGCTCCTTCGGGTCCCACACGTATTGGCGCAGGACCAGGGCGTCCTTGTAGATCCGTTCCACCATGCCTTCCGGTGTGAGGGGTGTCCCCTCCTTGACGATGTAGCCCTTGCCGGCTGCATCCTCGATGAGGGCCCGGGAGCCCATGGCCCCCCACACGATGGCCTTGAGACCCCGTTCCACCTCCCCCAGGTTCATCTTCTGAAGGGGGGTGAGGGGCAGTCCGGAATTGGACAAAGGACTCGGCCTCTCCTCGAACTCCGGGAGAGATTCGGTGACGGTGGTCTCCGGGCTGATGAAGGGGACGAAGGGGTCCACCAGGCCCAGGGGGCGGTAGCGGAAATCGTCCGTCAGAAGGGCTTGAAGCATCTGCCTTCGAAGGGTCTGGGCCTGCTGCGGGCTGATCTCCGGCTCTTCGGAAAGTACGGAGGGACTTGGTTCCACCGGGGGAGGAGCCTGCGCGTCTCCTGGAGGCGCCTCCGGCGGCTGGGCCGCCGCGTGGGCAAAGGCGGGTGCCGCAAGAAGAATCGCCAGGAAAATGACAGCGCCCCACGAAACCCCGCCTCTTTTCGGGCGGGTGCCATGAGGGAAGATCCAGGAAAGGGCTCCGGCCCGGTCGGTTGGACGAATCCGCCTCATCATGTTGCCATCCCCATCTCTTGACTGAAGTCTCTTGACGTGCCCTCAACAACTTGTTTTACTCTACAGAAAAATCCATTGCGATCAAGAAAAAGCGCGCAAGACCACCGGTCTCTTTTCGACTATCGGCGGATCTGCAGGAAGACTTGAGCCTCGACACATTTTGTCCGGAAACTGACATATTTTGTCACCCCTCCCGCTGCGCCAACCTGTCCACCTCTGGTGCGGACCGGTCCTAACTGCTGGACATGTCACCGGTTGCATGATTTTTGGTGAGTGGCATACCGATTGCTTAAAGTCTTAGGCAATGGGATCCGATCATCATAGGTGATGGTTCTTCCCAAACATGCCGAGGAAAGGAGGGATGCGAAGGATTCGGCGGGAAACGATCCCCATGCGGGCAAGGGGGCGTTTGTGGTCCCCGAACATTACGTAGTCGTCCCAAGGAAGGAGGCAAATCCATGTTGATCAAGATGAAGGAAAGCAAAGGTTTCACCTTGGTGGAACTCATGATCGTGGTGGCCATCATCGGCATCCTGGCCGCCGTTGCCGTACCGTTCTATCAGCGGTATGTGAAGAAGTCCAGGCTCACAAGCCTTGTGATTCCCGGAGTCCATGCTATCGAGAATAGCATCACCACGTATTATAGTGTGCGAGGTACGGCGCCGGACCTCAGTGACAGCGATGTTCTTAATGCGATGGCGCGAGATGCGGATACCACATGTTTCGATGTGGAACAAGGCTCTTCGACGATTTCTCTTCAAATTACCATCGATGATGATGAAACTGCCGAAAAATGTCAACCTATTAAAGACCTGCAACCCGGCTCCTTCAGCGTCGTTGCAACGGTAACTGGCGATGGTAAGCTTGTTTGGACTTTCGATGGTGCACTTGCTGAAGAGTTGGGCCTTGCCGACTAATCGGTAGCCCATCGGCCAGTTTTTGGTTCACCTGTTCGGCCCCTTATCTGTATGACGAACCTAATCAGAGGGGTACTCTTATGGGGTACCCCTCGCTTTGATAAGGTTATCATGAAAAGGCTAAGTAGGAATGCCGTAATTTATTGTACTTTTTTGCTGATCCTATTGACCGCGTATTCGAATACGATAACCTCCCCCCCTGTCCTAGATGACTTTCATACCTTTGTGCGCAACTCCGATGTGCATTTTGAGGAACTTTCCAAGGATGTTTTGGACAATGTCTCTAAATCTTACTTTGGGATTGCGAGACTCATTCCCATGATTACCTTTGGGTTTGATTATTGGTTGGGCGGGGGTAGTATAAAAATATTTCACATGACAAATATAATTATACACGTGCTCTCCTGGCTTTCCTGCCTTTGGATGGTATATAGTCTAAGTTGGGCTAATAGCGTAAACCGAAGAAACCCCAACAGCGACGATGGGTTCTTGTTGTTTGCTTCGGCCGTTGCTTGTTTGTGGGCGGTGCACCCGGTTCAAACCAGCTCTGTTACCTATTTGGTTCAGCGGATGGCCTCCTTACAGGCTTTCTTCTTCATGGCCAGTTGTGCGGCCTTCCTGACTGCAAGAATGTTGTTGCGAATCGGAAGGAAGAGTTTTTCCTCTTTGTGGTTTGCAATATGTGGCATTTTCGGTCTGGGGGCCTTCTTATCCAAAGAAAACTCCGCCATGCTCCCCGTTATCTTGCTGGTGATAGAAATTTGCTTCTTTAACCCTGACCTTCCGGCTAGGGTTTATGCGAAAGCAAAACTTTGCGCAAAAAGACCATGTTTTCTGGCTCTATATGTTATTTGTGCCTTTTTGGTTGCGTGGGTCGCAAAGTCATTATGTGTATATTTTGCAGGGGGATACAGCGGACGACATTTCACTATGGCGGAGAGACTCCTCACCGAAGCCAGAGTTGTCATGGATTACATTGTGGCTGTCATTGTTCCAAATCCTGAATTTCTTTCTCTTGAACATGACGTCCCAATATCTTCTTCATTGTTGAATCCTCCTAGCACATCCCTATGTGCTCTTGCTATTCTTCTATCTCTATGCTTTGCTGTTTTGTTTTATCGGCGGAACTCTATTATTAGTTTTGGTATAGTATGGTTTTACTTAAATCTTATAATTGAATCGACAATTGTACCGCTTGAGCTTAAGTTCGACCATAGGATGTATCTTCCCTCGGTGGGTCTTATCTTGGCGATTGTTGAGGCAGCTCGCTTGCTTGTGTCCAAATGTGTGAAGAGGTATTCTGAGGAGGAAAAAGGCAAACTTGCCTGGGCGAGTGTGGCCGTTATCTGCTCGATTCTGTCTCTCTTGACGTTTTCCAGGAACGAAGATTGGCGGGACATTATCACGATTAATCAGGACGCTGTACAAAAGGCGCCGAATAATCCACGAGCCCACGCGAACTATTCTGTCGCGCTTGTAAAGGCGGGACGCTACGATGAAGCAATTTTGGAAGCCCAGAAAGCCATCGAGCTCGGGCGTCCAGGGTTCGAAGATCATTTTGTGGCGAGTACTACCATTTTGACAGCCTATATGCAACAAGAGGAGTGGGAACAAGGAATTGAAGAGGGAAGAAAACTTCTGGAAATTCAGCCTGATAAATTTGATGCTACTTCTCTGCCAATTTTTTATCTAAAGCTTGGGTATTGTTATCGAATTTTAAAGCAATATTCTGAGTCCTATCGCTTCATTAGAGAAGCGCTGGAGGTTATTAAGAAACACCCAAGGTTGTCGGTGGACAAAAAGTGGGTTTATGTGGAACTCGAGTCGCTATTGGAAGATATAAAGGATGTGCAAGAGGATATCGACGGGGACCGGTTTCCGGACCCCGGTCCCCTATCCATCGAGGCATGGATTGCTCAGAGACTTTATGAACTTAAGGATTTTGAAGGAGCCACGCTTTTCGCTCGGAAGGTTCCGGAAAACCCAACGGCTCAACGGGTGCTCCGCCAGATCGCCCTTTTTAGGGAACGGACCCAAGAACAGCAAAGGGGCTGGAGCTTCACTCGTAAATACCTGCAGCAACCGTGGAGTGTTTCGAACCTTTCGCT
Organism: Desulfacinum infernum DSM 9756; assembly: GCF_900129305.1. Taxonomy (GTDB): domain Bacteria; phylum Desulfobacterota; class Syntrophobacteria; order Syntrophobacterales; family DSM-9756; genus Desulfacinum; species Desulfacinum infernum. Next base: position 30,782 of record NZ_FQVB01000023.1, on the reverse strand, counting down.
GGGAATAGCCTATGCTGTTCGCCGGTATGACCTGGAGCCGTTTTGCCCCCTGGGTCAATGGCTTTTAAGGGGGTTGTCGAAGCGGGATTCCTCTAAGTCTGATGTGCATCTTCTTCAAGGCTGGTATGCTTTTGAAAGAGGAGACTATGAGGGGGCGGTCGCCAGCGCCAAGAAAGCCATCGAGCTGGATCCGCAGTATGCCAAGGCCTGGATCGCGCTTGGATTTTTCGCCCAGAAGAAGGGCGATGTGGCCACCAGTCTGACGGCGTTCAGGCAGACCTTGGAGCTTTATCCGGGCTATCCCAAAAGGGATGTGTTGGAGGAACTCATGGCGCGGCTCGAGGCGAGCGCCGTGGCAACGCCGGAGGCGGACAAGGAGCCCGTGCAGGGGGCGGCCTGACAAGGATGTGGAGGGGGCGGAAAGTGCGGCCGGGGGTTTCGGCATCCGGAGAGCGCATAGATGCGTTTGATCGCTGGGGCTTCCGGAGCGGAGCAATCTTCATTTCAAGTTCTTCGTTCCATTTGACGATTATAGAATAAGACGACGGCCGAAGGCCGTCGACCTGATCCAATCCGGCGCGGGCAAAAAAGACGGGTGGGGAAAAGATGAAACGTTCTGCGTCTTCTTTCAGGTGTGGTGCCCTCCGAGAGGATCCAACCGGCTTTACGCTGGTGGAGCTCATGGTGACCGTGGCGATCCTTGCCATCCTGGGTTCCGTGGCGATTCCGGCGTACGTCAACTACGTGAACCGGGCCCGCCAAAGTGAGGCCATCCTGGCTCTCATGAATGTCAAGATGGACCAGGAGATGTTCTGGGACGAGAACAACCGCTATGCCGGGACCATCAGCTGCCTGGCTTCGTTCGGAAGCTCCTGCTCGGCGTCCACGGTGCGAACGACCGCCAGCGGGTACCAGGTCAAGGTGGATTCGGCGGGAGCCGTGACCTTTCGGGTGAGGGCGTCCAAGAAGCTCTACGACTACGCGGCCACGGACATCATCGAGTTGTACGTCACCGCGAACACGCCGGATGCGACGCCCCAGGTGCTCCATCCCGATGCCACCGCCTTTTCCGTCTTCAAATGGATTTTCGAATGATGGCAGCCGGAGGCCGTAAACACCGTAAAGCATGGGGCGCCGTCCTGGTAGGCGGTGCCTTTCTCGCCCTTTTGGCCTGTTCTGCGGGCGACGAGCCGCCCAAGGATCGTACAGACACGGTCTCCCGAGAAAAGGCCGGAGCGGTCGTGGGAGGCCGGGAAACGGGACCGGTGACGGATCGCTCGGCCGAGGGGGATGCCCGGGTTCGCGTGGGATCGGTTCGGATCGAGCCGGCGAATCCCGTAACGGGCGATGCCGTCCGGGCGGTGGTGGACCTGCACAATCCATTGGATCTGGAAACTAGTGTGCATTACCGATGGAAAATCAACGGGAAGCCCGTCGAGGCGGATGCGCAGAACCTGCCCGTGCCGGTGAAATACGGGGATCTGGTGAGTGTGGAAGTGGCGGTTTCCGTTCTCGGCGAGGTCCTTGATCCGGTGGTGGCCACCGTGATGGTGGGCAACGCGCCCCCTGTGCTCGAACTCGCTGAGGAGACCGTTCACGAGGGCGAGTATCTGGCATCCTTCAGCCTCAATGACCCCGAGGGGGATTCCCTGCGGTTCCGATTGCTGGAGGGGCCCGAAGGGATGCAAGTGGAGCCCGACGGAGCGAGCCTTCGCTGGCGGCCCGAAAAAGGTGCCCTAGGCGTCTACCGTATTGCCGTCGAGGCCGAGGACGGAGTCGGGAACAGGACGCAGTACACGTTCGACATGACGGTGTCCCCACCCCCCGAGGGAGAAGGAAGCGGGCCGACGGGAAAGACGCCATGAAGCCTTGCCAGAACCAAAAGGGGTTTACCCTTGTGGAGTTGATGGTGACCGTCGCGGTGGTGGCCATCCTGCTGAAACTCATCGGCTGGGGGCTGGGCGGAGCGACGGCCGAAGAGGATGTGCGAACCGCCGCCCGGCGCCTGGAGACGGTCATCCAGGAGGGCAAGGCCCTGGCCTACGAGAAGGGAGTGACCCACAGCCTGATCTTCAACCCCAACAAGAGGGAATACAAACTGTTCCGCGACGACAACGGGGACGGCCAGCGGGACCCGGGAGAACCCTGGATCCGCGTGGAAAGTCTGTCTTCGAGGGTGACGATCTCGAGCAACACGTTTCCCGTCAATGGAGCGGGGTGGCGGGTTTTGTCCATCGGAAACGACGGAAGACCCAACGGAACGCTGGGTACCGTCACCTTTCAGTCATCGGGCAATGTGTCGGCGACGGTTTCCGTCAATATCTTGGGGCGGGTCTATGTGCAATAGGAGCGTCTCGGGCGAACGGGGGCGGGCGTGCCTCCAAGGAGGGACCCGCGGGGGGTTCACGCTTGTGGAGGTCCTGGTCTCGCTGTTGGTCCTTGGGGTGGCCCTCATGGCGCTTTGGGGATTCCACTGGACGAGTCGCCAGGTGAATCTCAAGACCAAGCGGGAGGCTTCGGCCCTTGTGTTTGCCAATCAACAGCTGGAGACCTTTCGCAGCACGTTGGCCTCGGGCGGGACGGTGCCGGTGGGCACCACCACGGACGTCCTGCAGCAGGGTAACGTGACCTATACCCGCGTTACCAACGTCGCCCAGGATGGGACCTTCCCCTGGCGGCTGAATGTGACCGTGACGGTGCAGTGGGCGGAGCAAAGAGGTGGACAAGGCCAGACGGTACTTCGAACAATCCTGGTTCCGTAGCCGGGGGCGTGGAAGGGCGGAAGCGCGGCTCCGGACGGTGCCGCCGTCCTGCCGCCCCCGGGCCCCCCACCCCGGGGCGGGGATCGAAAGAACGGGCGCCGGCGGAACCTTTTGGGGGAGCGCCGGCATGACGCTGGTGGAGCTCATGGTTTCCATCGCCATCACAGGGGTGGTCATGGCGGCGGCGGTGGGCATCTTCACGGCTCAGCACCGGAATTACGCCCGAGACCGAAGCGAAAAGGAAGTGGCCCAGGATGCCGGCGACGTCTTGCGCCTTCTCCAGCGGGACCTCATGGAGGCGGGCTGGTCGGTCAATCCCACCATGGCCTTCTACATCCAGGACGGCGGAGCCAACGGTAGTGACCGGCTATACGTGAACGACGTGGACCTGCTCGATCCGGTCGCGGGAGCCGCCCGGCTGATGGATTCCCAGTGCGCCGCGTGCCTTTCCATTGTGTCGGGATCAGGGACCACCACCCTGACCGTGGCCGATCCGCTCAACGACGCGTCCTGTACGGACGATCTGGATATCGACGGGGACGGGGTGGATACGGATTCGTGCGGGGGCGACGGCCTGCCGGATGCGGACAGCGACGGGGACGGAGCGGACGTGGTGGGAGGCGTCTACCAGTTCGTGATCAGTGACTCCGGAACCAACAAGGTGGCGCGCGTCACTTCCACCTCGGGCCTGCAAGTCAACACGGCCGGCCCCCTTTCCGGCACCTTTCTGGCGCCCGCCCTTTATTATTGCGTGGATGACGGCAATGCGGATTGCCATCCAGCGGGTTCGCCGGAGGTGTTCGTCCTTCGCCGAAGCGATCGGTCCACCGGCGGGCGCCAAGTGGTCGCCGCCAACGTGGCGGGTCTCCAGGTGGCCTACCAGGACGATGCGGGAAACTGGTACGGCGCGGCCGGCTGCGCCGGTGTGGGCGTGGGGGGAGGCTTCTGCGAAATGTCGCCCTTCGATCCCAGCCGGATCCAGGTGCTGCGTGTGTCGGTCGTCCTGAGGAGCCCCACCCGGGATCGGGACCGCCTGAACGATCCCTCCTTCTGCCGGCCCGCCGTGGAGAATCGCACGGCCGGTGGAGCGGCGGCCGATTGCGGCTACCTGTACCGAACCTACACGGTGCTCATCCATCCTCGAAACACCTGAGCCTGGAAAGAGGAAGGGCCACATGGAGACAAGAGAGCCACGGACTCGGCAGAGCCGGTACGGAGGGGCGACATGGGCTGAGGAGGGCATGGCCATGGTGCTGGCCATCTGCATGGTGGCTCTTTTGAGCCTCCTGGGGGTGTGGCTCGTGGTCCAGAGCGGCAGCACCTACCGGATCACCCAGTCCGTGGAGCGCCACGACGTGACGTTCAACCTGGCGGAAGGGGCCTTGCAGCTCAGTTGGCGGTGCCTTACGGAACGCTCCAACGAGGAGATCCTCAGGGATCTCACGCCGAACCAGGATGTCACCCCCGCCCAGATCCCCTACATGCAACCCGACCAGAGCCTGGGAACGGGCCCGGGTACACTCACGCCCCAGATCACCTTTTTGGACGCAAGGACGGTTCCCGGCTGGGACATCAATAAGTTCCGCGGCTACTACTACCTGGCCCGGGGCCAGGGGGTGCAGCCGCTTCCGGATCAGCGGGGCGGAGACGCCCAGTCCCGTGTGGTGAGCTTCATCCGAAAGATCGGCCAGGTCCGCTCCCGGTAAGAAGAAGTCACCCGCCAGGAAGATCCCCTCCAAGCGTGTCCGATAATGGATCTCCGACCTACCAGGCCGGGAATATTCGTCCTCTTCGTAGCTGCGGGGCTTCAGCCCCGAGGAAATAGGCCGTTGCAGCCCATTGACATAACAGGCACCATGGCCGGTAGCCCATCCGACGTGCGGGAGATCTTCCGCAGCCCTGGAGGGCTCCGCTACGCGAAAAGCGGTCGTCCCTGGGGTCTTCAGGCAAGGTCCTCGGAGCGTATCCGGAAGATCCGCAGACCGGCATTCCCGCTGCCGCGGGGTCCATGACTTGCTGAAGCCCGACTCCCGCTGCCGCGGGGACGGCGAACGGACGTGGGAAGACGGGACCGGTCGTTTCCCGGCAGGATCCCTGGATTACCTGCCGCTTGCGCTTCGTTCCATGGCCCTCTCTACTCGGGTCACCAGCTCGTCGTTGCCCATCAATCCCGAATGAAAGGTTCCGTCCGGAAAGATGTAGGTGGGGGTTCCCGAGATCCCTTTGGATCTGAGAAACGCGGCGGTTTCATCCACCGTGCCGGCCCCTTCCGCGCATTGGTTTCCCGACGAGTAGCCCTGCTTGAATTCTTCCAGGCCCTTCTTGTCGCATAGGAGTGCAATGCACTGTTCGCGCGCTCCCTTGTGAGACGGCAGGGGAAAGAGGATATAGCGCGCACGCATGCGCCCCTGCCTGCCCAGCTCCTCCAGGCGCTCTTCGGCCTGTCGGCAATAGGGGCACTGGGGGTCCGTCACGATATAGACGTAATTGGATCCGGTGCCGCTCTCGAAGGCCGTCCAGCCCTTCAGCCTGTCCAGTTCCTCGGGCGTCAGGCGGTTCGCCTCTTCCGTCGCCGTTCGGGTGAGGTTGGCCCTGGCCTCCACGTCGATGACCTGACCGAGGATGAAGTACTTTCCCGATCTGTCCGAATAGAAGATCCTTTTCTGTCCCTGGAAGAGGACCTGCACCTGGCACAGCCCCGGGACGGGGCCGGGGGAAATCTCCTGGATGATCGTCCCTTGGGGGAATATCTTTTCCGCTCCCTGTTGGAGGGTGGTCCTGTCCGGGCAAGGGGAATCGGATGCCGGGACGGGATTGGGTGCGAAAGTGAGCAACAGGCCCGCCAGTACAACGAGGAGGGCGATACGGTTCGTTGCGTCCATGAAAGATCTCCTTTTCCGAAAGGTGGGTGGAAGGGGTGAAGGCGGCTCCGCCGGCCGATCCATGGCCCGGTCTTGAGCCGCCTTCGGAAATCGAGCTTGTTGTCGAGCTTATACTTTTCCTATTGCTGTTTCCAGCCCATGCGTTCCACCGGGTCCGGAAGATTGACGCGCAGCCGGTGGATGCGCCCGTTGCTTGTCTGGATGAAGATGTACTGGCCGGAAGAGTCCATGACGGGCCGGCTCGGCATGCCCTCCCCGATTTTCAAAACGTACGCCTTCACCTGCGTGCCGTCCTTCACGGTGGTGTATTGCCCGGCCCCCAGGTTCGCCGTGGTGGTGCTCACCTGCGTGAAGCCGGAGGTGCTGAAGGGGTCGGTGGACAAAGCCCCGCACTGGTAATCCACGGCGTAGAGGTAGGCGTCCCCGCCGGCCGCACAGGGATCGTCCTTCGGGACGAAACTGGTGAAGAAGACCACCCCGCCGGCGATGAGGGCCGAGTCCACCACCCGCTCTCCCGGGACGAAAAGATCCTGGACGCAGGTCCAGCAGGCCCCGGAACATGTGCTCTCGCAGCAATCCGGTGAACCGTCGCTTTCCACCCACTGGCAGCCGGATTCGAAGGACGAGGAACCGCACTGGAAGTCGGCGCTCACGGCCAGGCCGTCCACCGTGATCCCCCCGGAAAAGGCGGTGGGGCGCACGGTGCTATTCTTCAATCCATAGAAGGACATGGTGGCCGTGTCCGTGCGGTCGTCCTGGCCCCCGATGACGTTGTCGAACTTGCCCGTGCCGAAGAAAATCCGCAGGTACTTGTCGGGATCCAGGGTCGCCACCGGCATGACGGTGATGGGCTGACGGGACGATCGGTAGAGGTTGGTCCCGGAGGCCGGCTTGGTCTTCCACACCTCCATTTTGATTCCGGGGGATGAGGAGTCCAGGTTGAATTTCAGCCCGTAGAAATTTCCGTTCAGGTCTCCGAAATAGATGTGGTCCAGGACCCCGTCACTTCCGACGGTGCCGTTGGCGTTCCAGATGTCCAGCACCAGGGGGTCCCCCAATGCATAGGGGATGGTGTTGGCCCCCGAAGTCACCGTCGGCCACTGGGAGGACCACTGGTGGACGATCGTGGGCCACAGGTGTTGAAAGATGTTGATGCCTTTTTCGATGTCCAAGGCCACCAGGTAGGGTTTGAGCAGAGCGGTCTTTTCCGCCGAGGACAGCGAAGCCGGCAGTTCCACATCGGGCTGGAAGATCCTGGGGGTGGCGCCGAGGATGGCGAACCAGCCGCTCAGGGCGCCGGCGCCCCGGCAGGCCGTGGAAACGCCGGGGCTCCCCGCCTGCAGGGGCTCAACCCGGGTGTTGGTGTCGAAGCAGACGCCGCTGGGAACGTTCAGGTAGCCCACGTAGGGGATGGTCCATGAGACCGGCAAGGTGCGCGCCTGATCGTAGACGGTCTTGTCCAGAAACGGCGTGGCATCGGTGGTGCCGGAACCGCCGGTGAGCTTCAGCACCATGTTCCGGAGGATGGAATATTCCCACAAGACTTTGGGATTGTCCGGGTCGGTGACGTCCAGGGCGAAATAGACGTCCCCTCCTCCCCTTTCTCCACCCAGAAGGACGGTGCGCCATTCCCGGTCCCCGTCGCCGTCATGGTCGATAAAGACCTCCCAGGCGATGGGCGACAGATCCACCATGGTTCGGTGGGCGCATCCCGTTTGGTGTCCATAGTCCGCCCGTGCCAGTTCCTTGAGTTCTGGCAGGAGATTGCTGGGCACGTAGGCCCACAGCTCCTTGCCCACCTGGTCCTTACCGGTGCACGTGGCGCCGTCGCATTCGCTGTCCGGCTCATCGGGGTTGTAGATCCAATGGCTTTCGTCCGCCTCGCCGTCGCCGTCCGAGTCGGTATTGGGGCTGGAGTCGGCCCACCAGACACCGACGACGAAGGCATGGAGCATCCCGTCATTGGCGCCCACGTAGACGACCTTTTTCCGGGTTTTCTGGGCCTCCCGGTAACAGTAAAAGGAGGTGGCCCCGCAGCTGCTCGTGCAGTCCGAACAGGATCCGGCCAGGTTGGGATCCACGGAGCTGACCGACGGGGGCCCCACCACCACGGGAGTGGAGTAAACGATGTCTCCCAAGGACCACCCGTCGCGATCCCGGGCCGTCCCTTCCCAGGAGTTGTCCCAGTGGCCCCGGATCCATCGGATCAAGGCGTCGGCGTCGTCGTTGTCGGTGTCCGCATCTCCGTCGAAGTCCAGATTGTTGGCCAGGGCCGATCGAATGGACGCCGTGTTGGTCGCCAGGGAAGTGTAGAACGGGCGGCTGCATGTGGAGGTGCCGTCATCGAGCTTGGTCATGGTGCCGCTGAGCGATGTAAACAGGCACCGGGAGCCAGGGGAGGCGGTGGAAAGGATTTTCCCCGCATCCCAGCAGTTCCCGTCGGAAAAGCCGGGGTCCGAACAGAACTTTTCCAGGTTTTCTGTCTTTTGGAAGCTGTAGAGGGAGCCCATGCACTGGCCGGCGAACCATTCGCACCCCGCGTAGGATTCGCACACGCTCTGGCCCATACTGGTCATGGCCGCACAGCCTTCATAGGGCCAATAGGCCTCCAGGTGTCCCTTCCACGCGTAGGTGCTGGCGTCTTGTTCGTAGGTGGTGAAGGCTCCCCGGATGACCAGGTCCTGCCCCAAAACCTCCTGGGTCACCGTGGCCACGGCTCCGGCACTGCCCGCCTTGGAAAGGATGGCCACCATGGCCTTTTCCAGCTTCTGTTCCAGTTCCAGCGGGTTGGCCACAAAGAAGTAGTTGTCCGGGACTCCGTCGCCGTCCTTGTCCCACTCATTCTGAAGGTCCGGAATATCGTTGCCGTTGATGTCGTCGAAACCTCCCCACTTGGCGGCGAACCACAAGGGGTTTTTAAGGGTTCCCGCCGGGTTGCCGGAAACGGTGAAGGTCTTTTCCCAGACCAACGGGAGGTTACCCACCGTGGACGGCGTGTCGCCGTCGCTTGTGGCATCCTTGTCTCTTACCGGCAGGTAAACGCCGTCGGCGGTGGTCCCCGAGACGATGAATCCGAGGACCTGGTCGATGGATCCGGCGGCGTACTCGGACGTGAGTTTGACTTTCACCTGGGACGAGCCCACAGGCTCTATCTCGTAGATCACGATGGCGTCCATGTCATGGTCGGCGCCCTGCTCCACGTCCTCGAAATTCACTCGGAACTTGGCGTAGGTCAGGTTCCCGCCGGCGTCATAGGTGACGGTGTCCACGTAGAAATCGACGATCTGGTTGGAGGGGCAATAGGCGGTGGAGGTGCAGTTGGTGATGTGCAGCCCGTCGGTGTCCCGGGTGACGGTGCACTTGTCGGCGCAGGCGCCCTTCGTGCCGTGGCTTCCGCTGACCGATTTGCCGATGGGAACGAGACGTACATAGTTGTTCCCCACCTTCACGTTGATGTCGGGGATCGGTGAGGACATGGCCACCGCATAGGTGGTGACATCGGGAATGCCTTCCTGGGCGGTGATCTGGGATTTGCCGTAATAGGCCACAGCGGCGGAATAGAAGCTTCCCTGCTTGGTGGGTTCTTCGGGGCACAGCCCCCGAATGGAGCTCAGATTGGTGATGTTTTTCGCTGTGCAGATGAAGTCATACACGCTGCCGCTCTGGCCCACGAAGAAGTTGCCGCTGCTGAGCCCCTCGGCGGTTCCGATAACGTTCGCCAGGCTGCTCACGTTGAGGCCGGCCAGATCGCCGGTGAAGGATCCGAAGGCGCTGCCGGGAAGCTGGTCCGAGTCGTAGCTGGGGTTGATGTCGCTGAGAACAAGCAGGTTCGGCTTGGAACAATCGGGAAACAGGTCGAAGGGCACCAGGTTCTGGTTCCCTTTCTTGATGAACCAGTCCGGTTTGGAGAGATCGAGTCCGGCGTCGTCGTTGCCGCTGTAGGTAAAGGCGCTTGTGGGGGAGCCCTTGCCGGTGATGAAGCGAAGGGCCTCGTACATCATTTCGCCCACGGGGTTTCCCCACATCCGGCATTCGCCTTCCTGGAGGGCCCTTGCGGTGATCCAGCCGCACGTGCCTCCGTCGCTGGCCTGATAGGAATAATCGGAATATCGAAATCCGACCGGGCGCATGCGGTCCAGGGTGAGGATGATGTTCCCCTGCACGTTTTCCGAACTCTGGAAGCTTCCCGACTGGGAATTGATCTCATCCATCACCGTCCAGATGTTCTTTCTCAGAACGCCACCGCTCAGGTTCTTCTCGTAGGATCCGGTCAGCAGTCCCATGTAGAGGGGACTCTGGAAGACGCAGAGCCCTTCGCCGGTCCCGCAGTCGTTGTCCGCCTGGCAGGGTTTGTAGGTCTTGGAACAGACCTTGGAACCGTCTCCCTCGCCGTATTTTTGAAGGAGGCCCACGGGCTTCGGGGTGGTACCGCCGCCGGGGTAAAGCTTACAGTAGTCCTGCTCCAGGCCCTTGTCCCAATCGGTGCTGCAGACCTGGACCCTTACGGTGTAGTCCAGGATGTCGTTCCGTGTGCCCACCGGCCCCTGGCGGTATCCCCAGGGAGTTTCGGGTCCACTGCACACCGCGCGTTCCGTGGTGGCCCATTCCCAGACTCGGTGGGTGTCGTTGCGGGCGACGCGGATCACGTGGGGCTGGCCGGAGCCCAGGCTTGTGACGCAAAACAGATGGCGACGGCCGGAAGAGGGCGGGTCGAAAGGTGTGAGCTGACGGGTGTCGCTGCCCGCGTACTCCTTCCCCCAACTGTGGGAATCCTGGGGGATATAGACGCCTTCCAAAACCGTCTCGCTGGAGCTGTCCGAAGATCTCTGGCCCCCGTAGAGCACCCGTTTCAGAACATCCATCCGGGACATGGACAGCCAGTTGAGAAAATTGCCGCTCCATTCGCCGCTGCCGCCGCAGTACTTGGTGGCCGAATAGCGGGTGGGGATGAACTTGTCCTGCCCGGTGGTGCTGTAGGTGTAGCACTTGTAAGGGTCGAAATAGCCGTAGTAGTCGATGGAGTGTTTGTACCCCACATCCAGCAGGCCGTCTCCGTCCAGGTCTTGGGCGTCGTTGTAGGCCTCGTAATAGAGCTTATGATCCCGTTCCATGACCATCATGACCATGGGGGAGGCCCCGGCGGAGATGAAGGGCGGCGGATCGCACTCGCCGGCGAGGCCGACTCCCCCATGGAAAGTCGCAAGCAGACACAGGGCAAGGATGAGGGGATACGCACGTGCTTTCATGACAGGCCTCCCAAAGCAAGGAGTCGCGGGTTGCAGGATGGGTTTTCAATGATACCGTTCAATGAGGATCTGGTCGACGGATCCTTCCGGATTGATTCGAATGGTCACCTGATCCCGCACGCGAAGATCCTTGATCTCCCCGGGGTCTTCCTGAATGGCTCCCGAGACTCGAGACTGGATGAACACTTGGCAGTGGGGATGGATGGGAAACTCGTTCCCGTCGATGACCAGGGTTTGGGGTTCCAGGGCTTCCACTCTGCCGTTCAAGAACCGGTGTCCCTGAGCCGCGCAAGGCGGTGCCGTGAAAAGTCCCTGGACCAGGACGGCAAGGATCAGCAGAAATCCTACCGGAGCCGCGCCTTTTGCGATCATGGTGCCCTCCATCACCGTTGGGGTTGGTGTCGGCCGGGGCCGTGGCCTTCTGGGGTGCCATAGTCCCTCATATCCTTTATCGGCAGGCGGGTGGAAATGGATGAGCAAAAAGCGGAGTCCCCCCTGCCGATCGCGCCTGCGGGACTTTCCGGGGGATTTCGGGCCCTGTAGTCTTCAATGTTTACATGATCGATTTCTTGACACAAATATTTAACAGGCTAGATTACGAAATCTACTTGTATTGCATGAATGACGTGTTGAAAATGTATTTCGGTCACGAAGGGACTGACGTTGCATTGAAGCCTTGAGATAAAGAGCTTCTGGAAATAGGTTGGTGACCGCCTGACGGACAGGGACTTGCAAGGAGGGTAGGGTGAACCGAGCCGGCAGCGAGATCCTTCGGGTGGAGATGTCAAGCCTGAGGCGTCGGTACGAAGAGCTGGCGTCACTGCTTGAAGTTCTCCATCGCTTGAGCGGACTGGACAGGACCTTGATCTCCTCGTCTGATTTTTCGGAAAGGTTGGCCCGTATCTTGGTTGAGGAAACGCGCTTCAGGCTGTGCGCGGTCTTCGGTGCCGAAAGGGATGCGGGTGTTCCGAGGCTGTTGTCAAGCTTCGGCTTCCGTTCCCGTCCGGAAAATATAGACGGGCCGGAAGACCTTCTCCTGGAGCCCGGGACCGCCTTATATGAATTTGCACGAAGGGTGGTGCAGTTGAATCGCGTGCAATTCATGGAGGAGGTTCCCTTGGCGGGTTCCCTCCAGGGGCCGGGGGACGGTCTGGGGTCACGCCTTTGGAGCCTTGTGGGGTTTCCTTTGGCGGACTGGGGGGGCGCGGTGCTTGTGGATGCGGAAGGCGGATCGTTTTCCAGGGACCAGCGGCGCCACTGGGAGATATTTGCCGGCCTGGTGACGGGGATCTTGGCCGATCGGAACACGATACATCAGCTGGAGATGGATAGGGAGGAGCTTGGAAAGGCGCTGGAGGAGAGGGAGCGGGTTCTGCGCAGGGAGACGGGAGCCTCACTGGCGGCGGAGAACCTGATGGGCACGATCATGGCCCTGGTGCCCCAAGGCATGTGCTTTCTGGCCGACGACGGACGGATCTTGCGGGTCAACCAGAGGATGGCCAGGCTGCTCGATGTGCGCTCCGCGGAGCTCCTGGGGCAAAGTCCCGAGATCCTCTTCTCCCGGCCGAGAGATTTCGAGGCGCTGAAGTCGCGGGCCGACAGGGACGGATCGGCCCGGCTCTCCGACCTTGACATGGGCGGAGGGGGGATGGCCGGGTTTTCCGCCGATGTCTTCCTGGCCGACATCTCTCAGCTCCGCCATCCGTCCGTCAGATACATATTGATCGTCGAGGATATTTCCGAGAAAAAGGCTTTCTCCCGGCAGCTTGTTCGGACGGAGAAACTGGCCGCCTTGGGGACCATGGCGGGCGGGGTGGCCCATGACTTCAACAATATTTTGATGTCCATCCTGGGAAACACACAGCTGCTGGCCCAGGAGATCACGGCGGGCGGACGCGGCGCCGAGCGAAGGCTGCGAAGCATTGAACAGGCGGTCGGCGATGGAGCCCATATCGTTCGCCGCCTGCAGAAGTTTACGGAAAAGGAAAGCGACCACGGCCGGGGCGAGCAAAAGACGGATTTGCGGTGCGCCGTCATCGACGTCATCGAGCTGACCCGACCGCGTTGGAAGAACACCGTGGAAAGGGCGGGACACACGATAGAGATCCGCATGGACTTGGAAGACGGCATCCTGGGAGCCATCCATCCGGCCGATCTTCGGGAGGTGCTGACCAACCTGGTTTTCAATGCCGTGGACGCCATGCCTCAAGGCGGGCGGCTCTCTTTCAGGGCCTACCGGCAGGCCGACCGGGCGGTCCTGGAGGTCTCGGATACGGGGGTGGGAATGGATGCGGAAACCCGGGACCGCATCTTCGATCCTTTCTTTTCCACCAAGGGCGTGGGGAATTCGGGCCTTGGATTGAGTGTGTGCCGCAGTCTTATCCTCCGTACCGGTGGGGAGATGTTGGTGACGAGCGAACCGGGCAGGGGCACGACCTTTACGATCAAGCTTCCTGCCGCCGACGAAGAGGGTCCGGGCTGCGACCGGAGCCTGGGGCTGCGGCTGAAGACCACGGGCAAAAGCCTTCTGGTTGTGGATGACGAAAAGGAGATTCTGGAGCTGCTGCGCGACATGCTGCGCCTCATGGGGCATCGGGTCACCGCCACTCATGATCCGAGGCGCGCCTTGAGTTACCTGGAGACTGCCGCCTTTGACCTGGTCCTGACGGATCTGGGCATGCCCGAGGTGAGCGGCTGGGACGTGGCCAAGGCGGCCAAAGCCTCGAAAGACTCACTCCCGGTCATCCTGGTGACCGGATGGGGGGCCCAATACGAGGAACAAGATCTGAGCGACAAGGGAGTGGATCTTGTTCTTTCCAAGCCGCTGAGCTATCAGAAGCTCTTTGAGTCACTGAGCCTTTTCGCTTGAGAATCCGCGCCGCGGAACGGGTAGATGGACCGGAGGCCCGTACCTTCCCTTTCTTGCCCGATTCCCGTGGCGACTTGCAGACGGTCCCCAACGCTCGTCCCCCCTCCAGAATGGCGGCCGTTCGATCATCCTTTCCGCTACAGCTCGGCTCCGGCAGTTGGGGCCCACCACAACCGGTTTCCCATCGTCCCGCGGGTGAACTTTTCCGGATCGCCCTAAGGAGGCGGCTTTGCCGCCGGCTTCCCGGCCTGCCGAAATAAATCCTTCATGGGATTGCCTGCGGGCTCCGATTATAGAGTTGCAGGCTTTTCTCCTTGTATGGCGGTAATTAGGATCACGAGTTGGTTTGTTGGGGAGGCGAGGGTGTTTGGAGTTGCAAGGTGCCTGGTTTGGGTCCCGTTTCTGGTTGTGGCCGCCTGCGGTGGGTGTGCCTCGGTGTCCACAACCTCCAGGTCCGGTTCCGTGGAACTCGCCGCTCCTCGCGTGATTGCGTGGCAATGTCCCGCCCCGCACAGGCATCGGCGGGCCGCCGTGGCGGCCTTTGAGGTTCCGAAAGGGATGGAAAGGGCGGCCCTGGAGATGGCGCACGTCTATACGGCCATCTTGGCCGCCGAGGGAACGTTCGGGCAGGTGATGGTGCTGGCCGAAGGAGGCGGGCCGGCGGGGTCATCCGTCCCTGACGGGGTGGACTTGCTGGTTCGAGGCAAGGTGGAGCGGTTTGTTGCGGGCTCGGGGGCCCTCAGCGAACATGTGGATGTCCACGTATGGGTGAAGGACATGCGCACGGGGAGCGTCCTGTGGTGGATGGAACAGAGCGCCTTGTCGAAGCCCCGACGGGATCTGGATCTTTTCTGGAACGTGATCCCGGGAGGCGGGGCCGCTTCTTATCAGAGGCTCACTCATGCCCTGGCCCGTCAGTTTGCAGAGCTCTTGTCGGACAGGGAAGCAAAGCGGCGGGGGTGTTTGAACCTCGACCGATAGAAGGAGGTGGACGTCATGGAAACGAGGGTGGATGGCATCCAGTCGGTGGTGACGGAGCACTGGGTCAGGGAAGACCCAAAGTGGCGGAAGAGCGACCTCATCAAGCCCGTTGAGGGAGGAGGGAGCTCCCAGAAGCTTCAATTGAAACGAGAGGATATGGAGCGACCTTCGCAAGGCCTCAACGGTACGGACCGGGAGGAGCTGGAAGGGCTTGTCGGAGACGTGCAAAACTACCTTCAAGATCTTAACATTAAACTCAGCTTCAGGCTCCACGAGGAAACGGGGGACATGGTGGTTTCGGTCGTGAACAAGGAAACCGGCGAGGTGATCCGCCAGATACCCCCCGAGGAGTTGTTGGAACTTCGGGAGAAGCTGGAAGAGCTGACAGGGGTGCTCCTTAACGGCAAGGTCTAGGGGCCCCATCAACGGAAAGCGGGATGGATCCAGTGGAGGCTTTGCCTGTCAAAATTTTGATTGTCGATGATGATGATGTGTACCGGGATATCCTGCGGGATGCCATCGAGGACGAGGGGACCGACCTTTCGTTGGCCTCCACCGGAGAGGAAGCCCTGGAGCTCATTCGCGCTGAGCCCTTTGATATCCTGATCACCGATCTCAACATGCCCGGCATGGACGGGCTGACCCTCCTCAGGCAGGCCCGCCGGCATCTCCCGAACGTGCTCACCATCATCATCACCGGTTACGGTAGCTTGGAATCGGCCGTGGAAGCCATCCGGCAAGGAGCCTACGACTACATCCAAAAGCCCTTCCGTATCGATGAGGTGGCGGTGGCCACCCGCAATGCCATCGACAAGGTTCGCAGCATGCGAGAGCGGGCGATTCTTCTGGCTGAACTGGAGAAGGCCTACCACCGGCTCCGGGAGCTGGAGTCGAAGCGGACGACGGGAACGGAAGACCACGAACCCGGATCTGGAACGAGCGGTGAGACCCCGGGTTATGAGCGCTTCCTGGTGATGGGCCGCCAGCCCTTGCCCGTGGAACTCCTGGAAGGCGGCCTGTCCAGGATGGGACATGTCCTCTCGGAGTTGGAGCGCCTGAAGGACCTGCGTCGGGAAAAGGTGATCGACGAGGCGGAGTTTGAGCGACTGAAAAAGCTGGTCCTGCGACAGGTGACAGCGGCGGAAAGATGAACATCCTCATAATCGAAGACGATACGTTGCTTGGGGACGTCCTGCGGGACTATTTGGAGCAATTGGGCCATGAAGAGGTTCGGGTCTTCCCCAAGGGAGCGGACGCTCTGCTGGCGCTGGATGCCCATGGTTTCGACTGTGCTTTCATTGATCTGAACCTGCCCGATATGGACGGTGTGGAGCTGCTGGAGCGCCTCAAGCAGAAGGACCGGACCCTGCCCGTGATCATGATGAGCGGGTATCCAACCATGGAGTCCACCATACGGGCCATGCGCTTGGGCGCTTCGGACTTTCTCACCAAGCCCTTCACCATGCGGGATCTTGCCTTGGCCCTGGAGCGGGTTTTCAAGGAGAGAAACCTCCTGCTTGAGAACCTGAGCCTGAAGCTGGAGTGCCAGGCACAAGAGCAACTGAGGCATGTGAATCGCCAGCTGCAGCAGCGCATCGAGGAGAAGGAGAAACTTTTCCATGTCTCGCGCGTCATTGATGAGATTCGATCCAGCGACGACCTCTATGCCTCCATCGTGGAGTTGGCCTCGTCCCTGACCCTGTGCCGTCGAGTGGGTTTCTTCGTTTATCTGCCTGATCTCAAAAGAGTTGCCATGATCTCCGGGCTGGGTTTCGACAACGGCGGTCTGCCCAGAACTTTCCCCGTGGACCATGAGATCCTCACACGGTGCCTGCAAAAGGGCAGGACACCTGTGAGGGCTCCCCTGAGCTCCTTTGCGGCGACGGGCATCAGCGAAGACGCACAGGGCTTCGGGGTGTCCGAGACGGCACCGGCAGCCCCGGGAGAAAGCCGAGTGAAGGGGGTCTCTTCCCTGTGCCGACTTCTCGAGGAACCCTGCAGCCTGTGGCCCATGTGGATTCGAGGGGAGCTGTTCGGTTTCCTGGGGATTTTCCAGGTCCCGGCGGACGAGAGGGCCGGGGAAGGCCACAGCGCCCTCGTGGATTTTCTCATGACCAAGGCGGCCCTCGCCGTGGAGAATATGGCGCTTTACGAGAGCCTCATCACCAACTTCTATGGGATCTTGAGGTCCCTTGTGAGCGCCCTGGAGGCCAAGGACCCGTATACGGGAAAGCATTCCGAGCGGGTGACCCACTGGGCGGTGCGATTGGCCCGCGAGATGGCCGTGAATGGCACGCAAATTGATATTCTCAAGACGGTGGGCTACCTCCACGACATCGGCAAGATCGGGATGCCGGATGAGATCCTGAACAAGCCGTCCAGCCTCACTGCGGACGAGTATGAGATCGTCAAGAGGCACCCCGTGATAGGAGAGTCGATCATCAAGGATCTGGGCCTTGGCTTTGAGGAGCGGGCCATCATCCGCCATCATCACGAACGATGGGATGGGCGGGGGTATCCCGACGGACTGTCCGGGGAGGATATTCCGCTTTTGGCGCGAATCGTCGCCGTGGCGGATGCCTTCGATGCCATGACTTCGAGGCGGGCTTATCGGGATTCGCTGCCGCTGGAGAAGGCTGTTTCGGAGATTCGGGAAAACAGCGGCAAGCAATTTGACCCCCACGTGGTGCAAGCCTTTTTGGCGGTGATGGAGAAGGATTCAAAATGGAAGAGGTGAACAACCGTGAGTATCTGAGGGTCCGGATTCCGGAGTTGGCTGTCCTGTACAATGAGCTTCCGCAGGACCAGGAGCCTCCCTTTTTTCTGGGCTTCGGGCCGAGGGGCGAGTCCGCCGGCCTCCACGAGACGGACACGGATGATCCGTTTGCACGGGAGGTGATGGAAACCCTGGTGCGCCTTGAGTCCAAGATGGATCGGCTGCTCGGGTATTTGGAAAAACAAAGCGGTCTGCGCCCCAGCTATGCGTACCAGGGGCGGGTCGTGGACATCAGCGGCGGGGGACTTTCCTTCGCCACGGTGTCCCTGCATTCGGTGGGCAGCCACCTGGAGTTGTGCCTGCTGCCGCAGGTGGGGGACCCCAGGCCCATCTATGCCGTGGGAAAGATCTGCTGGATCGAGCCTGCGGCGGAATCCGGGGATCCTGCGGCTCATGTGGTGGGCGTGCAGTTTGTGGAGATTGACGAGGCGGACCGCCAGTCGATCATTCGTCTTGTTTTCCAGCTGCAGCGCAAATGGAAGGAAAGGGCCGGCGAGGCGCGGGGCGGGGATCCTTCGGGCCGAGATCTCCCAAGACGGGCCCATTCCTGCAAAGAGAATTAGACGATGGATTCCGGATTCAACATGGAACACCTGTTCCAGGCCTTTGCGGAGCTGGACCGGCCGGCTCATATGGGGCGGCTCGTGCGCGGCCTCATCCACAATATCAACGGCCCCCTGCAGAACATCTCCATGCTCCTGGAATTGATGGAAAGGAATCATTCCCGGATCGACGAGCTCGTGAGAGTGCTTCCGATCCCGGACCCCGCCGATTTGTCGCGCCTGCTCGATTCCCAGAAAGGACGTGTGGGCCGGCTTCTGGATCAGGTCCAGGTCTTTTCCGAGATGCTCCGCGATTTCATGACCCTGCACGAGATCGAGGCGAACGAATCGGAGATCGATGTGAACCTCATCCTGGAGAAGCTGGGACGGGTCTACAAGGCCGACCTCTTCTTTAAGCATCAGGTTGCATTACGAATGGAGCTCGCACCGCATGTGCCTCTGTTGCGCGTTCTGGGGCGCCATCTGATCCCGGCTCTCCATCATCTCATTCAAAATGCCCTGACCGCTCTTCGAACGGCTCCCGCCAAGGAAATCGTGTTGGCGTCCGAGGTGACCCGGGAGGGCGTGGCGGTCCGTGTGGAGGACAGCGGCTGCGGCCTGCCCGATGAGATGTCCGCCGAGGAACTGTTCAATCCGTTTGTCACCCGGTGGCCGGCCGAGGTCGTGGAGTGCGAGGCGGACCGGAAACACCTGGGGCTGGGGCTTTCCATCGTCCGGCACCTTCTGGCTCCTTACGGGGCGGAATCAAGGCTGGAAGCGAAGGGAACGGGAACCCGCGCCCTTTTGCTGCTGCCTGTGCCCGGAACATTCTGCCGCACCAGGGGGTAAATTCTTCCCGGGACGGGTGGGTGCGCACCGGCTGCGGCAAGGATTCCAAGGAGCTGAGAGGTTGGCAAACTATTTGCCTCGATTCAAAAGTGAGGCGCTACCCGAATATGCAGGAGGGACCGGAAGATGAAAGTGAGCGGACCGCACTCCAATGTGTCCGTCGGGCAAGAACCAAGAAAGACGGAATCGGCGCCCCTCGATGAGGCGGGGGCGTTCGGTCGAATCCTGGCCCAGGAGCTGGACCGGGAAACGGATGGGAAGACGGCTTCGGGAATCGAGCCGCCGTCTGTTGCGGGCCCTGCCGACCTGCTCTGCTCGGATCCGAAAGCCCCGGGGGAGCGGTCCGCGGAGGACAGAATCCAAAGAGTTTTGGAGGGGCTTGAAGGCCTCGTGGAGCAGCTGTCCGGGAACGCCGCGCGTTTGAAGGACGTGGGGCGCAGGCTTGAAGACCTGGGGGCCTCCGCCGAGGAGGCCTGGAAGGCGGCGCAGGAACTGGCTCCGGATCACCCCCTTCGCCGGATCGCCGAGGAAGCGCGGGTGGTGGCCTATGTGGAATCCATCAAGTGGGGCCGAGGGGACTACCTGGGGGCCTGAATCGGGATGGTACGCTGATGAAAGTCGGGAAGGGGCCCGCCGTGCGGGCCTTCTGTCTGTTGACGGTCTTTGTCTTTGCATCAATGGCGCCCTTGGGCGGGCGGCGGGAGAAGGAGATCGCCGGAGGCGTCCAGTGGGGAGGGCCCTCCGTTTGCTGGGCCGATGTGATCGAGGGCCAGGAGAGCATAATCCACAAGACACTGCCTCAAGGGCCACCCGGGGCCGAAGAGCACCTTCGTGAAGAAAGGAAGAAGGCCGAGTGGTCTTTGGAAATGCTCCGCCATCTTTGGATTGATCTGAATCCCCAACGGGGCGACGACCCCAAACCGCAGCCTCCGCCATCGCCTGCCCAAAACCCCTAGACCATTCCTTGCTCCCCTTTTCTCAGGCGCTCGGTCCAATTTTTCCTAAAGTCAGCCTCTCGAATATCCGATTTTCCTCATGGGAAAAGGCAGGGGAGCCAGTCCCCCCTGTATCCGCACACAAAATGATGGTGGGGATCCTCGAGATCCCGGAGGGATGCTTACGTGGAACGCCTTTCGGAGCGGTTGTTCCAGCAATTCAGTGCACTCGTCTACGAGGAATGCGGCATCAACCTCCATGAGGGGAAAAAGTCGCTCCTGGAAGCCCGGCTGGCCAAGCGCCTGCGAGCCACCGGCATGGCGTCGCCCAAGGAGTACTACAAGTACATCCTGTCTGAAGACGGGCGGGATGAGCTCATCCGCTTCTTCGACGCCGTTTCCACCAATCTCACGTACTTCTTCAGGGAACCCAAGCACTTTGATTTTCTCGTCACCAGGGCTTTGCCCGAAATGGTGCGCAGGAGCCGGGAGCAGGGTTCCTCCCGAATCCGGATCTGGAGCGCCGGATGTTCCACCGGGGAAGAACCCTATACGATCGCCATGAGCGTCCTGGAAAATCTGGATCAGCCCGACCGATGGGATTTTCGCATCCTGGCAACCGACATCTCCACCCGTGTGCTCCAGACCGCCCAGAGAGGGATTTACGACAAGGCCAAACTCCAGAACGTGCCTCCGGCCCTGCGCAGTCGGTACTTCATCCTGAGAAGGGGGGGAGCGGGTGAGAAGCTCTACGAGGTGGCGCCGCAGCTGAGGAAAGTGATCGCTTTTCGCCGATTGAACCTGAAGGACCCATACCCCTTTCGGGGGCCCTTCGACGTGATCTTCTGCCGCAACGTGATGATTTATTTCGACAAGAAGACCCAGGAGATGTTGATCAAGAAGATGGCGGAGTATCTGGTTTCCGGGGGGTATTTCTTTGTGGGCCATTCGGAAAGTCTGACCGGCCTCGATCACCCCCTCAAGTACATCAAACCGGCGGTCTATCAGAAGTAGGAAGCAGGCGGCTTCCCCCAAGACATGAGAGAGAGTCCATGAACAGAGTGGTTGTCGGCGTAGCGGACATGGCCGTGAGTAATCGACCCGAAGACACCATCATCACCTATTCCTTGGGATCTTGCATCGCCGTGGTCATCTACGACCCGAAGGTGAAAGTGGGGGGCATGCTGCACTACATGCTTCCCGAGTCATCAACGGATCCCTTAAAGGCGCGGACCAAGCCAGCCATGTTCGCCGATACGGGCATTCCCATGCTCTTCAAAGAAAGCTATAAGTTCGGGGCGACGAAAAAGAGCCTAATCGTCAAGGTGGTGGGGGGCGCCCAGATTCTGGACGAAAACGGCGTCTTCAATATCGGCAAGAAAAATTACATGATGCTTCGTAAAATCTTCTGGAAAAACAACATACTGATTGCGGCCGAACATGTGGGGGGCAACGTGAATCGCACCGTGCGCCTGGAGCTTGAGACCGGCCGGGTCGTTCTGAAGGTGTCCGGGCACGGGGAATTCGAGCTGTAGGATACAAGGAAGGGGGCGGTATGGCCTACAACGTGTTGATCGTTGATGACTCCAAGTCCATGCGCAACGTCATCAAAAAGGTGCTCAAGATTTCAGGCTTGGAGTTGGGGGAGATATTGGAGGCGGGAAACGGTCGGGAGGCCCTGGAGCGGCTCGGGGAGTCCTGGGTGGATCTGATCCTGAGCGATGTCCACATGCCGGAAATGGATGGCATCGAATTCCTGCGGACGTTGGCGGGCCACGAGGACTTCCGTGATGTGCCGGTGGTGCTCGTAACGACGGAGAGCAACGAGCAGCGGCTGGAGGAAGCCATGGCTTTGGGAGCCAAGGGGTACTTGCGAAAGCCGTTCCAACCTGAGGATGTGCGCTCTCTCGTGATGAAAATACTAGGAGTCGAGGATGAATGGGAACTGGCTGGAAGCGATGAAGGCTGCGATTTCTGAGGTGTTGGAGACCATGTACTTTACGGAGGTTTCCTTTCGTGACGTCACCCCGGGCGCGGAGGCGTTCGAGGGGTGGCGCGCGCGGATTGAAGTCAATCGAGCCGATGGGAACCAGGCCGTGACGCTGGCCCTTTGGCTGAGATCCGGTTTCGCCAAGGAGCTGGCGGGGAACCTCCTGGCCCTGGATGCCCAGGAAGTTCGACCGGAGGATGTCAAGGACGCCATGGGCGAACTGGCCAACATGGTGGCCGGGAGCTGGATCAACCAGTTGGGCCCCGATGCCTGGCGCTTGGGGCTTCCCGATGCCGGACCGGTGGAGTGCCCCGTTTCCGGTACCGACAACGCCTCCCAGATGTTCTCCTACGGCGAGCCGGTGGGGTTTGCGGCCGTGGACCCGACCGGTCCCTGACGGGATCTTCCGGCGACCGCCCGCCCCTCGTGACACCCCCTGGATGAGGAGGGGGCGTCGATGGCGGGTCTTCGGGAGCGACACTCAGTGGCACTTCGGTGTTTGGAGACGATCACATGAATCCCATCCGCGTACTGGTGGTGGACGACTCCGCCATTGTGAGAAAGATTTTCACCCAGGAACTGGGGAAGCATCCGGACATCCAGGTGGTGGGCACGGCGCCCGATCCCTATGTGGCCCGGGACAAGATCGCCAAGCTCAGGCCGGACGTCATCACGCTCGACGTGGAAATGCCCCGCATGGACGGGCTGACGTTTCTCAAGAAACTCATGAAATATCACCCCACGCCGGCCATCATCGTCAGTTCCCTTACACCCAAGAACAGCGAAATGGCGCTGGAGGCGTTGGAATACGGCGCGGTGGAGGTGCTGGCCAAGCCCGGGGGATCCTATACCGTGGGGGACATGAGCGTCCAACTGGTGGAAAAGATCCGGGCCGCCGCACGAGCCAAGGACTTCGCCTCCCGGCGTGTCCCTCCCGCGGCTCAAGCCGGAGACAGTCCCAGCCCCCGGCCTTCGCTGGCCCTGACCCGAACCACCCACAAGATCATTGCCCTCGGCGCATCCACCGGCGGCACGGAGGCCCTCAAGTACGTGCTCATGCAGATGCCTCCCAACAGCCCCGGGATCGTGGTGGTACAGCACATGCCTCCCAAATTCACAACCGCCTTCGCCAAGCGCCTGGACGGGTGTTGCCAGATAGAGGTGCGTGAGGCTCAGGACGGCGATACGGTGCGGCCGGGCTTGGCTCTCATCGCCCCCGGAAACCTGCACATGGTCTTCAAACGAAGCGGCGCCCGATACTTCGTGGAGATAAAGGACGGTCCTCTGGTGTGCCATCAAAGACCGGCGGTGGACGTCTTGTTCCATTCCGTGGCCCGTTATGCCGGCGCCAATGCGGTGGGTGTGATCATGACGGGCATGGGCCGGGACGGGGCCAAGGGGCTTTTGGAAATGCGCAAGGCCGGTGCGCGCACCATCGCACAGGACGAAGCCTCCTGCGTCGTTTTCGGCATGCCCAAGGAGGCCATCAAGATGGGGGCGGCGGAGTTTGTGGTGCCGCTTGATGCCATCCCGGAGACCCTTTGGAAGGTCCTGGAGGGGGGAACGGCTGAGCAAACCGTGGCCTGAGGCCTGCTCGATGCCTGCGGATCCCCACCACCGCCTCTCGATATTGTCAACGTACGACTGGAAGGAGTGGACTCGTGGCATACAAGGACATGAAAGTCTTGGTTGTGGACGATTTTGCTACGATGCGGCGCATCGTCAAGAACATCCTCAGGGAGCTGGATTTCAAGGAGATCTACGAGGCGGAAAACGGCGCCGCGGCGGTGAAGATCCTGGAGTCCCAGGAGGTGGACCTGATCGTTTCGGACTGGAACATGCCCAAGATGACGGGCTTGGAGTTGCTCAAGTGGGTCCGCGCCAACGATAAGACCAAGCACTTGCCGTTCCTCATGGTGACGGCGGAGGCCCAGAAGGAAAACGTGGTGGAGGCGGTCAAGGCGAAGGTGAGCAACTACATCGTCAAGCCCTTCACCGCGGCCGTGCTGGCGGAAAAGCTGGAAAAAATCTTGCCTCAAGACTAACGGTGGAGCCGAAAATGGCTGGTAGTGAAAACTCTTTGCACATAGCCCGGAGCCTCCTCGATCGATTGGCCAACGGGGTTGTCGCCGGACCGGACGATCTGATGGGCATAGGCGAATGCCTGAATATCCTGGAGGAGCTGGAGCAGGGCGATCAGGGTTTGCCGGAGTCGTGGCACGGTCCCATAGCGACCATCAAGGGCCTTTTCAATCGAATCATCCTGGAGGAGAGCAAGGATCCGGAGGCCGACTGGCTCCAGATTCAGTCCCTGTTGCGGCAATTGGCGGAGGGGGGAGTTGCCCCCGACCATGAGCGAGGCAAGGACCTCCCACCGCAAGGGGAGGAGCCGCCCGCCGGGGAGTCCCCCGGGGGCGTCCCAGGGCCTGGGGAAGAGATGCCGGAAGAAAGGGAGCCGGAAAAAGTTCATCTGGAAGATCCGGAACTCATCCGGGACTTCATCGAAGAGGCCAAGGAACACCTTGCTTCCATCGAGCTCAACATGATTTCCCTGGAAGCCGATCCTCGGGACCGGGAAGCCATCAATGCGGTGTTTCGCCCCTTCCACAGCATCAAGGGAGTGGCCGGCTTTCTCAATCTCAAGAGCATCCACGAGCTGAGCCATGAAGTGGAAAATCTTCTGGACGAGGCGCGCTCGGGGGCCATTGATGTCACGGAAGGGGTGATCGATATCGTCCTCCATGCCGTGGACATCCTCAAGGTTCTCTTGAGCGAGCTGGAGGCGGCCCTGGGCGACGGCCGGGCGGAACTTTCGGCCAATCTGGTGGGGGCTTTCCTCAAGAGATTACGGAGTTTCGACCCCCGGGAGGAGCGCCCCAGAGAACGGGAGAAGGTTCCCAAGGTCGGGGAAATTTTGGTGGAAAAGGGGGTCGCGGACCCCGACCGGGTGGAGACCGCCGCCCGGAGTGCGCGGGAAACCGGAAAGAAGATCGGCGAAGCCCTGGTGGAGCAGGGGGCGGCCTCGGCTCTGGACGTGGCCGGCGCTCTGCGGGAACAGCGCCGGATCAAGGAAGGCGCGGCGTCGGTGCGTGTCGACACCCAGAAGCTGGATAACCTGGTGGATATGGTCGGGGAGCTGGTGATCGCCCAGTCCATGGTGCTGCAGAATCCCGGTGTCCAGGCGATCAAGGATCAGAAGTTCCAGAAAGACTCCGTCCAGTTGCGAAGGATCACCGCTGAACTCCAACGGATTTCCATGTCCCTGCGCATGGTGCCCATCAAAAGCACCTTTCAGAAGCTCATACGACTCGTGCGGGATCTGTCGCGCAAGTCGGGCAAGAACGTGCGCCTGGAGATGCGCGGCGAGGAGACCGAAATCGATCGGAACATGGTCGAGGAAATCTACGAACCCCTGGTCCACATGGTCCGCAATGCCATCGACCACGGGATCGAGTCCCCCGATGAACGGGAACGGGTAGGCAAAGACCCTCAGGGAACCATCTACCTGACGGCCGACCAGAAGGGCGGAAACATCCTCATCGAGCTTCAGGACGACGGCAAAGGGCTCGATGCGGAAAGAATCCGGGAGAAGGCCATCGCCAAAGGGCTGATCTCGCCCGAGGACAACCTGGAAGAGCGCGCCATCTACGAGCTCATCTTCCATCCGGGCTTTTCCACCAAAGATGAAGTGACGGACGTCTCCGGGCGCGGGGTCGGGATGGACGTGGTGCGACGCAGCGTCGAGGAACTGCGTGGCAAGCTGGAGGTCTCCAGCGTGCCCGGGCATGGAACACGCTTTGAGCTCAAGCTGCCCCTGACCATGGCCATTATCGACGGCATGGTCATCTGCGTCGGTACGGAACGGTATGTCGTGCCCACCGTAGCGCTCAGGGAATCCCTGCGGCCCTCCAAGGACGCCTACCTCACGGTCCAGGGCTCCCAGGAGATGATCAAGGTGCGCAACCAGCTCATGCCCCTCATACGACTCCACGAGCTGTTCCATGTGGAGCCGCGCTTCCGCAATCCCTGGGACGCTCTCATCCTGGTGGTCAACGAGGATCAGAAATCGTATTGCCTGTTGGCCGACGAGATCATTGGACGCCAGGAGGTGGTCATCAAGAGTCTCGGCAGTGCGCTGCGCCATGTGAAGGGCATCTCGGGGGGTGCCATCCTGGGCGATGGAAAGGTGGCTCTGATTCTGGATGTGAAAGGCATTGTCAGTACATACGAAGAAGGTGGAGACAATGGTTTCGATAGGCAAAGAAGAGTGGCGTGAGCTGATCCGGTTGCTGAAAGATGCAGAGAAGTCAATGGTAACGTTGGGCGACGATGCCGAAGATGCCGATGCCTTGAATCAGTGCCGCGAGGCCCTCAAGACCTTCTCGACCACGGTGGCCATGCTGGGAATGGAAGATCTGTCCCAGGCCGGAGCGCGCCTGGAGTCCTTTTTCGATGAGCATGTCCTGGGTGGCAACGGGAGCATCCGTGGAGAAGAAGGCGCCGTTTTCAATTTCGCCCTGAACGCCCTCATGGAGTCCATGATGCGGACGGAAAAGGGACAGGGGGAGTCCGGCGGGGTGAACGTGGAAGAGGTCCTGTCCATCCTGGAAACGGCAAACGACGCGTCCGAAGCCCCAGGCGGCCAGGGCCAAGGACCGTCTGCGGAGGAAGCCCTCGACGAAGATGCCCTGATCGACGAGCTGGTGGGCTCTCCGGCTCCGGACACCCCGGCCCAGGATCCGGGCGGTGCGGAAGTGGAGAGAGCGCGCCTCCGAAACTTGGCGGCCCGTCTGGGGGCCAAGGTGGAGGTCAAGGTGGCAGAGACGGGCGAGGAAATCATCTGCCTGGAGGTTCCGGCGGAGAGCCAGGGCTGGAAAGACCTCTTGGCGGCGCAGTCCTCGCTCGACAACTGGGACACTCTCCGCCCCCGCCTGGCTGAAGAGCGGGAGCCAGCGGGAAAGGTGCTCGAGGACATCAAGGAGTTCATGCTGTGCATGTCCGAAGGCAACGTGGAGCGGGCCCAGGAGATCCTGCTCAGGCTCTCGGAAAGCTCCCATCCCGGCTTGTACAAGGAGATCGGGACCCTGGCCAGAGAGCTCCATGACTCGCTTCGGGACTTCGTGGGTGCCATGGATCCTGCGCTGCGCGAGATGGTGGAAGACAAGATTCCCGATTCGGGCAATCGCCTGGAGCACATCATCAAATTGACGGAAACGGCGGCCAACACCACCCTGGATCACGTGGAGGCGCTCCAGAAAAGGAACGAAGAGGATCAGTCGCGCCTCAAGGAGATGGAGACGGCACTGGACGGCCTGCACGCCATCGGTGACAACGCCCGGGAACGGCTGACCGAGGTCCGATCGGCTCTCGAACATCTGGCCGAGTCGGCTCGGCGGTCCCATGAAGACCTCATCCAGATCCTCACGGCCCAGGACTACCAGGACCTGACCGGCCAGATCATCATGAAGATCATCACGTTGCTGGAGGATCTGGAGGTGAAACTGGTCCAGCTCATCACGAAGTTCGGGGTCAAAGTGGAGAAAGCCAAAAAGGCGAGGGAGGAACTCTACGGCCCCGCCCACGAACAGGTGGAAGAGGCGCTCCACTCTCAGAGCGATGTGGACGCCCTGCTGGCGGAATTCGGCTTCTGAGAGGGGCCCCCGCTCGCCCCGTCAAGCCTTTCCAGCGGCTCGACGGGGGGCGGGAATCCAATACTTCCGCCAAGGTCTGGGTTTGCGCTCCCCGCCGGATCCGGGAGCGAGCTTCGCGGGAACCTGGGAATCGCAAATTCCGCGACGGGCTAAGCGAGGATGGCCTCCACTCGGTTACGCCCTTGCGCCTTTGCACGATAGAGGGCTCGATCGGCCCGTTCGAAGACATCGGTGGAGGTCTTATCGGATCCGCCCACCTGGGTCACTCCGATGCTGACTGTCAGAGGGATCTGTTTCCCCTTGTAGAGAAAGCGGGTCTTCTCCACTATTTTTCTGAGTTTCTCGGCAACCGCCAGGGCTTTCCCGCCGTCGGTGCCCGGCAGAATGACGGCGAACTCCTCCCCACCATAACGCGCAAGACAATCGGATCGCCTCAAGGCCAGCTTCATCCTCCTCGTGACTTCCTTCAGGCACTGATCACCGGTGGTGTGGCCGAACGAGTCGTTCACCTTTTTGAAATGATCCAGGTCGATGACCAACAGGGAGAAGTGCTGGCCGTAGCGCTGATATCGATACATTTCCTCCTGGATGCGCAGATCGAAGGCCCGGCGGTTGTAGACTCCCGTCAGGGCATCCTGCAGGGCCTGTTTTTCCAGGCGCCTGGTTCTTTCTTCCATCTGGGTCACTTCCTGTTTCATCCTTTGAAGGCTGCTCTGTAGGACTTCGCTATTCTCATCCGCTTTCCGGAAGCGGGTTTCGTCTTCCTTCTGCTTCTCCTTCAAGAACCGCTTGATGGCCGACATCTTGGCCTCCAGCGCGCTTTTCAGTTCCTCCAAGGTCCGCGAGAGATTGACCGAGGCGCTGATCTCCTCCATCTTCCCGTCCAGGAGCGTGTTGAAGTCTTGACTGGCCTGGTAGTTTTCCCGGGTGAGATTCACGGCGGATGAGAGCAGAACCTCCATTTCCAGGAGATCCTGGCCGATGTCCGAAAAAAACTTGGCCAGCTGGGCTCTTTCCCTGTTGAGAGCCCCGGAGAACCGTTCCGCCAGGGCCAGGGTGTCCCGGATCGCCTCGATCAGCGCATCGATGGAATCGCACTGGTGCAGTCGTTCACGGAGTCGGTTCCATTCTTCCAGATACTGGGCTCCCAAATCCACGTGGAACTGGCTGAGCAACCGGCCCAGCTGGTGTCTCAGCGTTTCCACATGCGGCCCGGTGACAGCCCCTTCGTCCTGCACGCCGCCCCGTGTCCGGGCGGTCGCTGAGGCTTCGGCAGGGCTGAGGCGCTTGAGGGTGCGAATCCGCTCCTCCACGGCCTGCCAGTCGGATTCGGAGATGAGAAGTTTCTTGATTTCATCGAGCGTTTCCACCTCTTGGGAGCCGGCGATCGGCCGAGCCCAGGAAAGGAGGAGATACAAGGAGTTTCGGGCCGCCTCTTCCATAAGGTTCTTCTGGTCTTTGAGCTCTAGGGTGTCCTTGAGCAGCTCATCCTTTTGGCGGCGCAGCCTCTCCACCTGGTTTCTCAGGGATTGCACCCGGGGTTCCGTTTCGACCGCGGAGGCCTGTTCAGCGAGTGTGCGAATCCTGGAGTCCTGGGCCAGTGTTTCCACCAGCCGCCGTCTTTCCGGACCGGCCTCCGGAAGGACTTGGTGAACGGCCTGAAGGACCGCCTCGGCAAGATCGTGAGCGAAAGACGGGGGTTGCGTCGTAGCGTGATTGCTCATAATCATCCTCTGTGTTTTCGGATGTCCCGGTGTGCTATGGTCAGCCCGTGCGCTTGTCGCGGAAGAGCTGGCAGGGGATTCCGGATGCGGCCAAGACACTGCGGCTGGGGTGCTGGCTCGTGCGCACCCCGTAAGCACGGCAACCGTAGGGGGCCTGCCGGTCCCAGGTGATGGAAAAATGAATGCAGCGGGGACAGTAGGCCCGGGTCCCGTGGCCGTCGGTCTTCTCGGACCGGATGTCGCTCATCAAAACGAATCCTCCATGCTTGTCCAGGGTCATGGTCTTGCGGCGCCTTGCCCGTGCAGACGGTTGGAAGCAGATATCGTGCCAGTGTTATGGTTGATCGGCCGCCACGAGGGGGTGCCCCCAAGGGTGGGGAAAGAGGTGCGTAGGGGCTTCGGCGTTCGGCCGGTGCCCCTGGTGAAGAGGAAAGTCGAACGTTTTTCTCAAGTTTTCGAGCCGGTCGTCCGATAATAGAGGTGAGGGAGACAGACAGTCATGGTCATCAGTGATTATCATGTTCAAGGGGTTCTGAGGACCTACACGCGGCAGCTGCAGAAGTCGCGTCTCGCCTCCAGTGTGGGGGGGGCGGACCGGTCCGGAAAACCACCCGAGGAGCGCGTCTCGATTTCCGAGGAGGCCCGGCGGCGCCTGATCCGGGACCGGGTCACGTCCCAAGTCCTGGAACAGGGCTTGACGGATGAGGCGCCACCGATGGAGAAGGCGTGAAAGCGTGCCGCAGATGTGACCGAATCGATCCATACCCGAAGGAAGGACGGACACCATGGACGTCAAGCGATTGTCAGCTTATGTGAACAGCTCGAACCAGGCGGTGGAAGGAAGCACCTTCCGTTCGCAGGAAAAGCCGCCGGTCGTGACCAACAAGCCGGACGGTCTCCAAGTGGAAGATCGGGTGGAACTCAGCAAAGAAGCGCTCGAGATGGCTCAAGCGAAGAAAGTCGTGATGGACAGGGAAGAGATTCGTACGGAGCGCGTGGATCAGTTGCGGCAAATGGTGGAAAACGGGTCTTATGCCGTCCAGGCGGACAAGATTGCCGCCAAAATGTTGGACGAGATCTTCTGATCGGAGCTGGCCGGCTGTCATAAAGATGACAGCCGGCCAGCTCGGTGCCTTGTCATATTATTGACGATTGCGGTGTTCCTCCCCGTAAGCCCCGGCCGGGATTCCGGCCGGGGCTTTTTGTGGCTTCAACGGTGGGAGGACGGATGGTTTCTGGACGAGAGGGGTTTGCTCCGGGGGCACATGGGGAAGCGGCGGAGGCACAGGGTGCGGACGGGGCCGCCCTTAGCCCAAGTTTGTCACTTTTGTGTGTAAGTTACTGATTTTGTTGTAGAGTGTTTTCAAATTCTACACTACAAATTTTTCATTCGATGGTGGTCAGCCTCCTTAATGGTCGTACCGGCAGCCCGAGAGCATTGTAAATTTTCACGTGAACCGGTTCCGGCTCGGACGTGTGTCGTATGTGAATGACCTGCCCTTTGTCATTGACCATGCTGGTGGTCACCCGCACCTGGCCACTCAGATGCGTTCGCAAGGTGGCCCAGTGGTGACG
>NZ_FQVB01000054.1 GCF_900129305.1 Desulfacinum infernum DSM 9756 | reverse complement strand
CGTCGGTCGGCTCCAGGTCGAAGTTTGTGTTCTCCGTTTCTCGCCCTTTCGTCTGCGAGTGCCACAGTATCTCGACCATACCTTGCCGCTTTGACACGGTCTGGACTTCGTCCTTCCCTAGGAGACTCGTCGAGTCGTAAGGCCGAATCGCGTTCGTCATCCTGCGGACTGTGTGTTCGTCTCCGGTTGCTTCCCACCCCGCCTCACGGCGACGCAGTTACCTTCGACTACCGGGAGCGGGCATCTCCCGGAAGAGGACTTTCACCTCTCTGATCACGCCTGCTCCCAGGCGCACTAGGGGCGAATGATTGTTCGTCCCTACAGGGTATGCGCACGAACGGACCGGGAAGGCAACGGGCATCCGGCACAGAATGCTAGACCCGGCCCAGGCGACTCATCACTTCCTTGACGATTTCCCCCACCATGTCCTGGACCTGCGTTCGGTCCACCGTCGCACTGGACGTCTGGGGGCTGAGTCCCAGGACTTTGGCGGCGTTTTCGTACATGATCTTTCGCCGAACCTCCGGGGTGAAACCCAAGGATTCGTAGGTCTTGAGGGCCCGACGAAAATCCACGAAGGGGTGGGCACTGGCGTACAGGATCTTTTCGCCGATCATGGTGTTGGCCGCCTGCACGTAGGCCTCCGCCTGGGGGGACCGTTCGTACTCGGACAGGTCGATGTAGACGTTGCGGTTCCTTTCGGCCACGATGATGGCCTCGTTGACCCACGGATACCCGCCGTGGCTGATGATGATCTTCAACTCCGGGAAGTCCCGGGCCACGATGTCGATGTAGCGGGGAGCCACATGGTCGATGATGGCATCGGGCACCAGGGTGGCCGGCCCCGTGGTCATGATGATGGGGATATCCAACTCACAGCATTTGCTGTAGATGGGATAGTACTTGGCGTCGTGAGGGTAGATCTTGGCCAGATAAGGGTCGATGGCCGCCCCTCGAAGCCCCAGATGCTCCACCGCGTGGGACAATTCGCGAACGGCCTTCATTCCCTTGTGGGGATCCAGTCCCACGAATCCGATGAACTTGTTGGGAAACTGGCGGACGAATTCCACCACGCTCTCGTTGTTGGACTTCCCTCCGTAGGTGGTCTCGCAGTCCCTTCCCGTGATCACCGCCCATTCCACGCCGTGGGCATCCAGATCGGCCACCACCTCCGGTACGGACTGGGGCCTCATTTGAGGAAAGTTGATATACCGGCACAACTCCTTGAACATGGCGCTATTTTGAATGCCCGTCAGGGTTTCGGGCGTGTTGGGGCGAAATCGAAAATCGATGACCTTCATCTTGCGTCCTTTGTTGCCGCGTTCATTCATACTCAATTGAAGGAGGGAACTCCTTCCCTGCTTGATGACCTTCCCAGTAACCGCTACTATGGGCGGTTCATCACAACCCGGGAGGGAAGGCGCCTCCAGGAGGCAGCCCCCTGTAGGGGCGAATGATCATTCGCCCCTACAGCTCCCGTACCCGGACGGTGCAAGGTCACGGCCCGAAAGGATCCCGGGTCGATGGCAGGTCGGCCCCGACCTTTGCCGATTGAAACAACCGATCCAAGACGGCGCCTTCCCGCGTTCAGGCGCACAGACCTCGCGGGGCCTCTTTTCCACTCTCCAGAACCTTCCTTGCAAGCGCTCTCAACTCTTCCAGCCGCCCTTCGTCCAGGTTCGGCTCCGTCAGCTCGTAGGAACGTCCCAGGTAAACGTACTTGGGCGTTCCCATTCGGTGATAGCCCAGAAGTTCGTAGTCCATCCCGCCCACCTCTCGGACGATTTCCGCGATGGCGCGGATGTCCTCGGGGGTGTCGTTGATCCCCGGGATGACGGGAGTGCGCACGGTGATCGGCAAATCCGGGAATTCCCGCCTCAGACGGCGCAGGTTTTCCAGAATCACCTCGTTGCCCGCTCCGGTGGCCATACGATGCTTTTCGGAATCGGCCAGCTTCACGTCGTAGAGCACGTGGTCCAGGTACTGGGCGGCCTCCCGGAGCACGTTCCAGGGAACCATCCCGCAGGTTTCGATGCAGGTATGAATCCGTCGGCGCTTCGCCTCCCGAAGCAGGGCCATGGCGAACTCGGCCTGGACCAGCGGTTCTCCGCCGCTCAGGGTCACCCCCCCGCCGGACCGGGAATAGAAGGCCTCGTCTTCCTCCACCCGCCGGAGCGCCTGGTCCACCGTTGTCTCATACCCGTAAACGATCAGGGCCTTGTTGGGGCAGGCCTCCGCGCAGGCGTGGCATTGCCGGCAGTCGTCCGGATTCCACACCATTTTGCCGTCCTGGGCCACGCCCAGGGCTTGATTCCGACACACGTGGTGACACCGCTGGCAGTGCTCCTCGCCCAGGCACTTGTCCCGATTGAACGCCAGCTCAGGCGCAGCCGATTGCGATTCCGGGTTGCTGCACCAGCGGCAACGCAGGCTGCAGCCCTTCAGGAACAGGATGGTGCGGATCCCCGGACCGTCATGGACGGAGTATTTCTGGATGTTGAAAAGAATGCCCTTGGTGTTCCGATCGGTTTGTGCACTCACCGTCTCTTTCCTTTATCGGCCCGAGCCTTGGAATGACCCGGGGGCTCGTCGCCAAACCCCCGGGTCCTCTCAGCCGCCTCCTAGATCTGCGTGTGGCCCGTTCGGGCGATGAGATCGTCCTGCAGGTCCTTGGACAGATCGCAGAAGTAGGCGCTGTAGCCGGCGATCCGAACGATCAGATTCCGATAGCGCTCCGGATTCTTCTGGGCCGCCAGCAGGGTTTCCCGGTTGATGATGTTGAACTGGATGTGCCACAGGCGAAGGTCGCACCAAGTCTTGATGAAGGAGACGAGTTTTTCCGTTCCTTCGTCCCCCGCCACGCAGCCGGGGGTGAACTTGATGTTGAGAAGTCGCGCGGCCCTTTCCCTGTAGTTGTAGTTCTTGGACATGAAGTTGGACATGAGGATGGCCGTGGGGCCGTTCACGTCCGAGCCCTGGGAGGCGGAAGAGCCGTCGCTCAGCGGGGTGTAGGCCAGGCGGCCGTTGGGCGTGGCGCTCACCACCTTGCCGAAGGGAACGTGGCTCGTGAAGGGCACATACCGCAGATCCAGGTGCACGCCCACTTCCTTGGCGTACTTCTTGGTGAACTCCACCGACTGCCGGTCGATTTCCTTGGCGATCTCATCGGCGTACGGGTCGTTGTTGCCGTAGCTGGGGCAGTTGCGGAGCATGGCGCGCAGGTCCTCGCGGCCCTGGAAATTGTTTCG
The DNA here is from genome assembly GCF_900129305.1 of Desulfacinum infernum DSM 9756. Lineage (GTDB taxonomy): Bacteria > Desulfobacterota > Syntrophobacteria > Syntrophobacterales > DSM-9756 > Desulfacinum > Desulfacinum infernum. Next base: position 17,195 of record NZ_FQVB01000054.1, on the reverse strand, counting down.
CAGGGCCTCCAGCAGTTCCGCCATGCCCACCTTCTTTTCCTCGAAGACCAGCTTCTTGATGGCGGCAAGCGAATCCACCACCGTGGCGTAGCCGATGCACTCGAAGTAGCCCAGGTCGATGCCGCCCTCGATCTTGGGCTGATGGAGATCGATGCAGTTTTCCATGCACAGGTCGTGAAGGGCGGATCCCAAAGGAGTTGCAAAGTGGCGCGCCCGCAGATCGATGATGATCTTCTGCTGGATGAAGGCGTGCTTGATGAGGTTGAGCTGCTGGGCCAGGTAGGCACTCCAGAACTCGTCCCAGGTAGCGAACCGGGTGGGATCCGCCGTGGGCAGCCCGATCACTTCATCCCCGTACTTGAGCATCCGCCCGCCGTAGAGGGCCATTTCCAAAGCGGCGGCGTAATTGATGTAGGCGCAGCCGCTGGTGTAGGTGTCCCGGTTGGGCATGCGCACCTCGGCGCAGCCGCTCACGGCGTAGTCGTAGATCTCTTCGAAGGTGGCTCCCTTGGAAAGGTGCAGCGGGATCACTTCCTCATCGTTGATCAGCTTCGGAAAGCCGGATCCTTCCTTGATGGTTTCCGCCACTTCCCACAGGTACCGCTTGGGAGAGCGGGCGTGGATCCGGGCCGCCAGGTCGGGATAGTGCAAGGGGAACTCCCGCTTGGACCGGAGAAGCAGGTAGGTCAGATCGTTGGTGGCGTCGCGGCCGTCCTTGGTCTGCCCCCCGATGGTCACCGCTTCCCAGTGGGCATACCCTTCATTGAAGGCCCCACCCGTGGGAGAAAGGTAAAGGTCGATGAACTGGGCCATGCCCACCCACATGCATTCAAAAAGTTCGATGGCCTGCTCTTCGTCCAGGACTCCGGCTTCCACGTCGGCCTTGTAGTAGGGGTAGAGGTACTGGTCCATGCGGCCGTTGGAGATGATGGTCCCGGTCTTCTGTTCCAGGCGGCTGAACATCTGGGTGAACCACTGAGACTGCATGGCTTCCCGGAAGTTGCGGGCCGGATGCTCCGGAACGTGCCGGCAGATTTCCGCGATCTGCTCCAGCTCCTTCTTCCTTTCCGGGTCGGTCTCCGTTTGGGCCATGCGGGCCGCCAGGTCCGCGTGGCGATTGGCCCACAGAATGATGGCGTCACACACCAGAATGACGGCTTCCAGGAAGGGCTTTTTGCGGACGTTGTCGTCCGGGCTGAAGGGGTCCAGGGCCGCCAGTTTTTCCTGGGCTTCCTTCTTGATGCCGCCGAAGCCCCGCTTCAAAACCTTCTCATAGTCGTGCACCCACTGGAGCGAGGAACGGAACGAGGAGGTTTCGTTCACGATGTACCGGGACTCCAGAACGTTTTCGGGCCTGTACGTCAGAGGCAGCGTCTCTTCGGGAAGCGCCTTGGCGAGAGCCTCATGGTAGGTCTTGCCCTTCCAGTACGGAGCGATCTCCTCCACGATGATCCGGGCGTCCTCGGGATCCACGATGAAGGGCGAAACTTCACGCTCGGAAAGCTGCTCGATGGCCACATCGAGAAAATCCCCGTCCAATTCGGGATAGAGGATCCCGTAGCGGCCCTGGGCACCGGCACGGCCCGCCAGCAGCTGATCGTCGTCGATGTACACTTCGATGTTCTTGGCGATGTGCATCATGGCCTTGGCCCATCGCAACACCAGGGGCTGGCCTTCGGTTTCGCGCATGGATTCGGTGAAGAGCCGGCCGCGTTGCACGTCCACCTTGGGCGTCAAGCCGCTGATGCGGTCCAGGATTCGAAACGCCCGGGCATGGGCCCGCTGCTTCCTGAGATGATTTTCCTTACCTTCCAGTTGGTCCTGAATGAACTGTTCTTGGGGAGACAGGCAACATTCCAACATTTTTGACTCCTTTGCTGGCTCAGTTTTTTCTTCCTGATGCCGTGAATCACATTCCAAACCGTTTCCTTCCAAAGAGTTTCTCGGCTTTGCCTTCTTCGTTTATCCCCCCTCCCGGCGCCTCCAGGGACCCAGCGCTCCAAGGACGCACCGGGAGGGTTGGGGCCGAGAGAGCCCCTCCGGCTCTCTTCCGCCCTGAGCGGGAAGAGGCGATGGCGCCTCTTCCCCTTGACCTTTCAACTTCACCTGCTTCGTGAATTCCTCTGGAACGCAGCTCCTATTTCCCGATGATGCTGGGGAGCCAGGTGACGATGCTCGGGAACAGGAGGATCAAGGCGATACCCACCGCCTGACAGGCGATGTACTGGAACATTCCGCGGTAGATGTCGGAGAGCTGCCAATGGGGGAGACAGCCCTTGATGAAGTAGCAACTGAGTGCCACCGGCGGAGTCAGCCACGACGTTTGCAGGGTCACCGCATAGACGATGGCGAACCACAGCGGATCGATGCCCAGGGCCCTCACGGTGGGCATCATGATGGGCAGGATGATGAGCACGATGGGCACCCATTCCATGGCCCAGCCCAGCAGGAAGACCAGACCCATGATCAGGATCACCATTCCCATGGGCGGCAGGCTCATGCTGACCAGCTGATTGGAAAGCCAGCCCGCCCCGCCGAGCCGGGAAAAGACGGAACCGTAGAAATTGGAGGCGGCGATCATGATGAGGATCATGGCCGACAGCTTGGCCGTGGAGTACATGGCGCCCTTCAGGTTTTCCCATTTGAACTTGCCGTAGCAGACCACCAGCAGAAAGGCTCCCAGGGCTCCGCAGGCCGACGCTTCGGTCGGTGTGGCCAGTCCGGCCAGGATGCTTCCCAGGGTGGCACCGATGAGCAAAATGAGCGGCACCACGCCCTTGATCAGGTCCACCACCAGAGCCCCCATGGATTCCGCGCGCAGTTCCTTGGCCAGAGGCGGACCGTACTGGGGCTGAAAGAAGCATCGAATGAGGGAGTAGGCAATGTAGATACCGGAAAGCAACAGACCCGGGATGACGGCGCCGGCAAAAAGGTCCGTTACCGGAACGCCCATGAGCGGCCCCATGACCACCAGCATGATGGACGGCGGGATGAGGATACCCAGGGTGCCGCCCGCCGCAATGGCTCCCGCCCCCATGCGGATGTCGTAGTTGCTGCGAGCCATGGCGGGCCCGGCCATCATGCAAAGCAGCGTGATGGAGGATCCCACGATACCGGTGGCCGCGGCGAAGATGGTGGCCGTGAGGATGATGGCCAGATAGAGGGAACCGGGCACCGGGGCCAGGAGTTTCTGAATGGAGTGGAAAAGATTGTCCATCAGGCCGGCGCTCTCCAGGATGTAGCCCATGAAGAGGAAGAACGGGATGGCGCCCAGCACCGGGTCGCTCATGACCTGATAGAACTGGATATTCATCAGATGAAACACCAGCTTGCCGATCCCCAGGTACCCGAAGGCCAACCCGATGAACATCATGGTGAAGGAAATGGGGAATCCGCTGACAAAAGCGAGCAAAAGCCCCACCAGGGACAGCATCCCCAGCATTTCGTTGAAGGTCATTTCCATGGTGATTCTCCCTAAGCCTGCGCCTCACAGGCGTCGCCCTCTTCGGACCGGCCGCCGTGCGGGTTGTTTTCCCAGTAGAAGACACCGTGACGCCATGCGTAGTAGCTCTTGATGGTCTCCGACAGGCCCTGAAGGATCATGAGGAAGACGCTCAGGGGAATGGCGAACTTCATGGGCCAGATGATGGGCATCCACGGGCTGGAGACGATGGATTCGTTCTGCTTGAAGGACTTGTAGAAATACTTCCAGCCGATCTCCAGAAACACCACATGGGTGGGCAGGTAGAGGAAGACGTAGATGATGGTGTCCACCAGGCCCTTGGTCTTCGTGGACCAGCGGTTATAGAGAAAATCGGTCCGGATGTGCATGCCGTCTTTGAGACAGAAGGGAGAAGCCACCATGAAGTAAATCCCGTAGAGGATGAGCGCCAGGTCGCCCGCCCAGATGGTGGGGGCGTTGAAGAAGTACCTGGAGACCACCTCGTAGACCAGGATGCACATCATGGGCAGCACCAGGACGGAGGATGCCTTGCCCATGGCGACACTGATCCCGTCCAGGATTTCAACCAGGCGCCGGGCAGCCGGGGCGGGTCCTCTCATGGTTGTGGTCGATGCGTGAGACACGAGATCACCTTCTTGCTTGACATCGTTTCTTGATCTAGGGGCGGGGCAAGCCCCGCCCGTTTCCTTCTCTTCCGAACGCCTTGGGAGGCCTGCGCTATTTGACGGCACCGGACTCCAGAGCCGTCTTGCCCATCTTGTAGTAGGCGCCGTTCACCTGGACCTGGTAGGGGACGGTCAGATCCGCCCAGTCTTCCAGAGAGGCGCGCACCTTCTTGAAGAAGGGATCCTTTTCGGAATACTTGTCCAGGATCTTGGTGGTGGCCTTCATGTAGGCCTTGTAGTAGTCCTCGGGGGTTTCATGCAGCTGCACGCCCTTTTCGTCCACCAGCTTCTTGATGGCCGCGCTGTTGACGCTCACGTTCATGTTGATCTGGTCGGCCACCGCCGCCTTCATGGATTCCTGGATGACGAACTGGAGCCGTTCAGGAAGGCTCTCGAACCATTCCTTGTTGATGTACACGTCGCCGATGGAATCCACCTGGTGCAGACCCTGGATGTAGTAATGCTTCCACACGTCCGCCAAGCCCAGATACAGGTCGTCACCCGGGCTGATCCATTCGGCCGCGTCGATCACGCCGCGCTGGGCCGCCGGGACGATTTCGCTTCCGGGCATGGACACGACCGGCATGCCGATCTCACGGAAACTCTCGGACGGAATTCCCGGAGGAGAACGGAACTTCATCTTGGTCAGCTCTTCCATGGACTCGAACTTCTTGGGAAACCAGCCGAACGGTTCCGGCCCCATGGGCATGGCCATCCAGGCCACGACGTCGGCGCCCAAAACCTCCTGATAATATTCATTCAGCAGTTTGTGCCCGTCGCCTTCCCAAGCCCAGGAAAGCAGAGCCGCCTGGTCCAACCCCTTGCCCAGGCCGGCCGTGGGAGCGGCGAACAGAAGGCCGGTGGGATTCTTGCCCGACCAGTAGTGGGTCCAAGCCTGGCCGCCGTTGACGATGCCGTCGCTCACCGCGTCCAGGATCTCAAAGGCCTTGACGATGGCCCCGTCGGCGAAGACCTCCACCTTGATCTCTCCGCCGGAAAGTTTTTCGATGCGCTCACCCAACCGCTCCATGGTCTTGAAGTACATGCTGGAGCTGGGAACGGCCGTCTGAATCTTGAGCTCGTACTGGGCCGCAGCGGCCACGCCACAGCCGATGAGAACAAAAAGACAACTTGCCAGAGCCACGACACGCTGAAACATGAAAACTCCTCCTCTCAACCTTTCCAACATTCTTGCCTCTTGACTCACTTCCACCACCACTTGCCTCTTCTCCCAAACCCATAAAGGGGAGCCTCTCGAAGCGTCCCCTGTTTCCCGATCCTTTCGGGGTTGCCGGCGTTGTGCGGTGCCCGAGCAATGAGCAATACCCGTGCCACCCATCGCCCCCCGCCCGGTCCTCCGAAGTGGGGGACCATAGCAGACAAGCGAGAAAAAGGAGCATTTTTTATGAAACGCGACCTCGTATCGTTCGGGCGCCCGGCCTGTAGGGGCGAATAATCATTCGCCCCTACAGGGGTCTCGATCCCCAAGGTGCGTTTCATCCTTCGTTGGCACGGGCCGTCCGTGATGGGGGTTAAGGGGAAGGGCAACCACGAACGAACGCGAATCTTTTGTCTGTATTGGACGATTCCTTCTCATTGACAGGTCCTGAAGGGCGGGTTCCCCCCTCGCCGTCGGCCGTGACGTTGCCGGCCTGCAACGTGCGCCTTTGTGACCGGTTGCACATGTGCAACCCTCGCAGGGTGCCTTTCCACGCCCCGGTCGCCCCGCCCCTTCAAGTGCATGTCCGCACAAGCACGACCTCGCCGCCCTCCGGCCGGTTGCACACCTGCAACCTCCGAAAAGACATCCCCTCCGCCGAGCGGACATGGGCGCCCGTCTTGCCTGGATCCCGCATGAGCGGAGAACGTTCGAGACCCCCGTATGAGAGGTAGCGCCAAGGCCTATGGTTGCGTGCCCGTTTAAGCCCCGGCAGGTTGGCCCGCTATTTGCTCCTGCCCCGTGCGACCGCCGCGAGGGGTCACTGCCGTCGCCGAGGGGAAGGGGCGCCTCGGGACGCTCAACCTCCAGGCGCACCAGGAAATGAAACCGGGCGATGGACGATCCGGTTGAAAATAGCTGTAGCGAGGGGAGGAAGAAGATGGGAAAGGAGCTGGTTACCGTTTCCGACGTCCAGGCGGCTGCCGACGCGGGTAAGGATCACATCGTCGCACCGCGGGATCGCTTCATCGTGACGCCCGCCGCCCTGGATCTGGCCGAAAGGCTGGAAATCCGCATCCTGGAAGACGGCTCCCCTGCCCCCCTCCCGGCCGCATGCCCTCTGGCCAAAGACGAGAATGCCCCCGAGACCGAAGCCCCCGCAGACGATCGGCTCGTGGTGGAAGAGGTGATCCGACGGGTCTGCGAACGCCTGGAGGGCCACGTGGACCCGGAGCGACTGAAGGACGTGGTGGCCCGCCTGGTCAGTTGCCGGTTGGAAGGCGGAGCACCGGCGCCGTCGGAAGAGCAGGACGCCGGCTTGGGAGGCGTCATCTTCGTGGATGCCTCTCACGCCTTGGCCCACGAAGGCGATGCCCCGCCCATCGGGGAGAAGGTCCTGGTCACGGGCGTTCTGGGCGGGGACGACCAGAAGCTGGCCGGCGCCTACATGGCCTGGGAGCAGGCCTCCTTTCGCCGGACCGTGGAAAGCCCGGAAATCCAGGTGGTACTGGAAGGGGAGCTTCATCTCACCGTGGGAGGACGGACTCTCAAAGCCAAGCCGGGTGACATGCTCTATCTCCCGGAAGGCGTAAAGGTTCTCTACAGCACGCCCTCCCGGGTCCGGCTGGCATGCATCAACGCGCTTTAGGAAGGGAACGCCGCACACCATGACGCCTTCCGTCGATCTAACCACCGTCTCCAGGCCCGATATCCTGGAAGAATGTCGTGATCAGTGCCGGAGGAATCCCGGTCTGGTCGTTTTTCCGGACTCTCTGGATCGCCGCGTTTGGGAAGCAGCCGCCCGGCTTGAAAAGGAACGGCTGGCCCATCCGGTCTTGGTGCAGTCTCCCTTTGCCTTGCGCACCAAGATGAACGCCGAAGGCTTTTTTCGGTCGGCCTTCACCGTGGTGGACCCCTCCAGTCCCGCCCGGTTGGCCGAAAACGTGGAAGAGTTTCTCGCCATTCGCAAGGCCAAGGGAAAGGACGTCACCGAAGAACAGGCCGTGAAGGCCATGCGGTGTCCCCTGGCGGCGGCGGCCATGCTGGTGCGCCGAAAGGACGTGCACGTGGGTCTGGCGGGGAATCTTTCCGCCACCGCCGACGTGCTGCGGGCCGGGCTGGCGGTCCTGGACCGAAAGCCGGGCATCCGGACGGTGTCCAGCTTCTTTCTCATGATCTCGCCCGACGGCCGGCGCCGTTTCATCTTTGCGGACTGTGCCGTGGTGCCCGAACCCACGGCTTCCGTCCTGGCCGACATCGCCATGGCCTCGGCGGAACAGGCGCGCAGGCTTCTCAAGGAAGAACCGCGCGTAGCGCTTCTGTCCTTTTCCACCAAGGGCAGTGCCAAGCACCCCCGGGCGCGATTGATCGCCGAGGCCACGCGCCTTCTGCAGGAACGGGCTCCCGACCTGCTCGCGGACGGAGAGCTCCAGTTCGATGCGGCCGTCGTCCCGGACGTCTCGGCACTCAAGGCCCCCGGCAGCACCCTCCAGGGGCGGGCCAACGTCCTCATCTTCCCGTCCTTGGAAGCGGGCAACATCGGCTACAAGATGGTCCAACGCCTGGCCGGCTACCGGGCCATCGGTCCGTTCCTTCAGGGGTTTGAAGGGGGATGGCACGACCTGTCCCGGGGCTGCAGCGCGGAAGACATTTACCAGCTGGCCATCATCGCTCTGTGCCTGGAGCGGGGGGCCATGGTGACCCAGCACGCCGCCTAGGCGTGTCCAACTGTGTGGAAACATCCCACTAACTTACTTAAGGAGGCTGATCATGGATGCTTTGGGCATGATCGAAACCAAGGGGCTCACCGCCCTGATTGAAGCGGCCGATGCGATGGTCAAGGCCGCCCGAGTGAAACTCGTGGGCTACAAGGCCATCGGCGCCGGACTGGTCACGGCCATCGTTCGCGGCGACGTGGCCGCCTGCAAGGCCGCCACCGACGCGGGAGCGGCAGCGGCGCAACGCGTCGGGGAAGTGGTGGCGGTCCACGTCATTCCTCGGCCCCACGGCGACTTGGGCGAGGTGTTCCCCATCGAACTTCCCAAGAAGTAGCAGCAGGAAAAACAGCGGGAACGGTCCAGAGCGGGCCTTCCCGGAGAGACGAAAACGAGAGGCGACATGGACAAGTCGCAACTGGTGGAGTGCGTTCGCGCCGCCGGCATCGTGGGCCAGGGAGGCGCCGGCTTTCCGGCCCACGTGAAGTACGACACCGACGTGGAAACGGTGATCGCCAACGGGTGCGAGTGCGAACCGCTGCTCCATTCGGACAAGCATCTGATGGAGGCCCGGGCCGAGGATTTGGTGCGGGGCCTGAGGGCCTTAAGGACCGCCGTCGGGGCCCGCCGCGGGGTGATCGCCGTCAAGCGGAAGTATGAGCGTGTAGCGGACCGCCTCCGAAAGGCCATGGCGGGTGCCGATCTGGAGCTGGCCCTCCTGGACGATTTCTATCCGGCCGGGGACGAGCAGGTTCTCATCTACGAGGCAACCGGCCGATCCGTCCCTCCCTTGGGTCTTCCCAAGGATGTGGGGGCTCTGGTGGCCAACGTGGGAACCCTGGTGTCCGTGGGGGACGCCCTGGACGGGAAACCCGTGACCCATCGATTGGTCACCGTCACCGGCGACGTGGCCCGACCGGCCATCTGGAACGTGCCGTTGGGAACGCCCTTGTCGGATCTGGTGGAGGCCTGCGGCGGGGCCACCGTGGAGGATCCCGTCCATATCCTGGGCGGTCCCATGATGGGCCGCGTCGTGGACGACCCCAAGCAGGCGGCTTCCGCCGTCGTCACCAAGACCCTGGGGGGAGTGATCCTGGTCCCCCGGGGCCACTATCTCCACCAACGAGCCACCCTGTCGCTGGATGTCATGGCACGACGCGCCGCCACGGCGTGCATCCAATGCCGTTATTGCACGGACCTGTGCCCACGGTTTCTCATCGGCCACGACTTTCAGACCCACAAGGTCATGCGGGCTTTGGGGGGTGGAGGGCCCGAAGCCGCACCGGGATCGCTCCAGGCCCTTCTTTGCAGCGAATGCGGTCTGTGCGAGCTCTTCAGCTGCCCCATGCACTTGTCCCCGCGACGCCTGAACGCGGCTCTCAAGGTGCGATTTCGGGAACAGAAAGTGGACTTTCCAGAACCGCGCCGAGTGAAGCCGTCCCAGGCCGCTTTGCGAAGCTACCGAAAGATCCCCGTTTCGCGGCTGGCCATCAAGCTGGACATCGCCCGCTACATGGGGCTGCACCCGGAATTTCTCGGCGACTTGAAGCCCGCCCGCGTGCGCGTGCCGCTGCGCCAGCACATCGGCGCCCCGTCCGTGCCGCTCGTCAAGCCGGGGGATCGGGTTTCAGCCGGCCAACCTGTGGGGGCCATTCCCTCGGGCGCCTTGGGTGCTTTCGTCCATGCGCCCCTATCAGGTGTGGTCACCGCCGTGGATGACGCCGTTACCATCACGGGAGAGCCATCATGACAATTGAATTGCAGGCCGTGGGCATGGTGGAATTCAACAGCATCGCCGCCGGCATCGACGCTTCCGACCACATGGTCAAGGCCGCCTCGGTCCAGGTCCTTTTCATGAAGACCATCTGTCCCGGAAAGTTCGTGGCAGCCGTTCACGGCGAGGTGGCGGCCGTCCAGGCTTCCGTGGATGCCGGCCTTCAGGCGGGCGCCGACACGGTGGTGGACCATTTCCTCATTCCCCGGATTCATCCGGCGGTGGTGGCCGCACTTTCCTGCGCCGTGGATCTCCAGGACAGCCGGGGCGCCTTGGGCGTTCTGGAGACCTTCTCGGCGGCTTCCGCCGTGGCGGCCGCCGATCAGGCGGTCAAGGCCGCGGACGTCCATCTTCTGGAAGTCCGCATGGCCATGGGACTGGGAGGCAAGGCCTTCGTGCTCCTTCACGGGGATGTGGCCGCCGTGGAGGCATCGGTGGAGGCGGGAGCGGCGGAAGCGGCTCGAAGCGGCCTTCTGGTGCGCCGGACGGTTATTCCCAGCCTCGACCCGCAAGTCTTTCAGCACATCCTTTGACCCGGGAATGCAACGGGTTCGTTGAACAGGAGAAGAAGATGGCCGGTAATGATTCACTGGGATTCGTGGAAACCATCGGGCTGGTGACGGCGGTGGAAGTGGCGGACGCCATGAGCAAGGCCGCCTCCGTTCGCATCAAGACCGTGGCCAATGCCGACGCGGGATTGATCTCCGTCATCTGCGAGGGGGATCTGGCGTCCTGCATGGCGGCCGTGGACGCGGGCAAGGCCGCGGCGGCCCGCCTGGGCCAGGTGGTGGCCACCAATCTGATCGCACGTCCCGACAACAGCCTGGAAGGCTACCTGTCCCAACAGGTTCCTTCCATCGTGGAAAAAGGTGCATCGCACCGGGCCAAACCGGAGAAGAAAGCCGCCAAGGCGGATAAATAGGCCGGGCGGGAAAAGAAGGAGTCACACGCATGGACGCATTGGGAATCATCGAAACCAAAGGCATGACGGCCCTCATCGAGGCGGCGGATGCCATGACGAAAGCCGCCCGAGTGGATCTGGTGGGCTTTGAACGGGTCGGTGCGGGGCTGGTGACCGCTCTGGTCCGAGGCGACGTGGCGGCCTGCAAGGCCGCCGTGGATGCCGGGGTCGCGGCGGCCAAGCGGGTTGGCGAGGTGGTGTCGGCTCACGTGATCCCGCGCCCCCATTCCGACCTGGAAGCCGTCTTTCCCATCCGGCGCTCGTAGCCGCACGATTTGCCCAGGACTTGTAAAGCCCCGGAAAAACGGACCCGCCAGTGCCGGGCCCGGATGCGCGGAGATTGAACGATGGAATTGGGGAAGGTGGTGGGACAGGTGGTGTCCACGGTCCGTGATCCCTCCATGCCGCACCTGACGCTCCTTTTGGTGGACGTGGTGGACGGGCAGGGCCGCGTCTTGTACTCGGGCCAAGTGGCTGCAGACACCCTGGGAGCCGGAGAGGGCGAAATCGTCCTGCTGGCCCGGGGCTCTTCGGCCCGGATGATCCTGGATAAACCCGTTCCGGTGGACCTGACCGTCATCGGTATTGTGGACCAGGTTTCTTCCGAAGGCCGATCGCTTTACCAAAAATAGCATCTGACCATGTGAAGGGATGTCATCATGGCTCTTCGACAGGAAGACATAGAGAACATTGTCCAGCAGGTGCTCCTGCAACTGACCCATGAGGCCCCTGCAGCCCCTACCCAACGCCCCGGGGGCGCCCAAGGGGACTGGGGGGTCTTTGAAAGGCTGGAAGACGCGGTGGAGGCGGCCCGGGAGGCCTACCCGCGCATCGGCACGGTGGCCATGAGGGAACGGGTGGTGACCGTCATTCGCCGGGCCGCGCGGGCCAACGCCCGGCGCCTGGCGGAGATGGCCGTGGAAGAAACCGGCATGGGCCGCGTGGAGGACAAGGTCAAGAAGAACCTGCTGGTCGCCGAGCGCACCCCGGGCCCGGAAATCCTTCATCCCAGCGCCATCACGGGGGACGCGGGCCTCACCCTCATCGAAAACGCCCCCTGGGGGGTGATCGCTTCCGTGACACCGTCCACCAACCCGGCGGCCACGGTCATCAACAACGCCATCAGCATGCTTTCGGGCGGCAACGCGGTGGTCTTCGCTCCCCATCCTGGCGCCAAGAGGGTGAGTCAGGAAACCATCCGCATGCTGAACCAGGCCATCCACGAGGAGACCGGGATCGACAACCTCCTCACCTGTGTGCGGGAACCCAGCATCCAAGTGGCCCAGCAGCTCTTCACCTTTCCCGGGATTCATCTGCTGGTGGTCACCGGTGGAGAGGCGGTGGTGGAGGCGGCACGGAAAGCCACCAACAAGCGCCTTATCGCCGCCGGGGCCGGCAACCCGCCGGTGGTGGTGGACGAGACGGCCGACCTGGCACGAGCGGCTCAAAGCATCTATGACGGCGCTTCCTTCGACAACAACATCATCTGTTGCGACGAAAAAGAGATCATCGCCGTGGAGTCCATCGCCGACGCGCTCAAGGCCGAACTGAAGCGTTGCGGGGCGGTGGAGATCACGCCTCAGCAAGCCGAAGCCGTCGCCCGCGCGGTCTTGCTCGACTATCCGGGCCCCAACGCCCGTCCCAACCCCCAGTGGGTCGGCCGGGATGCCCACAAGCTGGCCGAGGCGGGGGGATTTGCCGTGCCCCCGGAAACCCGACTTCTCTTTGTGGACGTGGGACGCGACCTGGATCACGTGTTTGCCCGTGTGGAACAGATGATGCCCCTGCTTCCTCTGCTTCGAGCCAAGGATTTCGAGGAAGCCCTGGAGTGGGCCATCATTCTGGAACGGGGCTTGAGCCACACGGCGGGACTCCATTCCCGCAACATCGACCACATGGACATCATGGCCACCCGGGTCAACACCAGTCTGTTCGTCAAAAACGGTCCGCACCTGGCGGGTCTGGGAGCCGGCGGAGAAGGCTGGACATCCATGACCATCAGCACTCCCACGGGCGAAGGCGTCACCAACGCGCGCACCTTTGTGCGGCTGCGCCGATGCACCCTGGTGGGCAGTTTCCGGATTGTGTGATTCCATGGGCAAGACCTGGCAAGAGGTCAACTTACTGTTGGATCAAGCCGACCGGATCCTCAACTGCGAGGATCCGGCGCCTCATGAGGGGCCCTTCCACGTGGGGGTGGACCTGGGCACGGCCGACGTGGTCCTGATGGTGGTGGACCCCCGCGGCAGACCGCTGGCGGCCTTTCTGGAATGGGCCCAGGTGGTTCGAGACGGCGTGGTGGTGGATTTCGTGGGGGCGGTGGATATCGTCCGTCGTTTGGTGGAGAAGGCGCAAGCCCGGCTGGGCGTGGAGATCACGCGCGCGTCCACGTCCTTTCCTCCGGGAACCGATCCCCGGCTTTCCACCAACATTTTGGAGACGGCCGGCCTGGACGTGGACCGGGTGGTGGACGAACCCAGCTGCGTGGGGCATCTCCTGGATCTGGACAAGGCGGCGGTAGTGGACATCGGCGGAGGCACCACCGGTACGGCCGTGTTGAGCCGGGGCCGGGTGATCTTCAGCGACGATGAGCCCACCGGCGGCACCCACATCACCCTGGTGATCGCCGGCCGGTACGGCCTGTCTTTCCATGAGGCGGAAGAAAGGAAGCTCGCGGCGGACGATCCATCCATCCTGGATCTGGCACGCCCCACCCTCCAACGCATTTGCGACATCGTGGCGAACCACATCGCGGGCCGGGACGTCCGCCGGATCATCCTATCGGGCGGCACATGCTGCCTCGAAGGAATCGAGGCGGTCTTCACCCGTGAATTGGGTCTGCCGGTCAAAGTCCCCAGCCGCCCCCTCCTGCTCACTCCCCTGGCCATCGCTTCCCTGGCCGTCGAATAGACTATGGACTACCGGAGCGGGGAAACAGCCCCTTGCGTGGAGGCGTGAGGCCCGCTCCCCGCCCCATCCACTGTCCGCTGCTCGTCCTTCGGCACTTATCACCCATTACCGGCCCTGTCGGGCGATTTCCGCCAGGATCGCCACCGCCCGGTCGATATCCTCGCGGGAGACGTCCAGATGGGTCACCGCGCGGATGCCGCAACCGATCCCCACCAGGGAGACGCCCCGCCTTTTGGCTTCCGCCGTGAAGGCCGGAACGCCCATGCCAAGCCCGGGGATTTCGAAGAAGACCATGTTGGTTTCCGGCTCGGGGGTGAGCACGCGAATGCCCGGGATGTCCGAAAGGCCGCGGTCCAGGCGCCGGGCGTTTTCGTGGTCTTCCGCCAGTCTCTCCACGTGGTGATCCAGGGCGTGCAGGCATCCGGCGGCCACGATCCCCGCCTGGCGCATGGCGCCGCCGAACATGTGCTTGTAGAGGCGCGCCCGGGCGATGAAGTCGGCCGAACCGGCCAGCACAGCTCCCACGGGAGCGCCCAGGCCCTTGGTAAAATCGATCCAGACCGAATCGACGCAGGCGGCGAATTCCCGGGCCGGCACGCCGCCGGCCACCACGGCGTTCAAAAGCCGCGCACCGTCCATGTGAAGCGCCAGTCCCAGTTCCCGGGCCTTGTCGTGCACCGCCCGCAGCTCGTCCAGCTTCCACACCGTGCCGCCCCCGAAGTTGTGGGTCTGCTCCACGCACACCAGCCGGGGCGTGGGCGCATAGGGCCACGGTGCCGTGCGCACCTTGGCGTACGCCTCCTCCAGGGCCCCGGGCGTGAAAATCCCCCGCTCGCTGAAGACGGGCTCGATCAACACCCCGGACGCAAAGGGCGATCCGCCCGATTCGGCGCGGATGATGTGGGCCATGTGGTCGGCCAGCACCGCGTCCCCGGGTTGGGTGTGGGTCTTGATCGAGATGAGATTGCACATGGTGCCCCCGGGAAGAAAGAGCGCCGCTTCCTTTCCCAGAAGATCGCAGACCCGCTCCAGCAGGCGATTCACCGTGGGATCTTCGCCCTTCTGTTCGTCGCCCACTTCCGCCACGGCCATGGCCCGGCGCATGGCGTCCGTGGGTTTCGTTTCCGTATCGCTCGCCAAAGGAATCATGACATCTCTCCTTGTTCGTGGTGCGTAATCCGTGATTCGTGGTTCGTGGTTCGGGATTCTACCGCTGCGGCTCGAGGCTGCACCTGCGAGCCTGCGGGCGCCACGTGCCGTCCGCCCATCCACCCGAATAAACGGAAGGAGACGGCTCCGGCGTCATGAAACATCGAGGGGCCTCGCCGCTTTTCCAAAAGGAGCCGGGGGAAATTACCCGCGATTCCACCAGAAGACCAAGGCGGGAGCCGCGCCGATCCAAAGCAGCACCAGCAGCCACAGGCGACCGCGGAAGATGTGGTAGTCCGCCCAAAGGCTCCTCCACGAATGGCCGGCCACATAATGCCCGAACCCGAATTCAAAGGCCACCGTCATGCCGACCCACACGATTCCCACCCGCACGGCCTGGGAAAGGGACGCCAAGGGCCGGAGATGGCCGGCGGCGGCGATGATCAGGCCGAAAAAGACGACAGCCAGGACCGAGGAGATCTGGTGGGACCGAAGTTCGCCCAGCCGTCTCCCGTAGGTGCATTCCCGGAGCAGACCGTTTCCCACGGCCGCCGCGGCCAGCAGCAGCCAGACGATCAGGTATTCCCAAGGCATGGGGAGTCTCCCGTCATGTGAAAGTGAACCGCGAAGGAACGCCCATAAGCGCCGATGGAAACTAGGGGGATGCGGCGAATTCTTCGGGAAATTGGGAGGGGGAGGGAATGCCCGCGCGGCCTCCCAGCCGGGTGGCCACCCGGGCCGCGGCCCAGGACGCGAAACGCACCCGGCGCTCCAGGGGCCAGCCCTGCAGAAGACCGTACACATAGGCCCCGTGAAACACATCCCCGCACCCGGTGGTATCCACGGCCTCCACCGGAAAGGCGGGCTCCCGGAAAAAGAGGCTCTTCGCTGTTTTGTGTGGAAACCGCAAAAAAACTGATGCGAAAGCGTTAGCTTCGGCGGCCCCCTTTCCAAAGACGCTAGCATGGGCGGAGGTGATGTCAAGACCAAGCCCTTCGGGTGCTATCGCAGTCTTGACATCACCTCCTTGCCCATGCTGTGTGGAAAGTAGGCCGACGGCGAGAGGATGGCCTCCTCCAGCCTCCGGCTCAAGGATGTTAGCGGTGTTCGGCCATGCGGGCTCGACGATCACATCTGTTGACACAAGGCGCAAGAGGTGTTTTCCCGGATGAAAACTGAAGAGCTCTTCCAGGTTGCTTTGTCGCTCACCCCACCTTGGTATGTTCATAAGATTACCTTTGATCCCGAGCGGCAGGTTCTCGACATCGAGCTGAACTTCGAGCCGGGAGCCCAGTTCCCTTGTCCGGTGTGCGGCTCAGAAGGTTGCAAGGTCTACGACAGCTCGCAAAAAACCTGGAGACACCTCAACTTCTTCCAACACGAATGTTACCTGCATGCGCGCCTTCCCAGGGTCCGATGTGGCCACTGCGGCGTTAAGACCCTCAATGTGCCTTGGGCCAGACCTGGAAGCGGTTTTACCCTTCTATTTGAAGCTTTCATCTTGCAGCTCGCAAAAGAGATGCCCGTCAATGCCGTGGCCCGACTGATCGGAGAACACGATACCCGCATCTGGCGGGTGATCGATCACTATGTGCAAGAGGCCAGAACCAGAGAGGATTTCTCGAAAGTCCGAAAGGTCGGCATCGACGAGACTTCGTCCAAGCGGGGCCACAATTACATTACGGTCTTTGTCGATCTCGACAGACGAAAGGTGATCTTCGTCGCACCGGGCAAAGACTCCCAAACCGTCAAAGCCTTTCGTGATGACCTCAGGGCCCACGGAGGCAAGACGGAAAACATCGTTGAAGTCTGCTGTGACATGTCTTCGGCCTACATAAGCGGCGTGTCCGAAACCTTCCCCGATGCTGAGCTGACCTTCGATAAATTCCATGTGGTCAAGATCCTCAACGATGCCGTCGACCAAGTCCGGCGTCAGGAGCAGAAGGAACGGCCGGAGTTGAAAGGAAGTCGTTTCCTCTGGTTGAAGAATGAGATCCACCTCACCCCCAAGCAGAAAGAGTTGCGAGAAGCGTTGAGCATGAAAAGGCTTCACCTGAAAACGGCTCGTGCCTACCGCATCAAGTTGGCTTTCCAGCAGTTCTATGAACAGCCCCTCGAACACGCAGAAGAGTACCTTAAGCGCTGGTTTTTCTGGGCAACCCACAGCCGCTTAGAGCCGATTATCAAGGCAGCCTACACGATCAAGAATCATTGGCAGGGAATCTTGCGATGGTTCCGTTCTCGAGTCACCAATGGCATTCTCGAGGCCATCAACGGCCTGATCCAAGCGGCGAAGAGAAAGGCCCGTGGGTACCGCAACAGCCAGAATCTCATCACGATGGTCTACCTCATTGCCGGGAAGTTAGATTTGGCTATCCATTTGAAGTAGCGAAGAGGCAA
>NZ_FQVB01000017.1 GCF_900129305.1 Desulfacinum infernum DSM 9756 | reverse complement strand
AATTCTACCTACCGTTTGGTTGGTTGACGGGTTCCTTTTAACTCCCAACGTGGAGGCGTGTCAAGGGCGTTGGAAAGGTCCCGCCGAGGCGCCCGCCTCCCCCCTGGCCCGGCACACCAGGGAAATCCCCCCGGCCCCCCTTTGGAAAAGGGGGGAGGACGGAGCCGCCTCACGCCTCACGCCTCACGCCTCACGCCTCACGCCTCACGCCTCACGCCTCACGCCTCACGACTCACGACTCACGACTCACGACTCACGACTCACGACTCACGACTCACGACTCACGACTCACGACTCACGACTCACGACTCACGGATCACGGATCACGGATCACGGCTTCGCCCGGACGGGAATGAGCCAGTCGCTCATTTCCGGAGGCTCGCCCGAGACCAGGGTGGCGATGGCCAGGTCGTCCCCGAAGAGCCTCTCCACCCGGAGTCGCCCCTTGGGAGATCCGGGCATCCAGGCGGCGGGAACCCCCGTGGGGGCCTGCACCAGCTTGCCGTCGCTCACCACGTCCAGGAGGTCCCCCACCAGGAGGCCCGAGCGGTTCCCGGCGCTCACGAACCACTGGCCCTGCTGCTGACTGAAAACATGGGTGACCCAGGGCATGGTGTCCTTCTTGTCCAGGGCCTGCTCGTAGCTTCGGCGGGCGATGAGTTCCAGGAAGGTGGTCACGTCGGCATCGCTTTTGACCGGCATCTCCATCTGCACCAGCGGGTAGCGGTAGCCGATGCCGGCATCCACCATGCCGAAACGGGCGGAGGCGGTTCCGGGAAAGGACACGGGGACACTCACCGATTCCACCAGGTTGATGAAGCGCGTGCCGGGGTAGATGGCGGCGATCCGGGTGATGCAGGCGAGATCACGCTTCTGCAGGCAGTCGGTGCCGGAAAGGACCTGTTCCAGGTCCCGGTGGTGGACGAAGAGGACATCGTAGGTGACCGAGAGCCGGTCGGCCTGGGCCAGCAGCCGGTCCGCCAGGTGGGTGGGGACCTTTTCCGGGTCCACCAGGAAGCCCACCTTGATCCGGAGCGCATCGGCGGGAAGGGCGGGACGACGGCCCTCAAAGACGGCCTTTTCCAGCTTGGCCAGGCGTTCTTCCTTTTCCTTCAGCTGGGCCTTGAGTTCCTCGGTGGATTCCTCCTGGGCCTGGGAAAGGACGCTTCCCAGCACCATGGGCTTCAAGTCCTGACGTTCCCGGAAGTAGTCCCCGGAAAGGAGGAAAGGATGGTCGACGAAGATCTCCCGGACTTCGGCCGCCGAGTATTTCTGGCCGGGTTTCTTTTCTTCGCTCACGATATCCGGGGCCGAACCGCATCCCCAAAAGGGAAGATGGAGAAGGGCCAGGAACAGGAAAAGGAGGGGTGTCACGGACCGTTTCATGCGTTCGACTCCCTTGTTGGGTGTTCAAAGAAAAGGGGTATAGCGGCCTGAAGGCGCTCACTATACCCCATTTTCGTTTCCGGCTGAACGTCAAAGAACCGGGCGCGGCACCGGGGCATGGGCCCGGTGCCGCGGGCCGGTCCCAAGGCTTGCGGCTAGAAGTTCCAGATGAGCTCGGCGGCGAAGCGCGACGCCGTGTCGTCGCTCTTGGCGCCCAGGGCTTCGGTTACGTCTTCGATCACGTCACCCGGGAAGAAGAAGGACGCCTGGCCCTTGATGAACATGTTCTTGTGCAGGGCCACGGTCAGCTCGTTGTCCCACTCCGTCCCCACGAAGCCGGATTTAACTTTGGTGAAATTCGTCTCACGGGTCAGGGGGTTGCCTGGGGTGACGACGTTTTGAACCAGCACGTCTTCATTCCACCAGAAGTTGTTCACATTGGTCCGGTAGATGATGAAGCGCTTGGGCGTGATCGTCACGCCCACGCTCAGCATAGTAAGACCCGGGTTGTCGCCGCGGCCGTTACCCTGGCCGGCGAAGTTCTGCAAGCCGCCGGTGAAAACGGGAGTGCCGTTGCCGTAAAGTTCCGGCAGATAGCCGTAAAGGGCCGTACCCAGAACCAGGTTGGTGTCGCCGATGATGGTGTTTTCGCCTCCCCAGTAGTTGGAAAAACGCTGGGCGTTTTCGATGCCGTTGTAGCCGTTGAGTTCGTCATCATCGGGATCGTCGTCACCCGACGTGTACATGACACCCACATGGGGCTTGACGCTGAACCCGAACCAATCCTTCAACTCCACGGCAAGATCCGCCGCCAAGGCATAGGCGGAGATGTCGTAGTCTTCGGCTTTCCCATATTCGCTCAGGCCCGTGTTGTCCGCGCTACCGAACTGGTAGGCACCTTCCAGCATGAGCTCGAAGGGACCGAATTTGCCGGTGTAGTAGGCCGCCACATGGTGGCTGTCGATGTCAGCATTTTCACCCGTTCCGATCCCTGAAACCGATGCAACAGCCTGCTTTGTGGGATCATCACTGTTTCTGGCCGACTCGGTCAAAGCGTAAAGAAAGTCGCCAACAGGCACGCTGCGGATACGGTCGAAACCATAGAAGAGCTTCACCTTGTGATTGTCATTGATCTGGTACTGGACCCAGCCGGCGAAGAGATCACGGTCGCTGTCCGAATCGGAGAATTCGGCATCCGCTAGCGCCTCGGATGAGTTGGTCTGGAAGTTAGTCTCAGCCAGCTTGAACCACCCAATGCTGTAGCTGAAGGCCCCCGCCGTACCGTCCAGCCAGAAACCGGGATTGTCGTCGGCATAGACCATGGAAGCGCCGTCGTAATGGTCGAATCCCCACACGTCCCAGCCGGCATGCAGGCGGGTCTCGAAGGGCAGCGCCACACTCACGTTGAGCCGCTCAAGCCCGAAGTTGCTGTTGTCGCTGCGGCCGCCGCGGTTGTCCACCGTGTCCGTATCGATGGGTCGGTCGAATTCCAGCGCCGCATAGAAGGACCACTTGCGGTCTTGCGGCATGGCATTGAAATAAATCTTGTCCTCGTTTCGGATGTAGCTCTTGGTTACGGTTCCCGCCTCATTGGAGTGGGTTTTGAAAAGATAGTCCGGAACATTTCCAAACACAAAGCCAGACACCTTGTCGCTCATCCCGAAGTCCCAGTTGGATTCGGAGGTGGGGATGAAGCGCACCAGGGCGCCGAAGCTCATCATGATGTCCTTCTTGGTGGCCACGCTGACGCTTCCCGGCCCCACGATCACCTCTTCGGTGATGTCCTTGGCCGGCTGGGCCGCCACCCAGGACGCCCCGCAAAAGACCACCGCACATACGCAAAGGATGGATAACAGCAAGCCCCTTTTCGTCATCTCTTTCCTCTTCTCTTTTCCGGTTGGTTCGAAGCAAAGCACTTCCTATCGCCTCTCCTACCCTGTGGGCGCTTCCCTCGCTCTTTCGTCACCTCCTTTCCGCGCCGAAAATTAAACGAACAAAACGCTTGTCGCCCAAGAGGAAGATGAAACTTCGATGCTGCGGGTCGTGTTGCCGATCAAGGATCGGTTCCTGTCAAAAGCGGGAGTTGGGTGTGGTCTTTCCGGGGGAAACCCCGAATTCACGCCGGAAGCCCGGAACTCCTGCCCCTGGAGTCAACCGGGCGCATGGTCACTAGTGGAGCTTCCACAACTCGTCAATAACAAAGTGAAAGATAGGTCATGCGGAGGGCGGATATCCGCCCATGCGCCGGCATGCACAAGGAGGCCCCCGTTTGGACGGGACACGGGGCCGGGTTTCTTGCTATTCTTTTCACGCCGGCGGGTTCCGGCGATTCACTCCAGGAAGCTTCCCTAAAATGGGCAAGCCGGCCACCTCAATATATCCCTTCACAGACGGCTACCCGGCGTAGGGGCGGTTCGCGAACCGCCCCTACAAGGGATGCCCTCCATGCGGGATCGCCCCGTGGGAACAGGGAAATCCGGCTTCCCGGAAGATCTTTGCGAAAAAAGGACCGCGAATGGACGCAAATAAACGCCAATGGCTTTGAAACAAGGCTGAAAGCAGCGACGGCCCTTGCCGCCATAACGGAGGTTCGATCATGAATGCGAAACACCTTGCGCTGGAGGCGCGGCCCTACCGGCTGCACAATCCCATCCAGCCCTACGCCTGGGGCGAGCGGGGCCCGTCGGCCTTCATCCCCAGGCTTCTGGGCACGGACGCCCCCCCGGATGCCCCCGCCGCGGAACTGTGGGTGGGGGCCCATCCGTCGGCGCCGTCCCGGCTCGAACTGAACGGCGAAACGCTGCCGCTCGATGACGTCGTCTCCCGACGGCCGGACGCCGCTCTGGGCCCCCGGGTGCAGAGGGCGTTCGGAAGCCGCCTGCCCTTCCTTTTCAAAATCCTTTCCGCCGCCGAGCCCCTTTCCATCCAGGCCCATCCCGACAAGGCCCAGGCCGAGGCGCTCCACGCCCGGGATCCGGAACACTACCCGGACGCCAACCACAAGCCCGAGATCGCCATCGCCCTGGAATCCCTTTCGGCGCTGGCGGGATTCAAGCCGCCGGAAGACTGGATCCGCACGGTGCGGGCCTTTCCGGAACTGGGCGCCCTGGTGGGCGATCTTTCTCCGACCCATGGACCGGCCGGGGAGAAAGCGGTCATCCAGAGAGCCTTCACGCGGCTCATCCGAAACGCCCAAGAAGACCCCGGCCTTCTTGCCCGCACCACGGAGGCCTTGGCCCGCCGTTTTTCCGACCGGCGGGACCCGGACGGTCTGGCCGGGCTCTACCTTTCCCTCTACGAAAAGTACGGAAGCACCGACGCGGGCCTGGCGGTGCTCTTTTTCCTCAACCGGCTGGAACTTCGAGCCGGCGAGGCCATCTATCTGGATGCAGGCCTCCCCCACGCGTACCTCAAGGGAAACATCGCCGAATGCATGGCCAATTCGGACAACGTGGTGCGCCTGGGCCTCACCCCCAAACACAAGGACGTGGACGCCCTGCTGGAAGTCCTCCGATTCCGGCCCGGGCCGCCCGAGATCCTGAAGCCCGATCCGGATGACCGCCATACGGTCTACCGCGTTCCGTGCCCGGACTTTGATGTCCACCGGTTGCGGCTGGACGCGGGAGACGAAGAGACGGTTTCGCGGGCGGGAGGACCGGAGGTGCTCTTCGTGGTCCAAGGCTTCGGGGAGATTATTTGGGATGCGCGCGGCTCTGCGGATCGCATGGAGTACCGGCGCGGCCGGGGCTTTTTCGTGCCCGCCATTCTTCCGGCCTACCGGCTTCGGGCCATGGAACCCACGGACGTGTTCCTGGTGCGCGTCCCGCTGGAGAGTGATGAGTGATGGGTGATGGGTGACGAGTGATGGGTGATCCGTGATGCGTGAGCCGTAAGCAGTGATGAGTGACGGGTGGCTCGGATATGGCAACTCCCCGCTTTTCCAAAGGGGGGGCGGGGGGGATTGAGTGGTTGAGGGGTGCAGAAGGTGGCGCGGGAGGCGGCGGCAGGGGTTCCTGTCGGCACGGTTCCGAGCTTTCCGCCGTGCCCCTTTAAACTATTGCCTTGTGCTTTTGCCCTTTCACCCTTCCCCTTTCGCCTTTGACCTTTAGCCTTTTACCTTTTACCTTCCCTCGGCAACAGGCCGTGGAGGAAGAGGTCGGCGATGTGTTCGGCCACGTCTTCCAGGGTGAGCGGTCCGCCGGGCTTGTACCAGAAGTAGAGCCAGTGGAGCGAGCTGATGAGGGAAAAGGTGAGCACGGTGGGGTTGACGGAGCGGATGGCGCCGTCGCCCATGAGGGAGGCCAGGTAGGCCCTCAGCTGGTGGACGTTCTCCTTTTCCTTGCCCAGGATGACCCGCTTTTTGTCTTCCGGCAGGTACTCCATGTCGTGGAAGAGGATCTTATTGAAATTTTCGTTCTTCATGTAGGTGCGAAGGTATTCGATGAGGATGTCGGTGAGCTGCTCCTTGAGCGGCTTTCCCGACTCCACGTTCCGGGCGATGGCCCGGCGCATGTTGTCCACCAGCTCGTCGGCCGCCTGCAGGCAGATCCGAAAGAGGATTTCTTCCTTGTTCCGGAAGTGGTGGTAGAGGGCCGCCTTGCTGATGCCCACCCGGGCGGAGATCTCCCGGGTGCTGGCGTTTTCGTAGCCCTTTTCGTAGAAAAGCTGGCGGGCGGCCTGGAGGATCTCCGCCGCCGTGTCCTTCTTGTCTTCCTTCATGGGAACCTTTTTCCGACCTTGGGCGGCGGGGCCGAAGCCCCGCCGCCTGTTGTGGCGCCCTCTAGCCCTTCTGGTATTCCTTCAGCACGATCTTGGCGATGGTGAGCTTTTCCGCTTCCTTGGTGCCTTCGTAGATCTCCAGGATCTTGGCGTCCCGGTAGAAGCGCTGCACGTCGTACTCGTCGATGTAGCCGTAGCCGCCGTGGAGTTGCAGCGCCTTGTCGGCCACCCACACGGCCGTCTCGCCCGCGTAGTACTTGGCCATGGCGCTCAGCTTGGGATCGATCCGGCCCTGGTCCACCAGCCACGCCGCCTTGTAGGTGAGCTGCCGGGCCAGCTCGATGCGCGTGGCCATCTCCGCCAGCTGGAACTGCACGCCCTGGAAGTTGGCCAGGGGCTGGCCGAAGACTTCCCGCTCCTGGACGTATTGGGCCGCCTTGTCCAGGGCGCCCTGGGCCAGGCCCACGCCCTGGCCGGCCACCATGGTCCGGGTGGTGTTGAAAAAGTCCATGAGCTGGTAGAAACCGTTGCCTTCCTTGCCCACGATGTTTTCCACCGGCACCTTCACGTCTTCGAAGCTGATCTCCGCCGTGTCGCTGGCCCGGATGCCCATCTTGCCCTGGATCTTGTTGCGGGTGATGCCTTCCGACTTGGCGTCCACGATGAGCAGGCTGAATCGCTTGTGGCGCGGCCCGTCCGGGTTGGTGATGCAAAAGACCACGAAGTAGTCGCAGATGGTGCCGTTGGTGATGAACATCTTCTGGCCGTTCAGGACGAAATGATCGCCGTCCCGGACCGCCCGGGTGCGGATGCCGGCCACGTCCGTTCCCGCGTTGGGCTCCGTGTAGGCCCCGGCGAAGATGATCTCGCCGGCGGCGATCCGCGGGAGATATTCCTTCTTCTGCTCTTCCGAGCCGTAGAGGTAGATGTTTTCCGCTCCGAAGCAGGACGCCATGATGAGCCCGATGCCCATGTCCACCCGGCTGAACTGCTCGGTGATGATGGTGTTGGCCAGGAATCCCGCGCCGGCTCCCCCGTATTCCTCGGGAATCCAGGCTCCGATGAAGCCGTATTCGCACGCCTTCTTCCACACCTCCCGGGGGAACTTCTCCTCCCGGTCGCATTCCTTGGAAACGGGCGTGAATTCCCGCACAGCGAACTTGTAGGCCTCCTCCTTCAGGATCTTCAGTTCCTCTGGAAAGTCGAAATTCATGGGTCCCTCCTTGGTGTTTTCACAAAAGCCCCAGCCGTTTGGCCACGATGAGCTTCATCACTTCCGTGGTGCCCGCGAAGATGGGAATGACCCGAACATCCCGGTAGAAGCGGCTGATGGGGTATTCTTCCATGTAGCCGTACCCGCCGTGGAGCTGCACACACTGGTAGGCCGTCCGGTTGGCCATCTCCGCGATCCACGCCTTGGCCATGGAGACATCGGTGATGACGTCCTTCCCCTCCATGTGGTCCCCGATGAGCCGATCCAGGAACGCGCGGCCCAGCTTCACCTCCGTGGCCATGTCCACGATCTTGAAGGCGTTGTGCTGAAAGGAGGCGATGGGCCGGCCGAAGGCGGTGCGTCCCCGCGCATAGTGGATGGTCATCTCCAGCATGGCCTCGGCCATGGCCTGGGCCATGACGGCGGCCATGATCCGTTCCTGCTGCAGGTGGTCCATCAGGTGGTAGAAGCCGCGGTTCAGTTCTCCCAGGAGGTTTTCCGCCGGCACGCGGCAGTCGTCGAAGATGAGTTCGGCGGTGTCCTGGGCGTGCAGGCCCATCTTTTTCAGGTTGCGGCCCCGGGTGAAGCCCGGCGCGTCCCGTTCCACGCAGATGAGGCTGATGCCCTTGGCGCCCGAATCGGGCGGCCCGGTGCGGCATGCCACAATCACCAGATCCGCCAGGATACCGTTGGAGATGAAGGTCTTCTGGCCGTTCAAGACCCAGGCATCCCCGTCCCTTTCGGCGCGGGTGCGGATGGCGGCCAGATCCGATCCCGTGTTGGGTTCCGTCATGGCCACGGCCAGGACGATCTCGCCCGAGGCGCACTTGGGAAGCCAGCGCCTTTTCTGGTCTTCCGTTCCCAGGGCGTACAGGTACGGGGCCACGATGTCGCTGTGAAGCGGCGCCATGACGCTCACCGCCCCGGCCTTGGCCAGCTCTTCGGCGATGATGACCGAATAGAGGAAATCGGCGCCGCTTCCGCCGTATTCCTCGGGAAGCCACGGGCAGAGAAACCCCGTCTCGCCCATGGTGCGCCACACCTGCCGGGGGACGATCCCCTCCTCCTCCCACCGTTCCATGTGCGGCGTCACCTCCCGCTCCAGAAATCGGCGGAAGGCCTCACGAAAGATCTGATGTTCTTCCCGATACATGGCTCAGCTCCCTCGGCGTCGGGCTCTTTATGCCTTGCCGGACGCCCGTTCGTCAACGAAGGAATCCCCGCCTTCCCTCCCGACCCCCTTCGAAAAAGGGGAAGAACTCCCCGCTGTCCGTTCCCCTCTAATCCTTCACCCTTAATCCTTAATCCTCCACGACGGCCAGGGCGTGCGACAGCACCACGGCCCGCTCCGTGGCGGCTTCGATGGCGTAGCGGCCGTCCTCGAGCTTCCAGCCCCGGGTGGTGATGACGTCGCCCGGAAAGACCACGTCGGCGAACCGCACCTGAAAGGCCTTGAGGCGGTTCACGTCGCCGCCGCAGGCTCCTTCCAGGATGGCCCGGGTGGCGAACCCGAAGGTGCAGAGCCCGTGAAGGATGGGCTTGGGAAACCCGGCCGCTCGGGCCGTTTCGGGGTCGATGTGGAGCGGGTTCACGTCCCCGGAAAGGCGATAGATGGCCGCCTGTTCTTCGGTGGTCTTCTGGGAAATCTCGAAATCGGGCACCCGGTCCCTGGGAACGGGAACGCTCTCCGCCTTGGGTCCGGGATCGCCGCCCCAGCCGCCCAGGCCGCGGCAAAAGAGGCTCGCCCGGGTGTCGAAAAGGGCCGTTCCCGCCTCATCGGTGGTCTCGGTTTCCAGCACCACCAGGGCGGCTTTTTTCTTGTCGTAGATCCCGGCCACCTTGACGGTGGTCTTCAAGATCCCCTCGGAAGGGATGGGCCCGTGGAGCCGGATGGCCTCTTCGCCGTGGAGCACGGTCCGAAGGTCGATCTTCAGTTCCTTCAACACTCGGAAGAAGGGCTGAAAGGCCGGTATCACCGCGTAGGACGGGCAGACCTTCAGACCGTCCTTCGCGCCTTCCCAGACGAAGTGCAGGTCGGTTGCCCGGGCGCCGATCCCCAGGTGGTAGAGGATCACATCGCGCCACGTGACCTTGTGGTCCAGGGGGCCCAGGGTGAGCCCCACCCGACTGGTGTCGATCATGGTTTTTCTCCTTTTTTTTCACCGCAGAGGCGCAGAGAACGCAGAGACGACCTTTTTTTCGGGGCGCTGAGACGGCGCCCCGAAAAAGCGCCCCCGCGCCTCCCCGCTTGACGATTCCAATCCCCCCCGGCCCCCCTTTGAAAGAGGGGGGAGAACCGGTCCAGAAGCCCGAGACGCGGCCTCTCCCGCCTCACGACTTACGCCTCACGACTTACGACTTACGACTTACGACTTACGACTCACGATTTACGCCTGACGCAAGAATCACCAGCCTCCCGTGACCTTGATCACCTGGCCGGACACGTAGTCGGAAAGGGGCGAGGCCAGGAAGAGCATGACCCGGGCGGCTTCGTCCGGCGTTCCGGGCCGGCCCAGGGGGATCATCATGCGGAAGGCTTCCAGCTGGTTTTTGGGAACGCCGATGGCGATCTTCTTGCCGTCCTTTTCCAGGACGGTGTCTTCGGCCTTGGGCTGGGTGAGCCGCGTTTCGATCCAGCCGTAGGCCACGGCGTTCACGTTCACGTTCAAGCGGCCCCATTCCTTGGCCAGCGTCTTGGTGAATCCCAGGATGCCCGACTTGGCCGTGGAATAGTTGGCCTGGCCGGGATTGCCGTCCGTTCCGGCGACGGAACTCACGTTGATGATCTTTCGCATCACCACCCGACCTTCCTGGGCTTCCCTTTTGGCGTTTTCCCGCATGTAGGGCGCCGCGGCCCGGACGATCCGGAAGGGGGCCGTGCAGTGGACCTTCAGCATGGCCTCCCACTGCTCGTCGGTCATCTTGTGCACCACGCCGTCCCAGGTGTAGCCGGCGTTGTTGACGATCACGTGGATGTCCGGCCCGAAGGCGTCCACGGCCGTCTGGACGAACTTTTCCGCAAAGCCGTCGGCCGTGACATCCCCGGCTACGGCCACGGCCTCACCGCCCGCGGCCTTGATCTGTTCCACCACCTCCTGGACCGGCTCGGGATCCAGGTCGCTCAGGACCATGCGGCCGCCTTCCGCCGCAAAGAGAAGGGCCGCCGACCGGCCGATGCCCCGGCCGGCTCCCGTGATGAGGCATACCTTTCCGTCCAGCATCTTCTCCATGGTTTACCCTCCTTGTGGTTAGATGAAAGGGACAAGGTTCAAGGTCAAAGGTGAAAGGTCAAAGGCCAAAGGTGAAAGGGACAAATTCGACGATTCTTGTTCATGGTGCGGCCCTCAAGGGCGGGCGTAAAGCCCGCCCCTACAAAATCCGTTGGTCACGTGAGTAGGGGCGGGGTTTATCCCCGCCCGTTCATCCCTTGAAGTGACAGGAAACACCCGATGGCCTATCCAACCGCCGAGGGTTCTTCCGCAGCCCTGAAGGGCTGCGCTACGAAAAGAGCGATCGTCTCTGGCGTTTTAGACACATTGTCAGGCAAGCTCCTAGGCCATGCCCAGGCGCTTCTTGATGTCCTGGCGCAGTTCCTTCTTGAGGATCTTGCCCACGGGATTTCTGGGGATGACGTCCACCACCTCCAGACGTTCCGGCAGCTTGTAGGTGGCCACCCCCTGCTCCTTCATGTGGGCCACGATCCCCTCCAGAGTGACCGTCTCCCCGGGTTTGGGCACCACGTAGACGCACGTGCGTTCTCCCAGGTTCTCGTCGGGCATGCCCACGGCCGCCACGTCCTGCACGGCCGGGTGGGCCAGGAGCACGTTTTCCACTTCCTGGGCGCTGATGTTGTACCCGCCCCGGATGATGATGTCCTTGGCCCGGTCGAAGAACTTCAGGTAGCGGTCGCCCACGATCTGGAAGAGATCGCCCGTGCGGAAGTATCCCTCGGAATCGAAGGAGGTCTCGTTCAGGTCCGGGCGCTTGAAATAGCCCGGAATGACGTTGGGACCGCGGTAGAGCAGTTCGCCCACGGCGCCCTCTTCCGTGAGTTCCTCCCCGTCGGGACCCACCACCTTGGTCTGGATGAACCGGGCCATGGGCGTGGCCCATTCCACGCCGGGAGCCCCGTAGCGGGGCAGGTGATCCACGCGGATCTCCATGTCGGGCACGTCCGGAACGCCGGAGATGATGGCCGTCCCTTCGTTCTGGCCCCAGATGTTGCCGATGTCCACGTTCCAGCGCTTCTTGAATTCCTGCATGGCCCAAAGGGACGGGGGAGCGGACCCCACCGTGATGACCCGAACGGAACTGAGATCGACCCCCTGGGCGGCCGGATGCTTCAGGATGAGGTTCACCACGGCGGGCACCAGCAGGGTGTATTCGATCCGCTCCTCCACCATCTGCTTCAGCAGCAGCATGGGATCAAAGGGGTGGTGCAAAATCACCGTGCCGCCGAAATGGATCCACGGCACCAGGACCGTCCCCACGGAGGCCATGTTCACGAGAGGCCCGGCGGTGAGCATCACGTCACCCGGGCGCATGCCGCTGGCCGGCAGGATGGACGCCTGGCAGCGCCAGTTGTTGTGACTCAGGGGGCACCCCTTGGGCTGGGCTTCCGTCCCCGACGTCCAGCAGATGGTGAAGACGTCGTTGGCGTCCACGGGAACCTTGTCCAGGTCCGGATCGGGCTTTTCCTCCATCATGCGCCGCACATCCCGGTAGGTGTAGAGTTTGGCCAGGCCCGGCACCTCCTTTTGCACCTCCCGGGCCATGTCCAGGTGCCCGAATCCGTGGAAGTCCTCCACGGTGATCATGGCCTTGGCCCGGGTGAGTTCCGCCACGTAGCGCACTTCCTTGGCGCGCCACTGCATGGGCATGGGCGAGAGGACGCCCCCGGTCCGGGCGACGGCCAGATAGAGAGCCGCCAATTCCCAGCAGTTGGGAATCTGAACCAGGACGATGTCGTCCTTTCCGATCCCTTCGGCGCGAAGGGCCGTGGCCGCCGCGTCCACCGCCTGCTCGAACCGGGCGTAGGTCACCCGCTCGGGAGGCGCTCCCAGCAGGGACTCCTTGTTGAGCGGATCCACCATGGCGGTGACATCGGGCATCTTGCGGGCGTGCGCCCTGAAATCGTCGATGAGGGTGCGATCCCCCCAGCAGCCCTTTTCCGTGTATTCCTGGATGCGTTCCGGTGAAGCCAGGATCATGGCGTCCTCCTTGTGGTTGTGGGGAAGGTTACAGGCCGAAAATGCCCACGCTGCACACGCTGAAAGACGGAATGCCGCCCAGGTTGTGGGTGAGTCCCAGTCTGGGATCGGGAATCTGTCGCGGACCCGCCCGGTGGAGCAGCTGGTTGTAGACCTCGTAGATCATCCGGATCCCGGACGCTCCGATGGGATGGCCGAAGCACTTGAGCCCCCCGTCGGACTGGCAGGGGATCTTTCCTTCCAGGTCGAAAAAGCCGTCGTTGATGTCGCGGATGGCCCGGCCCCGCTCAGAAATCTGCAAATCCTCGTAGGTCACCAGCTCCGTGATGGAAAAGCAGTCGTGCACCTCCAGCACGCTCAGTTCCTCCCGCGGGTTGGTGATCCCCGCTTCTGCGTAGGCCCGCCTGGCCGCTTCCGTGGTGGTCTTCATGTACGTGCCGTCCCAGCGGGTGGTGAGCATCTCCTCGCCGGAAGTGGCCGCGATCTGAAGGGATTTTACAAAGACGGGATTCTTCCTGAGGGCCCGGGCCACGTCCGGGGTGGTCACGATGGCCGCCGCCGCCCCGTCGCTCACGCCACAGCAGTCGAAAAGGCCCAGGGGCCAGGCGATGATGGGCGCTTTGAGCACCTGCTCGGGGGTGATCTCCTTTCGAAGATGGGCCTTGGGATTGAGGGCCCCGCACCGGTGGCTCTTGGCCGAGATCCTGGCCAGGGCCATCTTCCCTTCTTCCGGGGAAATGCCGTATTTGGCGAAATAGCGCGTGGCCATGAGCGCAAAGCCGCCGGGGGCGGTGAAGTTGGGGAGAATGAACCGGTTGAGGGTCCCCATGGCCGTGTCGAAGCCGGGAAGGCCTCCGTAGCCCGTGTCCTTGAGCTTTTCCACGCCCAGGGCCAGGGCGACCCGGCACGCCCCGGACGCCACCGCGTAGCACGCCCCCCGGAAGGCCTCTGTTCCCGTGGCGCAGAAGTTTTCCACCCGGGTGACAGGGATGCTGGGAAGCTTCAGGGCCTGCGCCAGGGGAATGGCACTCTTTCCGATGTTCACCTCGTCGAAGCAGGTGCCCAACCAGGCCGCCTCGATCTCCTTCTTTTCGATCCCCGCGTCCTGGAGCGCTTCCTGGAAGGCTTCCACCATGAGGTCCTCGGCGCCGTCGTTCCAACGTTCGCCGAAGCGGGTACAGCCCATGCCGATGATCGCCACCTTGTCCTTGATACCCGTTGCCATGGTCGTCGCCTCCTTATTGTCCCGGTGTTTCGATGGGAACGGCCTTCCAGAAATAGGTGTGAACGCCCCGCTGGGCGTCGTGGTACTTGCGGCGAAGGTGCAGTTCCACCGGCTGGTCCACCCGGATGGATTCCAGGGAGCAGTCGGTGAAGTCGAGCATCATGCGGCCGCCTTCGTCGAAATCCACGATCCCGTAGATCTGGGGCGGATCCAGGGAGAAGGCCAGGTTGTCGCCCGTGTAGCTGAAGATCCGGGCGGACTTGTCGGAAAAGAGGTAGGGCTCCATCTCGTCCACGGCCTGGCATTCCCCCACGGCGCAGATCCGCTGGGGAGGAAACTGGGGCGTGCCGCACCGGGTGCATCGGGTGCCCTGGAGACCCAGGACGGCCCGGCGGTTTCTCCACAGGACGGAAAGGGGCGTCTCCGCCTGGAACTCCCCGCGGATGCCCGTTTCCACGGGAACCAGTTCCCGGAAGGCCACCGCCTTTTCGTAGGGAATCAGCGTCGCCTTGCGGGCCAGGAGCGCGTCGAAGGTCCTGGCGGGCTTAAAGGACGCCACGGCGTCGGTGGCCTGGAAGTGGAGCACGTCCACGCCGTTTCCGAACCCCACCACCAGGAGGTGGTCCCCCGGCGAGGCGGTTTCCAGGGCGCGGCAGAGCATGAGGAGCGGATGGGCGGTTCCGGTGTCTCCCACCTGGGCGGCCAGGGGATCGGCCACCTTTTCCGGCGGAAGGCCCAGGCGCTTTCCGATCAGGGCGTGTTCCCGCGGATAGGGACAAGGATAGATCACCGTCGCGATCCGTTCCGGCGTCAGGTTCGCCTTCTCGGCGTAGGCGGCCACGGCCTTGGGGATAAGGGAAAGATAGCCTTCGTCCCGGACCCAGCGCTCCTCCCAGCTTCGCGGAAGCTTCTTTTCCGTTTCCCGAAGAGGGCCGGGGAAGTCGGCGGTGAGGGTGAACGATCCCACGAAGGCCGCCAGAACACTCTCGGTTCCCACCGCCAGGGCGGCTCCAGCATCACCGAACAAGAGCTCGTCGGCGCTTCCCATCTTGGCCCGATGCACTTCGGCCGCGGCCACCCAGGCCCGGCGGGCGGTCCCCGACGCCACCTGGTTCAGCGCCGCCAGAAGAGCGGAAGTGCCCGCCCGGGTGGATCCCGTCACGTCCAGGGTGACGGCGGTTTCCGGAAGGTTCAGGGCTTCTCGGGCGATCACGGCGTTCTGGCGTTCCGAGTAGGGGAAGGTGACGGAGGCCACGTGGAGGGCCCCGCATTGTGGATCGGGGGCGTTTCGGGCGGCGTTTCGAACGGCGGCCACCGCCATGGTGATGGGATCCTCGTCCACGTTGGCCACGGCCTTTTCTCCGCCGGCCAGTCCCCAGACGGCGGGGTTGATCCAGGCCATGGCCTTGGCCACCGCTTTTCGTTCCAGGCGGTATCGGGGCACGTAGGCGCCGTAGGCTGTCACTCCGATCATGGGAATCCTCCTTGGAGTTGGGTGGGAAGAAGGGGGGGTCTTACCGAGCGCTCGTTCAGTTACCTGGCAGACTCCGCCCGGCTTGTCAAGGAAAAGATGAGAGGGTGGGGGATTAGGGGTACGGGATAAGGGATATGGGATATGGGGTAAGGGGCAGGTGTGGGGCCAGGAAGGATCTGACCACGACTTGGGCTGCCGGCGCGTTCTCCGCTTTTTCGCGCTTTTTCTTCCGGCTTCCTGTGCTATGATGAAATCGTCCGTCATCAGGCCGGGAGTCCCCTATGAAGAAAGCCCTTGTCGTCATATTCCTTCTTGCTCTGCTGGCGCCCGGGATCGGGAACGCGGTGGAAACCGCGCCGCGCATCACGGACCGGGAAATCGTGGAGCGGCTTTCCCGGCTGGAGGAAGGTCAACGGTCCCTGGAAGCGCGGATCGATACGCTGGACCGATCCCTCAACAATCGCATGGATGCCCTGGAAAGATCTTTGAACAAGCGGATCGATGATGTGGACGCCAGATTGAACGATCGTATCGACGATCTCCGCGCGGAAATGAACGCCCGATTCGACACGCTGCAGTGGACTCTCGGGCTTTTTATCACCATCGCCCTGGTGATCCTGGGGTTCGTGCTTCGACTGCAGTGGCAGATGCACCGGCGCCTGACCCGGCTGGAGACCATCCAGGAAAAGCAGGGTCGGGACCTGGATTTTGTCAAATCCCTCATCGAGAAGCTCCTGCCCCCCAAAGGGGTGCTCTGAAGGGCCGGAGCTCCCGCTCCCCTGCCCTCCCACCAGACATTCGCCCGCCCCACCGGGAGTTGTGCCCCGTAACGCAGTCCAAGGGGAACGATTGAAAGAAAGGTTGGCGGATCAAGGTTTTGGAGAGGGGTGGATCGCCCGACGGGCGTGTTTTCAGGATTTTTCACGCTTTTTCTCCCGGCTTCCTGTGCTATGATGAAGATGCTTGTCATCATGCAGGGAGCCCAGTATGAAGAAAATCCTTCCCGTCGTACTCCTTTTCGCTCTTCTGGCGCCCGGAATCGGGAAGGCGGTGGAAACCGCGCCACGGATCACGGACCGGGAAATCGTGGAGCGGCTTTCCCGGCTGGAGGAAGGTCAACGCTCGCTGGAAGCACGGCTCGACGGGCTGGAAAGATCTTTGAACAAGCGCATCGACGATCTCCGCGCGGAAATGAACGCCCGATTCGACACGCTGCAGTGGACTCTCGGGCTTTTCATCACCGTCGCCCTGGTGATCCTGGGGTTCGTGCTTCGACTGCAGTGGCAGATGCACCGACGCCTGACCCGGCTGGAGACCATCCAGGAAAAGCAGGGCCGGGACCTGGATTTTGTCAAATCCCTCATCGAAAAGCTCCTGCCCCCCAAAGGGGTGCTCTGAAGACCCGCAAGCCGGCACCGTCTTCTTGTTTTCCCCTTCCGTCGGCACCCGCCATTCGCTCTTCCCTTTTCGTCGTCCCAACGATCGTGATGATGAGCGCGTCACCGGAGCATCCATATAAGGGCCTGTTATGGAAAAGACCTCCTCCTCGGGTGTTCCAGCTGCCTCATCTCCTGTCTGCAGGGCTCCGCCCCCTTCCCAATTGCAAAGCAGTCCGCCATGGGTCAGCCTTTGCCCAGGAAACCCTCCTTTCGTAGGGCCGGAATGGTGAAGTGCGCTCTTTTTTGTCAAGGGATCGGGCGGATCTGCCGTTAAGAGGATCGGAACCCCGCAAACTCCGCGAAAGGACGGCTCATGGGCACCCACAATCTTGTCTTCCTGGAAGTCATCGAATGGTTCGATCCCACCGGCCGGGAGATGCTCCACCGCATCCCCGAGGAAGGTTCCGGCGAGATCAAGTTCGGCGCACAGCTCACCGTGCGCGAAAGCCAGGCCGCCGTGCTCTTCTACCAGGGAAAGGCCGTGCACGGGTTCGGCCCGGGACGTCACACCCTGAAAACGGCCAACATCCCGATCCTCACGAAGCTCTTGAGTCTTCCCTGGGCCTTCACCAGCCCCCTGCGCGCCGAAGTCTATTTCGTCAACACCAAGGTCTTCACGAACCTCAAGTGGGGCACCCGGGATCCCGTGGCCTTCAAGGACCGGGAACTGGGACTCATCCGGCTTCGGGCCCACGGGATCTACAACGTCCGCATCGTGCAGCCCCTGCTTTTCATCAATCGACTGGTGGGAACCCTGGGGCGGTTTTCCACGGAAGACGTGGAGGAATACCTGAGCCGCGTGATCGTGTCGCGCCTGAACGACTTCATGGGGGAAGAACTTACCACCATCCTGGACCTGCCCGGCCGCTACGACCAGTGGGCGGAACGACTCCGGGCCCGCCTGGCCGAAGACCTGGCCCACTTCGGCATGTCGCTCACCCATCTCTACATCAACGCCATCACACCGCCGCCCGAGGTCCAGCAGGCCATGGACGACCGGAGCAAGCTGGGGCTCTTCGACGACCTGAACAAGCTTTTGAAGCTCAAGGCGGCGACGGCCCTGGAAAAGGCGGCGGAAAATCCGGGAGCCGCCGGAGAGGGCGCCGGGCTGGGGCTGGCCTTCATGATGCCGGGCCTTCTGGGCCGCGCCTTGACCCAGGACGCGCCGGATCCGGGAAAGGAAACCACGTCCCCGGGAGGCCCTCAGCCACCCGGTGCCGCCTGCCCCGACTGCGGCCGGAGCGTTCCGGACGATGCGCGCTTTTGCCCCTTTTGCGGACACCACCTGGTGGTTTTCGACCAGTGCCCCTACTGCGGCAAGAACGTGCCGCCCAACGCGCGGTTCTGCCCCCGGTGCGGCAACGCGGTGGCCGAAAAACCCCGGGAAAAGAAGTGCGGCAACTGCGGGGCCGTGAACCTGCCGCAGGCCGCCTTCTGCGACCAGTGCGGTGAACGTCTCTAGTTTCCAGATCCACCAATCGTGCCCCCAGTGCGGGGGCACCGTGGTCCTGGAGGAGACGGACCGGATCCTCCAGTGCCCCTTCTGCCGGGTGCGCCTCTTCGTGGACCAGCGGCCCCATTTTTCCTACGTCCTGCCGCCCGCCCCCGCCCGGAAGGACCTGCTGCTGGTCCCCTACTGGCGATTCCGCGGCCTGGTCTTCGCCCTGGACGGGGACCGGGTGGTCCACCGCGTTCTGGACACCAGCGCCTGCGCCGCCGACCCTCTTCCCGGCCTTCCCTGCTCCCTGGGGCTGCGGCCCCAGGCCCTTCCGCTGCGCTTTGCCGGGCCGGAAAGCCCCGGACGCTTTCTCGCCGCCTCCGTCCCCCGAAAGGAATTCCTGAAACGGCTGGGACACGGCCTAAGAGGGCGCCTCAAGGCAACTTCCGGAAAGCCCTTCTTCCAGGCCTTCATCGGCGAGACCCTGAGCCTGATCCACAGCCCCGTCTTCCAGGAAGACGGCGCGTGGGTGGATGCCGTGACGGGCCGAAGGATCTCACCGGGTGCGATCCCGCCCGAAGTCCCGGTGGAACCTCCCCGGCCGGCCCCTTCGCCCTCTCCGCCGGTCTTCCGGCCCACGCTCTGCCCCCACTGCGGCGACGACCTGGAAGGGGACCGGGACACGCTGGTCCTTTTCTGCCGCAACTGCGACTCCTTCTGGGAAATGGGGCCCACGGGCTTTCAGCGCGTGGAGGCATCCTTTTCCCACAACGATTTGCCGGACGCCGCCTGGGTGCCCTTTTGGGTTCTCGATATTTCCTGCGGGGGACTGCCTCTGGAGACCGTGGGAGACTTCGTGCGCCTGGCCAACCTCCCCCAAAGAACGCCTCCGGGGGCGGCGTCCCGCCCCTTCCGTTTCCTGGTACCCGCCTTCAAGGTGTCTCCCAAGCACCTGCTTCGGCTGGCGCGCTTCGCCACCGTGGCCCAGCCCGATCTTCCCCCGCGGAGCAAGGCGCCCCGGAACGGACTCTATCCCGTGACCCTTCCGGCCTTGGAAGCCTTCCAGTTCACGCCCATCCTGCTGGGCGCCGTGGCGACCGCCAAGGAGGATTTTTTCCCGCGAATCCGCGGCGCCCGGTTTGCCTTCCGGGCCAAGCGCCTGTTGTTCCTGCCCCTTCGCCGCCTGGGCGCCGAATGGATCCAGGACGAGCTGGGCTGCGCCCTTCCCATGAACGCGCTGCGGTGGGGACGGCGGTTGTGAGCGCAAGGGGGAAGGGATATGGGGTATGGGGTATGGGATAAAGGAGCTTGCTGAAACAGGCGCAACAGAATGCTCTCTTGCCTGGTTCCGTCGGCAGAGTCCAATAAGCCCCCATCACGGACGGCCCGTGACAACGAAGAATGAAACGCACCTTTGGCAAGCAGACACCTGTAGGGGCGAATGATTATTCACCCCTACAGGCCGCACACACGAGTGGAACAGATTCGCGTTTCATATAAAAAAAGATTACACGATTGCTCTTGGAAGACAGTGGAGGAACAAGATGCCCCATGTCCTCACTGCACGGGAGGCGAGAGACCGTTTTGGGGAGGTTTTGCGCCGCGCCGAGACGAACGGGGAAACCTTCATCGTAGAAAAGAAGGGACGCCCCAGCGTGGTCATCATGCCCGCCGAAGAATACGACCGTCTCACCGGCCAACATGCCGTCGATTACGAAAAAACGTTGGAAGACATCTTTCTCTTGAACCGCCGGATCGTGGCACGACGCGGCGGTGATCCGATCCTTCATGAGGAAGCACTTCAAATTGCCCGGTAGATGTGTCTTTTAGCCACCTGCAAAGCTCATTATCTAGCCCTCTCTCGACGCCTCGAAACTGAACTCTGGACCGCCGACAAGAAATTGGTAAGAAGGGTTCGGGATCAGTTCCCGGAAGTTCATCTATTGCGTCTTTTTGAATCGCATTGCGGCTCAAATAGGGCTGCCGGTCCTTGGCGCACCGCGCAAGAGGCCGGCTGCGGCCGAGCGCAAAAGCCTGAGTGCGTTGAAGCAGACGCCGGGACGGCCCCGGCCGGGGGGCCGGAAGGCCGTCGGATCCCGACGTCTGCATGCCATCAGCGGAAAAGATCGTTGTAGTGCTTTCGGAGGTCGCGCTTGAGGATCTTCCCCGTGGGCGTCTTGGGAAGGGCATCCACCACCACCACGGCCTTGGGCACCTTGAAGCCGGCCAACTCCCGCTTGCACAGGGCGATGATCTCCTCTTCCGTGACGGTCTCGCCCGCCTTGGGCACCACGATGGCCGTCACCGCCTCCACCCACTTGGGATGGGGCACGCCGATCACCGCCACCTCCGACACCCGCGGATCCGTGTAGATCACCTCCTCCACCTCCCGGGTGGACACGTTTTCGCCGCCCGTCTTCACCATGTCCTTCTTGCGATCCACCACGGTGATGTAGCGGTCCCCGTCCAGAACGCCCACATCCCCCGAATGGAACCAGCCGCCGGCCATGGCCTCTTCGGTCTTTTCCGGATCCTTGAAGTACATGAGCATCACATGGGGGCCGCGGCCGCAGATTTCGCCGGGAACACCCGGGACTTCCACGGGCTGGCACAGGTCGTCCAGGAGGGTGGTTTCCATGTTGAGGCCGCCCATGCCGGCGGAACCCGGCTTGGTGAGCTGGTCGGCGGGTTTGAGGATCGTGTGGTACGGGGAAAGCTCCGTCTGGCCGTAGTAGTTGTAAAGACGCCGGCAGGACGGCAGCCGCCGCTGGATCTCCTTGAGGATCTCCACGGGCATGATGGAGGCGCCGTAGTAGCCCTTCTGCACCGAAGAAAGATCCCGCTTTTCGAAGTCGGGATGGCGCAAGAGCCCGATCCAGACCGTGGGCGGGGCGAAAAAGACCGTGGCCCGGTGTCTTTCGATCTGTTCCAGGATGGTGGGCACATCGGCCGTGGGAAGCAGCACGTTGGTGGCCCCCAGCCACAGGAAGGGCGTGAGGAAGACATCGCGCTGGGCGCAGTGGAAGATGGGCAGCGCGTTCAGGTTCACGTCCTCGGAGGAATACTCCCCGTCCACGATGGCCCCCATGTACTGGGCCATGAGGGACTGGTTGGTGAGCACCACGCCCTTGGGAAGGGACTCGGTGCCGCTGGTATAGGTCATCTGCACGGGATCCTCGATGTAGAGGTCCACGGCCGGCTCTTCCGGGGACTGGGCCTCCGTCCAGGCGTCGAAGTCGAGCCAGCCTTCCGGGGCCGTTTTTCCCGCCCCCTGGTTGGACCAGATCCGGTGGGACACCGTGGGCATGTCGTCCAAAACGCCGTCCACCAGTTCGGCCAGAGCGTCTTCCACGATGAAAAAGCGCGCTTCCGAATGGTTGATGCAGTAGGCGATGTCCTTTCCCCGCAACAGATAGTTGATGGCCAGGTAGATGCCTCCGGCCTTGGCCGTGCCCAGCCAGGTGAGCACGTGGTGGAGGGTGTTGTGGGCCAGGATGGCCACCCGGTCGAAACGCCGGAGTCCCAGGGAGAGGAGCCCCTGGGCCACGCGGTTGGTGGCTTCCTCCAGCTGGGCGTAGGTGAGCACCTTGTCTCCGAAGATGAGAGCGGGTTTGTGGGGATAGCGGTAGGCGCTTCGCCGCACGATATCCGCGATGACCCAGCGGGTGATGCGGTTGTAGCGCGTCCGCAGAAACTGGATGCTCTCCCGGTCGAAACGGTGATAGTGCCCCTGATCCTCACTCTTCAGCGGTTTTCCTTGCACCATGAGCGCGCTCCTTTCGGGGTGGGAGGGAAAAGGTAAAAGGTGAAAGGTCAAAGGTTAAAGGGGCAAGGGGAAAGGAACATGCCCCCCTACCCCATATCCCACACCCCTTTATCCCTTATCCCTTTACCTTTGGCCTTGTCCCTTTGACCTTGCATCTCACACAAACTTGGGTGGTCGTTTTTCCACAAACGCCCGCAGCCCTTCCCGGCCGTCTTCGTGACGGGCGCATGCCGCCAGGGCCCGGCGTTCCCGTTCCGCCTGGGTTTCGAAGTCGTTCTGGAAAGCCCGGTTGAAGAGATCCTTGCAGCGGGCGAAGGAATGAAGCGAACGTTCGGCCAGGCGATTGAGCATGTCGAGGGCCTCGTCCCGGGCGGCGCCGTCTTCGGCCAGCCGGGTGACCAGCCCCCATTCCAGGGCCTTCTCGGCCGGGATCCGTTCGTCGAAGGCGGCGATCTCCAGGGCCCGGGCCATCCCCACCAGGCGCGGCAGGGTGAACGTGCCTCCCCCGTCGATGCATAACCCGTTGGACGTGTAGGCCTGCTGGAAGAAGGCCGACTTTTCCATCACCCGAAAATCGCAGGCAAGCGCCAGGGTGAAGCCCGCGCCTGCCGCCGCTCCCTGGACGGCGGCCGCCACCGGTTTCGGCATGTTGCGAAGTTCCACCGCCACCCGGTTGAGCTGACCGGCCAGGGTATGGAAGGACACCCCCGGATCGTCGGCAAAGTCCAGAGCCCACTTCAGGTCCCCTCCGGCGCAAAAGGCCTTGCCCCGGCCCGTCAGGAGTACCCCGCGGACGGAAGCGTCCGCCGCCGCGGCCGTGAGGGCGTCGGCCAGTTCGGTCATGAGCTGCAAGTTCAGAGCGTTCAGGTTCTTGGGCCGATTCATGGCCACCTCGCGAACCATTCCATGATCGACGATTTCCACCAGTTCAGGCATCGTTTTCCATCCTCCCTTCCACGGACAGGCTCCCCGCATATGTCACACCTATCACTTATTCAATCCCCCCCGCCCCCCCTTTGACAAAGGGGGGAGCAATCATCGAATCTGCACTCATCACTCATCACTCATTACTCATCACTCATTACTCATCACTCATTACTCATCACTCATTACTCATCACTCATTACTCATCACTCATTACTCGTCACTCATTACTCGTCACTCATTACTCGTCACTCATTACTCGTCACTCATTACTCGTCACTCATTACTCGTCACTCCATAGTAGTCCGCATATTGCTCCCGGGCCACGCGCTTGGCGAATTTGCCCACGCTGGTCTTGGGGATGGCGTCCACGAAGAGCACGTCGTCGGGCAGCTGCCACTTGGCGAAATGGGGGCGGATGAAGTCCAGGACGGCCTCCTTGGTGAGGGTTCCCCGGGCGCTTTCCTGGGGCACCACCAGGGCCAGCGGCCGTTCCTCCCACTTGGGATGCGGGATGCCGATCACGGCCGCCTCCAGCACGTCCGGATGCGCCATGATGGCGTTTTCCAGGTCGATGGACGAGATCCACTCCCCGC
This sequence comes from Desulfacinum infernum DSM 9756, assembly GCF_900129305.1. Taxonomy (GTDB): domain Bacteria; phylum Desulfobacterota; class Syntrophobacteria; order Syntrophobacterales; family DSM-9756; genus Desulfacinum; species Desulfacinum infernum. The sequence continues at coordinate 73,137 of NZ_FQVB01000017.1, read as the reverse complement.
CGCTCTTGATGAGGTCCTTGAAGCGGTCGGTGATCTTCAGGTACCCGTTGGGGTCGATGGTTCCCGCATCGCCGCTTCGCCAGTAACCGTCCCGGGCGAAGGATTCGTCGCTCCGGGGATCGTTGTAGTAGCTACGGGTAATCCAGGGACCGCGGATGAGCACTTCGCCCACCTTGCTCCCGTCCCGGGGAAGTTCCGTCCCGTCGGGGCCCACCACCTTCACGTCCAGCCCCGGAACGGGAAGGCCCTGCTTCTTTCGGAGCTCCCAGCGTTCCTCTTCCGAAAGGTCCTTCAGGGTCGGCTTCAGGTGGTTCACGGTCACCAGGGGAGCCGTTTCCGTGGCCCCGTAGGCGTGGATCACCCGGGCGCCGCCCAGTTCATGGTATCCCTTCATGAGGGCCAGGGGCGGTTCCGTGGCGCCGCTGATCATGCGAAGACCCGTGAGATCCGGCTTTTGGCTCATCTTCTTGATGTGGTGCAGCATGGGCAGAAAGATGGCCGGCGCCCCGCAGGTCACGGTCACCTTCTGTTCCACCAGAAGATCCACGAGGGACGAGGGGTCCTCCATGGTGTAGCGGCCTGGAAAGACCAGTTTCGCCCCCAGCATGGGCCCGCAGAAAAACATGCCCCAGCCCTGGGCGTGGAACATGGGAACGATCTGCAGGATGACATCGTCCTGGGTCATGTTCAAGGCCTGGGCGATGGCCAGGGTGTGCAGGTACATGGCCCGGTGCGAATTGTAGACCCCCTTGGGCTTTCCGGTGGTCCCGGACGTGTAGCAGGCCGTGCAGGCCGACCGTTCGTCGATCCAGGGAAAATCGAAGTCGTCGTCGCTTTCCGCAATGAGCGCTTCATAGTCGTGAGCGGCGGGGTAAGCGGTTTCAGGAAGACCCCGGCCCAGATCGTCCAGGACGATCACTCCCTGCACGGTGGGACATTCCGCCGCCAAGGGTTCCATGAGGGGCAACAGGGAGGCACAGACGGCCACGAACCGGGCTTCGCTGTGGTTCACCACGTAGGCCCGTTCGGCACCGGAAATGCGGGGGTTGAGTTCCAGGAGGACCGCGCCGACGCCTGATACGGCGAAGTAGAGTTCCATGAACCGGTGGGTGTTCCAGTCCAGGGCGCCCACCCGGTCGCCCGGCCGCACCCCGATCCCTTGCAGGGCCTTGGCGAGCCGTTTCACGCGGATCCAGGTTTCGCCGTAGGTGGTCCGGTGGAGGCTCCCGTCCAGATTCCGGGACACCACCTCCGCCTCCGGATAGGTCCGGGCCGCATGTTTCAGGAAGGTGATCATGTTGAGCGGATAGTCGTCGTTGGACGTGGCCGGAAATCCTTGGATGAGTTGGCTCATGGCTGGTCCTCCATTTTGCTGATTCGGCTATGAAATTCCCTGGAATGGATCAAGAAAGGGACAAGGATTAGAAGGGATAAGGGGTAGGGGATAGACGGAGGCGTGTCCCATACTCCCTGCCATTTTCCCCCTCCCCCTTTTACCTTTTGCCTTTCCCCTTTCGCCTCTTGCCTTCTACCCCACGAGCGCGGCTCGAATGTCCTTCTTGAGGATCTTTCCGGCGGCGCTCTTGGGAAGTTCCTCCCGGAAGACGACGGCCTTGGGGCACTTGTATCCGGCCAGGTTCTTCCGGCAGTGGGCCAGGATCTCCTCTTCGCTCACGGCGGCCCCCGGGCGGGGGACCACCACGGCGGTCACACGCTCCCCCCACCTCTCGTCGGGAAGGCCGATCACGGCCGTCTCGAAAACCGCCGGATGGGACGCGATCACCTCCTCCACCTCCCGGGAATAGACGTTTTCACCTCCCGTGACGATCATGTCCTTTTTCCGGTCCACCAGGTAGATGAAGCCCTCCTCGTCCTTCTTTCCCAGGTCGCCCGTGTGGTACCAGCCGTTCCGGACGGCTTCCGCCGTGGCCTGGGGGTTCTTGTCGTAGCCCATCATGAAGTTTCCGCGGTTGACGATCTCGCCCACTTGGCCGGGGGGCCGTTCCCGGCCGCTTTCGTCGAAGATCTTCACGTCGCAGATGGTGAGGGGTACGCCCACGGAAGCGGGTTTTCGAAGCACGTCTTCGGGGCGAAGGATCGTTGTGCACGGAGAGGCCTCGGTCATGCCGTAGGTATCGCCCATCCGCGCGTTGGGGAACATCTCCAGGACCGCCCGGCGCATGTCGGCGGGCATGTACATGGCGCCGTTGATCACCATGCGGACTCTGGACGTGTCGTAGCGGCCGCGGTCCGGGTAGGCCAGGAGCATGCGCCAAAGGGTGGCGGGCCCCCAGGTGAAGGTGACCTGGTGGTCCTGGATGCTCTGGAAGATCTCACCCAGGTCCACCGCGGCGTGGAGAACCTGGGTGGCCCCCAGCAGAACCCCCGTGACGGCGAATCCGTTCAGGGAGGCGCTGTGGTAGAGGGGCGGCACCACCTGGAGCACATCGTCGTGGCGCATGCCGTAGTCCATGATCATGGCCATGGCGTTGAAAAGGGAATTCTTGTGGCTGAGGACCGCTCCCTTGGGAACACCGGTGGTCCCGGCCGTGTAGAGCACCACGTTCTGGTCGTAGAGAAGCACGGTCTCGTCGGGTTCCCGGGGATCTCCCCCCTGCAGGACCGATTCGTAGGACAGGACGCCGTCCCCTTCCCGGCCGTGGCAGAGGAAGGCCCGCACCTTGGGAAGGTCGCCCTTGATGGACGCCACGGTGTCGTGGAAGGCTTGGTGGAAGATGACGCAGACGGCGTCCGCGTGGTCGATCTGGTAGTGGAGTTCCCGGCCCACCAGCCGGACGTTGAGCGGCACGCCCACGGCCCCCATCTTGGCCACGGCGAAATGGATTTCCAAAAAGGTGCTGGTGTTGGGAAAAAGGTAGGCCACCCGGTCCCCTTTGCGCACCCCGAGGCGGCTCAAGGCATTGGCCAGCCGGTTGGCGCGTTCGTTGAGCTGGGAGAAGGTGAGGGACGGTCCGCCGTAGTTGATGACCGCCGTCTTATGGGGAAACTTGCCTGCGGTGAGAGTCAACACGTCGCCGACACTGTCCAGCATGGGATCCTCCTTTGGTTCCGGTGGGGTTCAGGGTTCTCCGTCTTGGCGGCGCCCGGAAGCTTGTCTGAGAAGGGCTCTGCGGCTCAAGATGTCGGGGAAGTTCCGTTCCCTTCGAAGCCGCGGGGCTTCAGCTCCGCGGGAAAGGGCCATGGCAACCCTTTGAAGTCAGAGCCAGCACCCGGGGGCCTATCCGGCGTCCGGGGGCTCTTCCGCAGCCCTCAAGGGCGGCACTAGGAAAGAAGCGATCATCCCCAGCATTTTCAGACGCCCTTCCGGGGGTCAGGTCGGATGGACTCGGGTTTTTCGGGACCGGGCAGAGCGGGTCAGGGGGGAGCCCAGGGAGCGTGTGCACGTGGGAGAGGGGAGAGGGTCCCGGCCCATCTAACTGGGCGCTCGTTCAGTTAGATGCCCCAAAACCTCCCCGCACGTCAAGGGAAAAGGCGTGAGGCGTTAAAAACGTGGCTGGGAGTGGAGGGGGATGTCACGGGGTATCTTTCCGCCGGGTGCCCGTCGCAATGCGCACTTCTTTCGCAATGGGAGGCCGCAGACGAAACCCCTACTGATCTCGCTGCCTTTCCAGGAAGATCCCGCCCCGTCAACCCTATCCCCTATCCCTTTCCCCTTGCACCTTGCACCTTGCACCTTCAAGACGAAGACTTGACAGGCCGGAAGACCTTACGTTAACGTTAACGTTACTTATAGGGGGTCGCCATGACATCGCAGGAAAACCGCACGAAACAGACCTTCACCATCTCCCAGCTGGCCGCCCAGTTGGACATCAGCCCCCGGGCCATCCGCTTCTACGAAGAAAAGGGCCTTATCAGCCCCCGGCGCACGCCGGGAAACCAGCGCATCTACACCGCCAAGGACCGGGCGCGCCTGAAACTCATCCTGCGCGGCAAGCGCTTCGGGTTCAGCCTGGACGAGATCGCCGAGATGATCGGCATGGCGGATACGGACGTGGACGAAGTGGCCCAGATCGAAAAAAGCCTGGCCTACGGCCGCAGGAAGCTGGAGGAGATCCGGGACCGCATGCGGGACCTGATCCTCCTGGAGCAGGACCTTTTGGCCGTCCAGAAGAAGCTGGAAAAGCGCCTGGAAGAACTCAAACGGGAGGGAAAGCCATGAATCTGGTGGAGATGGTGGACCGCAATGCACGAAAGTTCGGATCCAAGGACGCGATCCGGTACCAGGGCCGGGGCGTGTCGTTCCGGGAACTCAAGGATCGGGCGGAACGGGCCGCGGGGGTTTTGCAGGCCCGGGGGATCGAGCCCGGGGACGTGGTGGCTGTCATGAGCCAGAACACGCCCGATTTCGTCACAACCTTTTTCGGGGCCCAGAAGGCCGGAGCCGCCGTGGTGCCCGTGAACCACAAGCTGGCCGCTCCGGAAGTGCGCTACATCCTGGAGCACAGCGGCGCCAAGATCTTTCTCTTCGACGGGTCTCTCGCCCAAAACGGCGAGCGCCCTCAACCTTCCCATCCCCCAGATCGCCCTGGACAGCCCGGCTCCGGACCGGCCCCTGCTGGCGGAACTGCTGGAATCCGCACCGGCGTTCCAGCCCGTGGCCGTTTCTGACGACGCCACGGCCGAGATCCTCTACACCAGCGGCACCACGGGAAAGCCCAAGGGCTGCGTCCTCACCCACCGAAGCGTCATCATGGCGGCCATTACCGGGGCCCTGGCCGTGAAGATGGACGAATACGACCGGCTTCTCATGGCCATGCCCATCTGGCATTCCTCCCCGCTGAACAACTGGTTCCTGGGAGCCTGCTACGTGGGAGCCACCACGGTACTCCTTCGCGAATATCACCCGCTCCACTTCCTGCAGGCGGTCCAGGACGAGCGCTGCACCCTCTACTTCGGCGCTCCCATCTCCTATCTCCTGGCCCTTCAGATGATCCCCAACTTCGACGACTTCGACCTTTCATCCATGCGGGCGTGGATCTACGGCGGCGGCCCCATCGCCCCGGAGACCGTCCGCATGCTCCAGGCGCGCTACAAGAGCGACCGGTTCTACCAGGTCTACGGCATGACCGAAGCGGGCCCCACCGGCACGGTGCTCCCTCCCCGCGCCCACGCCACCAAGGCGGGCTCCATCGGCAACAAGGGCCTTCCCGGCGCGGACCTCATCGTCATGAAATCGGAAACCGAGGAAGCCGGCCCGGGCGAGACGGGCGAAATCTGGCTCAAGGCCGATTCCATGATGCAGGGCTACCTGGACGATCCCGAAGCCACCCGCCAGGTCTTTTGCGACGGCTGGTACCGGACGGGAGACATGGCACGCATCGACGAGGACGGCTATCTCTATATCGTGGATCGGCTGAAGGACATGATCGTAACCGGCGGCGAGAACGTCTATTCCAAGGAGGTGGAGGACGCCCTGGTGGAACACCCCCACGTGGCCCAGGTGGCCGTGATCGGAACCCCGCATCCCGACTGGGGTGAGACGGTGACGGCCATCGTCGTGCCGGCGCCGGGAGCGGAACCCAGCCCGGAAGGACTCAGCCGGTTTCTCCAGGATCGTCTGGCCAGATACAAGATTCCACGGATCTACCACTTCGTGGACGCCCTGCCCCACACCCCCACCGGCAAGGTGATGAAGTACAAGCTTCGGGAGATGTTTTGATTTTGAACCCAGAAAAGGAGATCCGGTCATGTTCGACCACTTGCTGGACCAAAGGACGCGCCGGTGGCGCGACGAAGTGCGCGATTTCGTCAAGTCCGTGCCGCGCCAAATGATCCTCGACATGGATGCGGACAAGATCCGCTTTCCCAAGGAATTCTTGCAGGAAGCCGGCCGGCGGAACCTCCTGGGCTGCCGCTATCCCAAGAAATGGGGCGGCCGGGAAATGGACTGGGTGAGCACCTGCGTGGCCATGGAGGAGGTGGGAACCCTGGGCTATATCTTTGCCTGCACCTTCGGGGTTGGGGCGGAACTGGTCTGCGACGCCATCGTGCTTCACGGCACCGACGCCCAGAAGGAGCGCTACGTAAAGCCTCTGCTCAAGGGGGAGATCTTCGCCGCCGAGTGCCTCACCGAACCCCGGGGCGGATCGGACTTTTTCGGGGCCACCACCACGGCGGTGGACAAGGGGGACCACTTCGTCCTGAACGGCCAGAAGCGCTTCATCGTGGGCGGGGAGGGCGCGGACTACTTCCTGGTCTATGCGCGGACCGACCCGGATGCGGAACCCCATAAGGGGATCACCTGTTTCATCGTGGACCGGGGCCCCGGGGTGGAAACGTCCTATCTGTACGGCCTCATGGGATGCCGCGGCGGAGGCACCAGCCGCCTGGTCTTCCGGGACGTGAAGGTGCCCAGGGAAAACGTGCTGGGGGCCGTGAACGGGGGTGTGGAGGTCTTCAAGACCATGATGATTCCCGAACGGCTGGGAACGGCCGCCATGACCGTCGGCGCCGCCCGGCCCGCCCTGGAGGTGGCCACGGGCTATTCCACGCGCCGGAAGGCCTTCGGGCGCCCCATCAACGAATTCCAGGGGGTGAGCTTCCAGGTGGCCGAGGCGGCCATGCTCCTGGACGCCTCCCGGGCCATGGTGCACGTGACCGCCAAGGCCGTGGACGAGGGCGCGCCGGCTTCCACCGTCCGGCGCATGATCTCGGAAACCAAGAAGTTCGTCACCGAGTCGTGCCAGAAGGTGGCCCACAACGCCATGCAGGTCATGGGCGGGATCGGCTACACCACCATCTTTCCCGTGGAGCGCATCTACCGCGATCTTCGGCTGGCGTCCATCTGGACCGGCACCAACGAGATCATGTCGGTGATCATCGCCAACGAGTGGTACAAGGAATACTGGAAGATGAAGGAGGCGCGCCTCACCCGGGACGTGGAGATGGACGCCCCGGGCGCCGACGATGTGGAAGAAAAAGTGTACGAGTAGGGGTATGGGATAAAGGATTGAAGGATTAAAGGATTAAAGGATTAAAGGATTAGGAGGGGTTTTTGGGGTGGGCCCAGTAGCGGCCGCCCCGCCGCTCCACGTGCATGGGAAGGCCGAAGGCTTCCTGCAGGTTTTCCGCCGTGAGCACGCCGTCCTTGGGGCCATGGGCCAGGCAGCGGCCGTCTTTCAGAAGCAGGACGTGGGAAAAGGCGGGCGTGATCTCTTCCAGATGGTGAGTCACCAGCACCAGCGTGGGCCCGTCCGGGGAAGTCCCCAGCGCATCCAGCGTGGCGAGAAGGCGTTCCCGGGCCACCACGTCCAGGCCTGAACAGGGCTCGTCCAGGATGAGAAGGCGGGGGTCGCACATGAGCGCCCGGGCGATGAGCATCCGCTGCTTTTCCCCCTGGCTCAGCACCCCGTAGGGGCTTTCCAGCACGTGATCGCAGCCCAGCCGCCGGGCGAGCCGCCGCGCCTTTTCATAGTCCGCCTCCGTGGGCGCGTCGAAGACCCCGATGGAGGCGAACTTTCCCCCCACGATGAGATCCAGCGGCCTTTGGCCGGGAGGAATCCGCTCCTGCAGGAAGGAACCCACCCAGCCGATGCTTTTGCGAAGCTCCCTCAGGTCCACCTGTCCGAAGGTTTTGCCCAGCACCGTGACCGCACCCCGGGTGGGCCACAGATACCCGGCCAGAAGAAGAAGGAGCGTGGTCTTTCCCGACCCGTTGGCTCCCACCACGGCCCAGTGCTGGCCCGGTTCCACGCGCCAGGAAATCCGGCGAAGGATTTCCTTTTTCGATCGGACGAAATCCACCCCTTCCAGTGAGATCCACCCTCGGCCGTTTTCCTCTTCCACCCTGCTCCGTACCCTTTCTTGGACCATTATTCCACGGAACTCCGCAGCTCCTAATCCTTTAATCCTTCAATCCTTAATCCTTTATTCGTTCCACTGGAGGACGATCTTGCCGAAATGCTTGCCGTCCTTCAAGTACCGGTGCGCGGCTTCCGCTTCGGTGATGGGAAAGATCCGATCCACCACGGGCTTCACCCGGCCGCGGGCAAGCATCGGCAGCACTTCTTTTTGGAAAGACGCAATGATCTTGGCCTTCTCTTCCCGGGACCGGCTGCGAAGAACCGATCCCAGGAGGCGTAGCCGCTTGGTGAGGACCGGCGCCAGGGAAAAACTCGCCTGGTGGCCGCCCATGAGGCCGATGAAGATGAGGCGTCCCCGGGGAGCCAGAAGGTCCACGTGTCTTTCCAGGTAGGGCGCGCCGATCCAGTCCAGGATCACGTCCACGCCGAGCCCTTCGGTCCAGGTCCGAACGGCCTCCGCAAAATCGCCTGTCTTGTAGTTCAGCGCCAGATCCGCCCCCAGATCCCGGCACCGCTCCACCTTCCAGTCTTCACCGCAGGTGGCGGCCACCTGCACGCCCTTGGCCCTGGCCAGCTGGACCGCTGCCGTTCCCACGCCGCTTCCGCCCCCGTGCAAAAGGAGCGTCTCGCCGGAGACCATGCCCCCTTCCAGGAAAAGGTTGAGATGGGCCACGATGAAGACCTCCGCGGCGGCCGCAGCTTCCACAAAGGAAAGGTTTTCCGGGATGGGCAGGAGGTGTTCAGCGGGCACGGCACAGTAGCGCCCATAGCCGCCTCCGGCCACCACGCCGAAGACTCGGTCCCCTTCGTTCCAGGCCACGTCCGCCGAGCCCCGCTCCACCACGTAGCCCGCCAGGTCCAGCCCCGGGATGTCCGGGGCGCCCGGCGGAGGGGGATAGAGACCGCGGCGCTGCAGAAGATCCGCCCGGTTGACGGAGCAGGCTTCCACCTGCACCAGCACTTCTCCCGGACCGGGCACGGGACGCGCCACCCGGGCAAGCTCCAGGGCATTCCAACCGCCCCGGTCTTCCGTTTCGCGCACCACCACGGCCGGCATGGTCTTTTCCATCAGTCCATCTCCCCTCTTTCGGCAAAGGAGTAATAGCGGGGGCCCGCCAAAATGATGTGGTCGTGGACGGCGATGTCCAGGTCTCCCAGAAGGCGGCGAAGCTTCCGCGTGAGCTGCCGGTCCGCCGCGGACGGCTCCGGCTCTCCGCTGGGGTGGTTGTGGGCCAGGATGACGGCCGTGGCCCGGTGCCTCAGGGCCGCTTCCACCACCAGGCGGGGAAAGACGGCCGTGCGGTTGACGGTCCCTTCCTGAATTCGCTCCACGGCGATGAGCCCGTTCTGGCTGTTGAGGGCCAAAATGCAAAAGATCTCTTTTCGTTCCGCTTCCAGATGCCCTTGCAGGTAGCGCACGGCGTCCCGGGTGGAACCGAGCGTGGTGACGGTCCGCCACCGATCCTGATGGTATCTTTCCAGAAGCCGGGGAAGGAGAGTGAGGAGCAGGGCCGCGTGAGGCCCCACTCCATCCACCTGGGTCAGTTCCTGGACCGTGGCGTCCAGGACCGCGGAAAGCGACTGAAACCGCTCCAGGAGGGCCCTGGCCGCGGGTTTTACGTCCCTTCGGGGGATGGCGAAGGTGAGCAGGAGTTCCAGGACCTCGTGGTCGTGGAACCCCTCCAAGCCGCTTCGAAGGAACCGCTCACGAAGCCTCTTTCGATGTCCTTCCGGCCCCAAGGCTGTCATTCTTTTCCAACTCGGCGACCTTGTCCTTGAGCATGGCGAACAGATCGTCCACCGACTTGTTGACCAGGATGGAATCGAACTGCTTGCGGTAGTTGTTCACGTAGCTCACCCCTTCGATCACCACGTCGTAGACCATCCAGCCCTTGTCCGTCTGGATCATGCGGTATTCCACGGGAACCATCTGGTCCTGGTAGGCCACCCGGGTCTTGACCTGGGCGTAACGGCCCAGGATTCTTTCCTCGTCATAGGCGATGGTCTGCTTCTGACCGCAGGTGTAGGTGTCCACCCGACCGATGTAGGTGAAATAGAGCAGGTCCTTAAAGAGACGCAGGAATTCGTCCTGCTGGGCCGGGGTGAGTTTCTTCCAGTGGCGCCCCAGCGCACGGCGGCCCATTTCTTCAAAATCCACGTAGTCGTAGGCGATCTTCTTGATCTCTTCCCGCTTTTGCCGCCGCACCTCATCGGACTCTTCGTCGCGGCAGACGTTCAGGACCGCCAGGGCCCGATCGGTGCCGCTCTTGATCACATCCAGGGGACCCGGGCCTTGGGCGTGCACCGGGCTCGACCAAAACCACGGCAGGAGCAGAAAAAGAAAGACCACCACATGTGAAATTCGTCTCATGAAGCAGCGTACCATGGGGAACTCCTTCAGCCTTTCAACCGGATTCGTGTGCGATGGGCGATGCCGACGACAAGAAGCGGGCTCCCTAAACGCATCGGCACGGACCGGGTTTCGGATAAATGCTCGACTGCCGCTCATTTCTTTCCTTGATAATCCATCCCGCCTGTTCTTGTAAAGGCGGCGCCGGAATCCGTGATCCGTAATCCGGGAACCGGGAGGCGGGAGGCGGACTCCGCCGCCCCAAGTCCATGCCCCTCCCTGATCCTCTAATCCTTGATCCTTCAATCCTTCAATCCTTCCGTCCTATGTTCTATCCAGGACCTGGAGGAAGTGGCACTTCAAATACCGGGTTTCCGGCATGGCGGCCAGAACCGGGTGATCCAGCGCCTGGCCCCGGGCTTCCAGAATCCGCAGGGTTCTTCCCGCCGCCTGGGCGGCCCGAACCAGCATGTCCTGAAAGAGGGGCTCGGACACGTGGTAGGAACAGGAGCAGCTCACCAGGATGCCGCCGGGCCGGAGCGCCAGCATGGCCCGCCGATTGAGGTCCGTGTAGCCCCGGAGGGCGTTCTTGAGAGCGCTCTTGGTCTTGGCGAACGCCGGGGGGTCCAGGATCACCACGTCGAAGGCGTTGCGGCCGGCCCTCTTGAGAAAATCGAGAACGTCCGAGGCATGGAACCGGCAACGGTCTTCCAGGCCGTTTGCGGCCGCATCGCGGGCCGCACGATCCACGGCTTCACGGGACTGGTCCACCCCCACCACCCGGCGGGCGCCCGACGCGGCAGCCACCAGGCTCCAAGCCCCCTGATAGCAGAAAAGATCCAGCACCTCCGCGTCCTTCACCCACCGGCGGAGGGCTTCCCGGTTGTCCCGCTGATCCAGAAAGAGGCCGGTCTTTTGGCCGTTCAGGGGGTCCACGGTCAGGGTGAGCCCGTGGAGCGGCACTTGGAGGGATTCGGGAAGGTCGCCTCGGACCACCCGTTTTTCCAGCGAAAGTCCTTCCAGGAGGCGCGCACGGGTGTCGTTTCGGGCCACCACGGCGCGGGGTTGCAGGAGATCCGCCAGCACCTCCTCCACCATGGGCTCCAGGACGGCCATGCCCGCCGTGGTCACCTGAGCGACCAAGACGTCCTCGTAGCGGTCCACGATCAATCCGGGCAGCCCGTCCGACTCGCCGTACACGAGCCGGTAGGTGTTCTCGCCGGGATACGCCTGCTGCCGGTAACGCAGCGCCTGCCGGATCCGCTCTTCCAGCCATGACCGATCCGGCCTCACCCCGGCGGGTGCGGCCAGACGCACGGCGATGAGGGAATGGGGGTTGATGTAGCCCGAACCCAGCCGGACGCCCTTGGGCGACACCACGTCCACCCACCGGCCCGGCTCAAAATCCTTGAGGGGACCGTCCACTTCGTTGCTGAAGATCCAGCGGTGTCCCTGGATCACCCGCCGGTCCGCCCCCGGTTTCAGTTTGACTTCGTCCATTTTCCCTTCTTTCCATGGGCCGCGAAGGCCCCAACAAAAAAAGCGCCCCCGGGGAGCGCTCCAGTTCGAAAGGGGCCTTGGCCGGCCGCTTATTCTTCTTCCGGCTTCAAGGACTCCAGGATGATCTGGTATTCGTCGTAGATCTTGGCGTCGCTTTCGATGATCTCGTACAGATCGTCCAGTTCCATCCGGATGACGGCGTCCTTGTCCGGAGCCTCCTCCTTCAGTTCGATCCAGATCCAGTCCAGCAACATTTCTTCGGCGAAGGAGTAGCCCTCTTCGTTCCGGTCCAGGGTGCCGGCTTCCAGCTTCCGGCTCACCTTCCTGAGGGCGGTTCTCACGAATTCTTTCATTTCCATAGGATGTCGGCCTCCGTTTCCGTCTGGGAAAAAGTCGCTTTTGGTGCATGGTCCAAGCGCATTGGCTTGATAACGAATTTTCTATCGTCATTCAATACATTTCCCGATGATGGGAGGAAAAAGGCGGAAGGGACAAGGCCCAAGGAGCTTGTCTCAGAACGCCAGGGACGACCACGTTATTCGTAGCGCAGCCCTTTAGGGCTGCGGAGGAATCTTCCAACGTCGGATGGGCCATCAGTTGTTACCTCTCACTTTATTGGTTTATGGCGACCCCTTTTCCGCGGGGCTGAAGCCCCGCGGCTACGAAAGAAGGAGGATCCTTCGTCGGTTGACGAAGGAAACTTGTTCTCGGACAAGCTCCAAGGGCCTTTCGCGACAAACATCGCCGAGGAAATGAGCGGACGAAAAAGATCGCGGTCGCGGACCAACCAGGAAGCAGCTCCCTTGGGATTTGGGAGTGAGGTGTGCTAGGGTTGAGTCCTTCCGGAACGGTTGGATTATCCACGAAACCATGGGAGTGGCAGATGAAGGAGCGACAGTACATCATCGACGCGATGACGGTGCAGGATTCCTGGCGTTTGTTCAAGATCATGGCGGAATTTGTGGACGGGTTCGAGGTGCTGGCGGACATCTACCCGGCCGTGAGCATGTTCGGGTCGGCGCGGGTGCGTCCCGGCGATCCAGACTACGAAAAGGCGGTGGAGATCGCCCGTAAGCTGGCCCAGGCGGGATACAACATCATCACGGGGGGCGGGCCCGGCATCATGGAAGCCGGCAACAAGGGAGCCCGGGAAGGGGGCGCCCGGTCCGTGGGACTGAACATCGAACTGCCCATGGAACAGGAAGGAAATTCCTACGCCGACGTCCAGATCAAGTTCAAGTACTTCTTCGTCCGCAAGGTGATGTTCGTGAAATACGCCCAGGCCTACGTGGGCATGCCGGGCGGCTTCGGCACGCTGGACGAAGTCTTCGAGGCCCTCACCCTCATGCAGACCAAGCGCATCAAGCCCTTTCCCGTGATCCTGGTGGGGAGCGACTACTGGAACGGGCTGCTCCAGTGGATCCGGGATACGCTCCTGGCCAGGCACCTCATCTCGTCGGACGACCCGGATCTGGTCACGGTGGTGGACGAACCCGACCAGGTGGTGAGGCTCATCAAGAAGTTCGTGATCGTCTGACCACAGCCGGCGGGAACCGATCCCCTACGAGGCTGTCCGAAAACGACTGATCTCCGTCATTCAACGCCCATTCGTCATTTCCGCGAAACTTGTCCCCGGCTTGAACGGGGAGCGGCGATCCAGGATTTCCGGCAACTTATGGACTCCCGCTTGCGCGGGAGTGACGGTTGGCGGAGTCCTCGGGCAGCCTCCTAGCACGAAAAGCCCCCCATATCCCTTATCCCATACCCCTCTACCCCTTCTCCTCCGTTTCCACGGTAACGAATTCCAGGTGTCCTTCGTGGGGGGCGAGCTGGGAAGAGGCTTCGATGGTGATTTCCTTGCCGAAGTGGTCCTCCAGGTACACCAGGTCGTTTCGCTTGCGGTTGAGCAGATAGTGGGCCACGTCGGTGGAGAAGCGCCCGCGCACGGCCACCACGTCGTCCTTGAGCAGCCCGTTCCAGATCTTCCGGAGGTACCAGACGGCGGACGCTTCCGTGGAGCGCACCATCCCGGTTCCTTCGCAGTAGGGACAGTCCCGGTAGGATCCCAGTTGGATGTTGAGCCCCAGGTGCTGGCGCGATATTTCCAGCAGCCCGAACTGGGAGATGCGCCCCACCTTGATCTTGGCCTTGTCCTTCTTGGTTTCGTCCCGAAGGCGGCGTTCCACGTTGCGGATGTGCTGGCGGCTTCGCATGTCGATGAAGTCCACCACGATGAGACCGCCCAGATCCCGCAGGCGCAGCTGCTTGGGAATCTCCTGGGCCGCCTCCAGGTTTACCCGGTAGCTGCTTTCTTCCAGGGCCGAATCCCGGGTGGCCCGCCCCGAATTGACGTCGATGGCCACCAGGGCCTCTGTGGTGTCGATAATGAGGTAGCCTCCGGACTTGAGCGGGACCTTTTTCTGAAACAGTTGGTCGATCTGGTCTTCCAGGTTGTACTTGTTGAAGAGGGGCGCGTCGCCCTTGTAGAGTTTCACCACGTGCTGGTGGCGCGGGCTGATGATCCGCAAAAACTCCTTCACCCGCCGAAAGATCTCCATATCGTCCACCCAGATGGTTTTGATGCTCGGAGTGAAGTAGTCCCGCACCACCCGGATGGCCAGATCCCTCTCGCGGTAGATGAGGCACGGTGCCTGGGATTCCTGGACCCTTTTGAGGATCTCGTCCCAGATGCGCATGAGGTAGCGCAGATCCTTCTGGATTTCGCGCTTGGTGCGCCCTTCCGCCGCCGTGCGAAGGATGATCCCCATCTCTTCGGGAAGTTCCAGTTCCTGGGCGATCTCGCGGAGCCGCTCGCGCTGGGCTTCGTCTTCGATCTTTCGGGATACCCCCCGCTGGGATTGCCCCGGGGCGATCACCACGTAGCGGCCCGCGATGGACACATAGGTGGTGAGCGCCGCTCCCTTGGTCCCAATCTCCTCCTTGGTGACCTGGACCAGCACTTCCTGGCCGGTCTTGAGCACGTCCTGGATCCGGGGGTGCCCTTCCACCTCGGTGGCGTAGTAATCCGGGTGGATCTCCGAGATGGGGAGAAAGCCGTTTCGGTCCGCCCCGTAGTCCACGAAGGCCGCCTGCAGGGAAGGCTGCACGTTGACCACGATGCCCTTGTAGATGTTGCCCACCACCTTGCCGCGCGTGGCCGTCTCAATGAAAAAGCCCTCCAGGGACTGGCCTTCCACCAGGGCCACTCGGAACTCCTCCGGATGGGACGCGTTGATCAGTAGATGCTGTGCCGTCATATCCTCCGTTTCCCGTTCTGTTGGCGGTCTCGATACTGGCGCGCCTGATACACGAAGGTTCTCAGGGCCACCTCCCGGTTCGGCTGGACCGTCCCGTCGTAGGGCGCGTCCAGGTAGGGCACGCGCTTTTGGAGCAGGAGCGGCTTGAGGATCGCCGAACAGATGGTGCTGGGCATGCACGTGAAGGGAAAGACGTTGACGATGCCGTGGAACCCTTCGTGAACGTGGGCCAGCGCCCCGCCAATACTTAAGGCGGCTTCCGTTCCGATTTCAAAGGAAAAATGCCTTCCGCCGTCCAGAAATTTTTCGATTTCCCGAACGGAGTGGTCGGGCTGGATATCCAGATGGCGGAGCACCCGGGCGTACACCTGGCGCTGGCGCCAGGCCTGCCAGGCGTTTTCCACCCTCTGGACCGCCGCGGTCTTGAGGGCTTGCCTGAGGGCGCGTCGGTCCTTTCGGCGAAAGGCCAGCGCCGCGTTGCGCTTCATCTTGCGCAGCCGCTCGTGGCTCACGAAGTTGATCCACTCGGCAATGGACGCATCCACCACCTCACCCCCGTGGCGTTCGATCTCCCGGACGATGTCCTGATTGGATTCGGGATGGGTCCGAAGATAGATCTCCCCCACGATGCCGATCCGGGGCTTTCGGGGAATTCGAGGGTCCACGAAGCCGGCCGCCGTCTTCGCCACGTCCTCCACCAGGTCCAGCATCGCCTGAAAGTCCCGGGCTTCACCCACCCGTTCGATGAGGGACTCCATGGCCCGGGCCGCTTCCTCCATGAAACCGTCGGTCATCCCCTCCCGAAGCTCGTAGGGCCGAACCCGCCACACGATGCGGTCGAAGACGTCGGCGATGACGGCCGCCACGTAGGCCACCCGTCGGAAGTAGCGGGCCTTTTCGGCCGGAAGGAGTCCCGCCACGGAGTAGGCGTCCTGGGTGGAAAGGTAGGTGATGGGGATGTCGCGGTATTCGGGGAAGGTATCCAGAACCAGGCGCTGCAGCTTGTTGTACATGCCGAACCGGCACGGGCCGTCCGATTCGGGAAGAAAATAGACATAACGGCGGGGATCGAAGCCGGGCCCCAACCGAACCTTTTCCTGCTGCAGGAAATGAAGGATGTCCCCCAGGGTCACCTGGCAGGGGAAACATTCCTTTCCCGACGTGTACTCCTTTCCCAGGGAAAGGCCCTTGTAGGTTTCCATGACCACGGCGGGAACCCCGAAGGCCCGGAAGCTCGCGGCCAGAAACCTGGTACCGAAGGGCGTCATCCGGGGCAGCAACAGCACCCGGCCCGTCACGTCGAAGCGCTGCACCAGTCGAAGTCGAGCGGTGTCCATTTTCCTTTCGTCCATGATCCGTCACCTTGATGAAAGGAGCCAAAGGCCGCCGAATTTCCGGTCATCCGATACGTGGCGTCGGCGCCTCAAGAAATCCGAAAGGCAGAAGCGAAGGATGAATCGCCCCGGCGGAACTCAATTGCTGAGCCATCGGCCGAAGGCCTCGGACGCGAGGGCTTCCCGGCTTTCGCGATAGACGTTTTTCACCACGTTGCGGTAGGCCTCCACCCGGGTGAGCACACCCGCCACGGCACTGTGCTCGTCCAGTTCCAGGATGAGCGCCGGCTTCTCCCCCAGCACGTGCTTGTAGAAATGCTCCAGGAAGGAATCGGGACCGCAGCTGAAGTTGGTCATGTGTACGCCGAACCAGGCCGGCGTGCGGGCGATCTTCTTGGCCGCCCGGAGGATCCTGGCCCCCAGCCCCCAGTACATGCGGGGAAAGTCGCTCAGGTCCTCGTCGTCCACGAAGATCATGTCCGCCGGGACGGCCCAGATACCCAGCCGTGCCAGGTGTCGGCCCAGCTTCAGGTTGAGGCGCTCATCGTGGAGATTGTACGGGCGGCCCGTGACGATCCAGACGGGCTCCCCTTCCGGAATCCCCCGGAGAAACTCCCGGCCGGCCTCCAGGAGCCGCCGCCGGAAGGCCGTTTGGTGGTCCCAGGCCATGCGCACGGCCCGGGCCACCTGCTCCGGGCTTCGCCGCAAGGCGGAAGGAAGGCTCTTTCGCACGGCGGGAACCAGGGCGTCCGGGCCCTCACGCAGGTAGAGGGTGGGACGGATGATCCGGGCGTCGTCGATTCCCAGGGCCGCCCGAACCATGTATTGAGAACTTTCCACCAGCGGACAGAACATCCCCGCCTCGTCGGGCCGAGGTCCCGGCATGTCGATCACACTGGGAAGAAAGAGATAATCGCACTTGTCGGAAAGGAAGCGCACATGCCCGTGGAAGACCTTCACGGGAAAGCAGGTCTCGGCCGTCGTGGATTCCAGGCCCGCCAGGACCATGCGGTTGTCGGTCCGCGGACTCACCACCACACGCAGTCCCAGCTCGGCCAGGAGTCTGACCCAGAAAGGCGCCCATTCCAGGGAATGGAGCCCCAAGGGAACGCCCACCGTGGGCTGAGACGAGTGACGGGTAACGGGTGATGGGTGATGAGTGTCGCTCCCTTCGCCCCGTTCCAAGTCAGGGACGGAAGAGAAAGCTCGCCGGTCGCAATGCGCAGGGCCCGAAGCGCCCGGCGTGAGCCCTCTGGAGCGGCCCGCAGGGCCATCTCCCCCATTTTCCAAAGGGGAGGCGGGGGGGATTCCCAGGTCATCGGCTCGGACCGCCCAAGGCTCGATGGCCTCCCAGAAGAGGTCCCGGCGGATCAAAAAGGCGTTTTCCGCCTGGGGACCCCGATGGCGGCTCACTTCGTATCGGCCGCAGTCCCCTCCCCAGATGCTCTTTCGACCCGCAAAATCGTAGATCTTCAGCTTGCATTCGTTGTGACACGTGCGGTCCGCCCGGCACAGGGATTCTACGAAGCCCACCCGGGCTTGGGCCAGCGCCTCCAGGTCCCTCTCCCTGGCCGTCACCTCCCCCCGTTCGAAGGCTTCCTTCACCGCCAAGGCCGCCCCGTAGGCCCCCATGACCTCCCGATGCCGGGGGACGATGAGAGGCCGGTCCAGAACCCTTTCGAAGGCGGCCACCACGGCCTTGTTGAGCGACGGACCGCCCAGGAACATGATGCGCCGGCCGATGCGCCGCTTCCCCACCACCCGATTCAGATAGTTGTGCACCACGGCGTAGCACAGGCCCGCGATCAGATCGTCCCGGCGCGCCCCCTTCTGGTAGTATCCGAAAAGGTCCGACTCCATGAAGACCGTGCACCGTTCGGCCAGATGCACGGGGTTTTCCGCCCCCAGGGCGATCTCCTGGAATTCCCCCACGATGTTGATCTTCATCTTGTTGGCCAATTCGTGGAGAAAGCTGCCCGTCCCGGCGGCACACACCTTGTTCATGTCGAAATCCAGCGGGTGGGTGTTGTCGATCCGGATGTACTTGGAATCCTGGCCTCCGATCTCGAAAATGGTGTCCACCCGGGGATCAACGGCCACCGCACCCCGGGCGTGGGCCGTGATCTCGTCGATCACCAGATCCGCGTCCAGAAAGTCCCCCACCACGTTCCGGCCGGAACCCGTGGTGGCCACCGCCAGGATCTTCACCCGGGACCCCACCTGGTCCAGCAGAGTTCGAAGGAGTTTTTGGGTGACTTCGATGGGCTTGCCCTGGGTCTGCACGTAGCACTTGTGCCGGATCACGCCCTGGGATTCAACGAGGGCATACTTGGTGGTGGTGGACCCGATGTCCACCCCCAAGAAAACCGGCAGAGGATTCTTTTCCACCCGTCCCCAGGGTTCCAGATCGTTTCGGGGATCGAAGCGGGTCTGGCGCAACTCCAGCCGGGGGGCCCGGGGAAAGCCCTCGGCGGCGCCGCTTTCCGCATCGTCCCGGAGCCGATCCGGATCCACCCGGTTGGAAAGACCCGCCCGGCGGGCCTGAAGGGCCGCTCCCAGGGCTCCCAGGGACGTGTGGTGCGGCGGCACCCGGAGCGACGGATAATACTTTCGAAAGGCTTCCACCTGCAGGCGGTTGGACGCCATGCCGCCGATGAAGAGGATGGGCTCGCGCACCTCCCGATTGGCCACGATGGTGCTCACGTAATTGGCGGCGTTCCCAAAATGGAGCCCGGCGATGATATTGGGAAGCGGCTCCCCCTTGTTCTGCAGATGGATCATGTCCGATTTGGTGAAGACCGTGCACCGGCACGCCACGGGAGCCGGGCTGGAGTATTGCAACCCCAGTTCGATGAAGTCCTCCAGGGTCTTCTGGATCTTTTCCTGACTCATCTCGAACCGGGGGCCGTACAGGGAGGAAGCGAGCCGTTCGCCTTGCTGGTCGATGAAGGAGCCCGTTCCGGACGCACAGGGACCGTTCATGTTGAAGGCTTCCAGATGCCACTGGTCGCCGTCGTAGTCCAACTGGAAGAGACAGGCGTCCTGGCCGCCGATGCTGATGATGGTTCGCACGCCCGGGACCACGTGCACCGCCCCCAGCACCTGGGCCACCGTCTCCACTTCGTAGGGGGCGGAAAGCAGGCGGGCCAGGCGCTCGCCGTGCACGCCCGTAAAACTCACCGAACGAACGGCCTCCCGGCCGAACCGATCCAGAACGGTTTGAAGAAGGCGGCGGGTTTCGGGCACCACCAGCCCGAAATGCCTCAGGTAGGGAGCCTCCCAGACGATCCTTTCACCGTCTTCCACAACCACGCAGTTGATGCTGACCGAACCCACATCCACGCCCACATCCAAGGTCCTCACGGCATCCTCCTGAACGCGGCCACAGGCTCACCGCAGCTTGTGGGATTACAGGATCAGTGGATTAAGGATTAAGGATTAAGGATTAAGGGCCAAGAATCAAGGGCCAAGGACCACCACCAACCCGTCACTCATCACCCATCACTCGTCACTCATGACTCATCCCCGGTGCAGACGAATTCCCGCTCATGGAACCGGCGCCGCACCACCCGGCCCGTCTTTTCCAGACCGGCCACGGCTTCCGAAACCCGGCCGGGCGGAACCCCCAGGGACGCCGCCATCTCCTCCACGGTGCACGGACGGCGCCGAACCAGCTCCACGATGCGACCGGGCAGATCGTCGGGATCCGCCGCAGGGCCCGACGACGCAAAGGATCCGATCACTTCCGTGCAGCCGGCGGGGAACAAGGTCGCCGCCCGCTCCAGGGCGGCGGAGTCCAGCCCCCGGACCCCGGGATGGGCCGGCGGCCGCACCACCGTGTTCAGTTCCACCCGGTCCGGCCCGATGCCTTCCGCCAGGCGGGCGAGTGCTTCCAGATGCTCCCGGCTGTCGTTGACACCCCGCACCAGGACGATCTCCAGATGATATTGGCCCCGGCAGTCCTTTCGAAACGCCCTGAGGCCCTCCAGGACCCTCTCCCAACCCAGGCGTGGATGGGGACGGTTCACGGCGGCGAAGGTTTTCTCGTCCGCGGCGTCCAAGGACGGCACCACCCGATCGAAAAGGAGGAGATCCCGGCGAACGGCCGGATCCCACAAGAGCGTGCCGTTGGTGAGCATCACCAGGGGCAGGTCCGGAAAACGCTTCTTGATGGCATGGGCCAGCTCCCCCAGGGGCTCGTAGAGGGTGGGTTCGCCGGCCGCCGAAAAGGTGACGGCATCCACCGATCCGGGGCGGCGCCGCAGGAAATCCTCCAGTTCGGCCAACACCCGGTCGGGAGGGAAGAAGGCGCGCCTCTGGATCGTCAGATGGGTGGTGGGGCCCGATTCGCAATAGAGGCAGTCGAGGGAGCAAGTCTTGGCGGGAATGACGTCGATGCCCAAAGACCGGCCGAGGCGGCGGGATGGAACGGGGCCGAAAAGGAAACTCCGGGATTCAATCTCCCGCCGGCTCACGCCCGGTCCCCTTCCTGCTCTTCGCAGCACTTCTGCATCATCACATGGTTCTTCTTCTGGATGTAGACCTCGCATTCGGCGCAGACCTGGCCCTTTTCCTGGCACGCGCGAGGCACCAGATCCCAGCAGGGAACGGGAAAGTTGAGGATGGCCGGACAGTCCTTACGCACCTCTTCCCCGCAGCCTCGGATCTCCCAGCACGGGGCCACCGTGAGCAGCTTTTTCACCCCGGCGATGTTCAGCCCGTCTTCGGTGAGGAGCCGCCGAAGGCACTTGAGCCACTGGAGGTCGTTGTTGGAATAGTAGCGCTTGCCGCCCCGGCGCGCCGGCTTGATCAGACCTTCCTGCTCGTAGATGCGCAGCGTTCGGGGATGAATGTTGAGCAGCTCGGCCACGATGCCGATGGGATAGAGCGCCTTGCCGCTTTCAATGTCCATGGGATGTGCCTCCTTCGTATTGGGATACGACAAAGTCATCTGACCCAGCTATTGATATAGAAGTGGCAATGACATTGTCAAGGAAGGAATCCCCGGCGTTCCCACTTCAGTGACGCCCCCTTTTCCCTTGCCAAGACCGGAAGGGTTACAGTAACTTCACGGGAACAGGGCAAGTCCTGAAGATTGTGAAGGTTTTCGATCTCTGCTTTCGGCCCGCACGGACCGCCATCCATTGCCCGCAAGAGAGGGAGAGGTTTTCATGCGAAGCGATCTCATGAAGAAAGGACCGGAAAAGGCCCCCCATCGTTCCCTGTTCAAGGCCATGGGCTACACCCGGGAGGAACTGGAACGCCCCATCGTGGGCATCGTCAACTCCTTCAACGAAATCATTCCCGGCCACATCCATCTGGACAAGATCGCCCAGGCGGTCAAGGCAGGCGTGCGCATGGCGGGCGGGACGCCCGTGGAATTTTCCACCATCGGCGTGTGCGACGGCATCGCCATGAACCACGACGGCATGCGCTACAGCCTGGCCAGCCGGGAGCTCATCGCCGATTCCGTGGAGGTGATGGCCACGGCGCACCCCTTCGACGGCCTGGTTCTGATCCCCAACTGCGACAAGATCATCCCCGGTATGCTCATGGCCGCCTTCCGGCTGAACATCCCCACCATCCTGGTGAGCGGAGGGCCCATGCTGGCCGGGCGCGTGGGCAATCGCCCCGTGGATCTCATTTCGGTCTTCGAGGGCGTGGGAGCCTACAAGGCGGGGACCCTCACCGCGGAGGAACTGGAGGAGCTGGAAGACTGCGCCTGCCCCGGCTGCGGGTCCTGCGCGGGCATGTTCACGGCCAACTCCATGAACTGCTTGAGTGAAGCCCTGGGGCTGGCCCTACCGGGCAACGGAACCATTCCGGCGGTGTCGGCGGCCCGGTTCCGCCTGGCCAAGACGGCGGGCATGAAGATCATGGATCTGATTGCCGCGAATAAGCGCCCACGGGACCTGATCACCCTGAAATCCTTCGAAAACGCCATCGCCGTGGACATGGCCCTGGGCTGTTCCACCAACACGGTGCTCCACGTGCCGGCCATCGCCCATGAGGCGGGGATCACGCTGGATTTGGATCTCTTCAACGCCATGAGCGCCAGGACGCCGCATCTTTGCAGCCTCCGGCCCGGCGGCCCCCACTTCCTGGAAGACCTCAACGCCGCGGGCGGCGTCCAGGCCGTCATGAAGGAGCTGGCCAAGGGCGGCCTGATCCACCTGGACGTCCTGACCGTGACCGGCGACACGGTGGGGGCCAACCTGGAGCGGGTGAAGGCGGTGGACCACAACGTGATCCGGCCTCTGGACAACCCCTATCACCGGGAAGGGGGCATCGCCATCCTCTACGGCAACCTGGCTCCCCAGGGGGCGGTGGTCAAGCAGAGCGCCGTGGCGCCCGAGATGCTGCAGCGCACCGGCCGGGCGCGGGTCTTCGAAAGCGAAAACGAGGCGGCCTCCGCCATCCTGGACGGCAAGATCCGCCCGGGCGACGTGGTGGTCATCCGCTACGAAGGGCCCAAGGGCGGCCCGGGCATGCAGGAGATGCTCACCCCCACGGCGGCCATCATGGGGATGGGCCTAGGCAAGGACGTGGCCCTCATCACCGACGGGCGCTTCAGCGGAGGAACCCAGGGGGCCGCCATCGGACACATCAGCCCGGAAGCGGCGGCCGGAGGCCCCATCGGGCTGGTGGAAGAAGGCGACGAGATCGTGATCGACATCCCCAACAAAAAGCTGGAACTGAAGGTGGACGAGGCCACCCTGGAGGCGCGCCGCGCCAAATGGCAACCCAAGGAGCCCAAGATCCGCCACGGCTACCTGGCCCGCTACGCCAGGATGGTCACCAGCGGAGCCCGCGGCGCCGTTCTCGAGTGATGAGTGACGAGTGATGAGTGATGGGGGTCTCCCTATAATCCTTAATCCTTCAATCCTTAATCCTTTCCCCTGAAGGGTGGGCCCGTGGGATACGTCTTTCGACTGGAAGACGCCTTGAGGATGGAGCGCTGGGAGACAAGCGAGCCCGGCCGGACCGCTCTTCGCCTGGAGCGGCGGCTTCTGGAGCGCGTGTGGGCGCCCGTCCATGCCCAACGCGTCCTGGAGGTGGGCTGCGGCACGGGCTCCTTCCTCCGATGGCTCAGCGGCCGGGGCCATGCGGTCACGGGCGTGGAGCCGTCCTGGGAGCTGGTCCGGGAGGCACAGCGCCGGCTTCCGGAAAAGATCTCCGTCCGCCACGGGTTCGCGGAAGACCTGCCTTTCAGCGACAACGAATTCGATACAGTGGCCCTGATCACCACCCTGGAGTTTGTGGAAAAGCCCCGGGAGGCTCTGGCGGAAGCATGCCGGGTGGCCCGAAAACACGTGCTCCTGGGGGTTCTCAACAAGTGGTCCCTGAGCGCCTGTTACCGCCGGCTGGAGTTCCTTTGGAAGCCTTCCCTGTACCGGAAAGCCTCCTTCTATTCCGTGGCCCATCTCAAGAAAATGGCGGGCTCCGTTCTTCACGGACCCCCTCCCTGTGTGTGGCGCACCTGTTTTCTGCTCCCCCTGTGGACCCTCCCCCACGTGGATTTTCTGGAAAGCGCCCCCTGGCTCCAGGTCCATCCGTTCGGCCATTTCATCGCCATGCGCATCGATCTAAGGCCCCTGACCCGGCCTCTTCAGGAGCCGATCATGGAGAAGGTCATGAACCCCGGGCGCGCCCGTGCCCAGACGTCCTGCTTGCGACTTCCCAACAACCGTCCCTCGGTGGGCAAGGACGCCGGGGTCCATGCGCTGTGATGGAGGAACGCTCGCCCATGAAGGAAGCCCGCTTCTATGAAAAGCTGGAGGACGGTGCGGTCCGCTGCGCCCTGTGTTCCCATCGTTGCGTGATCAAGGCGGGACGAACGGGGATCTGCGGCGTCCGTCGAAACGAAAACGGCACCCTCTTTTCCCTGGTCTACGGCCGCCTGATCGCGGCCAACGTGGATCCCATCGAAAAGAAGCCGCTCTTCCACTTCCAGCCGGGCACCCGGAGCTATTCCATCGCCACCGTGGGGTGCAACTTCCGCTGCCTCTTTTGCCAAAACGCGGACATCTCCCAATCTCCCCGCGAACACGGGACCATCTACGGCCGCGAGACCCCTCCGGAAAAGGTGGTGGAAGAGGCGCTGAAGACCCACTGCGCGAGCATCAGCTACACCTACACGGAACCCACCATCTTCATGGAATACGCCCTGGACGTGGCTTCCCGTGCCAAATCGGCCGGCCTCACCAATGTCTTCGTCACCAACGGCTTCATGAGCCCCGAGGCCCTGGAGGCCCTGG
The DNA here is from genome assembly GCF_900129305.1 of Desulfacinum infernum DSM 9756. Taxonomy (GTDB): domain Bacteria; phylum Desulfobacterota; class Syntrophobacteria; order Syntrophobacterales; family DSM-9756; genus Desulfacinum; species Desulfacinum infernum. The sequence goes on along the minus strand of NZ_FQVB01000017.1, from coordinate 48,615 downwards.
CACCGGTGCTGGATGCCGCCAATGTGGACCTCAAGTCCTTCCGGGACCGTTTCTACCGGGACCAGTGCGGAGCCCGCCTGGAACCCGTCCTGGAAAGCCTGAGGACCCTCAAGCGGCTGGGGGTCTGGGTGGAGGTGACCACGCTTATCATCCCAGGACTGAACGACGATCCGGAAGAACTCAGGGAACTCGCCCGTTTCGTGGTCTCCCTGGGACCTGAAACCCCCTGGCACGTGACCCGGTTCCATCCCACGTACAAGCTCACCGACCGGCGCGCCACCCCCGTGGAGACCCTGCAGAAGGCCCGCCGGATCGGGCTGGACGCCGGACTGCATTACGTTTACACCGGCAACATTCCGGGCGACGAAGGGGAAAATACCCTGTGCCCCGGCTGCAAAGCCCCCGTCCTGCAACGCTTCGGATTTTCCATGCGAAACGTGGGACTTAGGGACGGCCATTGCACGGCCTGCGGGCGGAAGATCGCGGGGGTGGATCTGCCGTGACACCGACCGATCGAAGCCGGCTCATTTATCAAGTCTACACCGCCCTTTTCGACGCTTACGGGCCGCAGGGATGGTGGCCCGCCGACACCCCCTTTGAGGTCATCGTGGGCGCCATCCTGACCCAGAACACGGCCTGGAAGAACGTGAGACGGGCCATCGACAACCTGAAGGCCGAGGGGCTCCTCCAGCCCGAAGCGATCCTTCGGACGGACGAGGACCATCTGCGCCGGTGCATCCGACCGTCCGGCTACTACAACCAGAAAACCAAACGACTTCTCACGTTCTGCCGGTACGTGGCGGAACAATGGCACGGCGACCTGGAAGCCTTTCTGGGCCAGGAGATGGGCGCCCTGCGCCGGGAGCTCCTTTCCCTCAACGGCATCGGGCCGGAAACCGCCGACAGCATCGTCCTCTACGCCGCCCACCGGCCGTCGTTCGTGGTGGACGCCTACACCCACCGGGTCTTTTCCCGTCACGGCTGGGTGGCCGAAGAGGTGAGCTACGAGGAGCTGCGGAACTATTTTATGGACTGTCTGGAACCCGATGTGTATCTTTTCCAGGAACTTCATGCGCTCATCGTTCGGGTGGGCCACGAGCACTGCCGCCGCAAGGCGTCCTGCCCCGGATGCCCGCTCGAACCTTTTCTGGTTGAATGACGACACACACCATAGGAGCTGGAGATATGATTCGTCTGGAAAAGATTTTGGTGCCGGTGGATTTTTCCGAGTATTCCCAGAAGGCCGTCCGATACGGCGTGGAGATCGCCAAGGACAGGAAGGCCTCCCTGACCCTTCTCCACGTGATCAACCAGCGGATCATCGACGCCGTTCATGAACTGAGCGTCAAGGGCTACAAGGGCGATTTCGTGGAGGTCATGCGCAAGATGATGGCCGAACGCGAAGCGGAACTTCAGCAGATGGTTCCCCAGGACTGGAGGGAGGGACTGACGGAACTCAATTTCGAGATCCGCAAGGGCCGCCCGTCGGAGGAAGTGATCAAGTACGCCAAGGAACACGGCATGGATCTCATCGTGGTGGGGACCCACGGAAGGTCCGCCCTTGCCAGCGCGCTCCTGGGCAGCGTGGCCAACACGGTGGTGCTCCGCGCCCCCTGCCCCGTGCTGGTGGTCCGCGAACTTCAGCACGACTTCGTGGAGTAATCTTCCCCTTCGCCCCATGATTGCCGAAGAAACCAGCCTGTTCCGCCACCCCATGCCCGATGGACGGTGGCGGAATTTTTTTGACACGGCGGCCCGGATCCTGCCCCGGGACGTGCGGTCAGCCCTTCGGCCTCACGCCTCGGCCGTCCGACGGGCCGTGGAGGAACTGGACCCGTGGATGGATGCCGCCTGCGCCGACACCTGCCCCGCATGCCAGGACCCGTGCTGTACCGCCGGCGGCATCTTCTACAACTTGGCGGACATGCTTTACCTTTTCAGCCTGGAGGAGGCCCTCCCCTTGGGGCAGACCCGGACACGGTCGGGACAATCGTGCCGTTACCTGGGGCCTCGAGGATGCCGGCTCCCCAGGATTTACCGCCCCTACGTGTGTGTCTGGTTCTTATGCGAACCGCAGGCCCGGCGACTCAGCGGGGAATCCGCCCGTTTCCAAAGACGGGTGGCGGAACTTTACCGCCGGATTCGCCACCACCGACTGGCCCTGCTGGATACGGCAAGCCCCTTCCTGCCGCTCCTGGAGGATGTCTGATGGTTTTTTCCTTTCTAAGAGACCGGCGCCAGGATGCCCAGCTCAAGCTGGAACTGGAATACGAACTCCAGCAGCTGAGAAAACCTCCCAAAAAGGGCAAGACCGTGGACGCCTACTTTCGGGAGATGGTGGCCTTCGTCCAGCGCTTCTGCGACCGGAAGATCGCCTTCCTCCCCAAGTTCGAACGCAGCCACGGAGTCATCTTCAGCCCGGGCTACCGCCGACGCTACCTGGCCAAGTGCTTCGACTCCCTGGCGGAGGACCTTCAAAAGATCCTTCTGGAATACCTGGAGATCGACTTCGTCTTCTTCGTGCAGCGGGCCGCCGAGTCCCACCGGACCGGTAAAGAGACGCCATCCCTGGATGCTTTCTGGAGGGAGCTGGAAGAAGGACTTGTCAAGAAAACCCGGCGACTTCTCTTGCAATGGTACGACGAACCCCTGCGCGCCTATCTGGAGGTGATCGTCCAGGAAGGAGAAATGGACGCCAAGCGCCGAAAAGAGCTTCGCCGCCTCCACGAAAAGAACGCCCGGGGACTGCAGGAGAGAAGCGAGCGCATCATCCGCCGGTTCTGCCGTCACAAGGATCCGGAAACGGCCCGGGCCCGATTCGACAGCATTCTGGAGGATCGCCGGGAACGGCTGCCGGCCTTCCGTCAGCGGTTGAGGGAACAGGGTTTCGTGATTCCGGGATCCGTGATCAGTGATGAGTGATGAGTGATGAGTGAGGGAGAGAAGGTTTATGGAGAAGAAGACGGACAAGCGGCTGACGAAGGCCGACTCCAACCTGGTGCTCATCGGAATGCCGGGGGTGGGCAAGAGCACTCTGGGCGTTCTCATCGCCAAGGCCCTGAGCGCTCCCTTTCTGGACACCGACCTTCACATCCAGGCCGAACACGGCAAGAGGCTGCACGAAATCATCACCGAGGCGGGTCTGGACCACTTCAAGCGCGTGGAAGAAGCGGCCGTCTGCGGGCTGAACGTGACCGGCACCGTCATCGCCACCGGAGGCAGCGTGGTCTACAGCCAACGGGCCATGGCGCACCTGAAGACGCGCGGGATCGTCCTGTGGCTCGATCTTTCGTGCAGCCTCCTGGAACAGAGGCTGGGAGACCTGGACGCACGGGGAGTGGTGCGCGCCCCCGGCCAGACCCTCCAGGGCCTCTACGACGAACGGAAACCTCTCTACCAACGCTACGCCGACGCCCGGATCCCCCTGGACGGCCTGAACCACGAAAAGGCCGCGGAGGCGGTCATCGCCGCCTGGCAATCCCTATTCAGGACTAAGGATTAGAGGATTGAAGGATTAGAAGGACGGGATGACCCCATGGGCCTCCACGCCCCCACCCCGCTTAATCCTTAATCCTTTAATCCTTCTTTATTCGTTCGATGATGGATGTGGTGGAATAGCCCGCCACCACGGCGATCCGCTCCACCCGCCCCCCATGGGAGCGCACCCAGTCGGCTCCCACGATCTTGTCTTCGGGCCAGTCGGCCCCCTTGACGAGCACATGGGGGGTGAGCCGTTGGATGACAGGCAGCGGATCCGGCGTGTCGAAGACGACCACGCAATCCACACAGTGCAGGCCCGCCACCAGTTCCGAGCGGGCCGATTCCGGCAGGATGGGCCTCGTCGGGCCCTTGATGGTTCGAACGGACCGGTCCGAGTTGACCCCCACCACCAGGAAATCCCCCAGATCCCTGGCGGCCTCCAGATAGCGCAGATGCCCCACATGGAGAAGGTCGAAGCAGCCGTTGGTGAAGACGATGCACCGGCCCCTCTGCCGCAGCTCCCGGCACAAGGCCTCCGCCTCCTCAAGAGAGCGTATCTTACTTGCCGCTTTCATGGGATGCATGGGCGGGGGTACGGTCCGAACGCCTTTTTTCCAGTTCATGGAAGAGCTGGAGGGCCTTGTCCCGCGGCAAGTCCCTGGGGATCTTCAGACCTTCGCTGTCCAAAGCGTCGATCACGCCCTCGGCATACATCTTCACCCAGAAGGGCAGGCTCGTTTCGTCCGCATTGGTCACGCGGATGATCCGCCCCGGGTCCTCCACGAACACGTCCCCCTTGAAGATGGCCTTGAGGCACTGGAGCGCCGCGCGGCCCCGTCCCCGGCGCCGGGGCCCCTCCACTTCCAGATGGTAGATGGTGATTTCCTTGGTACCATCCGGCGTCAGGGAGACGCTCATCTCACCCCAGAAGGCCCCCGGCTTGCGGAACTTCAGGATCTCCATGGGACCGTAGCCCTTGAGGATGGTCAGCAGCTCTTTGATGGACAGTTCACCATAGGCAGCTTTCCAGGTGATGCCTTTCCACTCTATTTCCGCCACTCGTGCTCGCTCCAGCCATTCGATGATGGTCCGACTTCTTCGACCGCTTCCGCTTTCTCGCCATTCCTGTGAGTTTTCTTTCCGCTTCGCGCACGGCGTTTTGCAAGTCCCGCTCCCACTGGTTCCCATTGGGTGGGCCGGAGGCTCTGATAACGAAAGAACTCAGCGGTGGATCCTTCTTCGAGCAGTCCCTGCTCTCAAAGAAGACCACTCAGTACCGGTTCCCTTTGCCCATGACCACGCAGTAAAGGCCCATCTCCCGGACCTCCGGGCACAGCTCCAGGATCTTGAACTGCAAGCTTTCCTTGCTCAACGTTTCCATGGGAACCCTTTGCACGTTCGTTGTTCTCTGCGCACGAGACTTCACCGGCTCCGCACCTCCAGGCATTCCCCTCCGAGCGCTTCCGGCCGGGCGGCAAAACTTCCCGCGGGCTCTCCAAGCCGTCGGGCGGTCGACTCGCGCAACTGCCGGCGGGCTTCGAAGAGGGCCACGCCCACCGCCGTGGCCAGATTGAGGCTGCGCACCTGTTCGCAATCCATGGGAATACATAAGACTCGGTCCGGATCGCTTTCCAACAGCTCCTGCGGCAGACCGCGCGTTTCCGATCCGAAGACGAGGCAATCTCCCGGTCGGAAGAGAAAATCGTAATAAGCGCGCGTACCTTTCTTGGAAAAGAAGACCAGGCGACGTTGCCTCACGGCCCGGCGGAAGGCATCCAGGCTTGGGTGCACCTGCACCCGCACATGGGGCCAATAGTCCAGACCCGCCCTCTTCAGATGCCGGTCCGTGATGCGAAATCCCAGGGGTTCCACCAGATGCAGGGGCGTGCGCGTGGCGGCGCAGGTGCGGGCCACGTTGCCGGTGTTGGGAGGAATCTCCGGTTCCACCAAAGCCACTTCCAAAAGCGGTTCCATCGGCCGCCGTTGCATCCGAACCCCTTCGCCTTCCGGCCGCCTAAACGTTGCGTACGGCCCGAACAAAGAAGTTGGCATACTTCTGTTCCACCACGTAGAGATCGCCGTAATAGAAATCGGCGTAGACCGCCCTGTGGTGCTCCGCCTCCGTGGAGCTCCAACAGCAGCGCTGGTCCCCGAAAACCGGGTCAATGTAGAGGCCCGTCTCCCGATTCTCCTCTTCCGTCAAGAGCGTGGCCAGCTCTTCCCGGGTGGGATAGCGCCAGTCGTCGAAACCGCCCCACCTTTCCCGATTGAGCTGCTCAATGTAGGCGAAGCCTTCCGGCCACATCAAACGATCCGAGGAGGCCCCCCGCTGCCACATCAGACCCGTTTCCTTGTCCACCACCAGGATGTCCTTTCGCACGGTAAAGCGAGCGTTCATGGTCCCCTCCTTGCCTGCGGGAAGAGCCGTTGCGGGAAAAAACTTCGGCGGGGAAAAGAGCTGCATCTCCATGGTTCGGCACCTCTCTGGCATCGCGTATCCGCCCGTTGTCGGGCGCTCGGGGCACATCATGGCCGCTTCATAGCACAAGTTCCCACAGGCACAAAATGCCAACTGATCCGACGTGAGATAACAGCACCTTAGGCGTGCATGCACAGCCCACCGGGGCTCCTCATGCCGATTCTCACAATCAAAAAGCCCGCTTACACGCTTGACCCGATGCCCTGGAGGGCCCTATACAGGTGGCAACGGAAAGGAGGGGAACCATGGCGTATTGCCCAACGGATTCCGTGGAAATTTATTACGAGGTGCATGGAAGCGGCCCGCCGCTCCTCCTGGTGAGCGGGCTGGGCGGTGGCACCTGGTCCTGGTACGGCCAGATTCCCTACTTCAGCCGCCGGTACACCACCATCGTCTTCGACAACCGCGGCGCCGGGCGCTCGTCCATGCCTCCCGGCCCCTACACCATGAGCGATTTCGCTTCGGACACGCTGGCCCTGATGGATCACCTGGGCATTGAGCGCTGCTTCCTGGCCGGACTTTCCATGGGCGGCATGATCGCCCAGGAGACGGTGCTGCGGGCCCCCGGGCGCTTCCAGGCCCTAGCCCTGGGCTGCACCCATTGCGGCGGCGACGTCAGGATCTCCCCGGATCCGGAGGTCATCGCCCGGTTTACGGAAAATGAAGGGTTGAGCCAGGAAGAGATCATCGGCAAGAACCTGCCGTTCTTCTTCAGCCGTCGGGCCATGGAGGAAGATCCGGAGGCGGTGGAGGCCTACAGGAAGGCCCAGATGAGCGTCCCGCTCCAGCCTCCGGAGGCCTTTCATGCCCAACTGGCCGCCATCCAGACCTTCGACTGCTGCGACCGCCTGGGGTCCCTTTCCGTCCCGACCCTGGTGGTCACGGGCACCGAAGACGTCCTGGTGCCCCCGGGAAATGCGCACATCCTGGCCCGGCGCATCCCGGGTGCCGTCCTGGTGGAGCTGGAAGGCGCCGGCCATGCCCTCCATGCCGAATGCCGGGACGAGCTGAACCGGCTGCTGGACGATTTCTTTTCGGGCCGCCCGATCCATATGGGGGAAAACCGCGAATGAACCCAAATGGACGCCAATGGGCTTGGTTCCATGACGACCTGCAGGGGCGAAGGATCATTCGCCCCTACAGGCAGTCCGCGAGAAAGGCCTGCACCCGGGAAGCGACCTCCGCTTCCCTGCCCCAGTAGAAGTGATCGCATCCCTGGATCACCTCCAGCCGGCGAACGGCGGTTCCCGCCCGACAGCCCTCATACCAGGACCGCACCTGGTCCAGGACGGCGAAGTCGTCCCGGTCCCCCACAACCACCAAGGCCGGACGTTCGGGAAGACTCAGGCCGATGAAGTCGAGAAAGGTGACCGCGGGGGAGATGAGCACGACGCTTGCCGGATCCAGTCCCGCCGCACAGGCCTTCAGGGCCACCCAGGCGCCGAAGGAGTAGCCCGCCAGGTGCACGGGCGAACGCCCCCGGTCGACCAGGTAGCGGCAGACGGCCAGAACGTCTTCCGACTCGCCGGCCCCTTCCCCGTATGTCCCGCCGCTCCGGCCCACACCTCGAAAGTTGAAGCGGAGCGTTCCCAGGCCCACCTCCCGGTAAACGCGCTCCAGGGCCAGGATAAGCGGCACATCCATGGTGCCTCCGTAGAGTGGATGGGGATGGCACAGGACCGCCGTCTCCTTGTTGCTGCCCGTCTGCAGAACCGCTTCCAGCCGGTGGGTCCCCGCCTCGATCATGACTCTTTCCATACAATCCTCCCGCCTCTTTACCATTCGCTGGCGAGCTTTCGCGCCACCTCGTCCCAGTGGGTATCCAAGGTCTTGACCGCCTCCAGTCCCAAATCGATATGGGTCTCCATGAAGTCCTCGTAGATCTTCTCATGGAGCTCCTTGCTCTTGATGCCGCGGCGCTGCAACGGCATGTCGGAGACCAGCATGATGGATCCGATGGGCACCTCGTAGCGGTAGGACACGGCAAAAAGCGTCGCCAGCTCCATGTCGATGGCCAGAATCCGCTGGGTCCGAAGGTAGTCCACAAAGGCCTCGTCGAATTCCCACAGCCGGCGGTCCGTGGTGTAGATGATTCCGCACTTGGGTACCAGATGCGCCCGCTTGACGGCCCCGATGCAAAAGAGGTTCACGGACGAGGCGGGGATGGCCGGGAACTCCCGGGGCAGGTAGTGTCGACTGGTCCCCTCGCCGCGGATGGCCGCCGACGGCACCACGAAATCCCCCACTTCCAGGGTGTCGTCGATCCCGCCGCACATGCCCAGCATGATCACCGACTTGAGGTGATCCAGGTACGCCAGGCAGTGGATCACCAGGGCGGCCTGGGGGGAACCGATGCCGAAATCGACGAGCGTGCAATTCAAGTCCGGCACCGTCACCGCCCGGAAATTCCCCTCACTGAATTCCCCGCCGGTCTTTTCCAGAAAGCATTGGGTATAGCGCCGAAAGTTGGTGATGATCACGTGTTCGCAGAAGCGATCCAGGGAAAGATTCGTGTAGCGCTCCAGCGTCTGCCGCACATATTCATGTTCCTTCAATCTCATGACTGCCCCCTCTCTCCTCCCATCGCCGTTCAAGTCCGCTCCGTCACCGATTTCGCAGCCCAGGCTTTAGCCGTTTTTCTCTTTATGCTACGATGCCGGTCACTTCCAAACAATGATCAGCGGTGCCAACATACGACAGGCCGAACCGAAGCGCCAACCACAATCCCGCAGGCAACTTGCGCAAAGGAAGTGGGTTCCATGAAGACAGCACTGGTTCTGAGCGGAGGAGCGGCCCGCGCCCTGGCCCACCTGGGCGCCCTGCAAGCCATGGAGGAACGAAGGATCGCCATCGACGCCCTCGTGGGCACCAGCATGGGGGCCATCATCGGTGCCCTCTACGCCCACTACGGCTCGGCCCAGGTCGTGCAGGAAAAGATCCGCGGGTTCGTGGAAAGCGAACGGTTCCGGGACACCCTTTCCTTCGCGGTGGATGAATCCAGGGACGCCTCCACCCAATCCCTCTTCGATCGCTTCGGTCAGCAGATCCGCAAAGGATATTTCTACACCCGGCTCGTCACCCAACCCAGCCTGGTTCCGGAAGACGACTACTGGGAGCTGCTCCGGGAACTGGTGCCGGACGTTCGGATCGAGGAACTTCCGGTGCCCTTCGGAGCCGTGGCGCTGGACATCCTCACCGGGGACGAGGTGGTCTTCGTCAAGGGCCCTCTGCTTCGCGCCTTGGGCGCCAGCGCGTCCATTCCCGGAATGGGGCCGCCCGTTCGTCACCGCGGCCGCCTTCTGGTGGACGGCGGCTGGATCGACAACGTCCCGTGCCTCCCGGCCCGGCGCCTGGGTGCCCACTTCGTGGTGGCGGTTGAAACCTCTTCCGACGTTTCCGACATCCAGCCCCTTCCCGATTCGGCCCTGGAATACGCCCTTCGAAGCAGCGAGGCGTCCCGCATCGCCCTGAACAAGCTGCGCCTCCTGGAAGCCGATTTCGTGGTCCGCCCCGCGGTCTCCCACATCCGCTGGTCCGACTTCCATCTTTTCGACGAGCTGGTGGACGAAGGCCATCGCGCCTGGCGGGAAGCCGCCCCCGCGATCGCGCGCCGGCAGCGCCTGCGGGCCCTCAACCCCCTGACGCGCCTGAGCCGGTCCAAGACCCACGAAAACGGACTCCGCCTTGTGTTCCTCTAGGAGCCTGTCCGACAATGGCTCCTCGGCTCAAGATGCCGGAGATTTGGGTTATCTTCGTAGCCGCGGGGCTTCAGCCCCGCGGAAAGGGATCATCGTACCCCATGGAGTCATAGGGAATACCCGGAGGTCCGCCCGAAGTTCGCGGATTCCTTCGCAGCCCTAAAGGGCTGCGCTACGAAAAAAGCGGACATCCCCGGAGTTCTCGGACAGCCTCCTGGGAGCTTGCCCAACAACAGGCCTCCTTCATCCGCCTGCCCGGGCCCCACCTTCTTTTGTAGCCGCGGGGATTCAGACCCACGGCGAAGAGCCATGGTAAGCCCATGACACGACAAGCAGCACGTCAGATGGCCCGTCCAACGTCCGGGGATTCCTCGGCAGCCCTGAAGGGCTTGACTACCAGAAACGTGGTCATCCCTTGCATTTCGCAAAACAAAAGCCCTCCCGATTATCCGAGAGGGCTCTTTGGGAATCCGCCGGAAGGTGACCAACCTTCAGCTCGCCTTGGCCTTGATCCGCCCCAGTTGTCCCAGGTAGGCCTGCAGCAATTGGGTCTGATCCTTCTTGGTGATCTTCTTTTTGAGCCGTTGCTCCGCCAGGGCCACCGCCATGTCCACCACTTCCGCTCGGAACCTCTTCTTGGCCTCTTCAAACTCGCGCTCCGCGGCGATCTTGGCGTCCTCCAGGATCTGTCTGCGCGTGAGCTCCGCCTGAGCCAGGATCTTCTCCTTCTCCTCCTGCCCGATCTCGTGGTAGTAGGCGCGAATACTTTCGATCTTCTCGTCCAGCTGAGCCAGAAGAGCTTCCTGCTCTTCCTGCTGGCGTTTGAGGGCCTCTTCCTTCTCCTTGAGCCCCTCGAAGACTTGGGCGATCTGCTCGCGCCGTCCCTTGAGGAAGTTGACCAAGGGATCCTTGAGGTACTTCACCAGAAAGAACATGAGGATACCGAAGTTGATCCATCTCCAGGCCAAGTCCCACACGGCCCGCTCGATCCCGAAAACGGTCGAGGAAGCGTTCGCAGGATCGGCCACCATGAAGGCCGCTCCCAGAGCAGCCACGGCACCAACGGCAATTCTCCACATCGTCCGACTCCAGACCTCTCAAACCCTTCGGCCAACCACCTTGGTGGTGATGTCGAAAGAAAGAGCCTCCGCCTGTTTCTTCAGGTCTTTGCGGGCCCTGTTCAGCTCTGCAAGGACCTCGGCCCGCACCTTCTGCCGGAGTTCTGTGACCTCCTGCTGGGTCGTGACCAAGGTCTCGTGGGCTTCCCGACTTGCCCGCTCCCGCATGGCGACCCGCGCCGCCTGCGCGTCCGCTTCCGCCGCCTTCAGTCGGGCTTCGTAGGCTTTGGCCATCTTCTGGAGCTCTTCGCTCACGGCATCCAGAGCCCGCTCCCGCTCCCGGACGGCTTCATCCCTTTGCAGGATGAGCTTGTGAACGGGCTGGATCATCAGCCGGTTGAGAATGAAGAGCAGCACCAGAAAGCAGGTGACCTGAACAAAGATCGTGGCATTCAGGCTGATCATGGCTCACACGCCTTTTTTCGAGTCTTACTGCACGACAAACATGAGCAGGAGCGCCACCACCAGCGAGTAGATACCGGTGGACTCGGAGACCGCCTGACCCACCAGCATGGTTCGCGTGAGCAGGCCGGCCTCTTCCGGACGGCGGCCGATGGCCTCACAGGCCTTGCCCGCCGCGTAGCCTTCGCCCACGCCGGGACCGATGGCACCCAGGCCCATGGCCAGTCCGGCTCCCAACAACGCCGCAGCACGAATCAGATCAGCACCCGAAAATTCCATGGATCCTTACCTCCCCTTTTGGTCTATTCCATTGGTTCCACAAAAGACTCTTAAAGACTCTCAAGTCACGTTTATGCGTTCAGCACCAGCAGCAGCGCCACCACCAGCGAGTAGATACCCGTGGACTCGGACACGGCCTGGCCCACCAGCATGGTCCGTGTCAACAGCGTCGCCTTTTCGGGTATCCGCCCCACCTGGTCCAGGGCATAACCGCCGGTGATGCCTTCACCGATGCCCGGGCCGATCCCACCGAAGCCCATGGCGAAGCCGGCACCCAACAGGGCAAAGGACGGTACGTAACTGGTACTGGCCGGAAAGCTCTTGAAGAGCAGGATCAAGCTGATGAGAAACCCGTAAATGGCCGTGGACTGGGTGGTACCGATACCCACCAGCATGGCCGTGGTCACAGGACGCTGGGCTTCGGGATGGCGCGCCACGCTCTTACAAGCGCTGGCCCCCACCAGGCCGCCTCCGGCCCCCGGGCCGATGGCCGCCAGCCCCGTGGAAAGCCCAGCTCCCAGCAGCGCCGCCCAATAGGGGTAGTAGGGCTTGGCACTGAAATCCACGAACATCAGGAGAAAGGCGATGACCAGGCCGAAGATGCACGGCGTCTGGGTGATGGCCGAGCCGATGAGCATAATCAGGGTCACCTGTCCGCTGGCTTTGGGCTGACGCCCGATCCCCTCGCAGGCCGCCGCCGCGGGAAAACCGGAACCCACGCCCGATCCGACCGCCGAAAGCCCCGCCGCCAGGCCTGCGCCCAAGTAGGCCCAGGCCGACAGTGGCGTCGGTCCGCCCAACCCACCGAAGACCAACAGCATGGAGATCACCAGGGCGAAGATCGCCGCCGATTCGGCCACGGCCTGGCCCACCAGCATGGTCTTCAGGATGTCGCCGGACATGCGGGGCCTATAGGCCAGCACTTGGTTGGCTTTGCCCGCAGTGTAACCTTCACCGAGAGCCGCTCCGATGGCACCGAAGCCTACCGCCAATCCCGAACCCAGGTACGATGCCGCCTTGATCCAAGTCACGTGATCGAAAGCCATACTATTTTACCTGCACTGAGATGTAGACGAGCGTTAACATCGTGAACACAAACGCCTGTACGGTACCCACGAACAACCCAAAGAAGGCATACAAGAAAGGTGGTATGAGCAGTCCGTACACCAAGTGGGAAACCACCAGGATGATAATGGAACCGCCCATGATGTTGCCGTAGAGACGGAAGGAGATGGAAATGACCTTGGCCAGCTCACCGATCACATTGAGGGGCATCATGAAAAAGACCGGCTGGAAATATTCCTTGGCGTACGCGGCGAACCCCTTGGTCTTGATCCCCGCGTAGTGGGCGATGAAAAACCCCATGAGGCCCAGCCCCAACGTGGTGTTCAAGTCCTTGGTGGGCTCTTCCATGTAGGGAAAGATGCCGATCCAGTTGCAGAGCAGCAAAAACATGAAAAGGGAGCAGATGAGAGGGAAGTAGGTCTTGGCCATGTCTTCGTCGAGAGCGTCCTTGGTCAGGTTCCAGAAGGTCTCCACGAAGAGCTCGGCCACCACCTGGAAGGGATTGGGGACCAAACCCGTCTGCCGGGTTGCGAACCAGCCGAACGCAATGAGAAGTCCCATGATGGTGAGGGTCATCACGATGGTCGTCGCGTTGAACACCAAGTGGAACCCCGCGACATCCAGCGACCATGTCCATACTTTCGTCAACTCTTCCATCGTCTACCTCAAATTCCCCGACCCGTAACTGGAAAAGAAGTACGCACCCGTTAAAGATAGACTCAATGCTCCTGTATCCGGAAGCGGCTGAACCGCTGCAGGAACGCGTGATCCACGAAGATCGCCACGGGAATGGTGAAAAGCCCCGCAGCAGCCGCCCAGAAATTGAAACGGTCGGAACGCGCGGCCACGATCAAGGGCACGGCCATGAGAGCCAGACGCACCCCCAAAGACCCCAAGGCGATCCCGGTGGCCCTCGTCCGGTTGGCCCCCACGCCCAGCTGGTAGGGAAGGATCTGGGCCATGAGAACGAAATTGAGGACGCTGAAGAGGGATCCCAAAACCAGGCCCTTGGCCGCGGCGCCGTAGCCCGCCACGTAGGCCAAGAGCCCTGTCATGACAGACACCGTGAAGGCACCCCGCGCCAACCGCCGCTGGTATCCGTGGTAGCCGGAAAGATCCGCCCTCTCCAATGGGTCCCCCTTCATTCCTTGGGTAACTGGGTGATCTGCCGATAGACGGTCACGGCCCCTCCCACAACCCCCAGCACGATGAAGATCACCAGAAAAAGGCCCTTGGTGTGGAGCCACTTGTCCAGAAAGTAGCCGATGACGAAGCAGAAGAGGATGCTGCCCGCCATGGTCAGCCCCAGCTGGGTGACCAGAGCCAGATATTCCAGGGTATCCCGTTTCTTCTTGAAATCCTTCATCGGCCTCTGATCCCGCCACCCGTGGGCCGGACTCCTTCTAGCACAGGCGGCGAACATTGTGAAACATTTTTTTTAGTGTTGCACATTTCCCGTCCAGACCACCGGAATGTCTGGCAAACTCCCCACAACCCCGGGACGTTGAGCCGGAGATTCCGCCGATTCATGTGACGAAGGGCACATGCTCCGCCTCGCTCTTGTGCCGAACCGGGTGAAGGAAAAGTTTCCGCCACCCCTTGCGTTACCTTCCATTCAAAGCCCAAAATAGGAGGCGCGTCAACCGGAATCCCATGCCCCCAGAATACGCCACCGGACCACGTCAAGGAGCCGAAAACATGACCCCGCTGTCTGCCTGTTCCGGCACGAACTCCCGCCACTCCGCACCCGTCCGCTCGGAAACGGATCCGGGAGTAGGTTTGAGCTCCAAGCCGAAAAGATATCCCTTCTTTTTGCGTAAGCGCGGGGCTTCAGCCCCGGGGGGGACACCGGTTCGAAAGCCGAACCCGTGGCAAAAAAACCCGGACAGACCCCCATCCCAACGAGAACCTCTTGTCCCGTCCCCAAAGAGCAGCCCTTTCTCCGGCGGCCGGACAGGTACAGGAAGGATCCTGGCAGACTCCGCCCGCCGGCTTGCCGTCGTCCTTCTTCTGCTGTTCCTCGCCGCCCCGGCCGGAGCGCAAACGCTCCCGGAAACCGTCAGGGCCCTGTTGGGCGACGGCACGCCGCCCCGAACCCTCTTCGTGGCGTGCCAGAAAATCCACGCCGATCGGGATCTCATCGACTTCTACGCCGGACGGGACTACAGACCCGCCTGGATCACCGAAGACGGGTCGGGCCCCCTGGTGCCCGCCCTGGTACAGGTCCTGGCCGATGCCCGCGACCACGGTTTGAACCCGGAGGACTACCATTGGTCCTGCATCCGGGCGTTGCTGGAAACCGTGGAAGACGCCCGCCGGCGCGAGCGTGCCTTGAACCCCCGCCTACCTGCGAGCCTGGACGTGGTCCTCACCGACGCCTTCATGATTTTGTGCTCCCATTTGGCCACGGGCCGGGTGGACCCCGAGCAGCTCTATCCCCAGTGGCTTTCGGCCCGGCACAAGGCGGACATCGTCCAGGGCTTGAACGATCTGCTGGTGCACGGGGACGTGGCGCGGACCGTGCGGCATTTCGCGCCGCCCCATGAGGATTATTGGCGCCTCCTGGCGGCCGTCCCTTCGCAGCGCGCCCTGGTCGCCCGGGGCGGCTGGCCCTCCGTGCCGCCCGGCCCCACCCTGCACCCCGGGGACCGGGACGAGCGGGTAGCCGCCCTTCGCCGCAGGCTGGCGGCAAGCGGCGACCTGCCCCATCCGCCTTCTTCGGACCCGGCGTTTTTCGATGGGAAAGTGGAAGAAGCCGTTCGAAGGTTCCAGGGCCGTCACGGCCTGGAAGTGGACGGCGTGGTGGGGCCCCGCACCCTGGAGGCCCTCAACGTGAGCGCCGGGGAGCGCCTTCGGCAGATGCTGGCCAATCTGGAGCGCTGGCGCTGGTTGCCCCGCCGATGGGGGGACCGTTCCATTCTGGTGAACACGGCGGACTTTTCCCTCACCGCCTACGACCAGGGCCGGGTCGTCCTTTCCATGCGCGTCATCGTGGGGGAAAGCGCCACCAAAACGCCCGTTTTCAGCAAGGAAATGCGCTACCTGGAGATCAACCCCTACTGGAACGTGCCTCGGAGCATCGCCGTCAAGGAACTTCTGCCCAAGATCCGGAAGGATCCCGACTACCTCCGGCAAAATCACTTCGAACTGGTGGCGGGATGGAGCGAAGACAGCCCGGTATTGGACCCCGCGACCATCGACTGGTCCCGGGTCACCCCGTCCAATTTTCCGGGGAGACTCCGCCAGAAGCCGGGCCCGTGGAATGCCTTGGGACGCATCAAGTTCATGTTTCCCAACCGTTTCAACGTCTATCTTCACGACACGCCGAGTCGGCATCTTTTCCGGAAGCCCCACCGGGCGCTGAGCCACGGGTGCATCCGCGTGGAAAAGCCGCTGGAGCTGGCCCTTTTCGTGCTTCAGGACGACCCGTCCTGGACGAGGGAACGCATGGAAGAGCTGATCGCATCGGAGCAAAGGCACGTGGTGCCCCTTCCCCGTTCTTGCAAGGTGCACCTGGTGTATTTCACCGCCTGGGTGGATGAAGCCGGAACGCTTCACTTCCGGAAGGACATTTACGATCGGGATCGAGTACTGGAAAGGGCCCTGGGGCTGGAGGGCGCAACTGCCAATCTTACCAGTAGCGGACCGGGCCCACGTCCAGGTGGATGAAATCGGGGTAGGAGCCGATGCCGCCAGCGCGAAATCCCGCCGCGGTCTTTCGGAGGACGCCCAGCGGAACGCCGTCCATGCGAATGTCGGCGGCCATGCCTCTCAGGTGGTAGCTCTTCTTGGCCACCCCGTGCCCGCTTTTGCGCAGCAGGGCGTTGTAGGTAGGGGAGCGGTAGCCGGACACGAGCAGGAAGGGTTTGTCCCCAACGCCCAGCCGGTTGCGAACGGCGTCCAGGAGCATGTAGAGGCGCCGGTCGATGGTGCGGACCTGCCCCGTATAATGGCAGCGGAACAGGTGGTCCAGCCGGCGCAGGGCCGCCGGGTCCAGCCGCCCGGCAGAGCCCATGTAGCGCACCGAAAGGGATTCTTTGGTATGGAGATTATAGAAGCTGATCCGACCGCTGCACGCCCCCCGAAAGGGGGCGGCATCGGCGTCCTGGTCCATCAGGAGGGTCAGGGCCGCGGCGCATCCGCCCGTCAGGATCCTTTGGAAGAACTGGCGTCTCGTCATCGGTGGCCGTCGTCCGGTCTCCACGTTCTCAGCGTCTGATTTCGATCTTCATCTTAGCCGTTCCGCTTTCTCAAACGCCCCACTAACAAACTCATCCTTCCATGTCAATCACTTAGGCTGTCCGGAGCATTTCCAGGAGGCTGCGGCCCGTGTATTCGGCCACGTCCGCCAAGGCGTCCAGCGGCATGAAGGCGTGGGAGCCGCCGCCGAAGAGGCACGTCACCGCCGCCGGGAATTCCTCGTCGGGCAGATGAAAGATGTAGTAGATGGGGATCTTGGGAAGTGGGTAGAGGGTGAAGGAAAAATCGCCGGCGGGGGCGTCCGGGTTAGTGTGCCCGGAAAACGCCGCCAGCAAGGTCTCCTGCTTTTCATGGATTTTATCCACGTGGGGCACCAGGAGGTTTTCCGCGTTGGCCGCAAAGGCCGCCTGGTAGGGACCGCTGTTGGGGATTTCCTTGAAGGCCACAAGGGGCTCCAGGGGAGATTCTTCCTTGGGTGCGAAGGCGCAGTAGATGGCCGTGAGCACGCCCTTCACCCCCGTTTCGGGACGGCCGTCCAGGGTGATACGATCCGGATGCACGATGCAGTCCACCCCGAAAGCCCGAAAGCGCAACCCCCCATCGGATGGAAGCTCGGCGGGCAGTGCCCGAACCAGCTCCTCCACACCCCGCGCCCACGCCTTTTCCAGATATCCCCTGAGAATCCCTTCGTAGCCCGATTCCATGGCCCTTCCTTTCCTCACCGCCCATGAGCTTCGGTTGCCGTCTTCGCCTTTCCGATCGCCATGATCGTTAGCGGAAAGCCATGGGAAAAACAAGGCCCGCCTCATCGGCCGAAACGGCAGGGCGGTTCTCGAACCACCCGTACGGACATCGAGCGTGACCTGGCCCCTGGCTCCTCGGCGCCGACTCGTGGTAAAGGAATCAGGGCGGACCATGACAACCAAGTCCGCGACGCACACCGCGCGTCTGAGAACCGTAAGGGCCCTAGGAGCCTGTCCGAGAATGGTTTTCAGGCTCAAGAGGCCGGGAATTTCCAATCGCTTCGTAGCCGCGGGGCTTCAGCCCCGCGGAAAAGGTCATCGTAGCCCCTTGAAGTCGCAGGCCGTATGTGAGGCCTATTCGACAACCGGGGATTCTTCCGCAGCCCTAAAGGGCTGCGCTACGAGAAAAACAGTGATTTCTGGCGTTTTCAGACAGCCTCCTAGGAGCCTGTCCGACAATGGCAAATTTGCCTCGTTCAACGCCCGTTCGTCATCCCCGCGAAAGCGGGGATCCAGAATTTCCGGCAGCTTATGGACTCCCGCTTGTGCGGGAGTGACGGTTTGTGGAGTTCTCGGACAGCCTCCTAGATTGACGTTATTTCTCGTGGACAGGTCCTGAAAGGGCGGGCGTAAAGCCCGCCCCTGCAAAAAGGCACGGACCCCTTGGGTAGGGGTGGGTTTATCCCCGCCCGCTATTCACACGGTGCAAGAGACACTCGAAGGAAAAATCGCACGGTCTTATATGAAACGCGACCTCGTTCCGTTCGTGCGCTCGGCCTGTAGGGGCGAATAATCATTCGCCCCTACAGGGGTCTGCTTCCCAAAGGTGCGCTTCATCCTTCGTTGTCACGGGCCGCCCGTGATGGGGGTTAATGTGTAGGACAACCGAGAATGAACGCGAATAGACGCGAATCTTTTTGATTGTAGGAGCGGCCTTGGCCGCGATCCGGATCGCCGGCAAGCCGGATCCTACAGAAGATGTTTCCTGCTTCGCTCTTTCATCCATGCGGGGTGGCGAGCCTCGCCATGGCTGTTAGGATGGACACTCCGGGAGGAAACCTCGCCATGCCACACGTTATAGCGCCCGAAGAGCTCCTGAGCCCATTCCGGGAAATCCCCGGGGACGTCTTCTCTTCGGCCTTGTGGGATACCCTGGGTCGGTGGGGACTGCTGGGCTGGACTCTGCCCCGGGCCGCTGGAGGCCAGGGAAGGGACACGCCGTCCTTCCTCCATTACCTCGCCCGGTGCGTGGCCCTGGGGATGCCCGCTGGCATGGGGCTCGGTTGGTGCATCCACCTGGTGATTTCCCGGCACCTCCTCCTGCCTCTCGCTCCCCATCTGGGCGAGGCACTCCTTCCCCGCGCGGCTTCGGGAGAAGTCTCCGTGGCGCTGGCCGTGAGCGAGCCCGGCGTGGGGGCCCATCCGGCACGGCTCCAAAGCAGAGCCTGGGAGAAGGACGGGACCTGGACATTGGAAGGTACCAAGACACCGGTATCCAACGGCACCTTCGCCTCCCACTTTCTGGTGGTGGCCCAAACGGGCCGGGACGGTTCGAAAAAAGCCTTCACGGCCTTCCTTGTTCCACGGGATGCCCCCCGGCTCGAGGTGGAATCCGGTCCGAACTTTCCCTTCCTCAGAAGCTGCCCCCATGCCACGATGCACCTGCGGGGGACTCCTGTGCCCGCATCCTCCTTGGTGGGAACCCCCGGCCGGGCCTACGAGGAGGTGATCCGCCCTTTTCGGGATCTGGAGGACGTGGGCCTCAGTGCCGTGCTGGTGGGGTGCCTCCGGCGCTGCCTGAACCGGCTGGGGGCGGATGCCGATCCCGGCGACCGGGACGCGGACCGGATGACCCGGGCGGGCCGGATCCTTTGCTGCCTGGAATCCATGGAGGTGCTCATGGAAAGGGCGGGCTCCGCCGTGGACAAAGAAGAACCCGTCCGGAAGATCCGCCTCTTCCTGGGCGGCTTGCGCCACCTGGGCGCCGCGGCCCTGGCGGAACTGGAAAGCTGGGCCGGAGCCGGACCTTCAACCGCCGCGCATCCGGAAAGCTCCCTGGCCGACGCCCGGGCGATCCTCCGCCTCGCCTCCCATGTCAACGAACTGAAGAAGAAAAAGCTGGGAGAGGAGTGGTTCCGGCGGCTTGAAGAAGAGAACCCTTTCCAATCCTAATCCGAGGAGATCCCATGCCCGCGACCGGCGTTTTCAGCAGTCCCCGGCAGATCATGGAAGCCTATGCCCAAAAGGGGTACGTCCTGGACGAAGCGTCCGCTTCCATCGTCTACGTGGCCACCCGGCTGGAGAAACCGCTTCTCATCGAAGGCCCCGCGGGGGTGGGCAAGACGGAGCTGGCCAAAGCCACGGCCGCCGTGCTGGACCTCCCCCTCATCCGCCTCCAGTGCTACG
Source organism: Desulfacinum infernum DSM 9756 (assembly GCF_900129305.1). Classification (GTDB taxonomy): domain Bacteria; phylum Desulfobacterota; class Syntrophobacteria; order Syntrophobacterales; family DSM-9756; genus Desulfacinum; species Desulfacinum infernum. The sequence continues at coordinate 28,745 of NZ_FQVB01000017.1, read as the reverse complement.
AAGGACTGGACGAATCCAAGGCCCTCTACGAATGGAAGTACGGAAAACAGCTCCTCTACACGCAAATCCTTCGGGAAAAGCTGGACCAGATCCTCCAGGGTGCCGACACGCTGGACCAGGCCCTTCGGCGCATCCAGGACCAGGGGGATCTCTTCTTTTCCGAAGGGTTCCTGGAACCGCGCCCCATCCTCCAGGCGCTCCAGGCCCCGGACGGAGCGGTTCTCCTTGTGGACGAAGTGGACAAGGCCGACGAGGAATTCGAGGCCTTCCTGCTGGAGGTTCTCTCCGACTTCCAGGTGTCCATTCCCGAACTGGGGACCCTGAAGGCACGACGGCGCCCCTTCGTCTTCCTGACCAGCAACGCCACCCGGGAGATCGGCGAAGCGCTGCGCCGCCGCTGCCTCTACCTGCATCTGCCCTTCCCCGACCCCGAAAGGGAAATGGAGATCCTCAGGCTGCACGTTCCCGACGTCAGCGAAGCGCTGGGCCGTCAGGTGGTGGCCTTCGTCAAAAAGCTTCGCGGGGACGACCTGCGCAAGGTGCCGTCGGTGAGCGAAACCATCGACTGGGCCCGGGCCCTGGTGCTTCTGAACGCTTCCCATTTGGATCGGGAAATCGTCCGGCAGACCCTGTCCATCCTGCTCAAGCACCACGAGGATCTGGACCGGGCTCGGGAAGATCTGCGCTACGGCTCCCCCGTGTAGGCGAGGAGAAAGCCCCCACGTGTCCACCTTCCTCATTCCCTTCGTGCATCTGTGTCGGACCGCCGGGCTTTCGGTGTCCGTGGCCGAAGCCCTGGACGCCCACCGTACGGCGGTCGTTCTGGGCGTCGAAGACCGCGCGGGTCTGAAGGCGGCGCTGGGCGCATGCCTGGCCAAGTCGCCCCGGGAAGCCGAGCTTTTCGAAAAGCTCTTCGAGGCCTTCGTGGGGATGTACGAGGCCCTGCTGCCGCAGGCGGAAGAAGGGGACCAATGGAATCCTTTGACCATTCCCGAAGACATTACCCCCCTTTCCGCCGCCCTGTTGAAAGGCGATCGGGCCGCCGTCCTGGCCCTCGTGATGGACGCGTTCCAAGAGTTGGCCGTGGCTCCCCCGCCCGCCTTCACCCAACGGGGTGCGGTGGTGTTTCAGGCCCTTCAGCGAATGGGGGCGCAGGCCGTGGCCGGGGACGTGAATTCCCTCATGACCCTGGGGGCGGGAGGGGCCCGAGCGGCCCAAATGCTGGAAAGGCGCGCGGCAAGCCTCGTTCGGGAAGTCAAGACATTTGCCGAGACCTTCACCCGGCTCTACGCCCGGGCCCGGTGGAACCAGCCCGACCCGTCGGATCTCGCCGATCAGCCTCTCACCGCCCTGCCCGAAGCGGACATCCCCCGCTACCTGGCGGCGGTCCGGAGGATCGTCCGACGCCTGAGGACCCGGTTCGGAAGGCGGATGAAGAAGACCCGCCGGGGCCGGCTGGATCTGAAGGCCACTCTGAGGCGGAGCGCCGCCTTCGACGGAGTCCCCGTGGAACCCGTCTTCCGCCGCAAAAAGATTCGAAAGCCCCAACTGGTGGTGGTCTGCGACGTGAGCCGGTCCGTGCAGAATGTGGCCGCCTTTTTCCTTCTGGTGCTCCACAGCCTTCACGAATACGTGAAAAGGCTCCGAACCTTCGCGTTCTGCTCCAACCTGGTGGAAATCACCTCGCTTTTCGACGGGAGCGATCCCGAAGCGATCTTCCGAAGGCTGCTCCGGGGCGAGGGGATCCCGCTCCAGATCGGTCTCACCGACTACGGAGCCGCCTTCCGGGAATTGGATGCCCGCTACGCCGGAGTCGTGCAGCACTCCACCACGCTCGTCATCCTGGGCGACGCGCGAAACAACCGGGGCGATCCCGCCGTGGACGCCTTTCGGCGCCTTTCCCAAAGGGCCTCTCGAGTGATCTGGCTCAACCCGGAGCCCCGAACCCTGTGGGGAACGGGCGATTCGGAAATGGAGAGCTACGCGCCCTTCTGCAGCCTCTCACGGGTGTGCAACAGCCTGAAGCACCTGGAAGAGCTGGTGGAGGAACTGGTGGTGGATGGGTGATGAGTGATGAGTGATGAGTGAGGGATTACGGGGGATTAGGAGAAATATTAAGGATCCAAAAAGAACGGCCGGTGGGAAACCCACCGGCCGTTTTCTTGTCTCCGCTGGTGGAGCTGAGGGGAGTCGAACCCCTGACCTCTTGAATGCCATTCAAGCGCTCTCCCAACTGAGCTACAGCCCCAGCCGCAAGTGAGCGTTTCTATAGCAGGGCCCCCGACCGGTGTCAACACTTTTCCCATGGGCTGGGCTGTCGCCAGGGGCTTGGCTGAAAACGCCGGGGATGACCGCTTTTTTTGTAGCGCAGCCCTTTAGGGCTGCGGAGGAATCCCCGGACGTCGGTTGGCCATCAGGTATTACCTGCCACTTCTAGCAGTTATGATGGTTTCTTTTCCGCGGGGCTGAAGCCCCGCGGCTACGAAAGAAGAGCGGGCCCTTTTCGGTTGACGAAGCAAACCTGTTCTCGCACAGCTTTCCAAGGGGCGATCCCTTGGGCGGGCGGGCGCAAGGCGCGATTTGCTTTTCACGAAAAACTCTCGGTTTGACAGGGAGATGGCCCGGGGGTTAGGCTCGCTGAAAGAGGAGGCCTCCCATGCCCACTGAACTTTCCACCCTCCTGGCCACCGTGGGCACTTCCGTGGCACTGGTCAAAGACGCCCTGCCTCTCATCGAAACGATCCGGTCGGGGTGGCGAGCCAAAAACGACGCCGTCAAGCAGCAGCTCACGGCCAAGGTGGAACAGCTGGGCCGGGCGATCCACGACACGGGCGCCTTGGCCCACGTCATCGAAAACTACCTGCAGAACCTGGAAAACATCAAGGAGCTCCTCTTTCTTTGCAAGCGCATGGAGCACCTGGTGGACCAGAACATCAAGGCCCTTCGCAACCGGATGGATCCTCACTACGAAAGCACTTGGCGGACCCTGGACCTGCTCATGGAAAACCTGGACCGGGAGCGCTCCACATCCCGGAAGGCCTTTCTGGATCGGATCCCCTGGTACGATGACCAGGACCGGCATCAGATGGATCTGTTGCTGGGCCAGTTTTCTCAGGCCTTCGAGCGCGCCTCGGCGCACCGGGAGACACGGGCGGTGGACAACCTCCTTCACCGGATCCGGGCCCTCGCCTCCACCCTTCAGGATGCGGAGGCGCTGTTGAAGCACACCATTTACGAAAAGGGCCTGAAGACCCTGCAGAGCCTCCAGACTTAGGCCTTTTTCCACCTGCGAGGAAGGGGATCGGGAGAAAAGACATGACGCAGGACGTAAACGCACGCCAGGTGACTCACTCCCCGGCTTCCCTTGGACAAGGACCTTCGGAGCCCCTGGTCCCCATCCGCCTTTCCCTGCTCACCCGACTGCGGGAGTACCAGGGCGCGCTGGAAAAACACATCTTCGCCTACATGAACGTGTACCAGGTCCAACGGGTCTGCGACCGGGCCCGCACCCGCATCGAAAAGGGACTCCGGGAACTCCACCGACTGGGGGACGCCTACTATTGGGAATCACTTCGCGAGCTCCTGCAGGATGCGGAAAGGAACATCCCCTATCCGGCCCCCCGGGAGCTTCCCCAAAGCCTTCTTTCCCAAACCCTGGAGGCCCTGTTGGAGCATCATCAAAAGGCCGCCGAGGCCGCCAACGACGCTCTGAGCGCGCCCGCCGGAACGAGCATGGAGGATGCCCTTCGCCTTGTAAAACGCCATGTGGAGCAGATGCTCGTGGCTGCCGAATCCGCCCTGAAGCAGACCCGGTCGGGAGCCGAAGAGGCCCTGGCCGGCATCAAGATGTGCAGCGAGAGGATCCTGGAGCGGGCCGTGGACCAGACCCAGATCCCCCGACAGAGCACGACGGCGCGCATCGACGCCGTGGAAACCCGATTCCGCCCGTCCCTCTTGCTGCCCCGGCAACGGACGGATCGAAACCGCGCACGCCCCTTGCCGGATCCCCCGGCACGGCGAATCGACGCCCCTTCCGATTCCAATCCCAACCCATGACGCCACGACAGGAAAGGAGAGCCCATGTCCCAATGGCTCAAACTCTTGACCGACGATCTGACGGACGAGGAGACCCGGGACTTGCTGAGCCGGGCCAGCACGGACCTGCAAAAGTTCCTGGAAGCGCATCCGGAGGCGGAATTCCGCATTCTGGAGATCCTGGACCGTCGCCTTTCGGGAAGCCTGAACAATGAAAGCTGGGATGAGTTCAGCCAGCTCATGGGGACCTACCTGGGCCGGGACCTCACCCATTTCCTTTCCTGGCTGGCCCTGGGGGAACAGGACAAGCGTCTGGCCATGGTGGAGCAGGTGGCTTCCGAGGAAGTGCTCTCGTTTCTGCGGCTCCTTCTGGCCTACCACGGTCCGGAGCTGGAGGAAGCCTTCGTCTTGTGGAAGCAGCACCCCAACGACTGGCGCACCTTCGTTCGCCACGTCCACTACGATCAGATCGCCCAGCAGTATCACGTGAAAGTGGAAATCGAAAAGTACGGGGGCGAGAAGGTCGTCCTGGAAGGACCGCCCGACTCCCTTCTGGGATTGGCCCACGCCTTGCTCGTGACCGTGCGCATGGTGGGAAGTCCGGAGCATTTCAATCCCAAGGCCGCAAAGGTGTTCCTGGAGGAACTGGAGAGCAACCGGGCCTTCTTCGCCGACGAAACGGAGGAAAAGGACGAGGCGCCGGATCCCAAGGACGTCCATTGAGGTTGAATGTTCCCCGCGGACGTCCGGGACTTTTGCTTGACACGCCGGAAAAGCGCCTCCTATAATTCGGCCGCCTTGCCGGAGTGGTGAAACTGGTAGACGCGCTGGACTCAAAATCCAGTGGGCCTTGCGCCCGTGGGAGTTCGATTCTCCCCTCCGGCACCAGGAAAATTCGAGGGGTGGGCGGTCAACGCCGACCCCTTTCTTTTGTGCCGCCACAGGGGCTCCATGACCAACTCATCGCGCCTTCCCGCATCCCACTACTGGATCATCGCCTCCGCCCTGACGGCGCTCTTTCTCGGCGCGCTGGATGCGCTCATCGTGGGGGCCGCCATGCCCACCGTGGTGGCGGAGCTGGGAGGTCTGTCGCTTTACAGCTGGGTCTTTTCCGCCTATCTGCTCACCCGGGCCATGGCCTTGCCCATCTTCGGAAAACTCTGCGATCTTTTCAGCGCACGGTGGCTGTTCACCCTGGCCATCCTGATCTTTCTGGCCGGTTCCCTGGCCGCCGGCCTGGCCGGTTCCATGGTGCAGCTCATCGGAGCCCGAGCCGTCCAGGGCGTGGGGGCGGGCGCCAACTTCGCTCTCTGCTATTACGTCATCTCGGACATCTCGGCTCCGGAACGGCGCGGCAAGATGATGGGGCTGGTGAGCTTCGTCTGGGGAGTGTCCAGCCTGCTGGGGCCCGCCCTGGGGGGCGTTATGGTGGAAGTCCTGAACTGGCGATGGATCTTTTTCATCAATCTGCCGTTGGGCCTGGCGGCCTTGGTCGGGGTGCGGATGCACATGCAGGAAAAGACCGGGGCCGACGGCAGGCCGGACGTGGACTTTCTGGGGGCCTTTACGCTTTCGGTGTGCGTCTTGAGCCTTCTTGCGGTCTTCTTGCTGGCGGGGGAAACCCATCCTTGGTCCTCTCCCCCCATCCTGGCCCTGGCGGCCTGCGCCCTCCTTTCCGGATTCGCCTTCCTTCATGCGGAAAGGCGAGCCAGGGAACCCATCCTCCCCCTGTCCTCCTTCCGGTCCCCGGGCTTCACCCTGGGAAATGCGGCCGCCTTCAGCTGCAGCTTCGCCGTCTTTTCCCTTTCGGCCTTCTTTCCCCTTTTCATCCAGGGGGTTTTGTCCCAAAGCCCGTCGCGGTTGGGAATGGCCATGATCCCGCTCAGCCTGGGCTGGTCCGTGGGAGCCTGGGCCTACGGCCAGATGTCCCAGCGCATCGCCAAGAAGAAGGCCGCCGTGGCCGGATCCTGGTTTCTCACTGCAGCCTGCACGGCCTCCCTCTTTCTGGACGCCGCCACGCCGCTGGGCGTCTGTTCCGTCGTGCTCCTCCTGGCCGGGCTGGGCATGGGCTTCGTTTCCATCTCCACGCTTCTCATCGTCCAGGACAGCCTGGCTCCCAAGGATCTGGGCGTGGCCACCTCCTCCCATCAATTCGCCAGGACGCTCGGAGGGACCATCGGAATCGGAGCCACCGGGAGTCTTCTCACCCACGCCGTCTCGCGGTCCCTCCAGCAGGCGGAAGGTCTCGCCTCCCCGCGGAACCTGCAGAACCTCAGCGCCCTCCGCGAACTGCTCAAGCCGGAGATGCAGGAAACATTGGCCGAACCCCTGCGAACCCAACTCCAGGTGGTCATCGCAGGGGGGCTCCAGGAAGTCTTCTGGGCATGCCTGGCGGCGGCGGTGCTGGCCGCCGTCTTGAGCCAGGCCCTCAAGAGGTAGCTCCGGCGGACCCACCCGGGCCCGGCAGGTAAGATCGGGCCATGATTCCTGCAGACAAGGCGGGGAAGTGAAATCGGAAAAGGCCGGTGCGGGCGCCTGTTCGAGAGCGCCGGGAACCATCGCCTTTCTCGTAGCGCAGCCCTCTAGGGCTGCGGGGGATCCACCGAGCGTCGGATAGCCTGTCGTCTTCGGCCCGTAACTTCATTGGGTTGCGATGACCCTTTCCCGCGGGGCTGAAGCCCCGCGGCTACGATAGAACGGAGATTCCCTGGGCTCTTGCGTCGGAAACCCGTACCAGACAGCCTGCTAGTGGACTTCTCCGTCCTCCTTGCGTCCGGGAAAGTCCAGGTGATCCGAGGCACCGGAAGACTCCTCCGCCCCGTGGCGGGTCAGCACCTCGTGGAGCCGCCGGCCCATCCGGTCGGCCAATTCCTCGGTGGGGATGAACTGGTCGCACGGCCGGTAAAGGTCGTCGGGTTCACAAAGCGGGTACCACCCGCATTCCAGGCAGGTGATCACGGGCTTACCGCCCGAACGATCCGCCACGTCTCCGTCCCCTTTCCATGGAATTGCTCGACCTTCAAGCTCTCGGCCTTTCCATCGGCAGGAACCGGCCGTCGCTTGAAGGAAAAGGGAAAAAGGGCGGGGCTTATCCCCGCCCGCCGATCGCGCGGCGACAATGGGACACTAAGAAAACTCGATCAGCTCATATGAAACGTGACTTCGTTCCGTTCGTGCGCGCGACCTGTAGGGACGAATAATCCTTCGCCCCTACAGGGGCCTGCTTCCCAAACGCGCGTTTCTTCCTTCTTTGTCACGGGATCCCCGCGATGGGGGGGTTGATGGGAAGGACAACCGCGAATAGACGCGAGTCTTTTCAATTGCAGGAGCGGCCCTGGTCGCGATTCGGATCGTCGGCAAGCCGGATCCCACATAAAATGCTTCTTGGCTCGCTCCGTCATCCATGCGGGGTGGCGCAAAGCGAGCCATGATCGTTAGGCAGGCGTCAGACCGTGGCGGTGCGGGTCAGGTAGCCGCGGACCGCTTCGTGGGCCCCCTTGGGCGCGGCCAGCAAGGGCACCTCGATACGCCGGCTCTCGAAGTGCTCATTGAGGTGGAAGGGCCCCGCCTCCTCCACCTTCTCGATGGCGCCCCCCGCCGCCTTGAGGATCACCTGGGCAGCGGCCAGGTCCTGATAGGAGACGCTGTTCAGCAGAGCGCCTTCCGCTCGGCCCATGGCCACATAGCAGATGTGGGCCGCCGTGCAGCCCAGGTTGCGGATCTTGCCGGGGAAGTTGGAACGGTAATGGGTGTGGAACCGGGAATAGGTGAAAAGCAGGCTTTCGTTGTTGATATCGCCGGAATAGGCGATTTGGATGGGGTTTCCGTTGAGTGTGGCGCCGGTATCCGGTTCGGCGTAGAAGAGGTCGCCGGTGGCGGGCATGTAGAAAAGCCCCAGAACGGGCCAGAAGTTCTCCAGCAGGGCCAGAGACATGCCCCAAAGCGGGATGCCGGCCTGGAAGTTGGCCACTCCGTCCAGGGCGTCGTAAACCCACAAGTGCCCTTCCTGGCCGTGCACGTACTCTTTTCTCGGCGGGGCGTCGCCGAAGACCTCATGGCCGGGAAACTTTTCCTGGAGCCGATGGTGGAAGGACTCGATGAGACGAAGTTCCGCTTCGGTGACCAGATCCTCGTCGAACTTGATGTCGCCTCGCCCCTTGCCGTAGTAGCCCAACGCCTCCTCGCCCGCCCTTCGGATGGCCGACACGGCAAAATCCCTCAGTTCCTCGATACCGGCACCCTTCTGCGTCATGAGACACCTCCGTTGTGTGGGATGCTATGTGGGGAATCCGCCCATCTATTGGTCACCATAAAGCGACGGGCGGGCCGTGTCAAAACCCGCCGGCAGCTGTTCGTCCCCGATTGCAACGCCCCGGTCTTTGTGCTAAGAGATGAACTTCGGAAAAATAAGACAATTTCTAGGCGGTTATTAAATGCCACATCCATACCAGGACCATTACTTTCACCGGGCCAAGAAAGAACGCTATCTTGCTCGCGCCATCTACAAACTGGAACAGATCCAAAAGAAGCACCGGATCCTCAAACCCGGTCAGCGGGTTTTGGACCTGGGTGCGGCGCCCGGGTCGTGGATCCAGTTCACCGAGCGGGTGGTCGGCCCAAAAGGACTGGTGGTGGGCGTTGATCTTCAGCCCATTGCCCACCGGTTTCCTTCCCACGTGATCACCTACCAGCGGGACATCTTCGACGAGGAGACGGAGGCCCTGTTGCGCGGCCACGGCCCGTTCGACGTGGTCTTGAGCGACATGGCTCCCAAGACCTCCGGGATCAAGGCGGCCGACGCGGCCCGTTCCGAACTGCTCTACGAGAGGGCCCTGGATCTGGCCTGCCGGCTGCTTCGCCCCGGCGGGCATTTCTGCTCCAAGATCTTCCAGGGGAGCGACTTCCACGCCTTGGTGGCCGAGACCAAGAGACGGTTCCGGCGGGTGAAGGTGGTCAAGCCCGACGCATCCAGAAAGCAGAGCAAGGAAATCTACATTCTCGCCATGGACTACAAGGCGATGCCGACATAAGGGAGGACCGACAGATGTCAGGACATTCCAAGTGGAGCACCATTCGTCACAAGAAGGCCGCCCAGGACGCCAAGCGCGGCAAGATCTTCACCAAGCTCATCAAGGAAATCACCGTGGCGGCCCGCATGGGCGGCGGCGATCCCGAAGCCAATCCCCGCCTGCGGGCGGCCATCGCCGCGGCCAAGGCGGAAAACATGCCCAAAGAAAACATCGAACGGGCCATCAAGAAGGGCACGGGCGAACTGGAAGGAACGGCCTACGAAGAGGTCATCTACGAAGGCTACGGCCCGGGCGGGGTGGCCATCCTGGTGGAGGCCATGACCGACAACCGGAACCGGGCGGCCAGCGAGGTGCGCCACATCTTTTCCAAGAACGGGGGCAGCCTGGGGGAGGCCGGCTGCGTGGCCTGGATGTTCGACAAGCACGGCCTGATCGTCTTCAGCAAGGAGAAGGTGAGCGAAGAGGAAGTCATGGAGGTGGCCCTGGAGGCGGGCGCCGAAGACGTGCGGGATCAGGAGGACCAGTTCGAGGTGGTCACCACGGTGGCCGATTTCGAAAAGGTGAAGGCCGCCTTCGACCAGCGGGGCCTGGTCTATGAGATGGCGGAAGTGACCATGGTGCCCCAGACCACCGTGCGGGTGGAAGACGAAAAGACCGCCCAGCAGCTCCTGCGGCTCATGGACATGCTGGAAGACAACGACGACGTGCAGCACGCCTACGCCAACTTCGACATTCCGGACGAGATCCTGAATGCCGTGGCGTAAAGACGAACAGAGCCGCGAATGAACGCCCATGAACGCGGACGCCCCGCCATGATTCGAGTGTTGGGCATCGACCCGGGGTCCCGCCACACCGGTTACGGCGTGGTGGACGGCCACGGAAATCGGCTGGTGCACGTGGCCAGCGGCACCATCGCCGTTCCCGGGTCCCTTCCCTTCCCCGAGAGGCTCGGGCTCATCTTCGGAAAGATCGATGCACTCATCCGGGAGACGGCCCCGGACGAATGCGCCGTGGAGGACGTCTTCATGTCCCGAAACGCCAAGAGCGCCCTCATTCTGGGCCAGGCGCGCGGCGCGGCGGTGGTGGCGGGCGTCCATGCCGGGCTTCCCGTGTTCGAATACAGCGCCCTGCAGATCAAACAGGCGGTGGTGGGCTACGGCAAGGCGGACAAGGACCAGGTGATGCAGATGGTTCGCACCCTTTTGGGCGTCACCGGCCGGTTGAGCTCCCATGCCGCCGACGCGCTGGCGGTGGCCGTCTGCCACATCCACTCGCGCAGCTCGCGGCTCTGCCGGCAGGTGTGGGAACAGCGATGATCGCCCATCTGGAAGGCATCCTTCGCCACAAGGCGCCGGACCATGTGATCGTGGACGTGCACGGCGTGGGCTATTGCGTCCACGTGCCCTTGAGCACCTTCTACCATCTTCCGGAAACGGGAGCCGCGGCCTCCCTTTACGTCCACACCCACGTTCGGGAGGACGCCCTGCAGCTCTTCGGCTTCCATACCGCGGAAGAAAAGGAGATGTTCGGACTCCTCATCGCCATCTCCGGCGTCGGACCCAAGATGGCTCTCACCATCCTTTCCGGCATCCAGCCGGACGAACTGCGCCGCGTGGTGCAGTTCCAGGACCGGCAGCGGCTGCAAAAGATTCCGGGCATCGGCAAGAAGACGGCGGAACGCATCCTGCTGGAACTCAAAGACCGCCTGAAACTGCAGGTGCCCGAACGGGAGGCGCCTCTCATCGAATCTCCGCCGGGAGACGACGGTTTTGCCGACGCCTTTTCGGCCCTGGTGAACCTGGGGTATCGGCCCTCGGAGGCCACCAAGGCCCTGAAGAAGGCCCGAAGCGCTCTGGGCGAGGAGGCCGCCCCCTCGCTGGAAGCGCTGCTGCGCGAGGCCCTTCGCATGCTGGGGTGACGGTGACGGGCGGGGATAAACCCCGCCCCTACCCAAGGAACCAATGCGTTTCCGTAGGGGCGGGTTTTACGCCCGCCCTTCGGGACCCCGGCATGAGAGAGAATCGTCCTCTCTGGTTTCAAGGGGATGCCGGCTCTTCTCGTAGCGCAGCCCTTTAGGGCTGCGCAGGAATCTCCGGACGTCGGATGGGCCATCGGGTACGGCCCAACACGTCATGGGACCACGCTGGCTCCTTCCCGCGAGGCTGAAGCCCCGCGGCTACGGAGAGAACGGAAATTCCTCTGTGCCTTCAGTTGCAGAGCCGTTCCCAACGATCATGGCGAGGATTTCCACCCCGCCGGGATGAAAGAGCGAACCAAGAAACATTTTCTGTAGGAGCCGGCCGCAAGCTCCAAAGGAAGAAGGCTTTCCACATGACGGACCGATTGGTGGAACCGCATCCCCGGGAGGAGGACCTGGGGCTGGAAAACAGCCTCCGCCCTCGGTCTTTCCAGGAATACCTGGGCCAGCACACGCTCAAGGAAAACCTGAAGATTTTCGTGGAAGCCGCGCTCCAGCGCGGGGAACCTCTGGATCACGTGCTGCTGCACGGCCATCCGGGCCTGGGGAAAACCTCCCTGGCGGCCATCATCAGCCATGAGATGGGCGTGCCCTTCCGGGCCACGTCCGGCCCCGTGATCGAACGCCCCGGAGACCTGGCCGCCATCCTCACCAACCTGGAGCCCCGTTCGGTTCTCTTCATCGACGAGATCCACCGGCTCAACCACGTGGTGGAAGAGATCCTGTACCCGGCCATGGAAGACTTCCAGCTGGACATCATCATCGGTCAGGGACCGTCCGCGCGAACCATCAAGCTGGACCTCCCGCCCTTCACCCTGGTGGGCGCCACCACCCGGGCCGGGCTCCTGTCGCCGCCCCTTCGGGACCGCTTCGGGGTGGTGCTTCGCCTGGAGTTCTACCCCGTGAAGGATCTCAAGGAGATCGTGGTGCGCGCCGCCCGGATCTTGAACATCGCCATCGACGACCACGGAGCCCTGGAGATCGCCAAACGGTCCCGGGGAACCCCGCGGATCGCCAACCGGCTGCTTCGCCGAGTCCGCGACTATGCGGAGGTCCGGGCGGAAGGTGTGATCACCCGGGAAGTGGCCGATGCGGCCCTCAAGATGCTCGATGTGGACGAGCGGGGCTTCGACCGCATGGACCGGCGCATCCTTTCCACCATCATCGAAAAATACGACGGCGGTCCCGTGGGCATCGACACCCTGGCGGCGGCCGTGTCCGAGGAGAAGGACACCCTGGAGGAGGTCTACGAACCCTATCTGATCCAGGAGGGGTTTTTGAAAAAGACCCCCCGGGGTCGCGTGGCCACCCGCCTGGCCTTCGAACATCTGGGGCTGCCCTACCGCACCACCCAGCAGCTGCGCCTTTTCTGAAGGGAATCGGGTTTTTTCTACGCTTCCGCCTTCGGCCCGGTTATATGTTCGTTATCCGTGATCCGTAACCCGTGATCCGCCTCCCTTCTTTCCCAAAGGGGGGCGGGGGAGATGGGCGTGGAGCGGCGGGCGCGGCGGGTGCCGCGGACCTGCACGGCACGCAGGTCGGAAAGGGGGCACCCATGGCGGAAAGCGTCTACAAGATCATTGAACTGGTGGGTACCAGCACCGTTTCCTGGGAAGAGGCGGCCAAGAACGCCGTGGAGACGGCGGCCAAATCGCTCCGGGACCTGAGAATCGCCGAAATCACCAAGCTGGACATGAAGCTGGAAGAGGGGAAGGTGGTCGCCTATCGGGCGCGGGTCGCCATTTCGTTCAAGTATCAGGGAAGTTGACACGAGGCTCCGTAAAGGAGCCCGAACCGGGCGGGCACGCGCCGCAGCGCCGCTCCACCCGTCCCGAGCCGCCGGGACGGCCACGCCGACTCTGGAATGGGAGGAGAACCTATGAGCAAGCGAAAGGTGCGGATTCTCATGGCCAAGTTCGGAGAGGGCCACGAAGCGGCCCTGATGCGGCTCGCGGGAGCCTTCAGCGAGGCGGGCTTCGAGGTGATCTACACCGAATCGGAAGATCCCCGGGCCATCGTCAACGCCGCCCTGCAGGAATCGGTGGACCACATCGGCATCACAACGCTGCCCGGAGCGACCCTGGATCAGTTCCGGCACCTGTTCGAGCGGCTCCAGGAAAACGGCGCCCATGCCATCGGCGTCACGGCCGGCGGATACTTCGATGAGACGGCCGTGAACGAGCTCAAGGCGCTGGGTGTCGCGGAGTTTTTCCCCAAAGGGACCACCTACGAGGAGCTCATCGGCTGGGCCCGCCGAAACATCCGGCCCGTGGACTGAACTTCGCTTCAACCCACCGGAACCTGCGTCCCTTGCACTTGTCTCCATTTATTGCTAATTTTCAAGGGGATTTGGAGGAGCGTACCCGATCGCCGGTCGCGCCCCCGGGCGTGACGGGAGGAAAGTCCGGGCTCCACAGGGCAGGGTGCTGGGTAACGCCCAGTCTCGGCGACGAGCAGGAAAGTGCCACAGAAAACAGACCGCCGAGTCTTCAGCCGGCCCGGCTGAGGGCTCGGTAAGGGTGAAACGGTGAGGTAAGAGCTCACCAGTCCCGGTGGTGACACCGGGAGCTAGGTAAACCCCACCCGGAGCAAGGCCAAGTAGGGGAGCGTTTGAGGGTTGCCCGCCTGAAGCTCCCGGGTCGGCCGCTCGAGCCCGGCGGTAACGTCGGGCCTAGAGGAATGATCGGGGCCCGCCCTTCCCGGCGGGAACAGAACCCGGCTTACGCGCTCCTCCAATCCCCCTTTTTTTCTGATGACGAATGAACGGCCAGGAGCGAATCGGCGCGGCCGGATGCGGAAGCGTACGGAGGCGGAATGGAAAACGGCACCAGGGGGCCCGGGACCGCCGAAGAGGTGTGGATGATCGTCCCCGCCGCGGGAAGCGGCGTGCGCATGGGCCTTCCCCACCCCAAGCAGTTCCACCACCTGGAGGGAAAGCCCTTGTTGGCCTGGACCCTGGACGTCCTTCACGGCCTGGACTTCTTGAACGGCGTGGTGGTGGTGGTTCCACCGCCGTTTCTGGAATGGGCGGAGGGCCTTCTGGACGACGTGAAGCCGCCCTGTCCCGCCCGGGTGACGGCGGGAGGCCGGGAGCGCCAGGACAGCGTGCGAAACGGCCTGGACGTTTTGCCTTCTTCGTGCCGCTGGGTCTGCATCCACGACGGGGTGAGGCCCTTCGCCTCCCCGGATCTCTTCCGGCGCACCCTGGAAGCCGCCCGGGAGACGGGCGCCGCCGTCTGCGCCTGCCCCGCCGTGGACACGGTCAAGCTGGTCCGAAACGGCCGCGTGGAAAAGACCCTGGACCGCCGTCGTGTGTGGCTCGCGCAGACCCCGCAGGTCTTCCGACGGGACATCCTTCTCACGGCCTACGAAAGAGCGGCAAAGGAGGGCCTTCAGGCCACCGACGACGCCGCCCTGGTGGAAGAGCTGGGAATGGCGGTGGCCGTGGTGGAGGGGGAGCGCACCAACGTAAAGATCACCACCCCGGAGGACCTCCGCTGGGCCTGGCAACACCTGAAGGACACCGCCCGCGACGGATCACGGTCGGGGAGTCTATAGGAAACATGACCGGATACCATCCGCACACGGAACTATAGGGGAGAATGATCATTCGCCCCTACAGCGGTCAGCTTCCGAAAGGTGCATTTCATCCTTCGCTGTCACGCACCTCCGTGAGGGGGTTTGAGGCAAAAGGAAACGGTCTGTGTATGCGAATGGGCGGTAATGCGGCGCTCCCACAGGACGAGTTGCAGCCCGGTACGGGCCCTTCACCCACGCGGGGTGGCTCGAGGGCGGCCATGATCGCAAAAAATTAGGGGGAGGGAGGAAACCCATGAGGGTGGGAATGGGCTACGATGTGCATCGGTTCGCCGAAGGCCGGCCGCTCGTCCTGGGCGGCGTGGAGATTTCCCACCACCGGGGGCTCCTGGGCCATTCGGATGCGGACGTCCTGGTGCATGCCGTCTGCGACGCCCTGCTGGGGGCGGCGGCCCTGGGAGACATCGGCCGCCACTTCCCGGACTCGGAAGAAAGGTATCGCGGGATTTCCAGCCTTCTCCTGCTGGAGGAGTGCACGCGGCTCGTCGGCCGCGCCGGCTACCGGCCGGTCAATGCAGACGCCGTGGTCTTGGCCGAACGGCCCAAGCTGGCACCCCACATCCCTCGGATGTGCGAACGGATCGCCCACGCCATGGGGCTGGAACCCGAAGCGGTCAACGTCAAGGCCACCACCACCGAAGGGCTTGGATTCGTCGGCAGAAGGGAGGGTATCGCCGCCTATGCCGTGGTCCTGATCGAAAAGAGAGAGGAAGGAGCGGTTTCATGACCCTGACCGTCTACAACACGCTCACCAAGAAGAAGGAAGCCTTCCAGCCCCTGGAACCCGGCAAGGTCCGGCTCTACGTGTGCGGCGTCACCGTCTACGACCTGTGCCATGTGGGCCACGCCCGATCGGCCATCGTCTTCGACGTGATCTATCGATACCTGAAGTACCGGGGCTACGACGTCACCTACGTCCGCAACTTCACGGACATCGACGACAAGATCATCAAGCGGGCCAACGAGGAAGGAACGGACTACCGCACCATCGCCGACCGGTACATCGCCGCCTTCTACGAGGACATGGACGCCCTGGACGTGCTCCGGCCCGACCTGGAACCCCTGGCCACGGAAAACATCTCCCAGATGATCGAAATCATTCGACGACTGGAAGAAAAGGGCATCGCCTACCAGGCGGGATCGGACGTCTACTTTTCCGTGGAGAAGTTTCCCGAGTACGGCAAACTGTCCGGGCGCAGCCTGGACGACATGATGGCGGGAGCGCGCGTGGAGGTGGATCCCAACAAGAAAAACCCGCTGGACTTCGTCCTGTGGAAGGGCAGCAAACCCGGCGAACCCGCCTGGGACAGCCCCTGGGGACCGGGCCGCCCGGGCTGGCACATCGAGTGCTCGGCCATGGGCAGTCGATTCCTGGGCCCCACCTTCGATTTGCACGGCGGGGGCAAGGACCTCATCTTTCCCCACCACGAAAACGAGATCGCCCAGAGCGAGGCCGCCTTCGGCGTGCCCTTCGTGCGCTACTGGATCCACAACGGCTTCGTCAACATCAACAACGAAAAGATGTCCAAGTCCCTGGGCAACTTCTTCACCATTCGGGACATCCTGAAGTCGGTCCACCCCGAGACCTTGAGGCTTTTTGTGATCAGCAAGCACTACCGGAGCCCCGTGGACTTTTCCGACGAAGCCTTGGCCGAGGCTGAACGGGCGTTAGAACGCCTCTACGCCACCCTGGAAGAGGTGGAGAAACGAGTCCCCGATGCGCCGGAGGAGGGCTCGGTCCACGAAAAGGCTCTCATGGCCCAGGACAAGGAGCTTTTCGAGAAAATCCAATCCCTTCCGGACCAGTTCCGGGAAGCCATGGACAACGACTTCAACACGGCCCAGGCCATCGGCCACCTGTTCGAAGTGCAGCGGGCGCTCCAGCGGTTTCTCGATTCCTTCGGCCGCAAGAAGCTGAAAGGCCCCGCCGCCGCCCTGGCCCGCATGGGGGCCGAGACTGTCAAGGGACACGCCGGCGTCCTGGGACTGCTCACCCGTCCGCCGGAGGCCTTCTTCCGGGAGCTGCGCCGGCTCAAGGTGCGGGAAAAGGGCCTTTCGGAAGCCCAGGTGGAGGAGCTGATCGAAAAGCGCAACCAGGCGCGCAAGGCCAAGGATTTCGAAGAGGCCGACCGCATCCGGGATCAGCTGACGGACATGGGCGTGCAACTGGAAGACACCCCGGAAGGCACCCGCTGGAAAATCCGGTAGCGGAACCCCTGCACCGCGGCGCCCGAAAGCCCCTGCAGGGCGGAAGCACTCCGGATCGCCGGCCGAACCGGGATCTACGAAAGCCGGCCGCCAGGGCTTCGGTCCGCCGGGAACTCATATGAAACGCGACCCCGCACCGTTCGTGCCCGCGGCCTGTAGGGGCGAAGAATCATTCGCCCCTACAGGAGCCGGCTTCCAAAAGGTGCGTTTCATCCTTCGTTGTCTTGCCCCGCTCGGTGGGACTTTATCCGAGAATGTCACCCCGGCTCAGGAAGCCGGAGGATTCCCGTTCTTTTCGTAGCCGCGGGGCTTTAGCCCCACGGGAAAGGGCCGACGCACCCCCTGGAATTGACACGCAATACCCGAATGCCCACCCGACGCCGGGGGCTCTTCCGCAGCCCTAAAGGGCTGCGGTGCGAGAAGAACGGTCGTCCGTACCGTTTTCGAAGGGCTCTAGGCCTTTCCGCAGCAGGACCCGGGAACACATCCCCGGGTGCCCGGGCTGGAACCGCAGCACCCCGTGTCGCCGGCACTCGCCACCCGATGGGCCGGACGACTCCCCGAGGCCGGAGACGGAGCCGACAAGAGCCTGTGGAGGGCCCCGCTTCCACAATGGGTGCACACCGTCGGTTCGGAACCCCCGAAGACCAGGTGTTCCGAAACCCGGCCGCACCGACCGCATACGT
Source organism: Desulfacinum infernum DSM 9756 (assembly GCF_900129305.1). GTDB lineage: Bacteria > Desulfobacterota > Syntrophobacteria > Syntrophobacterales > DSM-9756 > Desulfacinum > Desulfacinum infernum. The sequence goes on along the minus strand of NZ_FQVB01000017.1, from coordinate 11,211 downwards.
ATTCGTAAATCGGCATTGCTATCCTTCCCGTATCCCGCCGGAAACGCCGGCGGGAAACCACCCCCGCGCAGCAATGTGTCCGCAGGGCGCTAGCGATGGGCGCAACCTCCCGCATGGCCATGGCCGGCGCAGGTCCAATCCGACGAGAAGACGGGCAGCTTCCCTTCCTTGAGCATGGCCAGGTTGTCCTTTACGGTCCCTTCCACGGCCCGATAGACCGTGATTCCCTGGGCCTGGAGCTTCATGAGGGCGCCCATGCCGATGCCTCCCACCGCCACACCGTCCACCTGTCGGCCTCCCAGGGCCTTCAGGGGCTGGCACATGCCATGGGCGTGATGAAGATCCCCGTTTGTCACCTCCTCCAGTTGCCCGCTGTCCGTATCCACGATCACAAAGGCCGGCGCCGACCCGAAATGACCGAAGACGGGGCTTTCCCACCCCTTTTCTTGAGATACCGGGAAACAGATGCGCATGATGATCCACCTCCTCCGATTCGCTTCACTTGATAGGTTGATATTCCTGTGACAGGACCATTTCGTTTACGGCTTCTAAAACCACTCGTCGGTAATGTCAATGGCCCTTTTCCCATACTCATCCATGGGGACCGATCTCCCCCCGGCCCCCCCTTTGGAAAAAGGGGGAGGGATCTTCCGCACCCCCGACCACCGACTCCCCACGCCCCACGCCCCACTCACCACTCACCACTCACCACTCACCACTCACCACTCACCACTCACGATTTACGATTTACGATTCCCGCCCCTTGTCCTTATAATTCCAGGAAACGCGAAAAGCGGCATCGGCAACCAACGGGACCCCGAAGGAGGTGGCTCGATGGAAAACAGTGATTTCATAGTGGCCAACGAGGTCTACATCAAGACGGACCGGCAGCAGGGCAACATGGTGATCCTGAAGGAATCGGAGGACGCCGGCCAGTACTTCCTCATGTTCGTGGGGGACAGCGAGATCACGGCCATCGCCAAGGAAAAGGGGTTCGTGGAACCCAAGCGTCCCCTGACCCACGACACCTATCTCACGATCCTGGAGCGGGCCGGGGTGCGGTTCCTTCGGGTGGAGATCTACACCATGAAGGAGAACACCTACTATGCACGGATCGTGGCCGAGATCAACGGGGAGGAGGTGGTCTTCGACAGCCGGCCCAGCGATGCCGTGGCTCTGGCCCTGCACGAAAAATGTCCCATCCTGGTGAACAGGAAACTCCTCCGGCGCGAACTCACTCCGGAGGAGGTCCAGGAATACGAGTCGATCATCAAGACCGTGAAGTTCTGAGACCGCTGCCTTTGTCCGCCATGGATCCCGCTTTGGCGGGGATGACCAACAAAGCCCGCTTTCTAGATCAGGTTGTAATAGTAGAGCATCAGATCGGATCGGGTGACGATGCCCACCAGTCGGCCGTCTTCCAGGACCGGAAGGCGGCCGATGTCGTGTTTGACCATGAGGCGCAGCGCCTCCGTGATGGTGCACTGGGGGCTGATGGTGCGAACGTCCCTTTTCATGTAGGCCTTCACCGGAGCGCTCCGCTGGGTGGGTCGGGTGAGCTTGACCAGGTCCCGGATGGAAATGACGCCCACCAGGCGCCCGTCCTCCACCACGGGCGCCCCGGTGTGGCCCCGCCGGCGGAGTTCCTCGTGCACTGCTTCCGCCGTCTCCTCGGGTCCAACCGTGAAGACCGGAAAGGACATGAGATCAAAGATCTTGACCGAGCCGTTTCCGTTCTGGTTGAGGATCTCCCGGAGCCACGTCTCCACCCCGTCGGGCCTGGCGGCCTTGACCACGGCGGATGCGGCCTCGGGCCGGCCGCCGCCGCCCATGGTTCGGAGCACCTGGGCAAGATCCAGGGTGTCCGCGCCGCTTCGGCCGATGACGATGGTCTGGTTGCGCCGCTCGTCCCAGAAGAGGCCGAAGACGGCGTCACAGCTGAGCACGTCCCGGAGCATGGTGACCACGGACGCCAGGTCCGGCACGTAGCCGTTCACGTCCGCCCGCGCAAAGCAGATCACATGGCCGGAGATCTTGTCGCGCACCACCGTTTCCAGCAAGCGGGTCAGGATGGCTTTGTGCTGGGGGCCGTAGCCGGGCCTCAGCGCCGTCTGGATCACGTGGAGATCGGCGTTTTTTTCCAGCAGGAAGGCCGCCGCACGGGCGTCCCGCGGCCGGGTGCAGGGAAAGGTGAGGTGGCCCGTGTCCTCGTGGATGCCCGCCAGAAAGAGCGTGGCCTGCACCGGGTCCAGGGGGGTCCCCCGTTCCGCCAGTTCCTCCACCAGCAGGGTCACCGCCGCCCCCGTATCGCTCCAGCGAAACTCACGGGCCTCGATGTCGCCCACTCCCGGATGGTGGTCCCACACGTGCACCTCCAGGTCCGGGCGGCGGCGAAGGGGGTCCAGACAGTCCAGACGGTCCCAGCGCTTGGCGTCCACCACGATGAGCCGCTTCACTTCGTCGTGGGGCACTTCCAAAGGCGACAGGACCTGGAAAAGGTCCTTGTGGATGGAAAGGAAGGCTTTCACGTTGGCGTTGATGGATCGGGGGAGCACGATGCGGGCCTGGGGATAGAGCTTCTGGGCCGCCACCACCGATGCCAGGGCGTCGAAGTCCACGTTCTTGTGCGTCGTGATGATCTCCATGGGCACTCCCGCTTTCAATTTCATGGAACAGGTTCACGTATTTCCTATCGGCTTGCCGACAACGCGACTTGAAATCTTTCACAATCCGGGACCTCTCCGGTGGATCGCCGACGCCCGTCCGGCACTCCGGGGCCAGGGTGGACCGGGGCTGGCTGGAATCCCGGCAGCGCGGCTGCCCACGGCCTAACTCTCCGGAATCCAGCCCTATTATCCACAATATCTGTTGACATTTGAAACTCTAGGAAATAAGTCAGGATGGTATTCTTTTGATCTGGCAGGAAAGGCAGCCGGTACCAACTCCACCTCTCACCCCAAGCCTCTGGTGATCCTGGGGAATGGGGAAACGCTCTGAAATCAATCCCGGAGGTCGGGTGTCCATGCACAACTCCAAACAGTCTCGCCTCCACACCGGAAACATTCCGGATGCCGCATGGTTCAAAAACATGGTCGAAAAGGTCCCGGCCATCATTTACCAGGAACGAGGAGGTGAAAGTCAACGGCTCATCTACGTCAGTCCGCAGGCGGAATCTTACCTGTCTTGCGGCTTCCGTGAGATGCCCCCCGCCCGGGATTTCCTGGAAGGGTGCATCCACCCGGACGACCTGGACCGTGTCCTGGAGGTCCGCCGCCGAGCCCGCAGCGAAGGCCGTCCCATCCGGTGCGAATACCGGCTCGTGGGGGTCGACGGGAAGAGCCGCTGGTTCTGGGACGAGGCCTCCGTATCCCGAGAGCCGGACGGCTCCACCAGCTTCCACGGCGTCCTGTTTGACATAACGGAGCGGAAGGCCGCCGAAGAGGCCCTTCTGAAACGGGACGCCATCCTGGAGGCCGTGGCCTTCGCGGCGCAACATTTCCTGCGGGAATCCCCTTCGGGGGCTTCCATGGAGGCCATCCTTCAACGGCTGGGGGAGGCCGCCGCCGTGAGCCGCGTTTACATTTTCCAGAACCACCTGGACGAAGACGGGACCTTCTGCACCAGCCAGCGCCACGAATGGGCGGCTCCGGGCATCGAGCCCCAGATCCACAACCCGGCCCTTCAAAATTTCCCCTGGCATGAGGGCGGCTTTTCCCGGTGGGTGCATCTGATGGAAAGGGGAGAGCCCGTTTACGGACGGGTCCGCGATTTCCCGGCTTCCGAACAGCACATCCTCCAGTCCCAAGGGATCCTTTCTCTCGTGGTGACTCCCATCTTCGTCAGCGGAGACTGGTGGGGGTTCATGGGATTCGACGACTGCCTTCAGGACCGGACCTGGAATCGCGCCGAGATCGAGGCCCTCAAGATCGCCGCCGACATGATGGGGGCCATGATCGCCCGCCACGACCTGGACCGGCAGATCTTCGAGGCCCGTCAGGTTTTGGAGCAGCGGGTTCAACAGCAGACGGTGGAGCTTTCCGAAGCCAACCGCAGGCTCCTGTCGGAACTCCAGGAACGCAAGCGGGCCGAAGCCCGCCTGAGAACTTCGGAACGGCACTACCGGGAACTGTATGAAAGGAGCCTGGACGGCTACGCCCGGCTGGACCTCCGGCAAACGATCATCGAATGCAACACTCCTTTCGCCAAGATGCTGGGCTACGACCGCCCTGAAGAGGTGGTGGGCCTTTCCTGCCGGGACGTCACCCCCAAACGCTGGCACGATTCGATGGAGCGCACCATTCGGGAGCAGGTCCTGGAGCGCGGTTTTTCGGATCTTTTCGAAAAGCGGCTCCGCCGAAAGGACGGAACGCTTCTGGACGTGGAGGTGCGCCTCTATCTCCACCGGGACGAGGAGGGGCTTCCGGATTCCATGTGGAGCGTGGTGCGCGACATCTCGGAGCGCAAGGCGGCGGAAGCCGAGCGGTTGAGGGCGCAGAAGCTGGAGTCCCTCGGCGTGCTGGCCGGCGGAATCGCTCACGACTTCAACAACATCCTCACGGGAATCCTGGGCCATGTTTCCCTGATCAAGCAATCGTTGGCCGTGGGAGCCCCCGTCGAGAACCGGCTGGAGGAGCTGGAGCGCGGCTGCGCCAGGGCCCAGGAGCTGACCCGGCAGCTTCTCACCTTTTCCAAGGGCGGCAGCCCGGTGAAGAAGACCGGACGTATTCAGGACGTGGTCAGGGATTCCGCCCGCTTCACCCTCAGGGGCACGGCCACCCGGTGCGAACTCGTGGTGGACGAGGACCTTTGGACGGCCGAATTCGATGCGGGACAAATCAGCCAGGTGGTGCAGAATCTGGTCCTGAACGCCCACCAGGCCATGGACGAAGGCGGCTCGGTCCGCATCCGCCTGACCAACCGCAACCTGGACCATCCGGGCTCGCTCCCTCTCCCGCCCGGCCGTTACGTGACCCTTTCGGTGAGCGACACGGGATGCGGCATCCCCGAAGAGCATCTGGGATCCATCTTCGACCCCTACTTCACCACCAAGGCCCAGGGCAGCGGGTTGGGCCTCGCCACGGCCTATTCCATCGTAAAGAAGCACGGCGGTCACATCGCCGTCCGATCCGTGCCGGGCGAGGGAACCACGTTCACGGTCTATCTTCCGGCCAGAGACGCCCGGGAAATCGAGGAGACCCCGTCGGCTCAGAAGCCCATGACCTCCGGGTCGGGCCGCATCCTCATCATGGACGACGATTCCGTGGTCCTGGAGGTCCTTTCGGAGATGCTGCAGCATCTGGGGTTCGAATGCGTCGCATCCCGCCACGGCCAGGAGGCGGTGGACCTGTACCGGGAAGCCATGGCCTCGGGCTATCCCTTCGATGCCGTCATCCTGGATCTTACCATCCCCGGGGGCATGGGCGGGCGCCGCACCCTGCAGAGACTCCGCGAGCTGGACCCCGGGGTGCGGGCCATCGTCTCCAGCGGCTATTCCAGCGATCCGATCATGGCCAAGCCCCACGAGTTCGGCTTCTGCGGCGTGGTGGCCAAGCCCTACCGCATCGAGGACCTGGCCCAGGAGCTGCAACGGGTGCTTTCCGCCCGCGCCGTCTGAAGGGCCGGAGCGGCCCGCCCAATGCCCCGCGGGAAAGATTCCCCTTCTCAGCCCTCTTCCGGCATGTGGCCCACCAGGCACAGGGCCGCACCTCCGGCATGGTGCAGGATCTTGTTGGCATGACTGCCCATGAGAAACGGCTTGCCCTTGCCCAGGCTCTTCTTTCCCAGGACCGCCACATCCACCTGTTTTTCCCGTATCCAACGGACGATGTCCCGCGCGATCCCTTCCCGGATGGGGCGGGCCAGGGTCTTGACGTGGTCGTCCGGAACGCCCTTTTCCTTCAGCAGCGCCCGGGCTTTTTCGAAATATCCGTCCACGGCCCGGCGGCACTCTGCGATCCAGCGCTCGACCTTGAGAAGTCGCTCCTCCCGTTCGTGGGAACTGAGAATCCGGCCGTCGTCCCAGAGTGCGGGAGGGATCTGGGGGATGAGATGCAGGAAGGTGTATCTCAATCCCGGGACCGGGGCCAGGAACCGGGCCGTGTAGTCGATGATCGCTTCCGATTCCTCCCGGTAGTCCACGGCCACCAGGACCTCCCGGGGTTCCTCCAGCGGGGCGTCCACCACCCAGACCGTTCGCCCCACGGCGTATTGGGCCACCTTGTCGGACGTGCTGCCCAACAGCAGGCGTCTCATGGGAGAAAGCCCGCGCCGGCCCAGGAAGAGACTGTGGCAACCCAGGGTCTCGGCCATTCGAACCAGGGTGCGGGCCGGACTTTCTCCGTCTTTCTGAACGGACAGCTCCACCCGGTCCCGGTCCACCCCCAGGTCCTCGAAGAACTTTTGGGCCTTCTCCAGAAGTTCTTCCGCCATCCGGATCTGGCGCTTTTCGATTTCCTGCCATTCGATGACCCCGCTGCCCACCGCCTTCTGCATGGCGGAAAGCAGCTCCTGGGACAGGCAGTGGACGAGCACGACCCGCTGGTCCCGTTGACGGCTCATGAGCCGGGCCGCCAAGGCGGCGGCGTTCAGACTCTGCTTGGACGCATCCACGGCAACAAGAACGGTTCCACTCATGGCATCCACCTCCCTACCCCCACCACGGACGGGCCGTGAAAACGAAGGATGAACCGCGCCTTTGGAGAACGGGTCCCTGTAGGGGCGAATGATTATTCGCCCCTACAGGCCGCACGCACGAACAGGACAAGGTTGCGTTTCCTATAAACTGTCACCCGTTGTGCAGGGACACACCAGCCGCCGTCAGTTCACCACCCAAACGGTGCGGTCCTTGGCCAGCTGGACCACCTTGTTGCTCACCCGGCCCATGAAGAATTCCTCCACGCGACTCAAGCCCCGCCGGCCCACCACCACGGTCCCGTAGTTGCCTGCCCGGGCCTCCTGTACGATGGCGCCCGCCCGGCTGGTGGCGCCCGTGATCACTTTCGTCTCGATCAGGTGCCGGGGCACTCCTTCCGCTTCCAGCACCGTGAAGGCCCTCTCGAACACGGCGTCCATATGGGCCACCACTCGTTCCAGTTCCTCTTCCGACTTCTTCAACCAGTCCCGTTGTTCTTCGGGGGCGAAGAACCGCAGAACACTCTGAGCCCCAGGATCCATGCCGCGGATGACGTGGAGCAGCAGGACCCGCCTGGGTTTCCGACCCACCATGGACGCCGTGAAACCCACCGCCTTGAGGGCCTCGTCGGAGGCGTCCATGGCCACCAGGACCCCGTCGGGACTCACGGTCTCTCCCACGATCCAGAGGGGCACGTCCACCACCCGGCCCAGCAGCTTGGTGGCCACGCTTCCCAGGATCAGGTCTTTGACATCGCTCACGCCCCGGCGTCCCACCACCACGGCGTCGTAGCCCTTGTGGGCCTCGAAGGCGATGTCGCGGGCGATGCCCACTTCCCGCTGCTTGATCACGACCCGAACGGCCTCTTCCGGCACCCCCGCCCGTTTCAGGGAGGCCGTGGCCGCTTCCATGAAGTCCTCCACCGCCTTTTTCTGGGCCATTTCCCAAGCGGCCACCGGCGCCAGGCGGCTCCGGAACGCCGGGTTCCTCTCCAGATCCCAGAAACTCTCCGGAATGGGCGAACTCACGTGAAAGAGAACGATTTCCAGGATCCCGGTATCGACCATCTGGGCCACGTACTGAACCACCAGGTGCGACCACGGAGACCCGTCCACCGCCGCCAAGATCCTCTTCTTTTCCATCTCTGCCCCTCCTTGCCGGAGCGGGTTCCCCGCTTGGGGCCCGCTGCGCCGGCTCCCGACGTCCTTTCCGTGTGCGGGAAGAACCGCCTCTTCCCGCAGGTGCTGCGCTCCTCAGGTTCTCCCGGATTCGTGATTCCCGAAGTCCACCTTGGTCAAATCGATGGTCAACTCGCATTCGTTGGTTTCCGGCACGCTGCAAACGGCGAAACCCAGTTTGCGCCCCAGCGCCAGCATCTGCGTGTTTTCTCGAAGTACCGTCCCGTAAACCGTTTGGATGCCCCTTTCCTTGGCGATGCGCAGGCACCGTTCCAGCAGGAGCGCGCCCACGCCCTTGCCGTGCCAGGGATCGCCCACCAGAACCGCAAACTCCGCCCGCTTTCCGTCGGGATCGGAGATGACTCGCGCCACCCCCAGCATCCTCTCGCCGTCCCCGGCCCCCTCCTCCAGGGCCACCAGGGCGATCTCGCGGTCGTAGTCGATCTGGGTGAACCGCGCCAGCATGTCTTCCGAAAGCTCCTTGAGGGGGCTGAAAAAGCGGTAATAGATGCTGGTGGGAGACAGAACGTGGAACAGATCCACCAGGAGCGGGGCGTCTTCCGGACGGATGGGACGGGTGAAGACGGAAAGCCCTCCCGAGGTCATGGTGTGCAGCTCATAGGCGGCCGGGTAGGGGCTGATGATGAGGTGCATGGGGGCCGGGACGCGGCTTTCCCGGACCAGGACCCGGGCGTCCACCGCCCAGGGCTTTGCCTGGAAAAGGACCACCGGGTTCATGTCCAATTCCATGATTTCCGGAAAATCGGTCACGAGCTGGCTCAAGCGAATCAGGAGCTCCTCCATGGCCTCCATGTCCGCAGGGGGCATCCTTCGGTAACCCTGCAGCACGCGGTGGACCTTGGTGTTTTCCATGAGCTGTCGGGCCAGGGCCCGGTTCAGGGGCGGCAGGCCCACGGCCCGGTCCTTCAGGATCTCGGCCAGGATTCCCCCCATGCCGAAGAGAAGGGCGGGCCCGAACTGGTCATCCTTCTTGGCGCCCACGATGATCTCCACCTGGCCGCCGGGCACCATGGGTTGCACGGCCACGCCGTGGATGTCCGCCGAGGGCATGTAGACCCGTGCGCTCTGCAGGAGTGCCCGGAAGGCGCTCCGCACATCGGCCTCGTTGTGGAGATTGAGGCGCACGCCGCCCGCTTCCGTCTTGTGGAGGATGTCGGGCGAACAGATCTTCATGGCCACCGGAAAGCCCAGCTCCAGCGCCAGGGAAACGGCATGGTCCTCGTCGGAAGCCAGCCGGGTGGCCACCACGGGGATGCCATAGGCTTCCAGGAGCTGTTTGGACTCCACCTCGGTGAGCACCCCGTTGGAGCGCGCCAGTCCCTTGCGGATGATCTGCCGCGCCCGATCCGTATCGAAGGTGAGATCCTGGCGGAAGCGCTTGGGAATTTCCCGAAGCATTTTCAGGTTGGCTTCGTATTCGTGCAGGTAGAGGAACGCCCGGATGGCCGCCTCGGGCGTGGGGTAGGTGGGCAGGCCCGCCTGGTTGAGAACGTTCCGCCCCTCCTCCACGTCCACGCCGCCCATCCAGGACGCCAGGACGGGACAGGGCCTCCGGATCGCCGTTCGGGCCACTTCCCGGGCCACGGCGGTGGGGTCCGTCATGGCCTGCGGGGTCAAAATGAGGAGCACTCCATGCACTTCCGGGGCCTGGATGCACACCTGCAGGGCCCGGGCGTAGCGTTCCGGAGAGGCATCCCCCAAGATGTCCACCGGGTTGTTGCGGCTCCAAAAGGGTGGCAGAAAGGCGTCCAACTTGGTGAGCGTTTCCTCCGACAAGGCCACGGGTTCCAACCCGTAGTCCGCCAGGGCGTCCGCGGCCATGACGCCGGGACCTCCGGCATTGGTGATGATCGCCAACCCGGGTCCCTCCGGCCGCGGCTGCTTGGCCAGAAGCTCCGCGCAGTCGAACAACTCGCCGATGGTCTGCACCCGAACCACCCCCGCCCTCTTGAAGGCCGCGTCGTACAGGACGTCTTCACCCGCCATGGCCCCCGTGTGCGAGGACGCCGCGCGGGCTCCGGCGGGGCTCCGGCCCGACTTGAGCACCACGATGGGCTTGATGCGGGAAACCGCCCGCGCTGCGCTCATGAAGCGGCGCATGTGGGGAATGCTTTCCACGTAGAGCAGGATGCTGGTGACGCGGGGCTCGTTGCCCAAGAAATCGATGAGGTCCGCGAAATCCACGTCCAGCATGGACCCGATGCTCACGAAATGGCTGAACCCGATGCCCTCCTTGAGGGACAGGTCCAGGATGGCCGTGCACAAGGCCCCGCTTTGGGAGATGAAGGCCAGCCGCCCCGGTTTGGGCATGTGCGCGGCAAAGCTGGCGTTCAGGTGTTCTCCGGGGCAGATGATTCCCAGGCAGTTGGGACCGATGATGCGCACCCCGGCCTGCGCCGCCTCGAGGCGGATGGCCTCTTCGATGCGACGCCCTTCTTCCCCCGTCTCCTTTCCGCCGGCGGAAAGGACCACCGCACCGCCCACTCCCTTGGCCGCGCATTCGCGGATAATGGCGGGAACGGTGTTGATGGGGGTGGCCACCACGGCCAGATCCACCGGGCCGGGCACCCGGCCGAGGGTGGGCCATGCCTCCAGGCCCCGGATCGTTTTCCGTTTGGGGTTGACGGGATGGATCGCCCCGGCGTATCCCCCCTCCACCAGATTGCGCATCACCGCTCCACCGACGCTGTCTCCCCGTTCACTGGCTCCCACCACCGCCACCGATTTGGGCTTGAAAATCCGATCGAGGTTCCGCAATCCCATGAAGCGCCTCCTTGGATCCGCATTCCGTCTTCGCTCGGGTTTCCAGCTGCCTTCACAAGAGACCCAACGATGATGGATTCCCTTTTGCCACCCCGCCCGGCCGAAAGAGCGGCCAGGCAAGGACCTTTTGTGGGAGCGCCGCAAGGTGCGATTTTTTTGCGTGACGCACGGTTGTTGGATTGCCGGGCGCCCTCATCGCGGCTTTCGCCGCTCCCACAAGCGCTCCTTCGAACTTTGGCAGATCCTGCAAGATACTGAAAGTACAGTTCTTTCATATTAACGGTCATGGTCCCCCTTGCGCCACCCCGCACAGATGAAAGAACCGGCCGGGCAAGGAGTCTTTGTGGGAGCGCCGCAAGGCGCGATGGGGTGGTGGCCGCAACGCCACGGAACGGCCGGCTGCAACGCCACGGAACGGCTGGCCATCCCTTTCGCGGCTTTCGCCGCTCCCACAGGTGATGGTGCTCCCACAGGTGATGCCGCACCTGTTAGGTGTTGATTGGAGCTCCCGATGCTCCTGCAAGATACCGAAAGTACAGTTCTTTCATATTAACGGTCATGGTCCCCCTTGCGCCACCCCGCACAGATGAAAGAACCGGCCGGGCAAGGAGTCTTTGT
>NZ_FQVB01000063.1 GCF_900129305.1 Desulfacinum infernum DSM 9756 | reverse complement strand
AGCGTAGGGACTTCGCCAATAAATTCCCGTGCTCTCCATGACCACGACTTCCGGTTCGAGAGCGGCACACCATTCAGCCAGAGCCCTTCGATCCCGCTTAAACGCCCCAAACTGACGGTGTCGCACCTGCACTTGACCATCCGAGCCCTCGATGATCGCGCAGGCTGTGATTTGCTTGTGATGGACGTCCAAACCCACCACACGCTTGTAGATCGGTTGAAGTTCCATGACCACCTCCTGTACTTGACTAGGACTGGAGGCAGCGGAACTCCGAACCCCAAAACCTTCCAGGGGCAATCCCCTGGGGTCAGTTTAATATTCGCGCTCTACGGCAGCAGTTGCGGGTTCGATTCGGTCCGGAAAGACCACGTTAGTGAACGGGGTAAAACCACCAAAATTGACAACGACCTTTTTCCGCCGCCTGCCGCCTTGAGTATCTTTCATCTGCGCGGGGTGGCGCAAGGGAGACCATGACCGTTAGTGTGGCCGGATCGGACCGCAGGGTTGCAAGGCCGCGCGCCTTCACATATCAAGCGACACCCAGATTTACGCAATAAGGCGACACCTATTTTTACGCACTTGGCCCCGCGCCAATGCCAAGGTATTCAGCTTGTTGGTTTCCACCTCCTTGATCTTCGCGACATCCAGGTGCACGCGGATGAAGTGTTTCCTGCCAGGTGCTTAAAGCCTATGGGGTCGTGGCAACCCTGCCCGAAGGTTGGCCCACTAACAGCCCTGTGTTACGATTCCACACCCACGCGGAGGATAGGGGAACGCTGGGGAGCGACCCGAGCGCCGACGAGGGTGACCGAGGTTTCTCCGGCTTCTGCCACCTGGTTCATCCTTCTTGGGGCGTCCGCCGTATGATGAGATTCCTGAGCCTCTTGAGCTCTGAAAGCGATAAACCCAAATCCTCCTCCCCCAGGCCGCAATCTGGCGACTCATGTCGGTTCCCCATGGATCCCTTCAGGGCAATGCCGCTGACCCTCAAGTCAACAGCCTTGTCGTCCGAGGTCGCCTGTACGAGCTCCCTTCCGACATATCGATCCTGGATGTGCCCGAGGCGGACGTCCTGGCCCACGGCACCGCCGACCCGCTCGCCGACGTGGCCACACAGGCGCGCCTGGCCGCGGAGTTCGCCGCACGCGCCGCACACCCCGAGCTCGGGGAGAACGACGTCCCAGGCGGCCGCTGGGGGCCCGTGTACGGCGAGCTCCTGACCTTCGACGATCCCGAGACCCGCCTCCCGGCCATCGACCACCTCGAGGGCTTCCTGCCCGGTGGACCCAGCCTCTACAGGCGTGTGCTGATACCGGTGAAACTTGACAAGGCTGCTCTTCCGGCGTGGCTCTATGCGGGCGATGATTTGGCTATGCGCAAGTTTGCGCCACTTGGAGTTTCCCGATGGTCTTGGTAGTGGCCCGCTCGTTCCAATGTCCATCCTCTGCGCCACTTGCCCTGACGTGAACGGAAAACGCATCGATTCCGACGTGATCCACTGGTCTTTGGTATGTAATGGATGGAACGAAATCGAACGGAGCGCAGGTGGGCCTCTTTATGCAGGTATATAAGTGTCCCTGCGGCAATTTGCGGTTGACAATCGGCAAGAGTCTCCGTATCATGGTCGGTGCTGCTATAATAGGTGAGGTGTGTGCAGATCACCCGTTCACCTCTGGCAAGCGGGACGATAGGCAAGTAGCGGCCTAAGGAGCAGGAAAAGATGGTCGAAATCGAAGACCGATGGTTGTCGGTGGAAGAGATATCCAAGTACTTAGGCGTCAGCCACGATACCGTGTACCGATGGATCGACAGGCATGACATGCCCGCTCACCGGATGGGGCGGTTGTGGAAATTCAAGAAGGCGGAGGTCGACGAATGGGTGAAGGCCGGTGGCGCGGCTTCAGATCGCCCAAAGATCGACGAGGGCAAGAAACGAAAGTGATGGAGCGCTTGCAGCGAATACGTCCGAAACGGAAAGTCTACGCCGTGGATCTGTTCTGCGGTGCTGGCGGACTGACACATGGTTTGGAGAGAGCCGGTATCGACGTCCGACTGGGCGTGGATATCGACCCGGCTTGCGAGTATCCCTACACGGTGAACAACAGGGCCAAGTTTCTCCTAAAGTCCGTCGAGGATCTGGAGGCACGCGACATCGAGAAAGCGTTCCGAAAGAACGGAATTCGTCTGTTGGCAGGATGCGCTCCCTGTCAGACCTTCTCCACTTACAACCAGAAAGCCACTCCGGAAGATGGACGCTGGTGGCTTCTCCTGCAATTCTCGAGGCTCGTCCGGGAAATCTCACCGGAGCTTGTCACCATGGAGAACGTCCCTCGACTCAAAGAACAAGATGTCTTCAAGGAATTTCTGGAAGCGTTGGACGTCGCCGAATATTACGTATTCCATGATGTCGTGAATTGTGAAGACTATGGAGTTCCACAGCATCGACAGAGGCTCGTTCTTTTGGCATCAAGGCTCGGACCTATACGGTTGCTGTCCCCTTCGGAGTTCGGTGCCGAACGGACTACAGTCCGCGACTGCATTGCGCACTTGCCACCGCTGGAGGCCGGGGAGGTCCACGAAGACGACCCATTGCACCAAGCGTCCGCACTTTCACCCGTCAACATGAAGCGCATCCGGGCATCTCGACAGGGCGGTACTTGGCGAGATTGGAAGGAGACGCTCGTCGCCAATTGTCACAAGAAAAGGACGGGAAGGACGTATCCGAGCGTCTATGGCCGTATGTGTTGGGACGAGCCAGCCCCTACCATCACGACCCAATTCTATGGATTCGGGAACGGTCGTTTCGGTCATCCGGAGCAGAATCGGGCCATCTCGTTGAGAGAAGGCGCTATACTCCAGAGCTTTCCGAGAGACTACGTGTTCGTTCCACCGGGAAAGCCGATCTACAAGAAATCTGTAGGCAGGCTGATCGGGAATGCCGTCCCAGTCAGGCTCGCAGAGGCGATCGGTTCGAGCATTCTCGAACATGTCGCTTCTTGTGTGAGAAGGAGAAGACGGACCAAGGCCGGAGTGAGAGCGCATGCCTGAAAAAGAACGAGCCGATTCGTCCGAATATGTGTGGAGCAAATCTGTACCGGACCCTGGACAACTCGTCGAGATTCGACGTCGCCATTGGATCGTAAGCGATGTGCAGGACTCCGCGTTCTCGTCGACTGGAAACGGTAGGCAACACTTAGTCACGCTCGGATCGCTCGACGAAGATTCCCTTGGCGAGAACATACAGATCCTTTGGGAACTAGAACCAGGAGCGCGTGTTCTGGAGAGGGCCGGATTGCCTAAAATCACTGGCTGGGACTCGGCGGAGAAGCTTGAGGCTTTTCTCGACGCGGTACGGTGGGGCGCTGCAACCAATGCCGACAGGTCCTTTCTTCAGTCACCGTTCCGAAGCGGTATAACCATCGAGGACTACCAACTCGATCCTCTGGTCCGTGCCATCGACATGGCTCGTGTCAACTTGCTAATTGCCGACGACGTGGGGTTGGGAAAGACCATTGAGGCTGGGTTGGTGATTCAAGAGCTGCTCGTCCGACACCGGGCCCGCACGGTCATCATCGTTTGCCCGGCGACACTCCAGGTGAAATGGCGAACGGAAATGCAGGAAAAGTTCGGGCTCGAATTTCGTATCGTCGATACAGAGTACATCAAGACGCTACGACGGGAACGCGGCATCCACGCCAACCCCTGGACATCATTTCCCCGTTTGATTTCGTCCATGGACTGGATGAAATCAGGCGAGGGACTCCGACTACTCAAAGACGTCCTGCCTCCACGGGTGACGTATCCGCGCATGTTCGACATTCTCGTCGTAGACGAGGCCCACAACGTGGCTCCAGCCGCGGCGAGCCGGTACGTACTGGAAAGCCAGCGAACACGGTTGATTCGTACGATTGCACCCCATTTCACCCATCGCCTTTTCCTGAGTGCGACACCGCACAATGGATATCAGGAGTCCTTCACGTCGTTGTTGGAATTGCTCGACGACCAGCGCTTCGCAAGAACCGTGATGCCGGACGAGAAGCAGCTTCACCGAGTCATGGTTCGACGCATGAAGAGCGACATCGTCGATCCCGACGGACGGCCTGTCTTCCCCGTCCGAAAACTCAAATGTCTGGAAGTCGATTATTCGGACGAGGAGCGGAGTATCCATCGTCTGCTCCGGGAGTTCACGGAAAGTCGGGCGAAGAGCGTCAAGGGCACCCGTTACGAGTTCGGGACGGATTTCGTCCACATATTGTTGAAGAAGCGGCTCTTTTCGTCGCCGATGGCCTTCGCTGTCACTCTCGCCAAACACAGGGAAACCTTAGAACGTGGACGCTCCGCTCGGGATGCCGCAACACTGGACGACAGAATACTTCGGAAGGCGATCGTTCGGACCGAAGAGGAGTATTCGGACGACGCCAAGGCCGAGGAAGCGCAACTCGAAGCAGTCGAGGTTGCCAGCGAACTCGCCGTGCCGCTTACGGATGACGAACGCACCATGCTCAATCGTCTGACGGATTGGGCGGAGAAGCACAAGAATCGTGTGGACGCGAAGGCGAGAGCCATCCTCGATTGGATAGAAGCGCACCTGAAGACCGATGGGCAATGGAACGAGAAGAGGGTGATCCTCTTTACGGAGTATCGGGCGACCCACGTTTGGCTCCAACAGATTCTGACCGCGAACGGCTACGGCGGAGACCGGCTCATGATTCTTCACGGGAGCATGAGACCCCACGAACGTGAAGCCGTGAAAGCGGCATTCCAGGCACATCCGAGTGTATCTCCTGTGAGGATTCTACTTGCGACCGACGCGGCTTCGGAAGGTATCGACCTCCAGAATCACTGCAACTATCTGATTCACGTGGAGATTCCCTGGAATCCCAACGTGATGGAACAGCGCAACGGCAGAATCGATCGGCATGGCCAGAAGGAGAAAGAAGTCTACATCTGGCATCCTGTAGGCAAGGGTTTCGACCCTAAAGACGTCGCCGCACATCGCAAGGTGGGGGACATTGCCGGAGATCACGAATACCTGATGAGGGCCGTCCTCAAAGTCAACACGATTCGAGAGGACCTGGGCAGCGTTGGGCCCGTTATCGCGAAACAGATCGAAGAGGCCATGCTCGGTAGGCGCGCCACGATGGATACGAGTCAGGCCGAGGCCAAGGCCGCACGCGCTCGACGTTTCGTCGCGGCCGAGCGCAAACTGAGAGAGAGGATCGCTCGCCTTCACGGAAAGCTCATGGAGGCGGAGACGGATTTTCGTCTGGCTCCGGAGAACGTCCATCGTGCCGTGGCGGTCGCTCTTGAACTCGCCGAGAAACCGCCGTTGAAACCGGCCTCCTTGCCTGGCGTGCCCGACGGCAAGGTGTTCGAGGTTCCGGTCCTGCCGGGTTCTTGGGGGCGTGCGACAGCCGGATTGGAGCACCCTCACACCGGAGTGCGACGTCCAATCACCTTCGATCACGAAGTCGCGAAGGGACGGGACGACGTGGTGTTGGTTCATCTCAATCACAAGCTCGTCCAGATGAGTCTCCGCCTCTTGCGGGAGGAAATCTGGAAACTGGACGATGTCAAGTTGCTGCATCGCGTCACCGTTCGAAGCGTTCCGGATGGCGAGATCGCACGACCTGTAGTCGCGATATGGTCTCGGCTGGTCGTGACGGGTGGTGGACACCATCGTCTGCACGAAGAACTGACTCTTTCCGGAGGGGAACTGGAACATGACGTCTTCAGGAGAATCACCCGGATCCGCAGGCTCGAAGCGCTCACCGATATGGCTATCCCGGTCGATCCAAGCGATGCTCTTTTTGCCGTTCTGAAGGATCGATTCGAGCGTCATGAAGAAGCCATCAGGCACGCGGTGGAGGCGCGGTCTCGCGAACGCCTGAGATATTTGCACAATACCCTGAACCGGCGGAAGGAAAGTGAGATCGGGGACCTCATCGCGGTTCTGGACGAACTCGAAAAAAGCATCAGAAAGGAACTGGAGGACTCCGGTCCCCGGTTCGTCCAGTTGACCCTTTGGCCTGTAGAGGAACGCAACCAGTTGAAGCGGGATCTCGAGTCGTTAAAGGCGCGGCTCGCCCGCATTCCGGACGAGAAGAAGAAAGAGACTGCCGCTATCGAAAGCCGCTATGCCGACCCCATGGCTCGCACCTTCCCCGTGGCGGTAGTGTTCATCGTTCCTCGTTCGATGCTCGGGGAGGATAGAACGGCATGAGAAATCCGTCGCGACATACGGAGTGGCTTTCACTCGTCGAGGTTTCGGGGCCTTTCCTCGCCGTACCCGTCCTGGAAAAGGCGTTCCCTCAAGGGTTGGACATTGTCGAGACTCCGAAACGTCGGCGTTTCCGTGCCGCCTACGAGGAATGGTGCGATGCCATAGACGAAGGAGACCCACTGCTTTCCGAGCTTCATCGGGAATGGATTCGCCTCGTCTTCACCGAAATCCTGGAATATGACGGCGAGGTTCTAAAGACGGAGGCCGAAGTCGTAGGGGCTTATACCGTGACATCTCCCGAACGGACGGAAACGTTTTCGCCAGACTGGATCGTCCGTGGCCCGAACGGGGGGAAACCGCGCCTTTTCGTCTCCATACAATCACCAGGAACCGACCTTGAAAAGGTGCACAAAGGCGATGGATGGCCAACCTCGCTTCGGGACCGAATGACGGCACTCTGCCGCGCGCACGGCGTTCGCCTGGGGCTCGTCACCAATGGTGAACGTTGGATGCTGGTCAACGCACCGTTGGGCGCGACGTCGAGCGACGTGTCTTGGTACGCCAGACTTTGGTTTCAAGAACCGGTCACCCTGAAAGCTTTCCAGTCTCTTCTGGGTGTACGGCGCTGTTTCGGTCCGCCGGGCGAGACGCTCGAAGCCCTTCTCGAAAAGTCGCTGGAACATCACGAGGAAGTCACCGACACCCTGGGAGAACAGGTCCGCCGGGCCGTCGAAGTTCTGATCCAGTGTCTTGACAAGGCCGACGCGGACCGCAACCGTGAACTGTTGCGCGACGTCTCGCCCACCGAGTTGTACGAGGCTGGCCTGACCGTCATGATGCGGCTCGTTTTTCTCCTCTGCGCGGAAGAACGAGGCCTGTTGCTTTCGGGCGATCCCGTCTACGACCAATACTACGCGATATCGACCTTGCGGGCCCAGTTGGCCGAGGAAGCCGACCGCCACGGACCCGAAGTGCTGGATCGTCGTCACGACGCCTGGGCTCGCCTTCTCGCCGTGTTCCGGGCGGTCCACGCCGGGATCGAGCACGAAACTCTCCGCTTGCCCGCTCTGGGAGGCTCTCTCTTCGACCCGGACCGATTCCCCTTTCTCGAAGGTAGGCCGAAAGGGTCGAATTGGCGCGATTTCGATGCGACACCGCTTCCTATCGACAACCGCACGGTTCTTCTTCTGTTGAGTTCCCTCCAACTGCTCGAACATCATGGGGGAGCCATGCTGTTGTCCTACCGTGCGCTGGACGTCGAGCAGATCGGCCATGTCTACGAGGGACTGCTCGAACATACCGTGGCCCGCGTACCTTCCGTCACCGTGGGGCTGATCGGATCGAAGAACGCCAAGAACCCCAACATCACTTTGTCCGAGTTGGAATCTGCCCGTCTGGACGGAGAGGCCAAGCTTCTCGCTCTTTTGAAGGAAAAGACGAAGCGAAGCGAATCGGCCATCCGCAATGCCCTTGCCCGCTCGGTCGAAGACGCCACCTATGGCCGTTTGCTTGCGGTCTGTGGTGGGGACACGGCACTCGCCGATCGTATTCGGCCCTTCGCAAACCTCCTTCGCACCGACGCCTGGGAAGACCCTATCGTCTACCGCGAAAACGCCTTCATGGTCACTCTGGGGGCCGACCGTCGGGAGACGGGTACGCATTACACGCCCAAGTCTCTTACCGAAAGCATCGTGCAGACGACGCTGGAGCCGGTAGCTTATATCGGCCCTGCCGAAGGGAAACCCCGCGAAGAGTGGCGATTGAAGTCGGCGGCCGAGTTGCTCGATTTGAAAATCTGCGATCCGGCCATGGGTTCCGGCGCCTTCCTCGTCCAGGCGTGTCGATGGCTCGCCGAACGGCTCGTGGAAGCCTGGGCCACTGAAGAAGCGGCAGGCAACTTCGTCACGATTGATGGCGACGTTCGGGACGACGCCGGCGATGCCGACCCGATGCCGGCCGATCTGGACGAGCGGATCACCATCGCCAAACGGCTGATCGCCGAACGATGTCTGTACGGAGTGGACGTGAACCCTCTCGCGGTAGAACTCGCCAAACTGTCGATCTGGTTGGTCACCTTGGCCAAGGGTCGCCCTTTCGGGTTCCTGGACCATAATCTGCGCCACGGCGACAGCCTGCTCGGTATCCACCGCCTCAATCAGCTGACGAGATTGAAGATGAATCCGGACGACGGTCCCTTCCAGCAACGGATCTTCGGCCAGAACATCGCCGACGCGGTCGCCAAGGCGATCGACATTCGCAAGAGGCTCCGCTCCATTCCCATTCGCGACATTCACGACGTCGAAACCATGGCACGACTGGACATGGAGGCGAGGAAGGCACTCAAGGCCGTGGAACTCGTGGCAGACGCGATGATCGGGGAGGCACTACGCTCGAACGGAAACGTCCGTGTCCTGGACTTGGCGTTGGACTCGCTTGCGGTCCAAGCCGGAGAGTTCCTGAAGGGAAACGAAAAGATAGGCGAAAGCATCGCCCGAGAGGCCCGCTTGGCATTGTCCATTGATCTGCCCGAAGGCAAACCGCCGAGAAAGCCGTTCCATTGGCCGCTTGAGTTTCCGGAAATGTTTGTTAAACCGCGGCAAGGTTTCGATGCCGTGATCGGCAATCCTCCTTGGGGATACGCTCTGACTCCAACGGAAATCAACTATTTGAAGAAGAACTTTCCCAATTCTAATTACAAACTGATCAATTCCTTCAAGTTCTTCATTGAAAGAATCACTCAAGTTACGGACAACAAAGCGGGGGTTTTTTCTTTTGTCGTTCCTTCGAGTCTACTTGAACACATTGGCTGCAAAGACACACGGACAATACTATTAAAAAGAAGTCCTCTCGTTTTTGTAGATTGCGGTGATGGAATGTTCAAAGGAGTAACTCAGGCCTGTTGCTATGCAGTGATAAGCCAAAAGCCCGCGACAGAGGATCACGTTATTACCTTGGTAAGGCTTGACAAATCAAGTTCTGCTTCAACATCAGCGGAAGAACGAATCGTCAGAAAACTATTTACCGTGACCACAAGTGATGTATTAGCCAGAAAGTATAATGTGATAAGCGCGGGCTATGAAGTACCAGGTATTAGGAAAGGCTTTGTTAGTATAAAGGACGTTGCAGATGTATATGACAGTGGCATCGACTATTCCAGGGCAAAGTTGGGGAAAGCTGTTTTTTACAAGGCTAAGGAGCCAGAACACCATTTGGACCATAAAGTGCTGCGCGGGAGAAATGTGGACAAATACTCACTGCAGTTTGAGGGCATATGGCTTCGTCATAATTGGCAAGACATACAGAGGCAGCAGAAAAAGGAAGATGCGAAGAGCCGCCTCAAAGTTAACGAAAAAATATATCTAAGAGTTCCTAAGATACTTGTACGGCAAACTGGGGATAAGATCATAGCTACTGTCGATACGGATCGCTATTATCATCAAAAGTCACTTCTTTGCATATGCCCTAAAAAAGGTATATCAGCGTACTATCTGTGTGCCGTTTTGAATCACCCAGAGGTGACCCGAATATATAGGCAGATGACCATGCAAAAGGGGAAAGTGTTTTCTCAAGTAAAAAAGAACTTTCTTGAGCAGTTACCGGTTCCCAGTTCTACTGATGCAACCATCGCGGATAAGATCGTACGGCTTTGCGAAGTAGCGGTAAAGAAGGGCTCAGGAGGAGCTGATCGTCAAGCAGAGGTTGGCGAGTTGGAGAAACTCGTTGGTGAGTTGTTTACACATCGAAAGGCAGAGCAGGATGACAAGTGATGGCTTAGTAATAAACGAGTCCTCGGCAGCCGCTTGGCTAGTTCGCCTTGGTGAAGAGGCGCGGATCGACGGTTTCACGATCACGGTGGATCATGTGTCCTCCGACCTCAGAGGGATACGGGAGGGCGACGCTCTGGTGGTCGTCGCGGAAGGACCCGATGCCCCCTTGGTGTCCGCCTTAGCACGGGTTTACCGGAAGCGCCAGGCGTTGGACGAAACCACCCTGCTCCTGGACGGATTGCTTGCGGTCGATCCCGCCCGCCCTTCGGTCGATCTCGGTATTTCGGGTCCGCTTTCGACCGCAGCGGTGTCACGTCTGGAATGGTCTGTGTTCGAAAACGCCCTGAAGGTGGCGTGTGGCATCGAATTTTCGGCGTTTCCGGTATTAGATGGGCGAACGCCAAAGGAACAGGCCTACATTCGCGATCTCCTGCAATGGGCCGTGGTGGACGATTTGCTCGGACCTGCAGACGGTCCGGTCGAGGAAATCGTCGGAATGAGCGTGCGCGATCGATACCTGGTCGGCAAACTGGCTCCACCCGACACACGTTTGCCGGACGACCAGGTTGAGGAACTGCCTGATGCAGCCACCACAGATCCGGACGGAGCCGATCGGGAGTCCGAGGCATCCACAAGCCAATCACTGGTGCCTTCTTCTTTCGGTTTCACCTTTTGTGTCGACGCGTCCGTCGAGAGTATCGAGATCCGGGCGACTTGGGGACGATACGAGCGTACGGAAAGCGAGAGGATAGACGAGAGAACGGGAAGACCGTTCCGTTGCTGGAAACGAATACCTTCGGGTGGTACCGCGACTGTCTCGCTCGATCGCAGGATCGTCGAACCCATCGTCGTCGACCGGAACTGTCCCGACGTCGTGGTTCAGGGCACGGTGGGTGCGCCTCTGGAAAACGGCGATCGATTGGTGACGCTCTTTCTGGTGAACAACCAGGAGAAGCCTGACGAGAACCAGGACCAGGCATGGGTTTTCCAACCCGAGCTGGTCGTACGGGATCCAGAAGGACGGGCCATCTTCCGGCGGCGCCCACTCATGGCCAATATCGGCTCCGACCAGGAACGCGAGGCACTGGAAATGATCTACCGACGGCGAATCGAATTCGCCGTCGGTCACGGTGTGTCGGTTCACGCCACACCTTCCGACGAAAACCCGGAACGGGCGCTCGAAGTCCGAACCCGTGTGGTACCTCGATACGAGGTTGCGGTGACGGAGACACCTGGTACGTCCCCGGACGATCGTCCCGCCATGCGGCGTCTGGTCGCGGACGGCTCCCTCGACATGTTGCGATTGGCGGAAATGGAACGCGACAGTCTCGTTTCCATACTGAACGTTCTGGCTGATGATTACGCTTCCTGGATAGAAGAACAGCGTGGCAGAATCGGTACGGAGGTCTGCGGATTCGACTCCTCTGCAAGGATGGCTCTTGATCGTTGTGAAGCGATTCTGGAAAGACTGCGAGAAGGCATCACCGTGCTCGGCTCGGATGACGCGGCACTTGACGCGTTCCGCTTCGCCAACCGCGCCATGGCGTCACAGCGCATCCATAGCGTCTATTCTTTGCGCGTGCGGCGCGGAGAAAGCACGGACTTGGCGAGTCTCGACGTGCCTGAAAACAGATCGTGGCGACCGTTTCAGTTGGCGTTCTTGCTGCTGTCCGTTCCCGCCTTGGCAAATCCCGTCCATTGTGACCGAACCGAACCCATCGAGGCTTACGCGGATCTGTTGTGGTTCCCTACCGGTGGCGGGAAAACCGAAGCTTATCTTGGCGTGGCGGCGTTCACGATGGCCATCCGCAGGTTGCAGGGCGACCTCGGCGGCTTCGACGGAGGACGTGGGCTGGCGGTCATCATGCGCTATACGTTGAGATTGCTCACCATCCAACAGTTCCAGCGTGCCACCACGCTGATATGTGCAATGGAAGTCCTGAGGCGATCGGACACGGCCAAGTGGGGGACCGAACCATTCACGATCGGGCTCTGGGTGGGGCAGCGGGTCACGCCGAATACAACGAAGGACAGTCATGAAGCCATAGAACGTGAACGGGAGGGGAAATACGGGACGGGTTCGACACCGGCTCAACTCACCTTCTGTCCGTGGTGCGGTTCCGAGATCGTGTCGGGGCGCGATATACGGGTCGATCGGGACATCGGACGGACTTTCATCTATTGCGGAGACAAGTACGGCCGTTGTGAATTCGGGAGGTCCAAGTCTCCAGACCTCGGTTTGCCGGTGTTGGTGGTTGACGACGAAATCTATCGGCATCCCCCTTCGATGCTCATAGCCACCGTGGACAAGTTCGCCATGATGGCCTGGCGAGGTCAGGTCCGAACGTTGTTCGGTAGGGCTACCAGCGAATGTCCACGCCACGGTCTACTCTGGCCTGGAGCCGATTGTACCGGCAATCACAGAAAGAAAGGAACGTTGCCGGCAACGACAGTCCGGGAGATCGTCCCGATCCGGCCTCCGGACCTGATCATCCAGGACGAGTTTCACCTGATCAGCGGACCTTTGGGAACCATGGTCGGCCTGTACGAGACCGCCGTGGACGAGCTTTGCACCTGGTCGGTGGACGGGAAAACCGTGAGGCCGAAGATCGTCGCTTCGACCGCGACCGTACGAAAGGCCGACGAGCAGGTCAACAACGTCTTTCTTCGTCGGGTCGCGGTCTTTCCACCGCACGGGCTGGACGTGGAGGACAATTTCTTCTCCGTTCAGCGTTCGGTCGAGAAAAAGCCCGGCCGCCGCTATATCGGTATATGTTCCCCAGGGAGTTCGAGGCCAGCCGTTCTCATCCGCGTCTACGTAGCCCTTCTGACAGCCGCGCAGTCGCTGTTCGAAAAGTTCGGACAAGCGGCCGATCCATACATGACATTGGTCGGCTACTTCAATTCGCTCCGTGAACTCGGAGGGATGCGGCGGCTCGCTGAAGACGACGTCCAGACCCGTTCCTACCGGGTGCAGATGAGCGACGTCCTGCGACCTGGTCTGAGCCAACGGTCGATCCGCAACGTGGACGAACTCACCTCTCGTGTCTCCAACAAGGACATTCCGAAAAAGTTGGACCAGCTGGAGGTGAAGTTCAAATCCATATGGGCCAAAGGCGAGACGAGGGCCATCGACATCGTTCTTGCGACGAACATGCTCTCTGTCGGTGTGGACGTGAACCGCCTCGGCCTGATGGTGGTGAACGGTCAGCCCAAGAACACAGCGGAGTATATCCAGGCCACAAGCCGAGTCGGACGTGTCTTCCCCGGCCTGGTGTGCACCGTGCTGACTTGGTCACGTCCGCGCGATCTATCCCACTACGAGACATTCGAACATTACCACGCGACCTTCTACAAACACGTAGAAGCCCAGTCCGTCACACCGTTCGCTCCAAGGGCGTTGGATCGGGGACTGACTGGCACGATGGTGAGCCTTCTGAGGCTTGAGAACGACCCCCTGAATCCGAATCTCGGAGCCCAGTCTCTCGACAATCCGGGTAAAACGGAGGCCGCCGTGGTCAGGAAGGTTCTCTCGGAGCGCGCCTGGAAGGTGAAAGACAAGGCGGCGGGGAAACGCGCGGACACGATGTTGGCGGACCGCATAGATCGTTGGGTGAAGGAGGCTCTCAAGACGGGAAGGAAGCTCGGCTACGAGATCGAACGCGGCCAGGGTGACGTTGCCGCTCTGTTGAAGAAACCGGGGGCGACCACTTGGGACGAATTCACCGTCCCCTTCTCCATGCGAGAGGTCGAACCGGGTGTTCGTCTGGTCATGGACGTGGCGAGACTCGCTGATCCTCCACCGTGGCGAGCGAGATTGCGAGACGCAGAGAGCGACGGAGGTGACGCATGAGTACATATCTCGTCGGTCAGATCCGCCCGAGTCAGGTGCTTTGGACTTACCCCAAGTTTGTCACTTTTGTGTGTAAGTTACTGATTTTGTTGTAGAGTGTTTTCAAATTCTACACTACAAATTTTTCATTCGATGGTGGTCAGCC
>NZ_FQVB01000071.1 GCF_900129305.1 Desulfacinum infernum DSM 9756 | reverse complement strand
CTTTTCGTTACCGTCCTTGCTTACCATCTGCTGTGCGTCATCCAGAGGACGCTTCGCGAAAGCGGAATTCGTCACCACTGGGCCACCTTGCGAACGCATCTGAGTGGCCAGGTGCGGGTGACCACCAGCATGGTCAATGACAAAGGGCAGGTCATTCACATACGACACACGTCCGAGCCGGAACCGGTTCACGTGAAAATTTACAATGCTCTCGGGCTGCCGGTACGGCCATTAAGGAGGCTGACCGTCATCGAATGAAAAATTTGTAGTGTAGAATTTGAAAACACTCTACAACAAAATCAGTAACTTACACACAAAAGTGACAAACTTGGGTTAGCAACTTACCCGGCCATGCTTGTCCGGTCCCGGGTGCGGCGAAACCCGGGTTCCCGTAGCCGCGGTGCTTCATCCCCGCGGAAAGGGCGCCTGGCAACCCTTTGAGTTGATAGGAAACGCGACCTCGTTCCGTTCGCGCGTGCAGCCTGTAGGGGCGAATCATCATTCGCCCCTACAGGGGCCTTCTTCTCAAAGGCAGGCTTCAACCTGCGTTTCACGGTTTGCAGCGATGGCGTCTCAGGGTGAGGATCACCACCTCTCCGGTGGTGTTGAAGCGCACCGGGGATCCGGAAACGCCGGCACCGGAGCTCGTGTAGCCTGTCATGCCGCCGAGGTGCCAGAGCCCCTGGCAGAGGGATCGCGGGGAGCGGCTGTGGGTGAAAACGGGACCCACCGGAGGGATCTGGATCTGTCCGGCATGGGTGTGTCCGCAAAGGTAAAGGCGGGCCCCGATGCGGGCGGCCTCGTCGGCGATCTCCGGAGAATGGGCCAAAACGACCATAAAGGCACCCTCCGGGACCTGGGCGCAGGCGGACGCCAGGTCGTCGCAACGGAAATAGTGGGGATCGTCCAAGCCCACGATCCAGATGGAATCCTTTCCCCGCCGAACGGGCAGCGCTTCGTTGACCAGGAAGCGAACCGGAGTGCCTTCAAGGGCCGCCACCATCTCCGGACAGTCGTGGTTGCCCAGCACGGCCAAAATTCCGTCCCGGGCCCGTATTTCCGCCACCAGCAAGGCCAGGCGCCTGACGGCCTCGTCACTGGGGCCGTAGTTTTCCATTCGGTAATCCCCGCCGAGCAGGCACAGATCCACTTCCTCGTCCCGGACCAGGGCCGCGATCCTTTCCAGGAGCCCGTCCAGTCCGTCCAGGTGCGGATCGGTCAGGAAGAGGAGGGTGTAGCCGTCGAAGGCGGGGGGCAGATCCTCCAGCTCCACGGTCATACGCCTCTTGACCACGTTCAGGGCGTTGGCCTTTCCCGCTTCGTAGATCCCCAGACCGCGGAAGACCCGGTCCATCACAATCCGGTACAGGAACACATCTTCAAAGTGAAAGAGCTGGGGCCAAGGCCTGGAGCGGATCTGGCAGCTGGCCAGTTCGCGAAGACGAACCCCTGGTTGCACGCTCCGGGGATAGTTTTCGAAGGGCTTCTGGAGAAGCACCTGCTTGAGGAAATGAGAACCCGCATAGGCGCCCACCACGAAGAGGGCAAGGACCCCAAAGGCCCTAACGGCTCCAAGATTCGTGATGGGGCCGAGCACCGCCAGGGGCAGAAGCCCTTCGAAGAGCTGATCCAGCACCGGAACGTTGCTGCCGCTGGGAAGGTTCAGGCGGCGCTTGAGAAAGCTCGACGCCATGTCGCCCAGCATGCTCAGGGCGGCCGCGGACGTTCCCACAAACCAGGGCCAGCCCAACAGCACGGAGACGACGGTCCCGGCCGCTACGGCCCCCAGAACGCCCCGCCATGTCTTGTTGGGGCCCAGGAGGGGGCGGCCGTCCGTGAAGAGGCGCCCGCCGTCCACGGGACGGGGCCACCGGGGAGACAGGAAGTGCGACAGAAGCGGAGGGGCCAGATTGATCAGCCAAAGAAGTACAAGGCACTTCAACGATATCCACATGATAAGCTATAAAACCCCTTTGCCCACGGCGCGCGAGCGCCGAACATGGTGATCCATAAGGAGGTTCTTTCGCCCGTGGCGGCTTCCGGCGTCCTCGTGTTTCGACTCACCAGATCCAACCGCTACAGCTTTCTGGCTCTTCTGGCGTCCCTGGAGGCGTTCCCGGGCGGTTTGGATCATACACCCTTGCGATGGCTGGACTCCAGGGCAAAAGAAGCCTGTGCTGCCGATCTGGATCGCCTTCTGAAGGCCCACGACCGCCTCCTGGTGGCCTACTCCTTCATGACGCCTCAATGGCCCCTGGTGCGGGAAGAAATCGAGCTTTTGGCGGCAGCGCCGGGGAGGGTGCGGGTCTTTCTGGTTGCCGGAGGTCCCCATCCGGCCGGAGATCCCAAAAGGACCCTGCAGGCGGGTTTCGACGCCGTGTGCCCGGGCGACGGGGAGGTCGTCTTCCCCAGGCTGGTGCGGGCGTGGCGAAACGGAGATTCCCTGCGATCGGTGCCGGGCCTGTATCTGGCCTCGGCAAAAGGGCCGGTTTTTACCGGACGCGCCCCCCGGACCGTCATGGACCAGGTGCCAGCCCTACCCGTGGAACATGGCAAGTTCGGGCCCATCGAAATCACCCGGGGGTGTCCCTACGGCTGCAAGTACTGCCAGACCCCCCGGCTCAAGGGGAGGAAGGTGCGGCACCGAGGACTGGAGGGGATCTTCCGGGCCGTGGAAGCCATGGTGGCGGCAGGCCGCACCGACATCCGCTTCATTTCCCCCAACGCCCTGGCCTACGGTTCGCCCGACGGTATCCGATGGAACGTGGGGGCCGTGGAAGCGCTGCTCTCGGGAATCCGGAGGCGCCTGCCTCCCCACGGGCGCATCTTTTTCGGAACCTTTCCCTCGGAGGTGCGCCCCGAATTCGTCCGCCCCCAGACGCTGGAGACGATCTCGCGCTATTGCGACAACCGGCAACTGGTCATGGGAGCCCAGAGCGGGGATTCGGACATGCTGCGGCGTATGGGCCGGGGACACGGCGTCCGGGAGGTTCGAAGGGCCTGCCGGACCATGCGGGCCATGGGCTTTCGGCCCATCGTCGATTTCATCGTCGGCCTTCCCGGAGAGAGCGAACGGGCCATGCTCCGATCCGTGGACTTCATGGAGGAACTGGCGGATCTGGGTGGGCGGATCCATGCCCACGCCTTCGTTCCCCTTCCCGGATCCCCCTGGGCCGCCGCTGCTCCCAGTCCCATACCGGCCCGGGTTCGGCAGCGGTTGGAACGTCTCATCTCCCATGGTAAGCTTTTCGGCCAATGGAAAGCCCAGGAAGCGCTGGGCAGACGTTGGTTGTCCGCTTCATTGCGGTCCGATTCCGGATGATCACCAGGAGATGAAAAGGAAAGGAGAAGCCGATGCAGGTGTTGGTTCTCTACTACTCCAAGGGCGGAAACACGCGGAAACTGGCGGAATATGTGGCGGAAGGAGTGGCCTCCGTGGAAGGGGTCCGGCCGCTCTTGCGCACCACCCGGGAAGTCACCAAGGAGGACTTTGTGGATTCCGCGGGAATCATCGCCGGTTCTCCCGTCTACTTCGGCGGCATGGCCGCGGATCTCAAGCGGGTTTTCGACGAATTCGTGGGCGTTCGCAAGAAGATGGAAAACAAGGTGGGGGCCGCCTTCGCCACGTCCGGAGATCCCACCGGGGGAAAGGAGACCACCATCCTGTCCATCCTGCAGTGCTTTCTCATCTACGGCATGATCGTGGTGGGGGATCCCCTCTCGGCCACGGGCCACTACGGGGTGGCCTGCGTGGGGGCGCCGGACGAAAAGACCGCGGAAAACGCTCGAAAGCTCGGTCGCCGCGTGGCGGAGCTGTGCCTGAAACTGGCGTGAAGCTTCTGGGTGAATTTTGTTCCCGTCTCTTTTTCGGTTGAGGGCTGCTGCCCCCGGCTGCGAAGGGGTGTCGATAGTCAAGCCCTGCGGCGGGCCAAGAGCAGGCGAGTCGTCCGTGCTCCTGCAAGAGACGGCTTCTCCTGGGAGCCTGTCCGAGAACTCCGGGGATGACCGTTTGTTTCGTAGCGCAGCCCTTTAGGGCTGCGAAGGAATCCGCGAACTTCGGGCGGACCTCCGGGTATTCCCTATGACTTCATGAGTTACGATGATCCCTTTCCGCGGGGCTGAAGCCCCGCGGCTACGACCTAATCTGAGCGATTTTTTCTTCGGGTGTCTCTTACACCGCGTGATTAGCGGGCGGGGATAAACCCCGCCCCTAGTGCGCCTGGGAGCAGGCGTGATCAGAGAGGTGAAAGTCCTCTTCCGGGAGATGCCCGCTCCCGGTAGTCGAAGGTAACTGCGTCGCCGTGAGGCGGGGTGGGAAGCAACCGGAGACGAACACATAGTCCGCAGGATGACGAACGCGATTCGGCCTTACGACTCGACGAGTCTCCTAGGGAAGGACGAAGTCCAGACCGTGTCAAAGCGGCAAGGTATGGTCGAGATACTGTGGCACTCGCAGACGAAAGGGCGAGAAACGGAGAACACAAACTTCGACCTGGAGCCGACCGACGTAGCCACGGAAGT
>NZ_FQVB01000006.1 GCF_900129305.1 Desulfacinum infernum DSM 9756 | reverse complement strand
GTGAGGAGGAAGCGCGATGGCGAAGAAGAAGTTTGAGCGGACGAAGCCGCATGTGAACGTGGGGACCATTGGTCACATCGACCATGGGAAGACGACGTTGACGGCGGCGATCACCAAGCAGCTGGCACTTCGGGGCAAGGCGGAGTTTGTGCCGTTCGATCAGATCGACAAGGCACCGGAGGAGCGCGAGCGCGGGATCACGATTGCGACGGCGCACGTGGAATACGAGACGGACAAGCGTCACTATGCCCACGTGGACTGTCCGGGTCACGCGGACTACATCAAGAACATGATCACGGGTGCGGCGCAGATGGACGGGGCCATTTTGGTGGTGGCGGCCGACGACGGTCCCATGCCGCAGACGCGGGAGCACATTTTGCTGGCCCGTCAGGTGGGTGTGCCCAACATCGTGGTGTTTCTGAACAAGGTGGACATGGTGGACGATCCGGAGCTCATCGAGCTGGTGGAGCTGGAGCTTCGGGAGCTTTTGAGCAAGTACGGATTTCCGGGAGACGATGTGCCGATCGTGAAGGGTTCGGCTCTGAAGGCTCTGGAGTCGGATGATCCGGAGAGCCCGGAGGCGGCGTGCATCTTTGAGCTGATGGATGCGGTGGACAGCTACATTCCGGATCCGGTTCGGGATGTGGACAAGCCGTTCCTGATGCCCATCGAGGATGTCTTTTCCATCAGCGGCCGCGGCACGGTGGTGACGGGTCGCGTGGAGCGCGGGGCGATCACGGTGGGTGAGGAAGTGGAGATCGTGGGCTTTCGGCCGACCACCAAGACGGTGTGCACGGGCGTGGAGATGTTCCGCAAGACGCTGGACCGCGGAGAGGCGGGCGACAACGTGGGTCTGCTGCTTCGCGGGATCAAGCGCGACGAGGTGGAGCGCGGTCAGGTGGTGGCCAAGCCGGGGAGCATCACGCCGCATACGAAGTTCAAGGCGGAAGTGTACGTTTTGAAGAAGGAAGAAGGCGGCCGTCATACGCCGTTTTTCCCGGGGTACCGTCCGCAGTTTTATTTCCGGACCACGGACGTGACGGGCGTGGTGACGCTTCCCGAGGGCGTGGAGATGGTGATGCCGGGCGACAACGTGAACATGGAAGTGCACCTGATCGCCCCGGTGGCCTTGGAAAAGGAGCTTCGCTTCGCCATCCGCGAAGGCGGACGCACCGTGGGGGCCGGCGTCGTCACCGACATCATCGAGTAGGGTACCACCAATAGCGGAAAAGGGTCCCTGGGCGGCTTGTCCGGCAGGGACCTAACTTATGGGAACAAAAGCTATGATGATGAATCAGCGAATCAGAATCCGCTTGAAAGCTTACGACCACAAGCTTCTTGATCAGGCGGCCGCAGAGATCGTAAATACGGCGAAAAAGACGGGAGCCCACGTGGCGGGGCCCATCCCGTTGCCCACCAAGATCCATCGGTACACGGTGCTGCGGTCCGTTCATATCGACAAGAAGTCGCGGGAACAGTTTGAGGTCCGGGTTCACAAGAGGCTGGTGGACATCCTGGAGCCGACCCAACAGACGGTCGATTCTCTGATGAAGCTGGATCTGTCGGCCGGTGTGGACGTGGAAATCAAGCTGTAGAAGCCTCTTCGAGCGGAAAGGCTACCTGAGAGAGAGCAGACAAAATGGTGAAGGCATTGATTGGACGCAAGCTCGGTATGACGCAAGTCTTCGCCGACGACGGCAGCGTGGTGCCGGTGACGGTGATTCAGGCGGGTCCGTGCGTGGTCACCCAGGTGAAGGTGCCGGAGCGGGACGGCTACAGCGCCCTTCAGCTGGGCTTCGGCACCAAGAGCGAGAAGAAGGTCAACCGCCCCATGAAGGGCCACCTGGACAAGGTGGGCAAAGGCTACTTCCAGGCTCTGCGGGAAGTACGCGTGGACAATGTGGACGAATTCGAGATGGGGCAGGTGATCGGCACGGACGTCTTTGAGATCGGCGACCGGGTGGATGTGACGGGAATCAGCAAGGGAAAAGGCTTCGCGGGAACCATCAAGCGATGGGGTTTCAGTCGAGGGCCGGAAACACATGGGTGCAAGAACATTCGAGAGCCCGGTTCCACAGGGTGTGCCACGTTCCCCGGTAGGGTGATCAAGGGCAAAAAGATGGCCGGCCAAAAAGGAAACAAGCGCGTGACCACCCTCAACCTGAAGATCGTAGACGTGCGGCCCGAGGAAAACCTGCTGTTGATCAAAGGTGCTGTGCCCGGAGCAAAGAACGGCTTGGTGTTCATTCGCAAGACGAATCGTGTCAAGTAAGGCTCCGTGCCGGAAGAACCTGGGAGGACTAGAGGTAACGTCATGCCTACGATTGATATTTTCGATATGAACCGTCAGGTTGTGGGGCAAATGGAGCTTCGCGACGATATCTTCGCCGTGCCGGTCAAGCCCCATGTGCTCCATGAGGTGGTGCTCTACCAGCTGGCCAAGCGAAGAGCGGGAACGGCGAAGACCAAAGGCCGAAGCGAAGTCTCCGGCGGCGGACGCAAGCCGTGGCGCCAGAAGGGTACGGGGCGTGCCCGCGTGGGAACCATCCGATCGCCTTTGTGGCGGGGCGGCGGAACGGTGCATGGCCCGCAGCCGCGCTCTTACGAAATGAAGGTGCCCAAGAAGGTCCGCAAATTGGCCTTGAAGATGGCCTTGAGCCAGAAGCTTCAGGACCGGGAGCTGACCGTTGTGGAGCAGCTGAGCCTGCCGGAGATCAAGACGAAGGAATTTGCCGCCTGGATGGAGCGCTTCGAGCTCAGCAAACCCCTGGTGGTGATCGCCCGGCAGGACGACGTGGTGGAAAAATCCGCCCGCAACATCCCCACGGTGAAGGTGTTGCGCTCGGAAGGCCTCAATGTGTACGACCTTCTCAACCATCGGAACGTCGTCCTGACCAAAGAAACGATTGCCAAAATAGAGGAGTCCTTGGGGTCATGACGGACAAAGCTTATCAAATTCTGAAACGCCCCCTGATCACCGAAAAGAGCACAGCGGAAAAGGAGCTCCTGAACAAGCTCCACTTCGAAGTGGACCGCCGGGCCAACAAGATCGAGATCAAGGAAGCGGTCGAACGGATCTTCAAGGTGGACGTGCTCGAAGTTCGGACCATTCGGATGAAGGGAAAGACGAAGCGTGTGGGGCGTTGGGTGACGAGGACGCCGGATTGGAAGAAGGCCATTGTGACCATCAAACCCGGTCAGCGCGTGGAGTTCTTTGAGGGCGTCTAGGTCTGCGGAATAAAGGGAGGCGCCCGCCTGCGGGTGGGGCCGTCCCCCAGTGAGTAGTTGACGAGGGATACCTATGGGCATCAGAAAGGTCAAACCGAGAAGCGCCGGTACCCGCTTCATCACCTATCCGACCTTCGAGGAGATCACCAAGAAGGAGCCGGAAAAGCGCCTGCTTGCGCCCTTGAAGAAGACCGGCGGACGCAATTCCAACGGTCGCGTTACGGCGCGCCATCGCGGGGGGGGACACAAGAGGCGGTATCGGATCATTGATTTCAAACGGAACAAGGAAGGTGTGCCGGCCAAGGTGGCGGCCATCGAATACGATCCCAACCGGTCGGCACGTATTGCGCTGCTCCACTACGCGGACGGCGAAAAACGCTACATCCTGGCGCCCCTGGGCTTGAAAGTGGGAGACCAGGTCCTGACGGGCACCAATGTGGATGTGCGGCCGGGCAATTGCCTGCCCTTGGAAAACATGCCGCTGGGTACGATCGTTCACAACATCGAGATGATCCCCGGCAAGGGCGGCCAGCTGGTTCGGTCGGCGGGCACCGGCGCCCAGGTCATGGCCAAGGAGGGGCGCTACTGCACGCTGCGGCTTCCGTCCGGGGAAATGCGCATGGTTCCGATCAAGTGCAAGGCCACGGTGGGCCAGGTGGGCAACATCGATCACGAGAACATCACTCTGGGCAAGGCGGGGCGCAGCCGGTGGCTGGGACGTCGTCCCAAGGTGCGCGGCGTGGCCATGAACCCGGTGGACCATCCCATGGGCGGCGGCGAAGGCCGCAGTTCCGGCGGTCGTCATCCCTGCACGCCGTGGGGCAAGCCCACCAAGGGTTACAGAACGCGCAAGTCCAAAAACAGCGACCGACTCATCATCCGTCGCCGCAAGTAGCGTCAAGGTAAGGAGGGTAAGGTGCCTCGCTCTTTGAAGAAGGGACCCTTTGTCGATGACCACCTGATGAGGAAGGTCCTCACGGCCAAGGAGACCGGTGATCGCAAGGTGATCAAGACCTGGTCTCGCCGTTCGACCATCCTTCCGGACTTCGTGGGCCTGACCATTGCCGTGCACAACGGCAAAAAGTTCATCCCCGTTTTCATCACGGAGAACATGGTCGGTCACAAGCTGGGGGAATTCTCGCCCACGAGGACCTTCTACGGGCATGCAGGTGACAAGAAGTCGAAGGTGAAAGGGAAGAAGTGATGGAAGTTAGGGCTGTATCCAAGTATCTGCGGATTTCCCCCCGGAAAGCGCGCTTGGTGGCCGACCTCATTCGAAGCAAGAACGTGAGTGAGGCCTTGACAATATTGAAGTTTACCCCGAAAAAGGGGGCCCGCTTCATCAGCAAGACCCTGCGGTCCGCCATGGCCAATGCGGAAAACACCAACGCCATGGACATGGACACCCTGTATGTCAAGGCCGTCTATGTTAATGAAGGGCCACGGCTGAAGCGCTGGAGGCCTCGGGCCATGGGCCGGGCCACCCAGATTCTGAAACGCACCAGCCATATCACGGTGGTGCTGGGGGAAAGGTAACCAACGGTGATCTGGAGGCCGCGAGGCCTCTTTCCCGAAGGGTGCCCGCGGAACCGCTGCGGGGCCGAGAAAGGGAATCGAAAGGTTCAACGAGCGCGGAGGTGAAGTTTGGGACAGAAGGTACACCCCATAGGTTTCCGTCTGGGCGTCATCAAGACGTGGGATTCCAAATGGTTTGCCACGAAGGACTACGCCAAGCTGGCATACGAGGATCGCAAGATCCGCGAGTTCATCAAGAAGCGGCTCTGCCATGCCGGCATTGCCAAAATCGAGATCGAGCGTGCGGCCAACCGGGCCAAGATTCGAATCCATACGGCCCGTCCCGGCATCGTGATCGGAAAGAAGGGCGCCGAGATCGAAGCGTTGCGCCGTGACCTGGAAAAGAAATTCCAGCGGGAGATGCTCATCGACATCCAGGAAGTCCGCCGTCCGGAACTGGATGCCACCCTGGTGGCCGAAAACATCGCTTTGCAGCTGGAACGGCGTGTGGCTTTCCGAAGGGCCATGAAGCGGGCGGTCACATCGGCCCTGAAGTTCGGTGCCAAGGGCGTGCGCGTGGCCTGTGCCGGGCGGCTCGGCGGTGCGGAAATGGCCCGCCGCGAGTGGTACCGCGAAGGTCGGGTCCCCTTGCACACGCTGCGCGCGGACATCGACTACGCGGTGGCTACGGCCAAGACCACCTACGGCGTGATCGGCGTCAAGGTGTGGATTTTCAAGGGCGAAGTGCTGCCGTAGTCCCCCGAATCCCAGTCCCAGCTCCGTCGCCCTGGGGCGGGCGACGATGACCTTCGCCGCGATTGGAATGACAGAGGAGTTGCAGAATGTTAGCGCCAAAACGAGTCAAATACCGCAAGCAGCAGAAAGGCCGCATGAAAGGGACGGCGTATCGCGGCAGCAACCTGAACTTCGGTGACTACGGCATCAAGGCGTTGGAGGCCGGAAGAATCACGTCCCGCCAGATCGAAGCGGCGCGTGTCGCCATTACTCGGCACGTGAAGCGCGGCGGGAAGCTGTGGATTCGGATCTTCCCGGACAAACCCATCACCAAGAAGCCGGCGGAAACCCGCATGGGTAAAGGGAAGGGTTCGCCGGAGATGTGGGTGGCCATCGTCAAACCCGGCCGTATTCTTTACGAACTGAAGGGCGTGCCTGAGGAAGTGGCCCGCGAAGCGTGCCGTCTGGCTTCCCACAAGCTTCCGGTGGCAACGCGATTTGTGTCGAGGCAGGATGTCCTATGAAAGCAGCGAGCCTTCGAGAAATGAGCGTGGAAGAGCTTCAGCAAAAGCTGGGGGAGTTGCGCGAGTCTCTCTTCAATCTCAAGTTCCAGCATGCGACCGGGCAGCTGGAAAACACCGCGCAGCTCAAACACCACAAGCGCGACATTGCGCGGGTGTTGACCGTATTGCGAGAAAAGCAAAGCGTCAGCGAGGCTTAAAGAGGCATGTCAATGGAAGAGCGTAAGACGAACAGGAAGACCCGCGTCGGCACGGTCGTCAGCGACAAGATGAACAAGACGGTGGTGGTGAGTGTCGAGCGCCTGGTGAAACACCCGCTGTACGGAAAGTACGTCCGCCGGCGGAACAAGTTCAAGGCGCACGACGAGACCAACGAATGCCGCGTGGGCGATCGCGTCGTTATTCAGGAAAGCCGCCCGCTGAGCAAGACCAAGCACTGGGTCGTGGTCAAGATTCTGGAAAGGGCTGCAGTGTAAGTTCCCGAGACGGCGGCGGCCGCGCGGCGCGGCCGTGCTGTGACGAGCGATTGAAGGGAGTTCAAGATGATCCAGGCAGAAACGCAACTGACTGCCGCCGACAACTCCGGAGCGAAGCGGCTGTATTGCATCAAGGTGCTTGGCGGATCACGGAAACGGTACGCCACCGTGGGCGACATCATCGTGGTGTCGGTCAAGGAGGCCATCCCCAATTCCAAGGTGAAGAAGGGCGACGTACTCAAGGCCGTGGTGGTGCGTACCAAGAAGGAAGTCCGCCGCCCGGACGGATCCTACATCAAGTTCGATGACAATTCCGCCGTACTGATCAATGCGGCCAGGGAGCCCATCGGGACCCGTATCTTCGGGCCCGTGGCCCGCGAACTGCGCGCCAAGCAGTTCATGAAGATCATCTCGCTCGCTCCGGAAGTTCTCTAGCGGGGTAACGGAGAAAGTCGAAAATGGCTGTGGCAAAAAAGTACCGCATTAAGAAGAACGATACGGTGATGGTGATTGCCGGCAAGGAGAAGGGCAAATCGGGCAAGGTGCTGCGGATTTTGCCCAAGAAGGACAGGGCCATCGTGGAGAAGCTCAACATGGTCAAGCGCCACATGCGCCCCGGTGCCTACAGCCGGCAGGGTGGAATCGTGGAGAAGGAAGCCCCTATTCACATTTCCAATCTCATGTTGATCTGTTCCAAGTGCACAGATCCGACCCGTGTGGGCTATAAGACCCTGGAAGACGGCCGCAAGGTGCGATTTTGCAAGAAGTGCGGCGAAGTCATCGACGGGTGACGTCCACGACGACGGGCGGAGTGGAGGAACGAATGGCTCGTTTACGCGAACTGTATGCGAAGGAAATCGCACCGCAATTGGCGGAAAAATTCCAGTACAAGAGCCCCATGCAGATCCCGAGGCTGAGCAAGATCGTGCTCAACATGGGGCTGGGCGAGGCGATCCAAAACGTCAAGGTCCTGGAAACGGCCTCCGAAGAGCTGGCCCTCATCAGCGGCCAGAAACCGGTGATCACCCGAGCTCGGCTGAGCATCGCGGCCTTCAAGCTCCGCAAGGGTATGCCCATCGGCTGCATGGTGACGCTGCGTAAAGATCGGATGTACGAGTTTTTCGACAAGCTCGTGAACATCGCCTTGCCCCGCGTTCGCGACTTTCGCGGCGTATCGCCCAAATCCTTCGACGGACGGGGCAACTACACGCTGGGTATCAAGGAACAAATCATTTTCCCCGAGATCGACTACGACAAGATCGACAAGATCAAGGGAATGAACATCACGATCGTGACGACAGCCAAGACGGACGAGGAAGCCCGTGAGCTTCTCGGTCTGCTGGGCATGCCGTTCAGGAAGTAGAGGAAGGGTCAGAGGAGGCAGCCTTGGCTAAGAAATCGATGATGGCAAAAGCGCAGCGCCCGCCGAAGTTCAAGGTTCGGGCCTACAATCGTTGCCCGCTGTGTGGAAGGCCCCGTGCGTTTCTGCGAAAGTTCGGGATGTGCCGTATCTGTTTCCGCAATATGGCGCTGAACGGCGAACTCCCTGGCGTGACCAAGGCCAGTTGGTAGGTGGCTGGGAGGAGAAGGAGAATACCTCATGGTGATGACCGATCCGATTGCCGATTTTCTGACAAGTATCAAAAACGCCCATCGGGCGCGCTTCGATAAGGTGGACATCCCGGCTTCACGCCTCAAGACGGAGTTGGCGCGGATCCTGAAAGAAGAGGGCTACATCAAGCACTACAAGGTGATCAAGGACAACAAGCAGGGCGTGCTGAGGATCCACCTGAAGTACGGTCCCGACCGCGAGGCGGCCATCACGGATATGAAGCGCGTGAGCAAGCCCAGCCGGCGCATCTATGTGGGATACACGGAAATCCCTCGGGTCTTGAACGGGATGGGCATCTCGATCCTTTCCACGTCGAAGGGCGTGATGACCGACAAGCAGGCCCGGAAGGAAGGCGTCGGCGGCGAACTGCTGTGCCAGGTGTGGTAACCGCCCTGGCATTTCGGGGCTTGCCGCGGGCTTTGGGATGGCCGTTTTGAGGAGTCAAGACAAGGAGATGCAAGATGTCTCGTGTGGGCAAAAACCCCGTCCCCATCCCTAAAGGGGTGGATGTGAAACTGGACGGTGCGACGATTACGGTGAAGGGCCCCAAGGGAACCTTGAGCCGGCAGTTGCCGAAAGAGATAGACGTGGCCGTGGAAGAAGGCCGGATCGTGGTCCGCAGGAAAGACGATGCGCGCCAGTCCAGGGCCCTGCACGGCTTGGTCCGGGCTCTCGTCAGCAACATGGTGGTGGGGGTCAGTCAGGGATTTACCAAGGTGTTGGAGATCCACGGGGTGGGCTACCGCGCCGATGTGAACAACAACGTTCTGAACCTGACCTTGGGGTATTCGCACCCCATCAACTACACCCTGCCCCAGGGGATCCAGGCCACGGTGGAAAAGCAGAACGTCATCCGCCTGGAAGGGATCGATCGGGAGCTGTTGGGGCAGACGGCGGCCAACATCCGGGGCCTCCGGCCTGTGGAGCCCTACAAGGGCAAGGGAATTCGGTACGCCGACGAACAGGTCCGACGCAAGGCCGGTAAGACCGGCAAGAAATAGGGGTTGAGACAATGGGATCGAAAACACATCCGAGAGTGGTCGCTCGACTGAAGCGGAAGAAGAGAATCCGCGGAAGGATTGAAGGGACACCGGATCGGCCGCGGCTGACCGTCTACCGGAGTGCCAAGCACATCTACGCCCAGGTGATCGACGACACCGCCGGCGTCACCCTGGCGGCCGCCTCTACGCTGTCTCCGGAATTCAAGAATGTGGACGAGGAACTGAAGGGCAAGATCGGCGCGGCAGAGAAAGTGGGACAACTGGTGGCCAAGAAGGCCCTGGAAAAGGGCATCAAGAGGGTGGTCTTCGACCGCAACGGGTTCATCTACCACGGGCGGGTGCGAGCCCTTGCCGATGGTGCCCGGGCCGCCGGTCTGGAGTTCTGATGGGACCCGACAAAGGGAAGAGGAGGCATAACTTGGCAGCTCTGGAGTCCAACGAAGTCCAATTGATTGACAAGATCGTTCACATCAGCCGCGTCGCCAAGGTAGTGAAGGGCGGACGCCGCTTTTCCTTCAGCGCCATTGTCGTGGTGGGCGACGGCAACGGCCGGGTGGGCTTTGCCCTGGGCAAGGCCAACGAAGTTCCGGAAGCCATCCGCAAGGGTTTGGAAGCGGCCAAGCGCGACATGTTCCAGGTTCCCATCATCGATGGGACCCTGCCCCATGAAGTGCTGGGGCGGTTCGGTGCTTCCAGCGTGGTGCTGAGGCCGGCTTCCCCGGGTACCGGTGTGATCGCCGGCGGGGCCGTGCGTGCCATCATGGAAGCCTTGGGAGTGACGGACGTGCTCACCAAGTGCTTGGGCTCGCGCAATCCCCACAATGTGGTGAAGGCCACCCTGGCGGGACTGAAGGCGCTGCGCAGCCCGGAACAGATCGCCAGGATTCGCGGCATGGACGTGAACGAGCTGCGAGCGTAGCATGGCAGGAGGAAGATCCATGGCAAAGCCCATTAAGGTGAAGCTTGTTCGAAGCCCCATCGGGCGCCCGGAAAAGCACCGCAAGATTTTGAAGGCGCTGGGACTGACGAAGATGCACAAGGAAGTGACCCTGTACGCCACCCCGCCCGTCGTGGGTGCCGTCAAGAAGGTCAACCACTTGGTGGAAGTGAGCGAAGCTTAAGCTCGGCTGACTGTGGAAGGTGGTAAGGACGATGCGACTGAACGAACTGAAGCCCGCAACGGGTGCGAAGAAGAACAAGAAACGTGTCGGCCGGGGCTCGGGGTCGGGCCTTGGCAAGACGGCCGGCCGGGGCACCAAGGGCCAGAAGTCCCGGTCCGGCGGCGGTGTGCCTCCCTGGTTCGAGGGCGGCCAGATGCCGTTGCAGCGCCGGGTGCCCAAGAGGGGATTTCACAATCTGTTCCGGACCGAATACCAGGTGGTCAATGTGGGGGACTTGGGCCGTTTTGAGGCGGGAGCCGTGGTGGGGCCCGAAGAACTCAAGGCGGCCGGATTGGTGCGGAAGAACGCCAAGCTGGTGAAGCTTCTGGGAAACGGAGAGGCGGCGCCGGGTATCACTCTGCGCGTCCACAAGGCCAGCGCCTCGGCGGTGGCGAAGATCGAGGCGGCCGGGGGCAAGGTGGAGCTGCTCTAAGAGAAGGGGAAGCGGAGCGTGCTGACAGGTTTTCAAAATATTGGCAAGATCCCGGAGCTGAAGAAGAGGATCGGGGCCACCCTGCTTCTTCTTGCAGTTTATAGAGTGGGGGTTCATATACCGACGCCCGGGATCAACCGGGAAGCTTTGGCCGCTTTTTTCAGCGCCGCCCAGGGAACACTTTTGGGGCTGTTCAACATGTTTTCCGGAGGGGCGCTGGAGCAGCTGTCTGTTTTTGCGCTGGGGATCATGCCCTACATCAGTGCGTCCATCATCCTGCAGCTGCTGACCGTGGTGATCCCCCACCTGGAGCGGCTAAGCAAGGAAGGCGAAGCGGGTCGCAAAAAGATCACCCAATACACGCGCTACGGCACGGTGGTGCTCAGCATCATCCAAGGCTTCGGGATCGCCTTCGGTCTCGAGGGGATGACTGGGCCCGGCGGCGAGCCGGTGGTTCTCCATCCTGGATGGGGATTTCGGCTGGTGACCGTGATCACGCTCACGGCCGGAACGGCCTTTATCATGTGGCTGGGTGAGCAGATCACCGAGCGTGGGATTGGAAACGGAATTTCGCTCATCATTTTCGCCGGAATCGTGGCGGGAATGCCCGGAGCCGTGGTCAACACTGCGCGGCTTATGGAAACCGGGGAAATTAGCCTCTTTAAGATCCTGGTGCTGCTGATCCTCATGGTGGCCGTGGTGGCCTTCATCGTCCACATGGAACGGGGGCAGCGGCGCATCCCGGTGCAGTACGCCAAACGGGTGGTGGGCCGCAGGATGTACGGAGGCCAAAGCACGCATCTTCCCCTGAAGATCAACACTTCGGGGGTGATCCCGCCCATCTTCGCCTCGTCCATCATCATGTTTCCGGCCACGGTGGCCAACTTCATCCAGGTTCCCTGGGTGCAGAACGTGGCCAACATGCTCATGCCCGGCCACTGGCTCTACAGCGTCTTGTATGTGGGGTTCATCATCTTCTTCTGCTACTTCTACACGGCCATCGTCTTCAACCCTGTGGATGTGGCTGATAACATGAAGAAGTACGGCGGCTTCATTCCGGGCATCCGTCCGGGACGGCCCACGGCGGAATATATCGACAAGGTGCTGAGCCGGATCACCCTGGGCGGCGCCATCTACGTTTCCGCCGTGTGTGTTCTGCCCACACTGCTCATCCAGAACTTCAACGTGCCTTTCTACTTCGGGGGGACGGCCCTGTTGATTGTTGTGGGCGTGGCCATGGACACGGTGGGCCAGATCGAGGCGCACATGCTCACGCGTCACTATGAAGGTTTCTTGAAAAGCGGGCGGATTCGGGGACGGCGTTAGGCCCGGCGAGGATGAAGAGACAAGGGAACAGAGGAGGTGTTTCTGTTCCCTTTCGTGCCTTGGGTGATGTCCGAAGGGTGCGTGGTGAGAGATCGAAAGGGAGGAAGAGAATGAACATCATCTTGTTGGGGCCTCCGGGTGCAGGAAAGGGGACTCAGGCGAAGCGACTGATCGACGCCTACGGTATTCCGCAGATTTCGACCGGTGATATGCTCAGGGCCGCCCTCAAGGAAGGAACACCACTGGGGCTGGAGGCCAAGAAGTACATGGACAAGGGCGCTCTGGTTCCCGACGAGGTCGTGGTGGGCCTGGTGAAGGAAAGGATTCAGCAGGACGACTGTAAGAACGGCTACATGCTCGACGGATTCCCGAGGAACGTGAGCCAGGCCGAGACGCTGGACAAGATGCTCAGCGAGTTGGGCCAGTCCATCGATCACGTGGTTTGCATCGACGTACCCGACGAGGAGCTGGTCAAACGGCTCACGGGGCGGAGAACCTGCCGGGACTGCGGCGCCGGCTTTCACGTGATGTTTGATCCTCCCAAGAAGGACGGGGTTTGCGACAAGTGCGGCGGCGAGCTGTACCAGCGGGATGATGACAACGAAACCACCGTCAAGTCGCGACTGAAGGTATACGGGGACCAGACCAAGCCGTTGATCGACTATTATGAGAAGCAAGGCAAGCTTCGAAAGATCGACGGCGTGGGCTCCATCGACGAAATCTTCGCGCGCATTAAAGCGGTGCTCGGTTAGAGGTTGTTTTGATTATTCTCAAGACCCGGGAAGAGATCGAAAAGATCCGTAGGGCGTGCCGCATCGTGGCCGAGGTCTTGGCCCGGTTGGAAGAAACCGTTGAGCCGGGCGTGACCACATGGGACCTCAACGCCATGAGTGAAGAGCTGGCGGAGGCCCGCGGGGCCAAGCCGGCCTTCAAGGGCTACCACGGATTCCCCTACGCCCTGTGCACGTCCGTGAACGAGGAAGTGGTCCATGGCATGCCGTCCAAGAAGCGGGTGCTCCAGGAAGGGGACATCATCAGCATCGACTTCGGAGTGATCGTGGACGGCTACTACGGGGATGCGGCCGTCACCATTCCGGTGGGGCGGATCGACGACAACGCCCTCAGGCTGTGCCGCGTGACCCGGGAAGCTCTGGACAAGGCAATCGCCAAGGCGATGGTGGGCAACCGTCTTTCGGACATCTCCCATGCGGTTCAGGCCCACGTGGAAGAACACGGATTTTCCGTTGTGCGGGAATTTGTTGGACACGGTATTGGAAGGAATCTCCACGAGAGTCCTCAGATTCCCAACTACGGGCCCCCGGGGCGCGGTGTGAAGCTGCAGGCGGGGATGGTTCTGGCCATCGAGCCCATGATCAACCAGGGGCGGCCGGACATCGAGATCCTGGACGATCAGTGGACGGCGGTCACCGTGGATCGGAAGCTTTCCGCCCATTTCGAGCATACGGTGGCCATCACGGCCAACGGCCCGGACGTGCTGTCCGTGGCCTCATAAAAGCCTTTACAGGCCCCCGGGGCGTGTTTATAATGCAGCGTTTTGCAGGAGCCAGGTGAGGACTCTATAGGTTCGAAGGGATTGATTTATGGCCAAAGAAGAAGCGATCGAGGTTGAAGGCACTGTCATTGAGCCTCTTCCAAACGCCATGTTTCGCGTTGAGCTGGAAAACGGGCACCGCGTGCTCGCTCACATCTCGGGAAAGATGCGCATGCACTTCATCCGCATTTTGCCCGGGGACAAGGTGACAGTGGAGCTTTCCCCTTACGATCTGACGCGTGGCCGCATCGTATATCGATCCAAGAAATGATTTCGTAACGAAAGCGAGTTGCGGGAAGGGAGTTTGGCATGAAGGTGCGAGCGTCGGTGAAGCGCATCTGCCGCAAGTGCAAGATCATTCGTCGGCACGGTCAGGTGCGGGTGATCTGTGAAAACCCCAAGCACAAGCAGCGTCAAGGCTAGCGGGAGGAGTTCGCATTGGCACGTATTGCAGGTATCGATTTACCCAAGAACAAACGCATTGAGATTGCCCTGACCTACATCTACGGCATCGGGCGGACCACCGCCTCCAAGATCCTGGCGGAAGCGGGCGTGGATCCCGGAGTCAAATCCGACGATCTCACGGAAGCGCAGATCACCGCCATTCGCCGTGTCATCGACGCCAAGTACAAGGTGGAAGGTGACCTGCGGGCGGAAGTCTCCATGAATATCAAGCGCTTGATGGATCTGGGTTGCTACAGGGGACTGCGGCACCGCAGGGGTCTCCCTGTGCGTGGCCAGAGGACTCACACCAACGCTCGCACGCGGAAGGGTCCCAGACGGTCTGTTATCGGCAAGAAGAAAAAGTGATTGAGAGGGTGAAATAACCATGGCACGGGGCAGAGGTGGTCCTCGCAAGAAGAAAGAGCGGAAGAACATCCAGAACGGCATCGCTCATATTCGATCCACGTTCAATAACACCATCATTACCATTACGGACATGAGCGGTAACACCATATCCTGGGCCAGCGGGGGGAATCAGGGCTTCAAGGGGTCCCGCAAGAGCACGCCCTTTGCGGCTCAGGTGGCGGCCCAGGCTGCGGCCAAGGCCGCCATGGAGCATGGCCTGCAGAACGTGGAGGTGTACGTGAAGGGTCCGGGGTCGGGCCGTGAGGCAGCGCTTCGGGCCTTGCAGGCCGCCGGGTTGAATGTGACGCTCATCAAGGACGTGACTCCCATCCCGCACAATGGGTGCCGTCCTCCCAAGAGACGACGCGTTTAGGTAAAGAACC
Source organism: Desulfacinum infernum DSM 9756 (assembly GCF_900129305.1). GTDB lineage: Bacteria > Desulfobacterota > Syntrophobacteria > Syntrophobacterales > DSM-9756 > Desulfacinum > Desulfacinum infernum. The sequence goes on along the minus strand of NZ_FQVB01000006.1, from coordinate 163,317 downwards.
GTTGCCGTCCGGAGCGGGCCCTTGAGGGGGCGCCCGGGCGGATACGTTGTGGGTGGAAGAGGAGGATTCGGTTTTGGCTCGATATACTGGTCCTGTGTGTCGGCTGTGTCGGCGCGAAAGCATGAAGCTCTATCTCAAGGGCGACCGGTGCTTTTCGGACAAGTGTGCCTATGAACGTCGGAGCTATGCACCGGGACAACACGGTCAGCGGCGCGGCAAGCTCTCGGACTACGGCATCCAGCTTCGGGAAAAGCAGAAGATCAAGAGAATCTACGGACTCCAGGAAAAACAGTTCAAGTCCTACTTCAAGGAAGCGGACCGCCAGAAGGGCGTGACGGGTACCAACTTCCTGATCCTCCTGGAGAGAAGGCTGGACAACACGGTCTTCCGGCTTGGCTTTGCCAACTCCCGGTCCCAGGCGCGCCAGCTGGTTCGCCACGGGCACTTCCTGGTGAACGGCCGGAAGGTGAACATTCCGTCCTACCTGCTGCGTCCCGGGGACGTGATCGCGGTTCGGGAAAAGAGCAGGCAGGTGGGCGTCATCAACGAGGCCCTGGAGGCGCTGCCCCGGCGCGGGCTGATGCCGTGGCTGGAGCTGGACAAGGACAAGTACCAGGGTGTTTTCCGTACTCTTCCAACACGCGAAGAGATCCCGATGCCCGTCCAGGAACACCTGGTGGTGGAGTTCTACTCCAAGTAACGATGAATTTCTAACCGGCCGGCTGGAGGCCCCCTGGGGGCCGCCGGCCGTGCGGGTTTTTTTTCTTGAAGGGACGGGAGAAGCCGCCGACGGCGGCTGCGTTTTATTGAAGGAATGGGGACAGGTATGCAAAAGAATTGGCGCGAGTTGATTCGGCCGAAGCGTTTGGAGATCGAGGCGGGAGAGGATCCGACCCGATACGCCAAGTTTACGTGCGAGCCGTTGGAACGGGGTTTTGGAACCACGCTCGGCAACGCCCTTCGGCGGGTCTTGCTCTCATCGCTTCGGGGGGCCGCCATCACGGCCGTGAAGATCGACGGAGTGTTGCATGAATTTTCCTCGGCGCCGGGCGTTGTGGAAGACGTGACCGACATCATCCTGAACCTCAAGGAGGTGCGGCTGCGTTTGGACGGCGATGGTCCGAAGCGGCTCGTGTTGGAAAAGGAAGGCGAGGGACTGGTTACCGCCGGGGACATCCAGGGGGACTCTTCCGTAACGATTCTCAATAAGGATCTGCCTATCTGCACTCTGGCCAAGGACGGAAAGGTCCGCATGGAACTCACCGTGGACGAGGGCAAAGGATACGTGCCTGCCGACTGGGATTCGGCCGCCACGGAAACGATCGGGTTGATCCCCATCGATGCCATTTTTACGCCGGTTCGAAAGGTTAGCTACAACGTGACCCAGGCCCGGGTGGGTCAACGCACGGACTACGACAAGCTGACCATGGAGATCTGGACCGACGGCAGCGTAAGTCCGGAAGACGCCCTGGCCTTGGCCGCCAAGATCCTCAAGGAACAGTTGGCGGTCTTCATCAATTTCGAGGAGTACGAAGAACCTGTGGAGGAGGCCGAGGAGGAAAAGGAACCCGTATTCAACGAAAACCTCTTTCGGAGCGTCGACGAGCTGGAACTTTCCGTTCGCAGTGCCAACTGCCTCAAGAACGCCGACATTCGCTACATCGGTGAGCTGGTGCAGAAGACGGAAGCGGAGATGCTCAAGACGAAGAACTTCGGCCGCAAATCCCTCAACGAAATCAAGGAAATTCTCGCAGAGATGGGACTCTCCCTCGGGATGCAGCTGGAAAACTTTCCGAGTCGCGAGGAGATTGAGCAGAGAAGAAAGGAAGAGGAATAGCCATGCGCCACAGGAAATCTGGTCGGAAGCTGAATCGGACTTCCAGTCACCGCTTGGCCATGTTTCGGAATATGGTGACTTCGCTGCTGGAACATGAGCGCATCTACACCACCGTGCCCAAGGCGAAAGAGATTCGCCGTTGGACCGACTCCATGATCACGCTGGGCAAACGCGGCGATCTGCATGCTCGGCGCCAGGCCTTGGCGGTGGTGCGAAGCAAGGCCGTGGTTCACAAGCTTTTCGCCGAATTGGGGCCACGCTACCAGGACCGGCCCGGGGGATACACGCGGATCGTGAAGATGGGATACCGCCGTGGCGATGCGGCTCCCATGTGCCTCATTGAGTTGGTGGGGGGCGAGGTTCAGAAGGCCAACAAGCCCGCCAAGGCGGAAAAGGCCGCAGAAGAGAGCCGGCCGAAGGCGGCCGCGGATGGCGCGGGAGCGGAAGCCGAAGCCCAGGGTGGGGCGGATAAGGAGTCGGAATAACCCGGCCTGCGGTGGAGACGTCTTTCCTGAGGTCGATAGAAAAAGAGCCCAACGTCCCGGGGGACGTTGGGCTCTTTGCTTCCCATAACAGGCCGGCGGGTCATTCGCGTTCGCGGGAATTGTAAAAGCCGCATTCGGCGCAGGTAAAGCCGGTCCACATGCCCTTGGCGGCCTTGTCCAGGCAGGCATCGTAGTGGACGCAGGCAAAATGACGGATGCCGCGTCCTTCCCGGCAAAGGACGGGATTCGGGACCAAATCCACACCGTTGGTTGGGGGCTCCTGTCGGCGGGTGCGTTGAGGCTTTGCCATCATCATGGGATCCGCTCCTCCTTGCGATGTTATTGGATTGCCTTAAACTGATAAATTAAGCAGAAAATCGTCCACTGCAAGAGGGGGTGGTGATTTCTTGACACTTCCCCTGAGTTTCCATAGTGTTGGCCCGCGTGTTTGCGCCAGGCCTTGACAAGGAAGGAGCAGAGAAGAGATGCCAGCGCCATCCCGGCTAAAAAAGATCCGAAACATCGGAATCATCGCCCATATCGACGCGGGCAAGACGACGGTCAGCGAGCGCATTCTCTACTACACCGGACGCTCCTACAAGATCGGCGAGGTCCATGAAGGCACGGCCGTCATGGACTGGATGGAGCAGGAGCAGGAGCGCGGGATTACGATCACCTCCGCCGTGACCACCTGCGAGTGGAAAGGTCATCAGATCCAGCTCATCGACACGCCCGGCCATGTGGACTTTACCATCGAAGTGGAGCGGTCCCTGCGGGTTCTGGATGGGGTGGTGGCCGTCTTTTGTGCCGTGGGTGGCGTGGAACCGCAGTCGGAGACCGTGTGGCACCAGGCGGACAAGTACGGTGTTCCCAAGATCGCTTTTGTGAACAAGATGGATCGGATCGGCGCGGATTTTCATCAGGTCCTGGAGCAGATGAAGGAGAAACTCCAGGCCAACCCAGTGCCGGTCCAGATCCCCGTGGGGAGTGAATCGGATTTTCGCGGCGTGGTGGACCTGCTGACCATGCAGCAGATCGTCTGGAAGGACGAGACGCTGGGAGCCGAGTTCATCCATGTTCCCATCGACGACGCCCTGATGGATCAAGCTCTGGAGGCCCGGGAGCAGTTGGTCTCCCAGGTGGCGGAATGGGACGACGAGCTCATGGAGAAGTATCTGGAAGGCGCCGAGATAACCATCCCTGAGATCCAGATGGTCCTTCGCCGCCTCACCTTGGAGCTGAAAGTGGTCCCGGTGCTTTGCGGCGCAGCGCTCCGCAACAAGGGGATTCAACCACTCCTGGACGCCGTGGTGGATTATCTGCCGTGCCCGTTGGACGTGCCGCCCGTGCGGGGGATCGATCCGGTGACCAAGGCGCCCTTGGAACGGCTCACCAGCGACGAAGAGCCTCTGGCCGCCCTGGCGTTCAAGATCTTCATGGATCAGGGTCGCAAGTTGACCTATACCCGGATCTACTCGGGGAAGATGCGGGCGGGGGATGTGATCTACAACGCGCGGCAGGGTACGCGGGAAAAGCTTTCGCGTATCTTTCGGATGCACGCCAACAAGCGGGAGCGCCTGGAAGAGGCCGGTGCGGGCGCCATTGTGGCCCTCATGGGTCTCAAGTCCGCCAGCACGGGAGACACTCTTTGCGATGAAAAGCACCCGATTCTGTTGGAAGCCATCGATGTGTATGAGCCCGTGATCTCGGTGGCCGTGGAGCCCAAGACCCGGGGCGACCAGGAAAAGCTCATGGATTCTCTACAAAAGCTGGCCGAAGAGGATCCCACGTTTCGATTCTACGAGGATCAGGATACGGGCCAGATCGTCATTCGCGGCATGGGTGAACTGCATCTGGAGATCCTCGTCACCAGGCTGCAGCGCGACTACGGTGTGGGGGTCAACGCCGGCAAGCCTCAGGTGGTGTACAGGGAGACGGTTCAACAGCCGGCCCTGGGCCGCGGCGTTTTCGATCGGGACATCGGAGGCACCAAGCACTTCGCGGTGGTGGAAGTGCACGTGGAGCCCCGGGAGCGCGGGAAGGGGAATCGGATCGTGCACCGGGTGCGGGATGCCTCCATCCCGGAAGAGTTCCTGGCGGCGGTTGAGCAGGGAGTATCCGATGCTCTCACCAGCGGCGAACTCATGGGATACCCCGTGGTGGATGTGGAAGTGAGCATCGTCGGCGGGGAGCATCGGGAGGGGGCTTCCACAGAGCTGGCCTACCGTGTGGCGGCGACCATGGCGTTTCGGGATGCTTGCCAGAAAGCTCAGCCCACCCTGCTGGAACCGTACATGGCGGTGGAAGTTTTGGTGCCGGAAGAGTTCCTGGGGGAGGTCATCGGGGACCTCAACCTGCGCAAGGCCCGAATTGAGGGGATCACGGCCAAAAAGGCCATCCAGGTGGTGGATGCCACCGTGGCCCTGTCCAAGATGTTCGGCTACTCCACGGCCTTGCGTTCGGCCACTCAGGGGAGGGCCACCTTCACCATGCAGTTCGCGCGCTATGATGTGTTGTGTGAACCATTGGGCGGCAAGTGACTTTCGGCTTAAAGGGCTTGCCAGAAGCGGCGGACCATGGTAAATGCCCTAAGATCGCAAGATACCGTCAGGCTGCAAATGGAGACGTGCCTTCCCATGACCTTCCGGCCGGGAAGGCAACTTTATGCAAGAAGATCCCCTTTTGGGTCTTTTTGTTCTTGAAAGGCAGGTGAAATCTGAATGACGGAGCCGGAGAGCAGGGAGAGTTTCGAGAAAAAGATTCGCAAGCTCCGGAAGGATTTTCAAAAGAACGTCCAGCCGGTGTTGCGACGCCACAATTACTACCTCTCCAAGGGTGAGCGCCGCCGCATCAAGCGGAAGAAGGCCATCAAGAGGATCCAGCGCCGTATGCGTCGGCTGCAGGGCATGTAGTTTTGCCGGCGAGGGCCTCGCGGGGCCTTCGCCGGGCAGTATCCAATTTGCGTTGAGCGGCCTGCGGTTTCCCCAAAGAAAAGCCCCGAAAGGCGAAGATGCCTTCCGGGGTTTTCTTTTGGGGGAGTACCCTTCCGCCTAAAGCTTGCCCAGGATGTTTCGGGAAATCACCAGACGCATGATCTCGTTGGTGCCTTCGTAGATCTGGGTGATCTTGGCATCGCGCATGTGCCGTTCCATGGGGTATTCCTTGCAGTAGCCGTAGCCGCCCAGGATCTGCACGCCCTCCACGGCGGCCCACATGGCCGTGTCCGATGCAAAGAGCTTGGCCATGGCCGCTTCCTTTTCATAGCCGCGGCCGTTCTGCTCCAGCCAGGCGGCGCGCAGGGTGAGCAGTTCGGCGGCATCCAACTGCGTGGCGATGTCCGCCAGCTTCCACTGGATGGCCTGGAAAGAGGCGATGGGCCGACCGAACTGCTCGCGGGTCTTGGCGTATTCGATGGCCTCTTCCAGAACGGCCCGGCCGATGCCGATGGCCTGGGAGGCGATCCCGATCCGGCCTCCATCCAGGGTGGTAAGCATCTGCTTGAAGCCTTCGCCTTCCTTTCCCAGGAGATTCTCCTTGGGGATGCGCGCATCTTCAAAGATGAGCTCCGCCGTCCCCGAAGCGTTGATGCCGAGCTTTTCCTCCACGCGTCCCACCTTAAAGCCCGGCGTGTTGTGCAGGTCCACCAGGAAGGAGCTGATTCCCTTGTATCCCTTCTCTTTGTCGGTCACGGCGGCCAAAACACAGTAGCGGGCCACGTTGCCGTTGGTGATGAACTTCTTTTCACCGTTGATGACCCACTCGTTCCCGTCCAGAACGGCCGTGGTGCGCATCTTGGCGGGATCCGATCCGGCCCCGGCTTCCGTGAGGCCGTAGCAGCCCAGGTATTCGCCACTGGCCACCGGAGTGAGGAACTGCTGCTTCTGCTCTTCCGTGCCGTAGGTGTAGACGGGAAAATTGTAGAGGCTGTTGCAGACGCTCATGATCACGCCGCAGGAAGCACAGGCCTTGGAGATCTCGATCATGGCCAGGACGTAGCTCACGTAGTCCATGCCGGCTCCGCCGTATTCCGGCGGGATGGTGATGCCCATGAGGCCCAGTTCGCCCATCTTCTTGACGATCTCTTCCGGGTGCTTGTGGGTGCGGTCCAATTCGGCCGCCACGGGCGCGATCTCCCGCTCGGCAAACTTGCGGGCCATGTCTTGGATCATGCGTTGTTCTTCGGTCAGTTCGAAATGCATCGATCGTCCTCCGCGCGCACAGGGTTGGACAAAATCTCTCGGCACATCGCCGGGTCAGCTGGTGAAGGAACCCTTGAAGACCGGCTTTCGCTTCTCGAGAAACGCCGTGGTACCTTCCTTGGCGTCCTGGCCGGCGAAACAGACGCCGAACGCTTCGGCTTCCAGGGCGCATCCCGTCTTGAGGTCCGCATCCATGCCCCGGTCCACCACGTGCTTGATGGCCCGAAGGGCCGTGCAGCTCTTGGCGGCCATGGCCGTGGCGGCCTTGAGCGTTTCCTCCAGAAGGGCCTCGTGGGGGAAGACCTTGGCCACGAGACCCAACTCCTTGGCCTGCTGGGCGTCGATCATCTCCCCGGTCATGCACAATTCCTTGGCCTTGGCTCGCCCCACCAGCCGGGCGAGCCGCTGGGTGCCGCCGAAGCCGGGGATGATGCCCAGATTGATTTCAGGCTGTCCGAATTTGGCCTTGTCGGAGGCGTAGATAAAATCGCAGCTCATGGCCAGTTCGCATCCGCCGCCCAGGGCGAATCCATTCACGCAGGCGATCACGGGTTTCGGCAGGTCTTCCAGGCTGAAGAAGACGTCTTGCCCTTTCTGGGCGAAAAGGCGCGCTTCCAGGGGGTTCATCTTCTGGAGTTCCGTGATGTCGGCGCCGGCCACAAAGGCCTTGTCCCCGGCGCCTGTGAGCACCACCACCCGGACGGCGTCGTCATCGCGGGCCGCAGCCACGGCGCGAGCCAGTTCTTCCAGGGTTTGGGGATTCAGCGCGTTCAGGGCCTTGGGACGGTTGAAAGTGATGAGGGCCACGCCGTCCCGAACTTCGAAAAGGATGTTTTGAAAATCCATGACTCAGCGCCTCCTTGCAGGTTGTGTGAGAAGTAGTGCTAGCGTTCGACGGTGAGAGCCGTGCCCTGGCCGCCGCCGATGCAAAGCGTGGCCAGCCCCTTCTTGGCGTCCCGTCGCTTCATTTCGTACAGCAACGTGGTGAGGATCCTCGCCCCGGACGCCCCGATGGGGTGGCCGATGGCGATGGCGCCGCCGTTCACGTTCACCTTGGCCGTATCCCAGCCCAGCTCCTTGTTGACTGCGATGGCTTGGGCGGCGAAGGCCTCATTGGCTTCCACCAGGTCCAGGTCGTCCACCGTCCATCCCGCCTTTTCCAGGGCCTTGCGGCTGGCGGGGATGGGGCCCGTGCCCATGATGGCGGGGTCCACGCCGGCGGAGGCGTACGAGCGGATGGCCGCCAAGGGAGTCAGGCCTAACTCCTGGGCTTTCTTTTCCGACATGACCACGAGAATGGCCGCGCCGTCGTTGATTCCCGAAGCGTTTCCGGCCGTGACCGTACCGTCCTTCTTGAAGGCGGGCTTAAGTTTGGCCAGGGCCTCCAGGGTCGTTCCGAACCGGGGATGTTCGTCCGTATCGAAGAGAACAGGATCGCCTTTTCGCTGCGGGATCTCCACGGGAACGATCTCGTCCTTGAATCGCCCTTCCTTGATGGCGGTTTCGGCCTTCTGCTGGCTGGCGAGAGCGAAGGCGTCCTGCTCCTCGCGGCTGATCCCGAAGCGCTCCGCCACGTTTTCAGCGGTGATTCCCATGTGGTATCCGTTGAAGATATCCCAGAGGCCGTCGAGGATCATGAGGTCCACCAGTTCCCCGTGACCCATGCGCTGGCCCCAACGAGCCTTGGGGAGGGCGTAGGGAGCGGCGCTCATGTTCTCGATACCGCCGGCCACCACCACCTCGGCGTCCCCGGCCAGGACGGCCTGGGCCGCCAGCACCACGGATTTAAGGCCGGAGGCGCACACCTTGTTGATGGTGAAGGCGGGGACTTCGTGGGGAATGCCGGCGTGGACCGCCACCTGCCGGGCCGGGTTCTGACCTTGGGCCGCCTGCAGGACGTTGCCCAAGATGACTTCATCCACCTGATCGGGGGAAAGGGCGATCCGCTTCAGGGCCTCCCGCACGGCCGTCACACCGAGGGCAACGGCCGGGATGGCCGCCAGGGATTTACCGAAACTGCCGACGGGAGTTCGAACCGCACTGACGATAACCGCTCGCTGCATGTCCACCTCCGTGGGGAATGGGTTTCATGTGGGCCATGGCTCTGGATTTGCCGCAGGTCGTGACTGCACAAAGGAGGGCGATACCTGTGAATCACCGCCACATATACGGGATGCTTTTGTGCTTGTCAAACTTTAGGATCCCCTCGATGAAACCCGGCTGCATGCACGCAACCAAAGGGGGATGGGACGCTCAGTGGCGCTTGGAGGTGCCGAAAAGGGCCGTGGCGAAGCGATCCAGGTTTTCCCTGGGACCGATGGCCACCAGGGTGTCGCCCAGCTCCAAAACCTCTCTCGGCGAAGGATTGTAGATCATGCTGCCCTCTCGGCGCTTGATGGCGACGATGATCAGATTGTAGTCGCTACGGATGCCCGAGTGGAGAAGGTCTTTGCCGATGAGGTCGGCCCCCGGAGGGATAACCAGCTCTTCCATGGAAAGCTCCATGCCGTCGCCCGAAAGGGCCAGCTCCAGAAAGTCGGTGACCGTGGGGCGCAGGATGTTCTGGGCGATGCGCATGGCGCCGCTGGCATAGGGGGAGACCACCCGGTTGGCGCCCGCCTTGCGCAGGCGCTTTTCGGTTCCCGACGAGCTGGCCCGGGCGCAGATGAACAGATCCCGGTTCAGGTCCCGGGCCGTGAGAACGATGAAGACGTTGTCTGTATCGCTGTGGACCACCGCCACCAGCCCCTTGGCCTGCCGGATGCCCACGGCCAGAAGGTTTTCCTCCTCCTTGGCGTCGGCGATCAGGAAAGGAACCCCCAGTTCTTGCAATTCCCCCGCCTGGGCCTCGTCGGTTTCGATCACCACCATGGGAACTTCGTGGCGAAGCAGTTGGCGGACGATGTAGCGTCCCATCTGGCCGAAGCCGCAGATGATGTAGTGGTCCTTCATGCGGGTCAGTTTTTGTCTCACACGCCGCCTCCGATAGACTTCCAGGAAACTTCCTTCGATAATCATCTGGCCCACGTAGGCCACGTGGTACGCCACAAACCCCACCCCCACCATGATCAGGATGATGGTGAAGAGGCGCCCGTCCGTGTCCAGTGGCTGAACTTCCATGAATCCCACCGTGGTGAGGGTGATGACCGTCATGTAGAGGGCGTCCAGGAAGGAGTAGTCGGCGATGACCATGTAGCCCGACACGCCGAAACCCAAAATAAAGAGGGAAGACAGGGCGACGATGAAAAAGCGCTGCCCGAGCACTTGGTGAAGGGATCGCATGGCGCCTCACGTCCGGGGTTGCGGGGATTGGCTTCGAGGAGATGAGTGTAGGCGAAAGCCTTTCTGCGTGCAAGAGACGGAAGAAGGGATTTGCGCACGAAGGAGTCCCATTTAAGATCTCCTTCCCGGTAGGGAAGTCGCCGTGGGCGGGAAGGTTGTAAAGGCCCTTCCTGGATGCAGGCGGGAATGAAAAGCAAAAAAGCCGCTATCTCGAAAAGATAGCGGCTTCTTGTTCCTGGGGTGAGTGAGCGGACTCGAACCGCCAGCCTCTGGGGCCACAACCCAGTGCTCTAACCTATTGAGCTACACCCACCATTCCATTCGCAGCGCCGACCTCTCAGCCGGAGCGCAGGTTCTCTAACACAACGGACCCGAAACGGCAAGGGAAAAGTCGGGGCGGAAGCCTTTTCGCCCCGACGCCAGGGGTTTTGATAGGGCCGGGCTGGATTCCTCCGAGCCTGTCTGAGAACAAGTTCCATCCATCGACCAGGGCTCCGTCTTCTTTCGTATGCGTGGGGCTTCAGCCCCGCGGAAAAGGGCCATCGTAAGCCCATGACATGCCAACCCGGGCGCCCGTCGGCCCGTCCAACGTCGGGGATCTTCCGCAGCCCTAAAGGGCTGCGCTACGAAAAAAGCGCTCATCCCTCGCGTTTTCGGACACCCAAAGAAAGAGATCTTTTCTTCGGCTGTCTCTTACGCCGCGTGATTGGCGGGCGGGGATAAACCCCGCCCCTACCCAAACGGGTCCGTACCTTTTGTAGGGGCGGGCTTTACGCCCGCCCTTCGGGATCTGTCCATGAGAAAGAATCGTCCAATCTAGGCGAGGGGCTCCTAGCGGACCCGGCCTTCGCGCCAGGCCTGGATCAGCTGGTCGTAGTCCACCGTCTCGCCCTTGGGCTTTTCATTGGCCAGCTTGGGCTTGGGAGCTCCGGGCTGATTGAGCCAGTAGCTTTCGTCTTTCACCGGGTTGAGCTTGGGGCCGTGTTCGCCCTGCACGCCGGAACGCTGCAGCCTCTCGAGGACGCGGTCCTGCTCGGCGGCCAGGTTGTCCATGGCGCGGTCCACGGTGACCTCACCGGCCACGGCTTCCCCGATGTTCTGCCACCACAGCTGCGCCAGCTTGGGGTAATCCGGCACGTTGGTGCCGGTGGGCGTCCAGGCCACCCGGGCGGGACTCCGGTAGAACTCCACCAGACCGCCCAGGTACGGAGCGCGCTTGGTGAAGGATTCATGACGGATGTCGCTGTCGCGGATGATGGTGAGGCCCACGTGGCTCTTCTTCAGGGAGACTGTCTTGCAGACCGTGAACTGGGCGTAGAGCCAGGCGGCCTTGCGGCGTTCCAGGGGAGTGGACTTGAGCAACGTCCAGGAACCGCAGTCCTGGTAGCCCTGCTTCATGCCTTCCTGCCAGTAGGGACCGTGAGGGGACGGAGCCATGCGCCACTTGGGTGTGCCGTCCTCGTTGACCACGGGGGTTCCGGGCTGGACCATGGAGGCTGTAAAGGCGGTGTACCAGAAGATCTGCTGGGCCACGTTGCCCTGGGCCAGGCTGGGAAGGGACTGATAGAAGTCCATTCCCAGGGCTCCCGGCGGAGCGTACTTGCGCAGCCATTCCATGTACTTTCTCAGGGCGTACTTAGCCGCCGGGCTGTTGGTGGCCCCGCCCCGGGCCACGCTGGATCCCACCGGACGGTCGTTTTCATCCACGCGGATGCCCCACTCGTCCACGGGCTTCCCGTTGGGAAGACCCGGGTCCCCGGCGCCGGCCATCACCAACCAGGCGTCCGTGAAGCGCCAGCCCAGGTCGGGGGCCTTTTTGCCGTAGTCCATGTGGCCGTAGACGCGCTTGCCGTCGATTTCCTTCACGTGCTCGGTAAAGAATTCGGCAATGTCTTCATAGGCGGACCAATTGACCGGCACGCCCAGTTCGTAGCCGTAGATCTCCTTGAACTTCTTCTTGAACTCGGGATTGGTGAACCAGTCGTAACGGAACCAGTAGAGGTTGGCGAACTGCTGGTCGGGAAGCTGGTAGAGCTTGCCGTCGGGAGCGGTCACGAAGGATTTGCCGATGAAGTCGTCCACATCCAGGGTGGGAAGGGTCACGTCTTTTCCTTCACCGGCCATGAAGTCGCTCAAGGGGACCACGAACCCGTAGCGCCAGTGGGTCCCGATGAGGTCGGAGTCGTTGACGTAAGCGTCGTAGACGTTCCGGCCCGACTGCATCTGGGTCTGGAGCTTCTCGATGACGTCGCCTTCCTGGATGAGATCATGGACCACCTTGATGCCGGTGATTTCTTCGAAAGCCTTGGTCAAGACCTTGGATTCATACTCGTGGGTGGGAATGGTCTCGGACACCACCCGGATTTCCATGCCCTTGAAAGGCTTGGCGGCGTTGATGAACCACTCCATCTCCTTGAGCTGCTCTTCCTTGCTCAGGGTGGAGGGCTGAAACTCCGTTTCCACCCAACGCTTGGCCGCCTCCATGTCCGCATGCGCCGGGGCGGCGAAGAAGGCGACGAAGGCCGCCATGACCAAAGCCCACCACTCAGGATACCCGAACCTTTTCCTTCGCTTCACACCTCTCATAGATCTCGCTCCTCTCGGCCTTCCTCAGAGGGGTTCCCTTGCCGGCACGCCACGCCACTCCGGCGGGAAGGCCGAAGCCACCGGGGAGCGTGGGCCGGTTCCTAGAAACCTATCCCCAACGCATCACGACCACCAGCCACACCAAAGCGATGGCCAAGGCGATCCAAAGGGACAGGCTTGTCAAGGCGATCCAGGCGATATGGATGTAGGCGCTGCCGAGAAGGCCGATAAAGAGTCGATCTCCGCGGGTCGTTTCGATGGGCAGAAAGCCGCGACGTGGGATGCTGGGGGAGAGGATCTGCCAGATGGTCATGGCAACGAGCATGGAAGCGATGACGATGAAGAAGATCGCGGTGGGGAGCGTCCAGGCCATCCATTCCAGGTTCATGGCGTCGTTCCTTCAAAGGGGGCCGCGTCCGGCCCGAAAGCGTTGGTGTCGATGGGTGCTGCCTCGTGGTTCCTTCGGGTGGTTTTCCCTCCTATACGCGGCCCAAGGCAAAGCCCTTGGCCAGGTGGTTTCGCACAAACCAGATGACCAGGGCCCCCGGCACGATGGTGAGCACGCCGGCGGCGGCCAGCAGGCCCCAATCGAGCCCCGTGGCGCTCACGGTCCGGGTCATGGTGGCCACGATGGGCTTGGCGTTGGTGATGGTGAGGGTGCGGGCCAACAGCAGTTCCACCCAGCTGAACATGAAGCAGAAAAAGGCCGTCACCCCGATGCCCGCGCGGATGAGCGGGACGAAGACCGTGAGGAAGAACCGGGGAAAGCTGTACCCGTCGATGAAGGCGGTCTCGTCGATCTCCCTCGGGATGCCGGACATGAAGCCTTCCAGGATCCAGACCGCCAGGGGCACGTTGAAAAGGCAGTGGGCCAGGGCCACGGCGATGTGGGTGTCGATGAGATGGAAGGTGGAGTAGAGTTGGAAAAAGGGCAGAAGAAAGACGGCCGGAGGGGCCATGCGGTTGGTGAGAAGCCAGAAGAAGACGTGCTTGTCCCCGATGAAGCGGAACCTGGAAAAGGCATAGGCCGCCGGAAGGGCGGTGGTGAGCGAGATGATGGTGTTCAGGCTCACGTAGATCATGGAGTTGATGTAGCCCGAGTACCACGAAGGATCCGTAAAAATCTTCAGATAGTTGGCCAGGGTGGGGTTTCGGGGAAACAGGGTAAAGTTGGCCAATATGTCCGCATTGGTTCTCAGGGACATATTGAGCATCCAGTAGATCGGCAGAATCAGAAGGAAGAAGTAGAAGCTCAGGGCGATGGTTCTTTTTTGCACTCTCATTTGGACTCCCCGGTTCCCACGTTCTGGAGCGCTTGATAGAAGAGCCAGCAAAAGAGCAGAACGATCAGAAAGTAGATGAGCGAAAAGGCGGCGGCGGGGCCCAGATCAAACTGGCCCACGGCGATCTTGACCAGATAGATGGACAAAAAGGTGGTGGTGTCGCCCGGGCCGCCCCCGGTGAGCACGAAGGGTTCCGCGTAGATGAGGAAGCTGTCCATGAAGCGCAGCAGCACGGCGATGGTGAGCACGCCGCGCATCTTGGGAAGCTGAATGTGGCGAAAAACCGCCCAGCTGGACGCCCCGTCGATCTTGGCCGCCTGGTAGTAGGCGTCCGGAATGGCCCGGAGGCCCGCATAGGCCAGCAGGGCCACCAGGGGCGTCCAGTGCCACACTTCCATGGCCATCACCGTGATCCACGCATCCAGCGGGCGTGCCGTGTGGTCGAAGGCGATCCCCATGTCGTTGATGGTCTTTCCCAAAAGACCGATGTCCGGCCGCGTAAAGGTGATCCAGATGGTTCCGATCACGTTCCAGGGAATGAGAAGCGGAAGAGCCAGCAGGACGAGGCAGGCGGCCACGCCCCACCCCTTCTTGGGCATGGCCAGGGCGATGAGAACCCCCAGCGGGATCTCCAGGAGCAGCACCATGCACGAGAAGGCCAACTGGCGCACCAGGGCGTTGTGGAGCCTTTCATCGTGGATCACCTCCCGGAACCACTCCATGCCGACGAAAAAGCGCTGGCCCGGACCGAAGATGTCCTGCACCGAGTAGTTGACCACCGTCATGAGCGGGATGATGGCGCTGAAGGCCACGATCACGAAGACGGGCAGGATCAGGAACCACGCCCGGTTGCTTTCCCATTTGTCCATGATTCCCCCTTGCCGTGCGATGCTAGGAGCCTGTTTGCAAATAGCTTGCTTGCCCCTTCCAACGTCCATCCGTCATCCCCGCGAACGCGGGGATCCAGAAGTTTCAGTACGTTATGGACTCCCGCTTGCGCGGGAGTGACGCTTTGCGGAGTTCCCGGACAGGCTCCTAGGCCACCAGGCGGCCGTTGGCGTAGAGCTTGGTCCAGCGGCGCGGAAAGCGGACCCAGGCGTTGCCGCTGGGTACCGGCTTCTCTTCCGGCAGACGGACCTTGAGGGTGTTGGAGGCCAGCTGAACGGTGAGGATTCGGAAAATGCCCTGATCCTCCACCTTGAGAACCTTGACCGGAAGCCGATCGTCCCCCGGGCTGTCGTGCACTTCCAGATACATGGGGCGGATCCCCAATTCGAAGGGACCTTCCTTTTCCCGGGCTCGGCGCGCCGTTTCCTCATCCAGGGGCACCGCCGCCCCGTCGAACACCGCCCGCGCTCCGTCCAGCTTGCACGGTATGAAATTCATGCCGGGACTGCCGATGAAATAGCCCACAAACTTGTGCCTCGGCTCCTCAAAGAGCTCCGTCGGGGTGCCCATCTGCACCACTTCCCCTTCGTACATCACCAGCACCTTGTCGGCGAAGGTGAGGGCCTCCACCTGGTCGTGGGTGACGTAGATGAGTGTCAATCGGAGCCTTTCGTGGATCTCCTTGAGTTTCCGGCGGAGGTGCCACTTCAGGTGGGGATCGATCACCGTGAGGGGTTCGTCGAAGAGGATGGCCGCCACGTCCTCGCGCACCAGGCCGCGCCCGAGGGAAATCTTCTGCTTGGCGTCGGCGCTCAGCCCCGCCGCCTTCTTCTTGAGATCCGCCGTCAGATCGAGAACCTCGGCCACCTCCTGCACCCGCCGGCGCACCGTCTGGGGATCCAGCCCCCGGTTCCGGAGGGGGAAGGCCAGGTTGTCGAAAACGCTCATGGTGTCGTAGAGAACGGGAAACTGGAAGACCTGGGCGATGTTTCGCTGCTCCGGGGGAAGTCGGGTCACGTCGCGATCGTCGTAGAGGACCCGGCCCCGGGTGGGGGTGAGAAGTCCGGAGATGATGTTGAGCATGGTGGTCTTGCCGCATCCGGACGGTCCCAGAAGGGCGTAGGCGCCCCCGTCTTCCCAGACCGTATCGATGTTTTTCAGGGCGTAGTCCGATGGATCCTTGGGGTGGCGCCTGTAACTGTGGGCCACCTCCTGGAGTGTGATTCGGGCCATTCCCGTCTCCTCCGCCTATCCTCGAGCCGACGGTCCCGCCGGATGGGGGTCCGGTGCGGCCACCAGGGTTCCTTCTTGATCGAAAACGAAAAATTGGGCCGGGTCGGCATAGACCGTCACCGCGGCGCCCATCTTGTGGCTTCGGATTCCCGTCTCGTGCACCACGAGAGAAAATCCCTGGTGGGAGACATGGACGAAAGTTTCCGATCCGTTGATCTCCGAAAGCTCCACCACGGATTCCAGGGCCACATCCCGGTCGGTTCGCTTCTTGAGGAAGAAGCGGTTGGCACGGAGGCCCAGATGATAGCGGCCGGGCGCGAGCCCCTCGAGATGGGCGACCAGCGGAAAGGTGATGCGTTCACCGATTCGGGCCTGACCGCCTTCCACCACCGCATCCAGGTAGTTGATGGGAGGATCGCTGTACACCTCCGCGGCCCGCATGCTCTCCGGCCGGTGATACACCCGGTCCGTGGGGCCGCTCTGAAGCACGCGGCCCTCGTCCAGGATCACCACGTTGCCCCCGAGCATGAGGGCTTCCGTGGGTTCCGTGGTGGTATAGACCACAATGGAACGGCCCCGCTCGAAGATGGCCGTCAGTTCCTCGCGAAGTTCTTCTCTCAGTTTGTAGTCCAGGTTCACCAGGGGCTCATCCAGGAGCAGCAGATCCGCTTCCTTGACCAGGGCCCGGGCGATGGCCGTGCGCTGCTGCTGGCCGCCGGAAAGCTGGGAAGGGAGACGGTCCAAAAAAGGCGTAAGGCGAAGCATCTCGGCCACATCCCGCACCCTCCGGTCGATCTCCCGGCGGGGCACTCCCTGGAGGCGCAACGGGGAGGCGATGTTGTCGTAGACCGTAAAGGAGGGGTAGTTGATAAATTGCTGGTAAACCATGGCCACGTTGCGCTTGCGAACGGAAACTCCGGTCACATCCTTTCCGTCCACCAGGACGCGACCGCGCGTGGGCCGGTCCAGGCCCGCCATGATGCGCAACAGCGTCGTCTTCCCCGCCAGGGTTCGGCCCAGCAGAATGTTGCGCGATCCCGATGGAAATTCGAGGTTGATGTCGGAAAGATGGGTCTCCCCGTCCACTATCCGGTCCACATGTTCCAGGGTCAACCCCATGAAACGCACTCCCGGTCTGATCTCTTGTCGCCACTATTCGGATGCTGGAAACGAGCCCCGAGGTTCGCACGGTCGGATGAAGCCGAAGGCACGCTAGCACCCTTTGGGGCTTTTCGCAAGAGAAAATAATCACCCGCGAAATCCGTTCGCGCGCCCAAGACGCGCTTTCCCAAGGCTCTTTCTTTCGTTTCCGAAAAACGGAGAACGCGCGGGTCAGTCGCCTTCCTGGGAGGCCACGTGGAGCTCCACCTGGGCCGTCTGCAGCACGTCCATGAGCGGGGCGGGGGGCGGCTGGTCTGTGAAGAAGGCGTCGATTTCGGCGATGCTTCCCAGGCGCACCATGGCGTTTCGACCGAACTTGGTGTGGTCGGCGGCCAGAAAGGTGGTGCGGGAGTTGTCGATGATGGCCCGGGCCGCGCGCACTTCCCGGTAGTCGAAATCCAACAGGGTGCCGTCCAGGTCGATGCCGCTGATGCCGATGATGCCGTAATCGACGCGGAACTGTTCGATGAAGTCGATGGTCATGGGGCCCACGATGCCGCCGTCCCGGTGACGCACCATGCCGCCGGCCACGATCACCTCGAAGTCCTCGTTGGCGCTCAGGATGGAGGCCACGTGCAGGTTGTTGGTGATGATGCGGAGGCGGCGGTGGTTGACCAGGAACTTGGCGATCTCCTCGGTGGTGGTGCCGATGTTGATGAAAAGAGAGGCGTTGTCCGGAATGGCCTGGGCCACCATGCGGGCGATCCGCCTCTTTTCTTCCTGGCACAGGATCTTTCGCTGGCTGTAGGCCACGTTCTCCGTACTGGGGGCCGCTCCGGCGCCGCCCCGGTAGCGAATGACCTTGCCCGCCCGACTCAGGGCGTTGATATCCCGGCGCACCGTCTGCGGGGTCACGCCGAATTCTTTGGCCAGAAAGTTCACCGTCACGAAACCGCGCTGCCGGATGAGCCGCAGGATGCGCTGGTGTCGGTCCCGGGTGGCCGCCCCGTCAGCCGCACCGTGTGGGGAAGGAGGGGACTGGGTCATGGATGAGCCTTTCTCAAACTCGACCGGAGCCGTTGGGGTGTTTGGTGTTCTCAAACGAACCCACCCGGGCCGTCATGTTGGAATGCGAAAATAATGGGTGACATCCCCGGGCCGTTGTGCTACCGAAAAGTGATGGAAAGATGTGCCTTAATCCGGGCACTTGAAGCGAAACCCATGGTAGCACCCGTCGGAAAGGTTCTCAAGCGAAAAGGTGAGGGTCTTCCCAGCAGAGACGGCGGGCGCAGGAGGGGCGGGGTCGGTGGAAACGCAGGTGGTCATCATCGGAGGCGGCGTTACGGGGACGGGGTTGGCCCGGGATCTGGCGCTTCGCGGCGTTCAGTGCGTGGTGGTGGAAAAGAAGGACCTCACCGCCGGCGCGTCGGGAGCGAACCACGGGCTGCTCCACGGGGGCGGCCGCTACGTGGGAAACGATCTGGAGGCGGCGCGCGAATGTGCGCAGGAGAGCGCGCTTTTGAAACGCCTGGCGCCCCAGTGCATCGAAGATACGGGAAGCATCTACGTGGCGCTGGAGGGCGACGACGAAAGGTACGTGGCGGATTTCCCACAGTTGTGCGCCCGCTGCGGGGTGGAGGTCGAGCCGGTTGCGGTTTCGGAAGCCCGGGAGATGGAGCCCGAGCTCTCGGATCGGGTGATTGCGGCCTATGGCCTGCGGGACGCCGCCGTGGATCCTTTCATGCTCACCCTGGACAACATGGCCCAGGCCTGCGCTCTGGGCGCGCGCCTCATGACCCACACCCGGGTGGAAGCCCTGGAGCGGGACGATGGCCGGATCGTGCGGGTGAGGCTGCGGCACACCCGAACGGGTGAGGAGACGGTGCTGGAACCCCGGGTGGTGGTCAACGCGGCGGGAGCCTGGGCGGGGCAGGTGGGAGCCCTGGCCGGCCTTCGCTTCGACATGCTCTATTCCAAGGGAAGCCTGGTGGTGACCCAGCAGAGGGTGAGCGATCGGGTGATCCACCGGCTCCGACGCGCGTCCGATGCGGACATCGTGGTGCCCGGCGGCACCGTGTCCATCCTGGGCACCACGTCCGTTCGGGTGGCGTCTCCCGACGCCATTTATCCCGAAGTGCACGAGATCGACACGATCATCGACGAATGCGCGCGCATGGTGCCGTCCCTGGCTTCGGCCCGCTACATCCGCGCCTACTGCGGTGTGCGGCCGCTCCTGGCGGAAGGCAGCAAGCGGGCCGATCGCACGGTGAGCCGGGGCTACCATCTGATCGATCACAACGTGTGCGGCCTGGGAAACTTCATCACCATCACGGGCGGAAAACTCACCACCTACCGGCTCATGGCCGAAAAGACCGCCGACCGGGTTTGCGATCTCCTGGGGCTGGACACCCCGTGCCGAACCCATGTGGAGCCCCTTCCGGCCAGCGAATGGGGGCGGTGGACCGAGCCCGGCAAGGCGCCGCGCCACTGGGTGAAGCGCGCCGATCCGTCGGATCTGGTCTTGTGCGAATGCGAGATGGTGCCCCGATCCACGGTCGATTCCCTGGTGGACCAGATCCGCCGCGAAGGGGAAGCCCCCACGCTGGAGGCGGTGGGGGTGCGAAGCCGCGTGGGCAAGGGACCGTGTCAGGGCAATTTCTGCAGTCAGCGGATTGCCGCCCACCTCTACGAGGCCGGTGTGTACCGGGGTCGGGAAGGGATGGAGAGCCTCATGGGGTTTCTCCGGGAAAGGTGGCGGGGCAAGCGTCCCCTCCTGTGGGGCCAGCCCATGGTGCAGTACGAATTCCAGGAGGCTCTCTATTGTGCCCTGTTCAGCCTGGATCTGGAAGCGCGGCGTGAAGACGGCGGGGAGGCGGGATCATGACGGACGGGCTGGAACGCAGCTTCGCGGATGTGGTGGTGATCGGAGCCGGCATGGCGGGCCTTTCCGCCGCCTTGTTTGCCGCCCGCCACGGTTTTCGGGTGTCGGTGGTGGGCACCACGGGACCTCTCATCTTTTCCAGCGGGTTCGTGGATCTTCTGGGGGTGCACCCGGTTTCGGAGGGCCGCGTCTGGGACGATCCTTGGGCGGCCCTGGAGGCGCTGAGCCGGGATCTCCCCGACCATCCCTATGCGCGGCTGAAAAAAGAGGAGGTGGAAGGGGCCCTGGAGGTCTTCCTGGACTTTCTGGGCGACAACGGCCTTGCCTACCACCGGGAAAAGGGCCGCAACCTTCGGGTGGTGACGGCGGCCGGCACCCTGAAACCCACCTATGCGGTCCCCGCCACCATGAAGAACGCCGTGACGGCTCTGGACGAAAAGGCTCCGTGCCTCCTGGTGGGCCTGGAGGGTCTCAAGGGCTTCAGCGCCCGGCAGGCCGCATCGAACCTCCAGCGGTTCTGGCGGGGGGTGCGTGCCTGCACCGTTTCCTTTCCCCAGCCGGGCCGGGAGGTCTTTCCGGAGCAGATCGCCGGCGATCTGGCGGCGGACGGAGGCTGCGAACGCCTGGCCGGTCTTATCCTCCCCCATCTGGGAGACGCCCGGGCCGTGGGGCTTCCCGCCGTGTGCGGCATTCACGATCGAGGACAAGTCTTTCGACGGCTGGAGGCGGCCTTGGGGCGGCCGCTTTTCGAAATACCCACCATGCCGCCGTCCCTTCCCGGCCTTCGTTTGAAGAACCTCTTCGAGGAAGCCCTCCCCCGGGAGGGCATCGACTGTCGCCTTCAACACAAGGTTTTGGGATTTTCCGTTACGGACGACGGGGGATTTCTCTTCGATTGCGGTGCGGAACGCCCTTCCTTTCAGATCGAATGCCGGGGCGCCGTATTGGCCACGGGGCGCTTTTTCGGCCGGGGGCTGCAGGCGGAGCGCGGGGCCATCCGGGAGGCGGTCTTCGGCCTTCCCGTGGTGCAACCGGAGACGCGAAACGACTGGCACCGGAAGGATTTCTTCGATCCCCAGGGCCACCCGGTGAACCGAAGCGGCGTGAGGGTGGATGAACGGTGGCGCCCTTTGGACGAATCCGGGCAACCGGCCTTTCCCACCCTGGTGGCCGCCGGGACCATCCTGGCCCATCATGACTGGATGCGGGAAAAGTGCGGGGCCGGGTTGGCGGTGACCACCGCCTGGTCGGCTGTGGCCTCCCTGGCGGACCTTCTGGGCTGATTCAAACCCGGCCGCAGCGTTTTTTATCAGGTTTCGGTGTCGCCGCACGGCTGGCGGGCGGGGATAAACCCCGCCCCTGCCCAACGGGCAATGCGTTCTTGTAGGGGCGGGAGCGAATCCTGTAAAAGACGAGCGAAATCCGTTCAGACCCTAACCGCAAGACGGAGGTGACCGATGGGGGCGTATATCGGGGCGTTGGACCTGGGAACGACCAGCAACCGATTCATCATCTTCGACCGTGAAGGCCGCATCGTCGGCCTGGATCAGAAGGAACATCGCCAGATCTTTCCCAATCCGGGTTGGGTGGAACACGACCCCATGGAGATCTGGGCAAACACCCAGGCCGTGATTCGGGGAGCGTTGAGCAAGACGGGACTCAGCGGGTCGGATCTCGCCGCCCTCGGGATCACCAATCAGCGGGAGACCACGGTGGTGTGGGACAAGACCACGGGCCGGCCTTTTTATAATGCCATCGTCTGGCAGTGCACCCGCACCGCGGACATCTGCCGGGGCCTGGAAAAGACCTACGGCCAGGACGGCTTCCGGCAGAAGACGGGCCTTCCCATCGCCACCTATTTTTCGGGACCCAAGATCCGTTGGATTCTCGAGAACGTTCCGGAAGCCGCCGAAGCGGCCCGCAACGGAACGGCTCTTTTCGGCACCGTGGAAAGCTGGGCCATCTGGTGGCTCACAGGAGGACCCCATGGCGGGGCCCATGTGACCGACGTGACCAACGCCAGCCGCACGCTGCTCATGAACCTGGAAACCCTGGACTGGGATCCGGAGATCTTGGACGCCCTGGAAATCCCCGTTCAAATGCTTCCGCGCATCGTGCCGTCCATCGACCCCAACACCTGGGGACACACGGTGCGCACCGGTGTCTTTCAGGCCACGGTGCCCGTGTGCGGCGCCTTGGGCGACCAGCAGGCGGCCCTGGTGGGACAGACCTGCTTTCAGCCGGGGGAGGCGAAAAACACCTACGGGACGGGCTGCTTTTTGCTTCTCAACACGGGCACCTCGCCGGTGGTTTCCCAACGGGGACTCCTGACCACTCTGGGCTACCAGATGCGGGGGCACGACCCGGTCTATTGCCTGGAAGGGTCCATCGCCATCGGCGGGGCGCTGGTGCAATGGCTCCGGGACAATCTGGGACTGATCCAAACGGCGGCGGAGGTGGAGGACCTGGCCCGAACCGTGGAAGACAACGGCGGAGCCTACCTGGTGCCGGCCTTCTCCGGGCTCTTCGCTCCCTACTGGAGGTCCGACGCCCGGGGCGTGCTGGTGGGCCTCACCCGCTTCGTCAACAAGGGCCACCTGGCTCGGGCCGTGCTGGAGGCCACGGCCTACCAGACGCGGGACATCGTGGAGGCCATGGACGCCGATTCCGGTGTGGCTCTGACCACACTCAAGGTGGACGGCGGCATGGTGGCCAACGATCTGCTCATGCAGATCCAGGCGGATGTGCTCAATGTGCCCGTGGTGCGCCCCAAGGTCACGGAAACCACGGCGCTCGGCGCCGCCTACGCGGCCGGACTGGCGGTGGGCTACTGGTCCGACTTCCAGGAGCTTTCCCGGAACTGGGCCATGGACAAGACGTGGACTCCCGCCATGGACGAGGCCCGCCGTGAGGAAGGCTATCGTTATTGGAAAAAGGCCGTGGAACGCACCTTCGGCTGGTTGGAATGATCGGCCCGGATCGGGGCGTGGAGCCAAAAGAAGAAGGGGCGGCTTGGAAGGCCGCCCCTTTTTTTTGGTTAGGTCGAAACCTTGGGCCAGCGGGTCACCACCCGGTTGGAAGCGTCCGTAATGGTGACAGTCATGCCGTAATCGCCGTCCAGGCGATGTGTGGCGCAGGAAATTCACGGGTCGTAGGCGCGAACGGCCATCTCGATGCGGTTGAGCATCCCCTCGTCCACTTTGCCTTCATGGATAAGGGACTTGGCCGCCTGCTTGACGCTCATGTTCATGGGGCCGATGTTGTGGGTGGTGCCCACGATCAGGTTGGCCCGGGTGATGCAACCGTTCTCATCGGTGGAATAGTCGTGGATGAGGGTTCCCCGGGGCGCCTCCACGCAGCCCACGCCCCGGCCGGCCTTGGGCTCGGCGGGAGTGCGCACCTCCGGGCTGCAGATCTCCGGATCCTCCAGCAGCTCGATGGCATGCTCGCAGGCGTAGACCTCTTCGATGAGCCGGGCCCAGTGGTAGAGCAGCGTGGCCTGGGCGGGGCGTCCGAACCGTTCGCGGAATTCCTCCAATTCCGCCTGGGCCCTTGGCGTGGCCATCTTGTCCGCCACGTTGATCCGGGCCAGGGTGTTCACCCGATAGATCCCCTTGGGCTCTTCCAAATCCAGGCTGAAGCCCTCGTTCCAGGCCTTGGCGTAGGGCATCTTGCCGTAAGAATAGGGCTCCACGTGCTCGCCCAGGTAGTCGGTGTAGTCCTGGGCGTCGAAGTCGGTGTAGGAACCATCGGCCTTCATGAGGCGGATCTTGCCGTCGTACAGGTTGAGGGCTCCGTCGTCGTCCACCGTGCCCATGAAGCCCGTTCGGATGACGCCCAGGGTCTGGATGGCGTCCAGATAGGGAGGAAAGACCTTCTCCTTGGCGAACTCCAGGGTGAAGAGGGCAAAGTCCAGGAGCTCCCGCATCTGGGCCAGGATCTCCCGGCGGTCTTCTTCCGTCATGGGCTTGGCGAAGCCGCCCACCACGCCCGCCACGGGGTGGATGGCTTTTCCGGCGAACTTTTCCAGGATCATCTTGGTCTTGTAGCGCATCTGCACCACCTTTTGGGCCAGTTCCGGGTTGGCCTTGGCGATGCCGATCACGTTTCGGACCGCATAGTCCGCGTCGGGGCCGATCACAAAATCGGCGGCGGCCAGGAAGAAGAAGTGCAGGAGCTTGTCCTCGGCGTGGGCGATGGTCTGCATGAGCTCCCGCAGCTTCCGGCCGGCCGGAGGCGGCGTGACCCCGAAGCAGCGGTCCACGGCCTTGTTGGATGCCAGATGGTGCATCCAGGGGCAGATGCCGCAGATACGGCTCACGATGCGGGGGACCTCTTCGGCCGGTTTCCCCTCGATGAACTTTTCAAAGCCTCTTAGGGACATGATGTTCACGCGGGCATCCCGGACCTCGCCCGCATCGTCCAGCTGGATCTGGATCGACGCGTGGCCCTCGATGCGCGTGATGGGTTGGATGTGGATTTCCCGAGCCATCTATTACGCCTCCTTTCGCTGGCGCTTGGGTCGCAGTCGCCGGTGCGCTCCCGAAAACCGAAGCAATGACACGTGTTCCGGAAGGGACCGCACGTCGATGCCGTTGGAAGCCAGAGCGTTGAGCATGTCCACCATCTGGTTGCCGTCGTGTTGAACGGGGCCGTAGCAGCCGCGGCAGGGCACGCGGGCCGAGATGCAGCGGGGCGTGACCTTGTCGCCTCCGCAGCCCGCCCGGGTCACGGGACCCATGCACAGAAAGCCCTGCTCCAGCAGGCAGCGCATCTTTTCCAGCGGCTCATCGGGAGCGCCGTAGTGCGGGGACTGCACGAAGCGGCGGAGCGCCTTGAGCTGCCCCTTGCCTTCACGGACGGTGGGGCACGTGTCGCACACGCTCTTTCCCGGAAGTTCCGGCGCCGTGCCCCGCACCAGGGCCGTCAGGGCCGAAAAGACGTGGTCGGGATGGGGAGGACAGCCCGGCATGTAGAGATCCACCTGGATGTGTTCGTCCAGAGCGTGGCAGGCGTCCAGAAGGTGCGGCAGGGGCTCTTCCGGTTCGAACGCGTTGGGATCGGTGGTCTCGGTCCCGAAGGCCCGCTCCAGGATCTCTTCGTTCCGATAGGAATTGCAAAGGGCCGGGATGCCCCCGTGGGTGGCGCAGGTGCCCAGGGCGATGATGACCTTGCACTTGGCCCGCATCTCCTTGGCCACTTCCAGGTGTTCCTCGTTACGGATCCCCCCGCTGATGAGGCCCACGTCCGCCTCGGGGATCTCCAGATGGCGTCCGTCCCCCAGCTGCCCGAAATACTTGTGGTCCATGAGGGCGGGGATGTGCACGAATTCGGCCATCTGGAGCACGTCCAACAGGCGTTCCCCCATGTCCACGACGGATATTTCACAGCCGGAACAGGAGTTCAGCCATTCGCTCGCTACCTTTACCGACATGGATGGTTACCTCCTTTGCGACGCCCCGGGCGTCAGCCGGTTGCGGAAGGCCTGGGCCTGGCGGCGCTTGGCGGCCGCGGCGCCCATGAGTTGCTCCAGCACCCTGTCCGCCAGATCCGGCTGCCCGGTGCGGTCGTGTTCTTCCAAGGTGCGCCCCAGGGCGTCCACAAAGGCCGCACGGCCCTTGGGGGTGCGCGTCACCACGCTGGTCCAGCCTTCCGGAGCGCTGATGCCGCCGAAGGAGACGTCGGCCACTTCCGCCGCGTAGTCTTCACAGTAGCGACACGCGTGGTGTTTCAGGCCGTCCAGAACCTGGAGGTCCAGGGCGCGGATCTCACCCGAGCGCAGATGCACCCGGAACGTTTCTTTGACGTTGATCTTTACCACATCGTCCCAGGAAAAGCCGCCCGCTTCGGCCAGGCGCGCGCGCTGTTCTTCGCCGAAGGCGAAGTTTCCGGAGCAGAAGAGGCCCAGGCACAAGGTGACCGATTCCGAAGGCACGACCCCCAGGGTTTCCATTCTTCGGAAGGCGTGGATCTGGCACGGGGTACCCACCAGGGCCACGCGGCGGAGTCCCTTGAGCACGTGGGGGCTGACCAGTTCCAAGCCGTGGCGATGGGAATACTCCCTGCCGAGCCCCGCCATGGACTGGGTCGTGTCGAAATGGAACCCGGCTGCCTCCAGAATCTCTTCCCGGGAGACGGCCAGGTGCGGTTCGCGCCGGAAGGATCCCTTGGGGCGGGCCACGATGGCCCCGTCGATGTGGCCGGTATCCAACAGGTGCAACAGCAGGGCGGTGACCACGCCGCCGTCGGTGGCCTTTTGCCGCACCTGGGGGTCGAGGGCCCGAGCCACCCGCACGCTCAGCACCCTGCCCACGGGGGCGCTCCAGGCCAGGCGCTGCCTGGTTTCGGCTTCCAGTTCCGGATTTTCCGGGCAGGCCGCATGGCACAGGCCGCATTCAATGCACCGGTCGGGGTCCCTGTAGCGGGGCCGGCCGTCGGCGTCCAGTTCCAGGGCGCCGTAGTTGACCGCCGTGCACAGACTCACGCAGCCTCCGCACCGGTGGCACAGGCCCGGCTCGATCACTTCCTGCTTGAGATGAAAAAAGGTCTTCATGATCCCTCCGTTGGCAAAGTGCCGGCTTGCGGGTCAAATCCCCTCAGGCGTTGGCGGCCTGGTCCATGGACAGGGGATTGGGGCCCAATCGGCGGATCTTTTCCACAAACCGGGTGACCAACTGGGCGAACCGCGGTGCTTCCGCGGAGGACACCCATTCCAGGGCGAACCGTTCGGGATCGATGCCGGCGGTTTCCAGGGCGATGCGGATGCCTTCACTTCGGGCCAGGGCTTTTTGATTACCATCCAGGTAATGACATTCGCCCAGGTGTCACCCCATGACGAGAACGCCGTCGGCGCCTTTTCTCAGGGCGTTGACCACGAGATCGGGGTGCACCATGCCCGAGCACATGACCCGGATGGGGCGCATGTTGGGGGGATACTGCAGGCGCGAGACGCCGGCCAGGTCGCCCCCGGCGTAAGCGCACCAGTTGCACAAAAAGCCGATGATGACGGGTTCGAAGGTCTGAGACATGATTTCCCTCCGTATTTCAGGGTAGAGCAGCCCTTCGGGCTGCGGAATCGGACAGGCTCCTGGCAGATTGTCCGAAAACGTCGCGGATGATCTTTTTTCCCGTAGCGCAGCCCTTTAGGGCTGCGGAAGAACCCCCGAACGTTGGATGGGCCATCGCGAATTTCCTGTCGCTCCATGAAGTTGCGATGGTCCTTTCCGCGGGGCGGAAGCCCCGCGGCTACGAAAAGAGGGGCCATAGCCCTGGCTCTTGTCCTGGAGAGCCATTGTCGGACAGGCTCCTAGACCGCCTTTCCCAGCGCGGCCTCCACCTGGGCTTCCAGCTGGTTCAAGGTGAACCCATGGACCATGACGCCGCCCTTGGGGCAAGTGGCGGCGCACAAGCCGCAGCCCTTGCATAGAGCCGGATCGGTGACGATCCGCCGCGTGGGGCGCCCCGTCTCTTCCACGGTGTCCAGCCGGATCGCCTGGTACGGGCACACGTCCACGCACAGGGCGCAGCCGTCGCACTTTTCGGTGACGAAAGACTTGACCGCGTCCAGCAGCATCTCATCCCGGGCCAGGACCACGGCGGCCCGCGACGCCGCCGCTCCGGCCTGGGCGATGGATTCGTCCATGGGCTTGGGGTAATGGCAAAGGCCCGCCACGAAGAGACCGTCCACGGAAAGATCCACCGGCCGGAGCTTGGGGTGCGCCTCGGTGAAAAAGCCGTCGGCGTTGGTGCCGCACTTGAACATCTCCACCAGGTCCGCCGTGTCGTGGGGCACCATGGCGGCGGCCAGCACCAGGTAGTCGGCGGGGATCTTGAGGGGCCGGCCCAGGATGGGATCCGTCACGGTGACGAACAGATCCGCGCCGTCCTTTTCCACGTGCGGCTTGGCGTCCAGGCCGTACTGGATGAAGAGGATTCCCCGGCGGCGCGCTTCCTGATAGAGCCGCTCCCGCTCCCCGTAGGTTCGCATGTCCCGGTAGAGGACGTAGACGTCCATCTCCGGGTTTGCTTCCTTCAAACGAAGCGCGGCCTTGACCGAGTGGGTGCAGCAGACGCGGGAGCAGTAGGGCCGTTCAGGCTCCCGGGATCCCACGCACTGGATGAAGACCGCGCTCCGGGCCTGCCCGGCCGCCTCGGGGCGCTCCCGGAGCAGGGTGTCGAACTGCTGGTGGGTGAGCACGCGGGGATCCTGGCCGTAAAGGTATTCGGCGGGTTCCGATTCCCGGGCTCCCGTGGCCAGAACCGCCACGCCGAAGCGGATCTCCTTCTCGGCTCCGCCTTCTTCCAGGATGCCGTGGAAGTTGCCCACCGATCCGGTGACGGAGCGCAGGGTGGTGCGCGTGTGGACGCCGATGCGCGGATGCTCGTTCACCCTTCGGATGAGAGCCTCCAGGTAGGGCTCCACGGGTTCCCCCGCATCGTTGGTGATGAGCTTCCAGGCGTTTCCGCCCAGCCGGTCGGACTTTTCCACCAGGGTCACGGGATAGCCCTGGTCGGCCAGGGCCAGGGCGGCGTTCATGCCGGCGACGCCGCCGCCGATCACCAAAGCCCGCTGGATCACGTTCACCTTGAGGCGGTGAAGGGGTTCGTTCAGGGCCGCCTTGGCCACGGCCATCCTCACCTGATCCTTGGCCTTTTCCGTGGCCTTCTCCCGGTCCTGCTGGTGGACCCAGGCGTTCTGATTCCGGATGTTGGCCATTTCGACGAGATACGGGTTGAGGCCCGCTTCTCTCAGAGTGTCCTGGAAGAGCGGCTCGTGGGTGCGCGGGGTGCAGGCCGCGATCACGATCCGGTTGAGGCCGAGTTCCTGAATCTTCCGGGCGATCAGGTTCTGGGTGTCCGCGGAACAGGTGAAAAGGTTGTTTTCCACGTGGGCCACGTGGGGCAGGGTGCGGGCGTAGTCGGCCACGGCCTGAACGTCCACGGTGTTGGCAATGTTGATGCCGCACGAGCAGACGAAGACCCCGATGACCGGCTTCTCGCCGCACACGTCCCGTTCCTGCGGATAGGTCTTTTCCCGCGCCTGGGTTCCGCGGGCCGCCGCCAGAGCTCGTGCCGCCTCACAGGCCGCCGTGGACGCTTCCGTGACCGATTGCGGAATGTCCTTAGGGGACTGGAAGGCGCCGGTGACGAAGATCCCGGGGCGGGTGGCGGCCACGGGGGAAAATCCGGAGGTGCGGGCGAATCGGCTTTCGTTCAAGTCGATCCCGAGGGTACGGGCCAGGTCCTCGGCATTCCCGGGGGCTTCCAGGCCCACGGACAAGACCACCAGGTCGAAGTCTTCCCGCACGGGGCGGCCGTCCCGGGTCACGTATTCGAGAACCGCACCCTTGCCCTTTTCGCCCGGCGAGATGCTGTGGGGCCGGGCCTGGATGAAGCGAACGCCCTTTTCCTTGGCCGATTCGTAATAGCGTTCGAATTCCTTGCCGTGGCTTCGGACGTCCATGTAGAAGACGGCCTGCTCCACCTCGCCGCCGTTCAGGTGTTCGGCGGTCACCAGGGCCTGCTTGATGGCGTACATGCAGCAGACGCCGGAACAGTAGGGATTGTCGCACCGGTTGATGTTGCGGGATCCCACGCACTGGATCCAGGCGATCTTCCGGGGCTCCTCATGGTCCGACGGACGGATGAGGTGGCCCATGTGGGGACCGTTGGACGCCAGAAGCCGCTCGTATTCCAGGCTGGTCACCACGTCCCGCACGCTGCCGTAGCCGTAGACGTCCAGGCCCTGGGGGTCGAAGGTCCGAAAGCCCGGAGCGGCGATGACGGCCCCCACGTTCACCGTGACGGTTCGTTCCTCGTCCTCAAAGTTGACGGCGCCCGTGGGACAGAACTTCTCGCACGCCCGGCACTTGCCGCGGGTCAGATAGATGCAGTGCTCGGGGTCGATGGCGTACTTGAGCGGCACCGCCTGGCCGTAGGGGATGTAGGCGGCCTTGCGTTTTCCCATGCCCGCGTTGAAGGGGTCGTCCACCTTCTTGGGGCACTTTTCCGCGCACAGGCCGCAGGCGATGCACTTTTCCATGTCCACGTAGCGGGGTTTTTGGCGGATGGTGACCTGGAAGTTGCCGAGAGATCCGGAAACATGGGTCACTTCGGAAAGGGTCATCAGCTCCACGTTGAGATGCCGGCCGACCTCGACCAGTTTGGGAGCGATGATTCACATGGCGCAGTCGTTGGTGGGAAAGGTCTTGTCCAGTTGGGCCATGGCCCCGCCGATGGCGGCCGTCCGTTCCACCAGGTGGACCCGGTAGCCCGAGTCCGCCAGATCCAACGCGGCCTGCATGCCGGCGATGCCGCCGCCCACCACCAGGACCGATCCGCTGGGATCATGGTTCATGAGGTTACCTCCCGAAAGTCTAGGATTTGAACTCCGTTGCCGTATCCCGAAAGAACCTGCGTATCCCGAAAGAACCTGCGAGGAGCGCAGGTGGTCCGCCGCGCCCTTTCTGAGCCCATTGTCAGCCCCCGGGATTTTCCCTCCGCCAGGCCCCGCCCGCCTCTCAGGCACAGCCCTCTTGTCGGATGAGCTCCAGGATCCGCTCGGCCATGCGCGGCACCGCCCGGGCCACCGGCTCGGACAGGCCTTCCGACACCCGGTCGGGAATGACGGCCGGCTGCACCACCCACACACGGACCCTCACGTCCGTGTGTTCGCTCAGCTCCTTGAGCAGATTGGTGGTGGGGAACTGGTGCAGGGAAAAGTCGTGGATCTTGGCCGGCTGAACCTGGTCCACGCGGATTTCGAAGATTTCTCCGGGCGCCTTTTCGGGATGATGACCGGTGTCCACGATGATCAGCAGCTGCGGTTTTTCGGGGGAGAGGAGGAGGTCGAAGAGGATGTCCCGAACGGCCGTGCCCGCATCCACGTAGGCCGTGGTCGGGGGCGGAGGCCCCAGGGCCTCCAGGTGTTCGATCACCTTGGGGCCGAAGCCGTCGTCGCCCAGAAGCGGGTTTCCGCATCCGAGGACCACACATTTTTGGGAAAAGAGGGGGTGATTCATGGGCGCCTCCGCAAGGTATCCTGTGCATCTTATGCAATTTGTGCAAATGTGCAAGCCCTTTTTGCACACCCTCCCCGAAGGCTTCAGTCCCAGGCCCTTTCTGCCGATACGGTCCACAGGGGATGGGGTGGTGTTGGCGCGGGAGGGCCGCGCTCCGGGATGCGAACCGCTCTTGGGGAGGAGGTTCCATGAGACGGCGACATTGGATCGGGGTTTTCTTGGGGCTTTGGGGAATCGGCGTGCTCTTTCTGGGGGTTCCGGCTTGGGCCTGGACCGGCCGGGTGGTGGAGGTCCACGACGGGGACACGCTCACGGTCCTTCGGGGCTCGGAAACGGTGAAGGTGCGGCTTTACGGGGTGGACTGCCCGGAAAAGTCCCAGGAAGGCGGTCCGGAAGCCATGGCCTTTGTGGTACGGATGGTACAGGGACGGGACGTTTCGGTCCGACCCGTCACCCGGGACCGGTACGGGCGTACCGTGGCCTGGGTCCAGGCGGACGGGGGGCTTCTCAACGAAAAGCTGGTGGCGTCCGGCCACGCCTGGGTGTATCGCCGGTACTGCAAGGATGGGGACCGGTGCCGGCGTCTGCTGAAGCTGGAAGAAGCGGCCAGGGACCGGGCCCTGGGGCTCTGGGCCGG
Organism: Desulfacinum infernum DSM 9756; assembly: GCF_900129305.1. Taxonomy (GTDB): domain Bacteria; phylum Desulfobacterota; class Syntrophobacteria; order Syntrophobacterales; family DSM-9756; genus Desulfacinum; species Desulfacinum infernum. The sequence goes on along the minus strand of NZ_FQVB01000006.1, from coordinate 131,884 downwards.
GATGGATCCCGTGCCTCCCTGGGAATACCGCCACGGCGCGAAGCTGGCCTCGGCATCCATCGCATCCGGAGCATCCACTCGCGGTTCGTGCCGCTGCGATGTGGACTTGGACTGCGGAGATTTTTCGTCGTGGCAGGAGGCCCAGCGCTGCTTCGAAGAGTGCCTCCGGGTCACGGGCCGGGACGTGCACCGCCTGGACCGCGACGGGAACGGACGGGCGTGCGAAGGACTCCGCTGAAAGGGGCCGCACTACGAAGGGCGCCCCAGGAAGCTGTCCGAGAACTCCTCAAACCGTCACTCCCGCGGAAGCGGGAGTCCATAAGCCTTTGTAGGGGCGAATAATCATTGGCCCCGACAGGGGCTGCCTTCCCAAAGGTGCGTTTCGTCCTGCAGTGTTCCGGGCCCCGCGTGATGGGGGCTGGAGTAAAGGACAACCGCCAATGAACGCGAATGGACGCAAATTAATCTTTTCAATGATAGGAGCGGCCTTGGCCGCGTCTCGGATCGCCGGCAAGCCGGATCCTACTGGAGATGTTTCCTGGCTCGCTCCTTCATCCATGCAGGGTGGCGCAGAGTGGGCCATGACCGTCAGATACGAAATGGTGGCGGGCCTCCATTCTACAGGCTGCCGTTGCCGGTTTGTCCATAGCCCTTTAGGGCCGGGTGTCGGTGGCGAAGAGATAGCCCAGCAGGGCCAGGGCCGTGCCCCCGGCGCAGATGAGAAACGCCGGATGGTAGTCGGGCCCCGTCCGTTCCCCGACGGCCACCACGTGGTCGACCACCCAGCCCAGCCCCTGGAGCATGGCGGCTCCGCCCAGCATGGTGAAGAGGTTGATTCCCGTGAGGGCCGTTCCGCTCATTTCCGGCGGCATGAGTTCCTTGATGTGGGCGTACATGACGATTCCGAAGGATCCGAAAAGTCCGAAGGCGAAAAGAAGCACCGGCAGGACGGCCGTTCCGGTTTCGCCCCAGCCGGTACCCAGGGCCGAAAGCACCAGCACCATCATGGCGAGCCCCAGCACGATGACCTTCTTTCTCGAACGAAACACCCGATCGGAAAGCCATCCGCCCAGGGGGGATCCCAAGATGAGGCCCGTGTTGAGCAGAAGGAGCAGGTTTCCGGCGGCGATGGGGCTCATGCGGAGCTGCTGGATCATGTAAGGGCCGATCCACAGGCCCTGGATGGCCACGAAGGTGCCGTACCGGAAGAAGGTTCCCAGCGAGATGATCCAGTAGTTGGCGTTGCGGCAAAGGGTTGTCAGGGCTTCTCTCCAGGAAGGGCCCGGTGTCGGATCGGGAGCCCCCGGCTGATCTTCGCCGGACGGCCGTTCGCGGACCAGGGCGAAGAAACAGAAGGCCACGGCGGCCGTGAAAAGCCCCAGCATGGCGAAGGATCCCCGCCAGCCGATCATCTCCTTGGCGGCTGCCAGGGGAGTGGCCGCCAGCATGTTGCCAAGGGTTCCCATGGCCAGCATGAGGCCGGAGAGGGTGGCGAATTCCCGTGGCGAAAACCAGCGGGTGAGGAGCTTCATGGAGCCCATGAGGTTTCCGGCCATGCCGAGTCCCAGAAGGGCCCTTCCCGCAAAAGCGGTTCCGAAGGAATGGGCGGTGGCGAAAAGAAGGGCGCCTCCCGCCCCCACGAGAGAAAGAAGGGTCATGGTCCGGCGGCCGCCGAGCCGGTCCAGGGCGATGCCCAGGGGCACCTGAACCAGGGCGAAGGCGTAGAAGAAGGCGGCGCTCAGAAGTCCCAGTTTTTCGGCGGAAAGCTCCAGGTCTTTTTGCAGATCGGGCGCAATGATGGCGTTGGAGACCCGGTAGAACTGGGAGAGGATAAAGAGAAGAGACGACAGGCCGAAAACGGTCCACCGTCCTTTGGAACGTTCCCCCGTATCCCGACCTCTCAACTCCTCCTCCTTTCTCGCCGGGACACCGCCCAGTGGGTTGTCCTGAAACAGCTTTTGATCACCGCCCTGCAAGAGATTCTTTTCTAACGATCATGGTCGTCCGAGCGCCACCCCCCATGGATGAAAGAGCAGGTCCAAGCAAGGGCTTTTTGTGGGAGCGCCGCAAGGCGCGATTTTCTTTGCGTGGCCGCGCGGTTGTTGAGTTGTCGGCCACCCTCATCGCGGCCTGCGCCGCTCCTACAGATTGCGAGTCGGGCCTATGCCGTTCTTTCACATTAACGGTCATGGTCCCCCTTGCGCCACCCCGCATGGATGAAAGAGCGGGCCGGAGCACGGGCATTTGTCGGAACGCCGCGATATGCCATTCTCTATGAGTCGCTGCGCGCCCCTTGCATTGCCGGGCATCCTCATTGCAGCCTTCGCAGTTCCTACAACTAAAAAGATTTGCGTCTATTCGCGTTCATTCGCGGTTCTCTTTCATATTAGTTGGCTGACTCTTTCTTAACGCGCGGTTCCGATGGGCGGGCATAAAGCACGCCCCAGCAGAAATACGTTGACCTCTCGGGTAGGGGCGGGGTTTATCCCCGCCCGCTCATTCGCGATGTTCCACCGAGCGCACCACCTTTTCCACCGTGAGGCCCTGAACGAGGATGGAAAAGACCACCACCACGTAGGTGGCCGTCAGGATCGGGTCCCGGGCGGGCCCCGGAGGCAGCGAGAGGGCCATGGCCACCGAGATGCCGCCGCGCAGGCCTCCCCAGGTGAGGATGCGAATCACCCCCGGGCTGAATCTGGTGAAGGGTCGCAGCAAAACCACCGGAAGCGAGACGCTCACAAGCCGGGACGCGAGGACCAGGGGGATCAGCAGGAGGCCCGTCGTGAGGTGGAGGCGGGTCCAGTCAAGCGCCAGCACTTCCAGGCCGATGAGCACGAAGAGCACCACGTTCAGCACCTCGTCCACCAGTTCCCAGAACGTGTCCAGGTGCCGGCGGGTTTGTTCCGACATGGCCAGCATGCGGCCGGGGTTTCCGATGAGGAGGCCCGCCACCACGATGGCGATGGGCCCGGAGATGTGCAGTGCATCGGCCAGCGCGTAGCCTCCCGACACCAGCGCCAGGGTGATGAGCACCTCCACCTGATACTCGTCGATGCTCTTGAGCATGAGGTAGGCGATCCACCCGATCACGAGGCCGTAGGCGACGCCTCCCAGGGCTTCCTTGACGAAGAGGCCCAGGGCGTGGGACAGGGTGGCGGCGGCGGGATCTCGGGTCAGTTCCAAGAGGATGATGAAGATGACCACGGCCACCCCGTCGTTGAAGAGGGACTCCCCGCAGATCTTGGTCTCCACGCTTTCGGGAACGCCCGCCTTTCGCAGGATGCCCAGCACCGCGATGGGGTCCGTCGGGGCGATGAGGGCCCCGAAGAGAAGGCAGCTGAGAAACGGAAGGTTCAAATCGAGCCATTGGGACACGAACCAGGTGCCCAGGCCGTTCAGGACCGTTGCCAGGGCCGTTCCCACGGTGGCCAGAACGGTGATGATCCACTTTCGGCGGGCCAGAGCCTCCAGGTCGATGTGGAGGGCTCCGGCGAAGAGGAGAAAGCTGAGCATGCCGTGGAGCAAGGTTTCGTCGAAATCGATGCTCCGAACGAGCCGGACCGCTTCCTGCTGCAGTCCCAAGGAAAAGGGGCCCGCCGCCACGAGCGCCAGGGAGCCCAGAAGCGAGATGGCCATGACCCCGATGGTGGTGGGAAGCCGGATGAAGCGGTGGTTGAGATAGCTGAAGAGCGCTGAAACGGTGATGAGGATGGAGATGATCTGAAAAAGCGTCATGGCCGGCTCGTCACCTCCGTGAGTCGAGGGTTTTTTCCGGGAGAGCGAACGGGTCGCCCTGCCGGTCAAGTCAAAGGGAGCCGCGAACGAACGCGAAAAAACGCAGACAGGGGAAACATCCTCTGGGCACCCCGAGCCCTTACCTTGGAACGAAAGGCGCCCGGTGTCAACGCGTGCGGCGCCTCATGGGCGCCTTTCGGCCGGGCGCTTGACCCGGATGCCTTTTTCGCACGTCGGGAATTGCAATGCGGTCGCTCCTTTACAGACGGTTGGCAAATCGACGCCGGGATGCGGCCGTTCTTGTGCGCCGGGCGGGTTTCCTTTAGGATGCTGGAAAAGGGCTCGGGATGTCTCAAACCTTTAGGAAGGAGGTCCGGCCATGAAGAAGATCCTTTTCCTCTTGATGGTTTTCCTTGTTTCGTCCACGGCGTTGGCCCAGGATCCGGCCTTGCTGGAAAAGGCCAAGGCGGAAGGGGAGGTGAATTTCTACGCCAACATCACGGCCATCGAGCCCATCGTGGAGACCTTCAGTCAGGATACGGGCGTGAAGGGGCTCTACACCCGGGTGTCCACCTCCAAGTACCTGGCCACGGTGCTCACCGAGTTCCAGGCGGGAAAACTCATGGCGGACGTTCTTCAGGCGCCCCTTCCCATCATGAACTATTTGAAGGAACAGGGCGTTCTGGCCCCCTACGCGCCTCCGGCCGCCCAGTCCTATCCGGACTGGACCCGCCAGGACGATACGATCCAGATTTTCGGCATCGAATACGTGGCCCTCATCTACAACAAGGAGCTGGTGAAGCCGGAAGATGTCCCCAAGCGCTATGAAGACCTGACGGATCCCAAGTGGAAGGACCAGATCGTCATGCCCGATCCCTCCACCCACGCCACCACCATTTCCTGGCTGGTGGGCTTGAAGGAAAAGGTCTTTCCCAGCGAGGCGGCGTGGCGCGACTTCCTGAAGGGCCTGGCCGCCAACCGGCCCATGTTCGTCAAGTCCTTCGGGCCCACCCCGGCACCGGTGGAAAGCGGCCAGAAAAAGATCGCCATCTCCATGCCCAAGTACATCATCACCAAGGCGCCGGCGCCCCTGGCGTGGGCCCAGGTGGACCAGCCCCTTCTGGGCACGCCCCGAGGCATCGCCATCGCCAAGACCGCTCCCCATCCCAACGCGGCCAAGCTCTTCATGGACTACTGGCTTTCCAAGAAGGCCATGCAGCTTCTGGCGGACAAGGTGGGCGAATACGTGCTCCATCCGGGGGTCTTCCCGCCCATCGAGGGAATGGACAAGGCGAAGGTGCTTCCCGTGCGCATCCTTTCCGATGATGAGATCAAGCAGTGGGGAGCCGAGTTCAAGAAGATCTTCCAAGCTTCCTGACGGATCCAACGCAGCGGCCGGTCCGGGTCCGGTGCCGGACCGGCCGAGTGAAGGGCGACACACCCCCATGGAAATCCGCATCACGGGTCTGACCAAGATCTACGAATCGGAAGGCAAAAAGATCCACGCCCTCGATCGTGTGGATCTCACCGTTCCGGCCAACCACATCTTCACCCTCCTCGGTCCCAGCGGCTGCGGCAAGACGACCCTCCTTCGGTGCCTGGTGGGGCTGGAATCTCCCGATGAGGGAGAGATCTCCATCGGGGAGGAGGTGGTGTGGTCCCGGGAGAAGGGAGTCTTCGTGCCTCCCGAAAAGCGGGGCTTGGGCATGGTTTTCCAGACTTATGCCATCTGGCCGCACATGACCGTGTTCGACAACGTGGCCTATCCGCTCCAGGTGCGGCGTCTGCCCCGAGACGAAATCCGCTCCAAGGTCGCCGCGGTGCTCAAGTTGGTGCAGCTGGACGCCCTGGAAAACCGTCCGGCCACCAAGCTGAGCGGCGGCCAGCAGCAGCGGGTGGCGTTGGCCCGGGCCTTGGTGGCGGAGCCCAAGGTGATCCTTTTCGATGAGCCCTTGAGCAACCTGGACGCCAAGCTCCGGGAGGAAACCCGAAAGGAGCTGCGGCAGTTCCTGACGGAACTGGGCATCACGGCCGTCTATGTGACCCACGACCGCGTGGAGGCCCTGTCGCTTTCCGATTCCATCGCGGTCATGAAGGACGGGCAGATCGTGGAGATCGGATCGCCTCAAAAGATCTACTTCCAGGCCGAGCATCCGTTCGTGGCCGATTTCATCGGTCGGGCCAATCTCATTCCCGGAACCGTGGAGACCCGGGAGGAGGACCTGGTGGCGGTGGAAACCCCCATCGGGAAGGTCCTGGCGGCCAGGGGGCCCAAGGTCGCCCGGGGGGATGAGGTGACGGTGTGCGTCCGGCCCGAGTTCATCCGGGTGGTTGCAGATCCGCTGGCCGAGGGAATCAACACCTTTTCCGGCGTCGTGGAGTCTCTGGTTTTTGTGGGCGAGGCCCACGAAGGCGAGGTGAGGGTGGGGGAAACCCTCCTGAACACGCGGATCGATCCGGACGTCCGGGTCCGCCGCGGGGACCGGGTCGGGGTGCGTTTTGATCCCAACTACTGTTTTCTGGTGACGCGATGACAAGACCCACTGCACGAACGCTTCTCACCCCGTCGCTCATCGCCGTGGTGGGTTTTCTCACGGTCTGTCCTGTGGTCATGCTCGTTTTGGGAAGTTTCTCGAAAGGGCTGGGGGCCTTCGGGAGCTTCACGATCCAAAAGTATGTGGAAGCCTACACCGACCCGGACTTCAGGGAGATCCTCGTCAATACGGCGGTGTTCACCGTGGGTTCGGCCATCTTCGCCACGGTGCTCGCCCTGTTTCTGGCCTATCTCAACACGCGCACCAATATCCCCTTCAAGTTCCTCTTTCGGGTGCTATCCATCGTGCCCATGATGATCCCCCACATCCTCTTTTCGGTGAGCTGGGTGCTGCTCCTCAATCCCAGCAACGGGCTCCTGAACCTTCTGGCACGCGATCTTTTCGGCCTGTCGCATTCGCCTTTCAACATCTACACCCTCCGGGGCATGATCCTGGTGGAGGGGTTGCTGGACCTGCCCATCGCCTATCTCATTCTGGCGCCGGCCCTGGCCTCCTTCGACGTCTCTCTCGAGGAGTCGTCCCGAGTGTGCGGGGCGTCCAATTGGAGAACCCTGGTGCGGGTCACCCTGCCGGTCCTGCGGCCCGCCATCCTGGCTTCCTTTATTCTGGTCATCGTGCGCAGCCTGGCGTCCTTCGCCGTCCCGTCGGTCATCGGCATGCCGGGGCGGATCTACGTGCTGGCCACCCAGATCTATCGGGTGATCGCCACCGGGTACGTGGCGGACTACGGAAAGGCGGCGGCCATCGGCATGAGCGCCCTGGCGGCGTCCGTCTCCCTCATCTACCTCTACCGCTACCTCACCTCGGAAAGTGAAAAATACGTCACCATCTCCAGCCGCGGCTATCGGCCCACGGTCATCGACCTCAAGGGGGCCCGCATGCCGCTCTTTTTCGTGGTGGGGGTTCTGTCCTTCGTGCTCATCGTGGTTCCGGTCCTGGTGCTTTTCTATACGTCGGTTCTGCCCTATTCCATGGTGCCGGGGGCCAAGGCCCTTTCCATGATGAGCTGGAAGAATTATGCGGAGGTCCTCCACGACCCCATCTCCCTCCTGTCCCTCAAGAACAGCCTCTTTCTCGGGGTCGTGGGGGCCAGCCTGGGAACCCTCCTTTCCATCTTCGCCGCCTATGCCATTGTGAAGATCAAGAGCCGGGCGGCGGGTCTTCTGGAATCCTTGACCTTTCTTTCCTTTTCCTTTCCAGGGATCGTCATCGGCGTGGGGTTCATGTGGTTTTTCGTCAAGACCCCGCTCTACGCCACCATCTGGGCGCTTCTCATCGGATACATCGCCACCTACCTGCCCTACGGGGTTCGTCCCATGACCAGCGCTTTCGTCCAGATCCACGATCACCTGGAGGAATCGTCGAGGGTGTGCGGCGCGGGCACCGTGATGACCCTTCGGCGCATCGTCATTCCGCTGCTGGTTCCCGGCATCGTGTCCGGCTGGATTCTGATGGCTACCATGTTCGTTCGGGAACTCACCCTGTCGGTGGTTCTCTCCAGGCCCGGGACGGAAGTGCTGGCGGTGCAGATCCTCCGGTTTGCCGAAGACGGGCTGTGGGGGAGGCTGTCGGCCTTGGGAATTCTCATGATCTTTCTGTCCACGGGCCTGGTGGTCCTGGCCACGGTCGTGGGGAATCAACTGACGAAGGTCCGGGCGGAAGGCGCCTGAGCGATCATTGCGAAAGGAGAGGGGAGCGTGGGACGACGCAAGAAGCGCATCGTGTGGTCCTGGGAACCCGAGACGGGGCTCCTGGGCTGGGAATACGTGAAGGCGGGGGTCCCCATGGCTTCCAGCGAGGGGCCCCGGCCGGTGCGGGAGGCCCTCACCGATCTCATGGACCTGGTGAGCGATCTGGACGATGCGGGCGACGAGGTGGAGGCCCACCGGATCATGGAAGAATGGGTGGAGATGGCCTGGAGCCTCCGGGACCGGGTGGACCCGGAAACCCGGGAGGCCATCGAGGACGCCTGCCACGACTGGTGGAACGCCGACGAAGAGGACGACTAGGGGCCTGTCCGGCAATGGCAAATTTGCCTCATTCAACGCCCATTCGTCATCCCCGCGGAAGCGGGGATCCAGGATTTCCGGCAACTTATGGACTCCCGCTTGCGCGGGAGTGACGGTTGGGGGAGTTCTCGGACAAGGTCCTAGGCCGATGCCGCGTTTGGATGCCCGGGGCGCTACTGTGTGAGGACGCTCGAAGGCCGGTTCGCTACTTGTAGACTTCGCGCCGATGCCTTACGAAGAGGACAACAATCCTTTGTTTGTCTTGATCGCAGGAGTAAAGCACGCGGTAATCGCCGACGCGAAGCTTCAACAGGTTGGTCCATGGCCCCGTCAATGTCTCTGGCGTGATAAGGTCAAAGTTTTCGGCCAGCCAGCGCAACTTTTTCAGTACCCGTTGCGCAATCGGCTTGTCTGGACGCGCCAGATCGGTTTCCGCTGCGGCGGTGAAGTCCACCTGGAACATATCTCACCACGTGAGTCCGAGTCTCGCGGCAACTTCCTGTGCGGGTCTGGTCTGGCGTGTGCCATCCGCAGCAAGAGCACGCCGAAGTTCGACTTCAAACTCTTCTCGAAGTTCCAGACCCTGATCTGGATCGCCGAAGATTTCCGAGAGTGTCTGAAGGACCACCTCTCGGATGAGTTTCTTGAACTCATCAACGGTCAAGTCGGAAATCGTTGAGTCGGCCATTGCGCCCTCTCCTTGTTTTGTCTGGTGAACGATTTCGGGATCATATTTTATCACACGGGAAAGGGGTGGATCAGCCAATCTTCCCGTGGCCCCCTTTACGGTTTTTTCTTGCCGCGGTCGAACTCGATGATCCGGGCGAAGTCCCTGTCTTCTCCCTTGCGCACCGCATGGTAGAGAGGACTACCGGGCCCGACGCGGCCGCCCATGTCGTAGGAGAAGTCCCGAACGGCCACGTGCCGGATCCAAAATCCGGTTGAGACCGGCCCCGAGGCGTCGTGACACGAATGGAAATGCACATAGGCGTCGCGGGGTTCCGGGCGCGACTCGAGCCACGCCGCGGGGGCGTCCGGGAAAAAGACGGGTTGGATTCTCTCCTTTCCTCGGGGAAGGGGCGCTTCGGCTGGAGGGAGATCGGTGAGAATCCCGTCGCCTTCGTAGAGCAGGGCGTTTTCGGGGGCGTCCGAAGAATAGAAATTCCGTTCGTTGAAGCAGACCAGGCGGATGCGGCGCATGTCTCCCGGGACTTCCGGCCGGAAATAGTATCCCACGAAGGGCCCGAAGCGAAGGAGCCGCCCGTTGTGGACGAATTCCAGCACCGGAACGTAGCCCCTCGGCACCCGCAGGGCCTCATCCTGCGTCGTCCTCCCGTCGGAACAACCCCACAGAAGGCACACCACGAGGCCCCAAAGCCAGCGGAGATTCCATTTCTTCTTCTCATGCATCGTCGTCTTCCGCCTTCCACACCCGGCCGATGACCCAGGCGGCGGCTGCGAAGGCTGCGGCCAACAGACACGCCGCGGCGAAACGGTTTCCCACCCAGTCGGTCAGAGTGAGCGGTCCCTTGTTGGTGGGAAGATAGAGCGCCGGGATGATCCGTTCGTGGAAATGGGCGAAGACGGCCGTTCCCGCAAGTCCTCCCAGCAGGGCGAAGACCGCATCCAGGCGTCCTTCCCCCGCGGCGGCCCAGCAGGTTCCGGGACAATACCCGCACAATCCCCATCCGATGCCGAAGAGGACCGCGGCGGTTCCCGTGGCCACCAGGCTGGTGGGCAGAATCACCGTTCGGCCCACCCCCACGGCCTGGAGGCCCGCCAGGCCCAGGGCGGAAAAGGCCACCGCCAGCATCATGAACTGGGGGATCTGAGGTTCCACCATGAGGTGCGCCCGGGCCATCCGGTCGGGGTCCGTGGCCCCGATCCGTTGAATGACGAACCCGAAGGCGATACCGGAAAAGAGACCCAGCAGGACCTGCGTCATTTCTTTCCTCCCTTTGGCGATCCGTACACCAGGCGGCTGGTGATCATGGCCACGGCGAAGATGACCGCTCCGAAGTAAAGGCCGCTCACGGCCAGTTGGGCGGACCCGGAAATGAAGAGCCCCAGGGTGCATCCGCCGGCCAGGCGGGCTCCGAAAAGGATGAGGAACCCGCCCAGAAAGGACGCCGCATATCGAAGGGCCGGCCGGGCTCCGAAACGCCGCTCCCAAATGGCCGGAACGTTTCGAATGGGCTTTCCCAAGGTGAGGCCGCCCAGGTATCCGCCGGCCGCCATGCCCAGGACGAAGGCGAAGAGCCAGGAACCCGGCCCCGGGATGATCCGGTAGTGTTCCTTCCGGGCGATGTAGTCGGGAAGGATCGGCCCCAGAAAGCCCTTGAGAAGGCTCACGAACCCGCTGGAAGAGGCGGGAGGGCCGAAGGTGGCGAAGATGAAGACGATGATGCCCGCCAGGGCCAGGGCCGCCGGGAGCACCGGCCAGGTGCGCGCCGTCTCCTCGACGGTCGCGTTTCGGATCATGGACTTTTTTTCCATCGTTTTTCACCCTCCGCAGGAAACGTAGCCGCCGGTCGACGCGGGCCGGGTTTCGCGCTTTTCTTCCGCGGGCTGCGGGGCCTTCACCGGGGCGGCGGGACCGGCCGTGGGCATGGGAACGGCGCCCTCAAGCCGGTTGGCCTTCTTTTCCACCGGATAGTAGAAGCGGCTGTTTCCCCATTCGTTCCACGAGGCTTCATAGAGACGCACGTCCTGAAAGCCCATGAGGCGCAGCACGAAATAGCCGAAGGAGGCGCGCCGTCCCGAATGGCAATAGACGATGACCGCCCGGTTGGGGTCGAGTCCGGCGTAAAGTTTTTGAAGTTCGGAGTAGGGACGAAGGGCCTTGGTGGCGGCGTCCCGCCAGTTGGACCGGTAGTCCACGTTGTAGGCGCCCGGGATGTGGCCTGGAGCCAGCGGGGTTCCGTCCAGGGCGGTGTTTTGCTTGAGGCCCAGGTATTCTTCCGAAGATCGCACATCCAGGATCTGGTAGTAGGGATCTCCCAGCCGACTCTGAACGAAGGGGCCGTCCGCCAGGCGAAGCGGCCGGATCTCTTCGGACGGAGCCTGGTAGAAGACCGGCTCGCGCCGGGCTGGTTCCGAAACCGTCTCGCCTCCGGCTTCCACCCACCCGTCCAGGCCCCTTTCCAGGATCCTCTTGGACGGATGCCCCAGGTAGTCCAGCACCCAGAAGACGTAGGAGGCCGTGGCGCCGCCGTCCCGTGCCACGGAATCATAGACGATGACGGTGTCCGTCCGCGCGATGCCCGCCCGGCCGAGGATTTCCTGGGCCTCGGCCGCTCCCACGAAGACCGCTCCCACGCCCCGAACCGTGTCGTGGCGCTGGAAACTCTTCCAGGGTAGCCGGACGGCGCCGGGAAGGTACCTTCCGTCCAGGTCCTTGTCTTCCCGGACATCCACCAGGACCACGTCGGGATCGTTTCGGTGTTCCAGGAGCCACTGGGGGGTGGCCAGGCAGTTGCGGCAGGGGTAGTCTTCCGTCGGGCCTTTGGCGGCAGGGGCCGAAGCCATGGCCCAGGCCGCTCCCGCCAGGAGAAAGAGGGGAACGAGCCACCATCGGGGACTTTTCCTTTGCGCCATACGCCTCTCCTTTGTCTGTTTTGGGTCTGCGCGGTTCTGGTCCCACACCAGGTTGTCGAAAAGGTCAAATTCCGGGCCGGTATCGTTCCGCAGGGGCGAAGGGACTGTTTCGGCGGTTGCGTTCCGGCCCCTGTCCGGTTTTCTCCCGGTTTTTCTTCCCGCGGTCGGCGGCGGGAATCCACCGCCGACCCCCCATCCGAAAAATCCTTTCCGGCAACGACCGGCTTTCCCATCTCCGTGGCCCTTTCCGCCGGCTCGATCACGATCTTGTGGGGGGCGAGCTGAATGGTTTCAAAGGGCATTTCCACTCCGGCCTTGGTCAGGGCCTTGAATATCTTTTCCCTCAGTTCATAGCGCTTGGGCACATGTCGGCGTTCATCGTCGATCCACGCCTGGAGCTCCAAACAGACGTTGTAGTCGTTCAACTGCGCCACCACCACGCACGGAGGGGGATCCTTCAGGTAATCCGGGTCGTCTTCCACCAGGGCGATCAGGATCCGCTTCACACGGTCCAGGTCTTCCGTGACCGCGACGGTGACCGGAATATCCAACCGCAGGTGAGGGAAGTTGGTGTAGGAGATGACAGTCTTGTTCATGACTTCGGCGTTGGGTACGGCGAGCATCTTGCCGTCGTTGGTGATGATCCGTGTCGTCCGGAGGCTGATTCGCTCCACCCGTCCGTAGCGGCCGTCGATTTCCACGAGGTCGTCGATGGTGAAGGGGCGATCCAGGAAAATGAGGATGCCGGAAATGATGTTTGAAAGAGTATCGCGCAGGGCGAATCCCAGGGTAAGTCCGGCCACGCCGAGAGATCCGAGGAGGGCCGCCGTCTGAACGCCGGCGGCGCTGAGCGCGGCGATGAGCCCGAGGGCGAAAAGGCCGAATTTGATGATCGTTTCCGCGAAGGCGGCGCTGGTCTTGTCGAGATGAATTCTCAGACGGGGCGCCACCAGGCGATTCACCACCCGCCAGAAAAGGTAGAACAGGGTTAGGACAATGGCCGAAATGACGAGGTTGACCAGGAGTTCGCCGAGGAGGTCCCCCAGCCGCTCAAGGCTGAAGTATTCCCGCAAGCGGGACAGGAGGCTTTCCATCAGTGGGGTCATCGGAGGGTTCTCCACAGGAGAAGGTTCAAAGACTGGTCGGGGCGAGGCCTTCAGTGACTCCTTCTTTATCCCGGGCCGATTGCGCGGGCAAACGGAAAAACCGCGGGCGCCTTGCGTGCAAAAGCGGCGATGACGACGTCCGATCAGGCAAGGTGCGGCCCATGGGGGGTGCCCGCCCGGCGGGAACCGGAGCGCCTTGATAGCCCCGCGCGTGAGGTGTAGTATAGCCCGACAGGGTATCCATCACAACCGCATGGAGGAACCAGCCTTGAAGCTCCTTCCACTTATCGCCGCCTTGTTCATGATGGTTGTCGCCTCCCCGGGTCCCGCCGGGGCGCAGTCGGACGATCCCATCTATGAAAAATGCCGGGGGGAGCCGAGAGAGCCGTGGTGCTACCAGGAAGAGGTGGAAAGACTCCAGCGGCCGGAGCTGTGTGAAAACATCCTTCGCTACTGGCCGGACGCCCACGGGGTCCACGGGTGGTGCTACTACCGGCTGGCCTGGAAGAAAAAGGACTGTTCCCTGTGTGAGCCCATCGTGAACGAGCAGGTCCAGAGACTGTGCAAGCGCGAGGTGTGCCGCTAGGTCCGACGGGTTCCATGGAATCTCCAACTCCCGCCCTGCGTGAGGCCCCATGACCTTCTATTCCGCCTTCGTGCTGCTCTTCATGGTGATCGACCCGTTCGGGAACGTCCCCTTTTTCGTCGCCGCCTTGGCCAACGTGGCACCGGAGCGCCGCAACCGGGTGATCCTTCGGGAGCTTCTGATCGGCTATGTGGTGATGGTCCTCTTCCTCTTTTCGGGAAGGCCGCTTCTCGCCCTGTTGGGCATCTCCGAGCCGGCCCTGACCCTGGCGGGAGGCGTTTTGCTCTTTCTCATCGCCGTTCGAATGGTCTTCCCTCCGTCTCCCCATGCCTGGAAGGAGGAGGTGGAGGGGGAGCCTTTCGTGGTGCCGTTGGCGGTCCCCTACATAGCCGGACCGTCCCTGTTGGCCGTGGAACTGCTGCTCATGAGCCGGGAGCCCCACCGATGGCCCGAGTGGCTCATGGCCCTCACCCTGGCGTGGGCCATCACGGCCGTGATCGTCTTCCTCGGCAGCCGGATGGCGGCCCGGCTGGGGGCACGGGGTCTCATCGCCATCGAACGACTCATGGGCATGATTCTCGTCGCCATCTCCATCCAGATGCTCCTGACGGGTCTCAACGCCTACTTCCGAATGCCGGGTGCGTGACCAGAAGAGACGGGATGTGCCTCGGGGAACCACTATTGATTTGTAGGGACGCGAGCTAATTCCGTTCGTGCCCACGGCCTGTAGGGGCGAATAATCATTCGCCCCTACAGGTGTCTGCTTGGCAAAGATGCGTTTCATCCTTCGTTGTCACGGGTTGTTCGAGATGGGGCGTGACGTGAAAGAATGCCGCGAATTAACGCGAATCCGCCTTCTGCCTTCATGGTGGTGGCGCAAAGGGAGCTAGGAGCGTCTCTGAAAACGGCAGATTTGCGCCGTTCAACGCCCATTCGTCATCCCCGCGGAAGCGGGGATCCAGAATTTTCAGTGAGTTATGGACTTCCGCTTGCGCGGGAGTGACGGTTTGCGGAGTTCACGGACAGCCTCCCAAGACTGTTAGGATATGAAGGCGCAAGGAGAATCCATGACGAAGCTGAGTCGGATCGTGAGGGAGTTTGCCGAGATCGAGGGGGCTTGCGCCACCGGGATCGTCTCCACGGAGACCCTGGCCGGAGGGCCGCCGTCCACGGATCTGTCCTACGTGCTTCCGGGCGCGCGGTCGGCCGTGGTTTTTGCCGTGCCCATGGATCCGGCGCCCATCGAGCCCTACCTGAAAAAGCAAGATCGCCTCTCCCTGGAACGGGCCTACGTGCGGGCGAACACCTTGGCGAGCGGCATCGCCCTCCATCTGGCCAACTACCTCACCCAGAAGGGATATCCGTCCGTTCCCGTGGCGGCCAACAACGTCTTCCGGCCCGTGCCTTCCGGAAAGGAAGAGACCTGCCTGGCCGACACCTACTCCTACTACCCGGACATCGCCCACCGCTATCTGGCGGTGCGATCCGGCGTGGGGCACATGGGCTTTTCCGGCAACCTGATCATCCCGGACCATGGCGCTACGGTGATCCTGGCTTCCGTGGCCACTGCCGCGGACCTGGTGCCGACTCCCCCCCTGCCGCCTGAAGAAAACTATTGCGATCGATGCGGGTTGTGCCTGGCGGCCTGCGCTTCCGGATTCATGGATTTCAAGCGCAACACCACCGTGGTGCTGGGCGGCGTGGAAATCTCCTATTCCAAAAGGCGCCATTACGGCCGTTGCGATCTGGTTTGCAGCGGCTATACGGGGCTGCATCCGTCGGGAAGGTGGTCCACCTGGTCTCCCGGCAGGTTCCCCGTGCCGGATCGGGACGAAGACCTTCCGGCCGCCTACGACCGCGTGCAGGAAGCCCATGGGAAATGGCCCGCATCGGAGGGAGGTCGTTACTTCTTCTTCATGGACGAAAAGCTCCGGTTCTCCTGCGCCCATTGCATGCTGGTGTGCGCGCCGACCAAAGAAGAGAGAAAGCGCCGCTACCAGCTGCTCAGGGATTCCGGGGTGGTGGTGCAGACGGCCGACGGGAGTCGAAAAGCCGTCTCGCCGGAGGAGGCCCGGACGATCCTGGACGCCATGCCGCCCGAGCGGCGGGCCCTGTATGAGCCTGTATGAGGAGGTGCCGGGAAAAAGGTGAAGTGCGGGCGGCCCACGATGCGGATCCAACGTCCGACAAGCTCGGGGAACCGGACGATCCCTTTTCACGGCGCGGTCCTGAAAGGCGGACGTCAAGCCGGCCCTGCAGGAACGTACGGACCTCTTGGGATAGGGACGGGGTTTGACCCCGCCCGCCAGGAACGCGGAGGCAGAGAAAACCAATAAGAAATCGGTTTGTTGGGATGGATGAAACCTTGCTCGCGGCGAATGGGTGAGAAGCGGAAGGGAGTGGTCCATGGGAAGGCGGGGAACTTTTCTTGGGTTGGCGGCTCTGCTACTGGTTTTAAGCACTGCTTCCGCAGGCCTTGCTTACCGGAGCGCCTGGGACTGTTTTGACGGCTCTCAGATGCTTCGGAACGAGGGGTGGGTGAAGGTCGCGAAATACTGTGTTCGGGAGGTTCCCCGGTCGTGTGACAAGATGGCGGTGGCGGTCACCCTGAAAAATGAATCCGGAGGGCGTTTCCTCGGCCGCCTGAACGTCATGGTTTACAGGCGCGAGGGAGATCGCATCATTTCCGGGTTCTCCAAGGTCGGCGCAGCGCCTCTCGTCGAGATCCCTGCGGGAGAGGAGCGCAGCGTGGCTTTCATGTGCATGAGAAAGCCTGACGAGCCGTTCATCCATCTGGAATACGCGAGTCCGAGCGGGGGACGTGCCGGATGGTCCGAAGCGCGACTGCCCGATCCGATCGAGAGATCCCCCGTGGCCCGGATCGGGATCGAACGCGTGAATCCGGAGGACGGTTCCGTCCGGGTGACCGTAAAGAACGTGGGCGAGTGGGCCATTGCGGACCCGGTCTTGAGGCTGTCCGCGGCGCGGGCGGCGCACCCGGACCGCTTTCTGCCCATCGGCAGTTCAAGTCTTCCCGATGCGTGCCTGGCGCCGGAAGAGGCGGTGAGCCATGAGGTGCGGGCGGCCAAGGGAGCGATCCGGGGGGACGTCTTGAAGGTGGAACTGCTTTCCAGGGGGACCCGCATTGAGAGTCAAAGAATCCCGCTCCAGCCGATGAACGTTCCGCCCGGGAGGAAGACGGTGAGGCCGAAGCCGGTCAAGCCTTGAAGCGCTCACCGTTCGTTCGATGGAGACTTTCCCAACAGGAAAACCCAAGAAGGAGGACGCCATGAAAAGGACACTGGTTCTGATTTTCCTGGTAACCATGGCTGCGGGACTGTGGGTTCCCGGATTCACCCAAGCCGCTACGCCGCCCGACACCCTGGTGGTGGGGGTCTCTTCGGACATCCACCTGCTGGATCCGGCGGTTTCCAGCGACAACTACGACTGGCGCCAGATCTATCCCTGTTACGACCGCCTGGTAAAGTACAAGGTGGTCAACGGGGAGGGCTCCACGGAAGTGGAACCCTCGGCGGCCGAATCGTGGCAGGTGTCCCAGGACGGCATGGTCTGGACCTTCAAGATCCGCAAGGGCATCCGGTTCGACGACGGCACGCCCCTGGACGCCAAGGCCGTGAAGTTTTCCTTCGAGCGGGTTCTCAAGATCGGAAAGGGCCCTGCGGATAATCTCGGCGCCATTCAAACCGTGGACGTGGTGGACGACTACACGGTGAAGATCGCGCTCAAGAACCCCTTCGGCCCCTTCCTGCAGACGCTCGCCACCGACGCGGCCTCCATCGTGAATCCGGCCGTCATGAAGCACGAAAAGGACGGAGACCTGGCCCAGGGATGGCTCGCCCAGAACACGGACGGAAGCGGTCCGTTCCGCCTGAAGGAGTGGATCCGGGGGGAGCGGTGCGTGCTGGAAGCCAAGCCGGACTACTGGGGCGGAGCCCCCAAGCTCAAGCAGGTGGTCATCCGGTTCATGCGCGAATCCTCCGACCGGCGCATGGCCCTGGAGCGCGGTGACATCGACATCGCGGAGGGCATCCTGATCGACCAGATCCCCGCTTTGGAGAAAAACCCCGATCTCGTGGTCCGCCGCTATCCGTCCCAGCTGGTGGAATACGTCTATTTGAACTGTCAGAAGCCGCCGTTGGACAACCCGCTGGTGCGCCAGGCCCTGAACTACGCCGTGGATTACCAGGGCATCATCGACTACGTGCTCCAGGGAAACGGCGTGCAGATGCGCGGTCCCGTTCCCAAGGGCATGTGGGGTCACAAGCCCGACGTGTTCCAGTACCATCGGGACGTGGAAAAGGCCAAGGAACTGCTGCAGAAGGCCGGCGTCTCCAAGGGCCTGGAACTCACCCTCATCTACTCGGAACGGCGGGCCACCTGGGAACAGATCGCCACGGTGCTCCAGAGCAACTTCGCCGACATCGGCGTGAACCTGAAGCTCCAGCTCATGGCCAATCCCACTTTGCGCGACAAGATCGACCGAGGGGATTTCGAGCTGTGCCTGGGGGCCTGGAGTCCCGACTACGCGGATCCATCCATGTTCATGAATTTCTGGTTCGATTCCAACAACTGGGGCCTTCCCGGAAACCGCAGCTTCTACAAGAACGAAAAGGTGGACTCGCTCATCCGAAGGGCCCTGGCCCTGAGCGACCAGCAGGAGCGCATCAAGCTCTACAACGAGGCCCAGGACATCATCATGGCCGACGCGCCCTACATCTTCCTCTACCAGACCCAGACCATCGTGCCCATGCGAAAGAACGTGAAGGGCTACGTGTACAACCCCATGCTGGAATCCATGTACAACTTCGAATCCATCTACAAGGAATAGAGGGATAGGAAGGGGACCGGTCCGTTCATGCGACTGCTGCGCTACATCGGCAAACGCCTGCTGCACCTCGTCCCGGTTCTCCTGGGCGTGACGGTGCTCGTCTTCTTCATCTCCCACGCCATCCCGGGCGATCCGGCCCGGATGATGGCGGGCCAGAAGGCGAGCCGCGAGGCGGTGGAGAACCTGCGCCGGTCCATGGGGCTGGACCGGCCCCTCCATGAACAGTACCTGCGCTACATGAAGGGACTCCTCCACGGAGACTTGGGGCGGTCCGTGCGGAGCCAGCGGCCCGTGGTGGAGGATCTCAAGGACTTTTTTCCAGCCACGCTGGAGCTCACCCTGGCCAGCATGACCCTGTGCCTGGTGGTGGGCCTGCCCCTGGGGATCCTTTCCGCCGTGCGCCGAAACCGCCCCCTGGATCATGCCTCACGGGTCTTTTCCGTCTGCGGGGTGTCCATGCCCGTCTTCTGGCTGGGCCTGATGCTTCTTCTTCTCTTCTACCGCAACCTGCAGTGGCTTCCCGGGTCGGGCCGGCTGGACGTGGGGCTGGATCCCCCCGCCTCCGTCACCGGCCTCTACCTGGTGGACGCCCTGCTGGAAGGAAACCGCCCCGTCTTCCTCAACGCCCTGAGCCACATCATCCTGCCGGCCTTCTGCCTTTCCTACGTCTATCTGGCGGTCATCACCCGGATCGTGCGTTCCTCCATGATCGCCGTCATGGAGCAGGACTACGTGACCACGGCTCGGGCCAACGGGATTTCGGAGCCCGTGGTGATCCTCAAGCATTGCCTCAAGAATTCCCTCATCCCCACGGTCACCATCGCGGGCCTTTCCGTGGGGGAACTCCTGGGTGGCGCCATTCTCACCGAGACCATCTTCGGCTGGCCCGGGATGGGAAAGTACGTGGTGGATTCGGTCAATTTCCTCGATTTTCCCGCCATCATGGGCTTCACCCTGGTGGTGTCCCTTTCTTACGTGCTCATCAACCTGGCGGTGGACGTGATCTATGCCTTCCTCAACCCCCAGATCCGGTACTGATCCCACGGGCGGGTGGCGCCGCTTTCGGGAAGAACACGCGTGGCAGATCCGCGAGTTCTTCTTCACCCTGCACCTGCTCCGGCGGAATCCGTCGGCCGTGGCGGGCTTCGTCATCATCTGCTCCATGGTCTTTCTGGCTCTTGCGGCCCCCTGGGTCGCCCCTTACGATCCCATCCGGATCAGTCTGAGCGAGCGGCTCTCCCCACCGTCCTGGCACCACCTTTTCGGCACGGACGAATTGGGCCGCGACCTCTTCAGCCGCGTTCTCTACGGCGCCAGGATCTCGCTTCGGATCGGGCTGCTGGTGGTGGGCATCGCCGGGGGGCTGGGAACGATCCTGGGGGCCGTGGCGGGCTACGTGGGCGGCAAGACGGACGACGTCATCATGCGGTGCCTGGACATCGTGCTCTCCTTTCCGTCCCTGGTGCTGGCCATGGCCCTGGCGGCGGCCCTGGGCCCCAGCCTCCGGAACGCCATCCTGGCCGTGGCCTTCGTCATGATCCCCAAGTTCGCCCGGCTGGTGCGCGGCGAGGCCCTGGCCGTCCGCGAAAGGCCCTTCATAGCCGCGGCCAAGGTGTCGGGGGCGAGCCACACGTGGATCGTCTTTCACCACGTGATTCCCAACTGCCTGTCGTCGGTGATCGTTCTGGGAACGCTGGTGGTGGGCGAAACGATTCTCATTGCGTCTTCCCTGAGCTTCATCGGCCTGGGCGCTCAGCCGCCCACCCCGGAATGGGGCGCCATGATCAGCGTGGGCCGAAAGTTCCTCATGGACCAGTGGTGGTACGCCACCTTCCCGGGCCTCTTCATCCTGGTGACGGTGATCGGGTTCAACATCTTCGGCGACGCCCTCCGGGACGTGCTGGACCCTCGAATCAGAAGGTGACGCGTGAACGGAGACCTGCTGCACATTCAGGACCTTTCGGTGCGGTTCTTCACCTACCAGGGGGTGGTGCGGGCCCTGGAAGGCGTGCACCTTGCCGTGCGCCGCGGGGAAATCCTGGGGCTGGTGGGAGAGACGGGATGCGGCAAGTCGGTGCTGGCTCGAAGCATTCTGCGGCTCATCGCCGATCCGCCGGGGCGGATCATGGGGGGCCGGATCCTTTTCAAGGGCCGGGACATGCTGACGCTTCCCATGAAGGAGATGCGCCGGATTCGGGGGAACGACATCTCCATGATCTTCCAGGAGCCCATGACGAGCCTCAACCCCGTCTTCACCGTGGGAAACCAGATGGAGGAGGTGGTGCGTCTCCACCAGAAGGTGAGCCGGAAGGCCGCCCGGCGGATCTGCGTGGAGATGCTGGAACAGGTGCGCATGCCCGATCCCGAATCGGTCCTTCGCAAATACCCCCACGAGCTTTCCGGCGGCATGCGCCAGCGGGTCATGATCGCCATGGAACTGTCGTGCCGGCCGGACCTTCTCATCGCCGACGAGCCCACCACGGCCCTGGACGTGACCGTGCAGGCCCAGGTGCTCCACATCTTGAACGAACTCACCCGGGCCCGGGGGACGTCCGTTCTTTTCATCACCCACGATCTGGGCGTGGTGGCGCACCTGTGCGACCGGGTGGCGGTCATGTACGCGGGAAAGATCGTGGAGACGGCCCCTGTGGACGCCCTCTTCCGCTCTCCCGGCCATCCCTACACCCGGGGGCTTCTGGCGGCCGTTCCCAGCGTGGACGAGGACCGGGAGGTTCTGGCCTCCATCCCGGGAGTGGTTCCGGGCCTCATCGATCCGCCGGCCGGCTGCCGGTTTCACCCCCGCTGCCCGGCGGCCCGCAAGGAGTGCGAGCACCTGGAGCCGGCCGGGGTGGAAGTGGGGAAGGATCATTGGGTGTTTTGTCATGCGGGAAGGGGAAAGGTAAAAGGTGAAAGGTAAAAGGTGAAAGGTAAAAGGTGAAAGGTAAAAGGTGAAAGGTAAAAGGTGAAAGGTGAAAGGTAAAAGGTGAAAGGGGTGAGGGGGGAGCGCATGGGCCCGTCGGGGTAGGGGCGGGGTTTATCCCCGCCCGCTGAATGCGCGGTGACGGAATTCTCTTCGTTTGGCTTTGTGGGGATAAGGCGGCGGCCCGAAGGCCGTGCCCGGGATGCAGGGGAGGAATTGGAAGGTGGATGAAGGGGTGGTGATCCGCGCGGAGGGGCTCCGAAAGTACTTTCCCGCCGGGGCTTCCGGCCTGTGGGGGCGCAGGAAGGCGTTTTTGCGAGCCGTGGACGGCGTGAGCTTCCACGTGCGGGAAGGGGAGACTCTGGGCCTGGTGGGGGAGTCGGGCTGCGGCAAATCCACCGTGGGCATGCTCCTTTTGGGCCTCCACCGTCCCGACGCCGGCCGGGTCCTCTACCGGGGGGAAGACATCCTGGCCCTGGAAGGCGAGGCGAAAAGGCGCATGCGCCGAAACATCCAGGTGGTCTTCCAGGACCCGCAGTCGTCCCTGGATCCCCGGATGCTCGTCAAGAAGGCCGTGGGCTTTCCTCTGGAAGTGAACGGGCTGGCGCGCGGAGCGGAAGTGACCCGTCGGGTGGAAGCCATGCTGGCCGAAGTGGGCCTCCGCCCCGAGCACATGTACCGATATCCCCACGAATTCAGCGGCGGTCAGCGCCAGCGCATCAACATCGCCCGGGCCCTCATCACCGGCCCCCGGTTCGTGGTCTTCGACGAGCCCACGTCCGCTCTGGACGTCTCCGTCCAGGCCCAGATCCTCAACCTCGTCAAGGACCTACAGAAACGGCGGGGCTATTCCTATCTTTTCATCTCCCACGATCTCAGCGTCATCCGGCACGTGAGTCACCGGGTGGCGGTCATGTATCTCGGGCGTATCGTGGAAACCGCGCCGCGAGGGGATCTGTTCCAAACTCCAAGGCATCCCTACACCCGGGCGCTCATGGCGGCCGTGCCCAAGCCCGACCCGGCGCGCCGTCAGCCGCTGGCGCTCCTGCCGGGGGACGTGCCCAGCCCGGTCCACATCCCGCCCGGCTGCCGGTTCCATCCCCGGTGTCCGGAAGTGATGGACGTGTGCCGGGAAACAGAGCCCGCCCCGGTCGAGGTGGGGCCGGATCATGTGGTCGCCTGCCATCTGTGGCACGGCACCGGTTTTGACGCACGGAGGAGGTCCGCATGAAGGTCTTTGTCTCGGTGGATATCGAAGGGATCGGCTGCGTGGTTCGGAGCGAGCATTCGTCCCCGCAGGGCCGGGAATTCCAGTGGGCGCGAAAGCGCATGACCGAGGAGGTGAACGCGGCCGTGGCGGGAGCCTTTGCGGCGGGCGCTTCCGAAGTGGCCGTGGCCGACTCCCACAACGTGGGCCTGAACCTTCTGGCCGATGAACTGGATCCCCGGGTGCGGCTCGTCATGGGCTCGCCTCGGCCCCTTTCCATGATGGAAGGCGTGCAGCTGGGCTTCGACGCCGTCTTCCTGGTGGGCTATCACGCCATGGCGGGAACGGCCGACGGGGTGATCGTTCACACCTACACGGGCCGCATCGCCTCGGTGAAACTCAACGGGACGCCGGTGGGGGAAATCGGGATCAGCGCCGCCCTGGCGGGCCATTACGGCATCCCCGTGGCGCTGGTGACGGGTGACGACAAGGCGGCGCGGGAGGCCCGGGAGCTGCTGGGTGATGTGGAAACGGTGGAGGTGAAGCAGGGCCTGGGGGCCTACGCGGCGCTCTGCCTGTCTCCGGCCGCCTGCAACGAAAAAATCCGGGCGGGCGCCGAAAGGGCCCTCCGGAAGGCCCGATCCCTGAAGCCCTTCCGGGTGGAAGAGCCGGTGCAGTTGACCGTGGGCTTCACCACGGCGTCGGCCGTGGACCGCGTGACGGCCATCCCCGGCGTCGAGCGGCTGGACGGCACCACCGTCGCCGCATCGGCTGCGGACGTCCTCCAGGCCTTCCGCCTCTTCCACCTCATGACCGACCTGGTGGAGCTGGTGCCCTTCATCTAGCGATCATGGTCGTCTTTCGTAGGGCGGGCTTTACGCCGCCCGACGGAACCGAACCGCCGGAAAGGATCTTCCGATCCGGATTGCACTCTCTTCATACCGGAAGGTGAAAGTGGCGGGCCGATGTCCGCAAAAGCAGCTAGCTTGTCCAAGGGTTCAGGAGGGAAACACCGCTTATTTCCATGTCCCGAGTGTTCCTCGTCACGACGGTCAGATCGTGGGCGATAGCGGTAGCTGCGATCAACCCATCGATGGCCGGCATGGGACGGCCATTCGCTTCGGCCTTGGCCTGAACAGTGCCCCATACGCGGGCCACTTGGATGTCGATTGGAAGGATCCGTCCATAAAAGCGCTCGGTAAGATCCCTTTCCAGCCATTTACGGATTTTCGTCCTGCGCGCCGGATCGGAAACCTTCTCGGCGCCCTTGTGGATTTCACCCACGGTAAGAACGCTGATGCACAAATCCACTTCCTCCTGCGCAGCAATCCAGTCCACGACGGGTTGAGCGGGAACGGCCCTGAGAAGTTCAGAAAGTACGCACGTGTCCAGCAAGAATCTCACAGCACCACGTCCCTTGGAGGATCCTTTTGTCTGAGATCGTCCAAGTCGATTCCCTTAAGTGGGGATCCGGCGAAGAAATCGACCAGGGAGGAATGCGCTCGTCGGTGCCTTGTGTAGTCTTCATAGCTGAGGATGACGGCCACTTTTTTGCCGTGCTTTGTAATGATCTGCGGGCCGAACTTTCGAGCGTTTTCCAGAACGTGGCTCAGCCTACTTTTGACTTCCTGAACTTGCCATGTTCCCTTTTCCACAACCGCCTCCAATATGCGGGACTCATGGGATAGTCTGACCAATCTGACCAGATTTTATCGGCTCTGTTACCAACGGTCAACCGCATGGGGGAGGTCCCACGCACGCCCCCATCACTCATCACTCGTCACCCGTCACCCATAACTCGTCACTCATCACTCCTCCAGGCTCAGGCGGTTTCGCCCTTCGGCCTTGCTTCGGTAGAGCTGCCTGTCGGCCCGCTCCACCACGTCGTCGGAGGTTTCTCCCGGCCTGGAGATGGCGCCTCCGATGGAGGCGGTCACGGCGATCCGCTCCCCCTGATGATCCAGCCAGCTCTTTTCGACGAGCATCCGCAGGCGTTCCCCCAGAGCGCGCAAGCCCTCTTGGGAGATGTTCCGGCACAGCACCACGAACTCTTCGCCGCCCCACCGGCAAGGGGTGTCCAGGCTTCGGACGGCTCCATCCAGCACCCCCGCCACCATCCGCAGCACCTTGTCGCCCACCCCGTGCCCCCACGTGTCGTTCACCGCCTTGAAGTGGTCGATGTCCACGAAGAGGATGCCGTAGGGAACGCCGTATTCCTTTTCGTCCTTTTCGCATTCTTCCAGGCGCATTTCGGCGTAGCGGCGGTTGCCCACCCCGGTGAGGGGGTCTGTCAGCACTTCCTTTCGGAGCTTTTCGATCTCATCCAGGACGTTGATTCTTTCCGACGCGGTATGGAAGATCTCCACCGCGCCGACGATCTTTCCCGCAACGTCCCGCATGGCCGTAGCCCGGACGTCCACGGGGGTCCGGTGCCCCAGCTTGTGGTGCATGTACACCCGGGCCTCGCGCATTCGGCCGTCCTGAACCACGGCCGCCAGCGGGCACCCCTCCACGCAGAGCTCCCGTCCCGACTCGTCCACGTGCCTCAAAATGTTGTCGGCGCAGGACTTCCCCAGCACCTCTTGGGCCGTGTAACCGGTGATGCGCTCCGCCGCCTTGTTCCAGAAGGTGATCCGCCGCTCCATGTCCACGAAATAGACGCCGTCGGCCATGCTGTCCAAAAGGCTCTTGTAGAAGGCTTCGTCCATGCCGCTTCCCCCCTTTGGTCGGGTTATTCGGCCAGGTCCTTTTCGGCTTCGGCCGGGGATTCGTTGCAGCGGGCCAGGAACGCCTCGCGCTTTTCCTTGGGCCACTGGGAGCAGAAGGCGGGCTTTCCCTTCATGACCCGTTTCATGCAAAGGGAGCAGGTGGGTTCGCAGCGCACGATGGGTTCGGCCGACTCTCCCTTGGCTTTCCGCGGCCAGAGCGGATCGGCAAAAAGCACCCGCGCCAGCCCGATGAGATCCGCCTTGCCTTCGGTGAGGATGGCCTCGGCCGTTTCCGGATCCTGGATCCGCCCGGCGGCGATGACGGGTGTTCCGGCCGCGGCCTTCTTGATCCGGGCGGCGAAATCCGCCATGTACCCCTGCTGCTTTTCCCGGGCGAGATAGTCCGGAAGAAAGAAGGAGTCGTAGGTCCCGGCCATCACGGAAAGATAAGCCACCCGCCGCTTTTCCAGTTCCACGGCGTAAACGGCCGTCTCCTCCACTCCGAGTCCGTCGGGAAGGCACTCGTCGGCCAGGAACCGGTAGCCCACCGGGTATCCCGGCCCGACGGCCTCCCGGACCGCCTCCACCACCTCCAGGGGAAAGCGCATGCGGTTTTCCAGGGATCCTCCGTAGGCGTCCCGGCGCCGGTTGGTTCGGGCGGAAAGAAACTGCACCAGCAGGTATCCCGTCCCGCCATGGATCTCCACCAGGTCGAATCCGGCGTCCCGGATCCTTCGCGCCGCATCGGCGTAGGCTCGGCGGACGGTTTCCAGATCCCCTGCGTCCATCTCCCTGGGCACCACCTCTCCCGTCTGGAACGGGGACGGCGCCAGGCGCTCCGGCGTGTAGGCGAATCGGCCCGCGTGGTTGATCTGCGCCGCGGCCACGGCCCCTTCGTCTTGGATGGTCCGAGCCAGCCGCTCCAGGCCCGGCAGGTAGCGGTCGTGGTCGGCCCGCAGCATGAACGGGCTTCCCAGCCCCGTTTCATGCACCCCGATGTTTTCCACCACGATCATGGCGGCCCCGGATCGGGCCATCTCCCGGTAGTGATCCAGCAGAAGCGGGCTCACCGTGCCGTCTGCGTGGGCGTAGCCGGCATAGAACGGCGCCATGGTGATCCGGTTGGAAAGTTCAAGGCCGTTCAGGCGAAAGGGCGAAAAAAGCGTCGGATAGTCGGCCATGGGACACCTCCTTAACAGGGAAGAACCTTTGACTCGGCCTCTAGGAGCCAAAAAAACCTCCCGAAAACCTACAGCAGAAAGCATTCGATCGGAACAGGGAAAATCCCTTCCGGGTGGAAACCATCCTGGCGGTCCCTCTTTTCCTTTGGTCCCACCTGGGCTATGAACAACTCCATACCAAGACGTGGCCTTCCTCCAGGCAAAAGACGGTAGGGGCTTCTCATCATTGGCCCCATAATCTGCTTTTACGGAGGGCAGGAGGGGATAGATCCCGCGCCTACTCACGAGTTTGGTCCGGTTTCTTAGGGGCGAGCTGCTATCCCGCCCCAAGATCGGACCATATGACGGCTACTGGATAACGAGGATGCCGTGTACCGCGATCTCGTCTTGAATGTGGCGTTGCTGGTCGCTTTGAGCGCCAGCTACAACCTGCTGGAGCGCCTACGTTTTCCACAAGATTCGGTGAAACGGGTCCTGGGCGGTCTCCTCTTCGGCTTTGTCACCGTGGTGGGCATGCAGCTTCCGTTCCACTACGCCCCGGGACTCATCTTCGACGGGCGGTCCATCATCTTGTCCCTGGCCGGACTCTTCGGCGGCCCCGTTACGGGAGCGGTGGCCGCGGCCATGGCCGCCGCTTATCGGTTTCATCTGGGGGGCGTGGGAGCCTGGACCGGCATAGGGGTGATCACCACCTCGGCCCAGGCCGGCATGGTGTGGCATCGCCGGATGAAGGGACGGCCGGAAGAAGTGGGAGCCAGTTCTCTTTTCCTCCTGGGACTTGCCGTCCATGTCCTCATGCTCCTTTGGATGCTCACCCTCCCTTGGCCCATGGGCCTCGGCGTCTTGAAGCAAATCGGTCTGCCCGTCCTCCTCATCTATCCGCCTGCCACGGTCCTTTTGGGGCAACTGCTGGCCATGGAGGCCCGCCGCCGGCTTTCGGAAGAAGCTCTGCGTCGGAACATGGAACTTCTCCAAAAGACCCAGTCCATTGCCCGCATCGGATCCTGGGAGTACGACGTGGAAACCCGATCCCTCACCTGGTCTCCGGAAGTCTCCCGCCTGTTCGGCGTGGATCCCGACACACCGCCTTCCTACGAGTTGTTCCTCCAGTGTGTCCATCCAGACGACCGGGGCCGGGTGGACCGGGCCTACATGGAGTCCGTTCGCCAAGGAAAGGACGGTTACGAGATCGAACATCGCATCGTTGGACCCAAGGACGGGCGGATCCGGACGGTCTTCGAAAAGTGTGAACATGTTCGGAGAACCGACGGGAGCATCGTCCGATCCGTGGGGTTCGTCCAGGACGTGACGGAGCGAAGGGTGGCCGAGGAAGAGCTTCGGGAGAGGGAATCCACCTTGAAGAGCATCTTTCGGGCCGCTCCCGTGGGCATCGGTATGGTGAAAAACCGGGTGATTCACGAGGCCAACGAGCAGCTGTGCCGAATGACAGGCTGCTCCCGCTATGAACTCCTGGGGCGAAGTGCGCGGATCTTCTACCCGAGCGACGAGGAGTTTGAATTCGTGGGCCGGGAAATGTACCGCCAGATCGCTCAAAAGGGCATGGGCACGGTGGAAACCCGCTGGCGGCGCAAGGACGGGCGCATCCTCGAGATCCTGCTCAGTTCGTGCCCCATCGATCCGCAGGATCTGTCCCACGGGGTGACGTTCACGGCTCTCGACATCACGGAGCGGGTGCGGGTGGAGCGGGCCCTTCGCGAGAGCGAGGAGAAATTCGCCAAGGCCTTCCGGTCGGCCCCGCTCCTCATGAGCATCACCCGTCTGGAAGATGCCCTAGTGTTGGACGTCAACGATACTTATTGTGAAGTCACGGGATACAGCCGGGAAGAGATGATCGGGCGGACCACCTTGGAAATCGGCCTGTGGCGCGACCCCTCGGACCGACGGCGGCTGCTGAAACAGCTTCGGACCCGAGGGCGCGTGACGAACTTGGACCTGGATCTTCGGATGAAAAACGGCGAGATCAGCCACATGCTCTTTTCCTGCGAACTGGTGGTTCTCCAGGGGACCCAGTGCCTGATCTCCGTGGGGATGGACATCACGGAGCGCGTCCGGGCGGAGCGGGCCCTGAAGGAGCTGGCGGCCGAACTGGAGCTGCGCGTGGCGCAGCGGATCGCCCAGCTCACCGAAGCCAACAAGGAATTGGAGGCCTTTGTCTTTTCCGTCTCCCACGATCTTCGGGCGCCGCTTCGGGCCATCAGCGGGTTTGCGGAAATCATCGCCCGGCGCCACCGGGAGGCTTTGAACGAGGAGGGGCGGCGCTATTTCGACCACATCCTGGAAGCCTCCGAACGCATGGGGAACCTCATCTCGGATCTCTTGAACTATTCCCGCCTGGGCCGGAAGGCGCTCGCATGGGAGGCCGTCCAGGTGGAGTCCTTCGTGGAAGACGTTCTCCAGCCGTATGAGGAGACCATGCGATCCGGCGAAACGGAACTGGTTTTGGACCTGGAGGTTTCCTCCCTATGGGCGGACCGAGCCCTGCTTCGGCAGATCCTTTCCAACCTGGTGGACAACGCCCTCAAGTACCGGAGGGAAGACTCGGGGCACCGGGTGCGGATCGCCTGCCGGGTGGAAGGAAACGAAGCGGTTCTTATGGTGTCGGACAATGGAATCGGGATTGATCCGGTCCATCACGAGAGGATCTTCAATATCTTTCAGCGGTTACATCCCCGCACGGCTTACGCCGGCACCGGGATCGGGCTGGCCCTGGTGAAGAAGGCGGTGAGTCTCCTGGGGGGGACGATCCGCTTGGCCTCGGAGCCGGGAAATGGGACGGAGTTTGAAATTCGCTGGCCCCTGCCCGAGGAAGGGAAGCGGGAATAGAAGAGAGAAACCGGGAGCCTGGCCGGGAACAGGTTTTTTCAATAACCGATACGGGCCCCGCTTTGTTTCGTAGCCGCGGGCTTCAGCCCCGCGGGAAGGGGACATCGGAACCCCATGAAGGGACAGGAAATACGCGATGGTCCCTCCGCGTCCGGGGATTCCTTCGCAGCCCTGAAGGGCTGCGCTACGGGAAAAGGGGTCAACACGTGCATTTTCGAGCAGCCTCCTGGGAGGATGTCCGAGAACGCTGTTTTCCAGGGAGCGCGGGCGTCTCGCCCGCTTCTTGTGCGGGCCGGAGGCCAGCGCTCCCAGGGGAAAGGGCCTTCGCACACATTGTCGGATAACCCCCTGGATGGAGCGGCGGGTAGGCGGGGATAGACCCCGGCCTACCCCAAGAGGCCCATGTGCTGTCATGGGGCGGACTTCAGGCCCGCCCTTCAGGAGTGCGCTCCGAGAAGGATTCGTTCAACCGAATGGCGCTTCCCCAAGTTGCCGAGGGATGAACCCATGACCGGAAACAAAAAAGGCCTGATCCTGCTGGTGGAAGACGATCCCATGGACGCGGAACTGGCCCTCAACGCCTTCCGCGAGACCCATCTGGATAACGAGGTGCGCGTGGTGGAAACGGGCGAAGAAGCCTTGGACTATCTCCTGGGTCGGGGGGATTACGCGGACCGAACGGCCCATCCGCTTCCCGACTACATCCTGCTGGATCTCAAGCTCCCGGGCCTGAGCGGACTGGAAGTGCTGAAGATCCTCAAAACTACCCCCGGAATCAAGCGCATTCCCGTGATCATCCTCACCTCCTCCCAGGAGGAAAGCGATCGGGCCCTGGGCTACGACTACGGGGTCAATTCCTACCTGGTGAAACCTCTCAGTTTCTACGGCTTTCTGGAGGTGATTCAAAACCTGTGCGCTTACTGGCTGACACTCAACGTGCCGCCGCCGGTTCCGGTTGCGATGGAAGGATAAGGAGTCATGAGCGGCAAACCCATCCGAATTTTGTGCGTGGACGACGAACCCCATGATCGGGCCCTGATCCGCCATGCCCTGTCCGTGGAGGGCGATTACCTGTTGATCGAGGCCGACGACCGGGAATCCTTCGAGAGGGCTCTGGAAGAAGAAGACTTCCGCGTGGTGCTCACCGACTTCAACATCCTGGGTTTCGAGGGCCTGGAGGTGATCCGGGCGGTGAAGGTGGTAAAGCCCGATGTTCCGGTGATCGTGGTGACCGGCACGGGCTCGGAAGAGATCGCCGTCAAGGCCCTAAAGGAGGGGGCAGACGATTACGTGATCAAGACGCCCCACCACATCGCCCAACTTCCCCACACGGTGCGTCGTGCCCTCGTGATGATGGAGCAACGCCGGCGCCTGGCGGAAATGGACGCCAACATCCGGGCCCTGGTGGAGAATACGGCCGACGGGATCCTGGTGCTGGATCGCGACGGGCGCATCGTCTTCGCCAACCCGGCCGCCGAAGCCCTTCTCGGGCAGTCGGTGGAGGATCTTCTGGCAACGCCCTTCGGCTGCCTCATAAAAGGCGATGTGCCCGTGGAAATCGATCTTCCCCGGCGTCACGGCGGTGCGGGATGGGGCCTGCTCAACACGGCGGAAACGGTCTGGGACGGGAATCCCGCCACCATCGTCTCCATCCGCGACATCACCGAACTGAAGGCGGCCCAGGAGGCGCTTCGGAACTCGCAACGACGCCTGGCGGTGAAAAACCGCATCGCCGAGATCTTCCTCACCCAGGTGGACGACGGGGTCTATGAGGCGGTGCTGCAGGTGGTGATGGAAGAAACGAAGAGTCCGCTTGGCATTTTCGGGTATGTGGACGAAGAAGGGCGGTGGGTGTGTCCGACCCTTTCCGGGGACGTGTGGGACCGCTGCCGAATGGAAGAGAAACACTTCGTCTTTCCGCCCGAGAAATGGAAGGGGATCTGGGGAGAGGCGATGCGGGAGAAGCGCACCCGAGTCTCCCAAGGTCCCTTTCAGGTGCCCCAAGGGCACGTGGCGATCCATCGCGCTTTGAGTGTCCCCGTGGTCTATCGGGACCGACTCATCGGCAACATCCTGCTGGCCGACAAGCGGGAGACGGTCTATACGGAGGCCGACGTGGCCCTGGTGGAGGACGTGGCCCGCTGGATGGCCCCCATCCTCCAGGGGCGCCTGGATCTCATGGCAAAGGAAAGGGAGCGTCAGGCGCTGGAGGCTCAGTTCCTCCAGGCCCAGAAGATGGAGGCCGTGGGGCGTCTGGCCGGCGGCGTGGCCCATGATTTCAACAACCTTCTCACCATCATCCTGGGCTACGGGGAGCACGCCCTGGAGCGCATCCACCCGGAAGACCCGCTTCGCCGCATGGTGGAGCAGATGCTGTCAGCGGCCAAACGTTCCGCCTCGCTCACCCGTCAGCTCCTGGCCTTCAGCCGAAAGCAGACCCTGCAGCCGGTGGTACTGGATCTCAACGACTTGGTGAAGAACCTGGACAAGATGCTTCGGCGCCTCATCGGCGAAGACATCGACCTGCGGCTGGCCCTGGCCGAAAACCTTCCCACCGTGGAAGTGGATCCGGGGCAGATGGAGCAGGTGATCCTGAACCTGGCCGTGAATGCCCGGGACGCCATGCCCACCGGAGGAAGGCTTCTCATCGAGACGGCTTCGGTGCATTTGGACGAGGCCTACGCGGCACGTCATGCGGAAGTGACCCCTGGCGATTACGTGCAATTATCCGTGTCGGACACCGGATGTGGCATGGATGCGGAGACTCTTTCCAAGATCTTCGAGCCCTTCTTCACCACCAAGGAGACCGGGAAGGGAACAGGGCTGGGTCTGGCCACCGTCTACGGCATCGTGAAGCAGTCCGGAGGGCATATCTGGGTCTATTCGGAGCCGGGCAAAGGCAGCACGTTCAAGGTCTATCTTCCCCGCGCGGAAAAGGAGCGTAAGCAAGAGGAAGAATCACAGGCCCCCCTGGAACGGGCTCGGGGAGGCGAGCGGGTGCTGGTGGTGGAAGACGAGCCCGCGTTGCGAGGACTGGCCAAGGCCGTTCTGGAACGGTACGGATACCGGGTGGAGGTCGCGGGCAGTGGCGAAGAGGCTTTGCGGTTGGTGGAAGAGGGCGGGTTCCGCCCGGATGTGGTGGTCACCGACGTGGTGCTTCCCGGGATGAGCGGCGCTCAGTTGGCGGAACAGCTGGGGGGGCGCCTGCCGGGGCTGCGCTTGCTCTTCATGTCCGGTTACACGGATGATTCCGTGGTGCGCCACGGCATTTTGGAAGGCCACGTGCCTTTCCTTCAAAAGCCCTTTTCCGTGCGGGACCTGCTGGAAAAGGTGCGGGACGTGCTGGGCGCCTGAAAGCTGCCCAGGAGGGTGTCCGAAAACGTCGCGGATGATCTCTTTTCTCGTAGCGCCGCCCTTTAGGGCGGCGGAAGAATTCCTGGTTGTCGGATAGGCCTCGCATACGCCCTGCGTCTTCAAGGGGTTACAGTGGCCCTTTCCGCGGGGCTGAAGCCCCGCGGCTACGAAATGATTGAAAATTCTCGGCCCCTTGAGCCTGAAAACCATTCCCGGACAGGCTTCCAGGTAGGGTCTGACAACGTGTCCGAAAGCCCTTCGCCCCGGGAACGCGGGCCTCCGGCCCGCACGGGAAGCGGGCGAGACGCCCGCGCTCCCGGGAAAACAGCGTTCTCACGCAGGCTCCTGGGAGCTTGTCAGAAAACAGGTTGTGGGAGCGCCGCAAGGCGCGATGGGCTCGGGGCGACCCATGGCCACTGGATGGCCGGGCACTTCTTGCGCGGCCTTGGCCGCTCCCACAGCCCACTCGTTGCCCTTGACGTTTGCTCGCCTTTATGTGCGATGCTTTTTCACTTTATCAAGCCATCATTTTACCCGGTTTCCTGAATGTTGGGGGATCAGCGGGCGGGGATAAGCCCCCTTACCCGGGAGGTTTTTTCGCTCCGTAGGGGTGGGTTTTATGCCAGCCCGTCAGAATTTTGCCCCTGTATGTTCAAATGCCGCGCCGGCACCTGCAGCTCTTTGAGTGCGTACGGCCCGTTTCCTTCTTTCCCCTTGATCCGCCCCGCCTTTGAGAATACTCTCGCAAAATCTTTTGCTGGTTTTCGGGAATCGCAAGACAAGGTCTTATCAACCGAACAGGAGGAATGCCCATGAAGCTTCGCTGGATCCACGTGCTCAGTCTGGCCCTGGCCCTGGTCACCCTCGGATGGGGGATCAGCCCCGTTCAAGCGGAGGAGAAGGTTTACGTCAACGGCATCGACGCCAATTTCCCACCTTTCGCCTATATCGACAAGGACGGAAAGCCCGCCGGGTTCGATGTGGAGGCCCTGGACTGGATCGCCCGGGAAATGGGCTTCAAGGTCAAACACGTGGCCATCGACTGGGACGCCATCATTCCCAGTCTCACCAACCGAAAGATCGATCTCATCGCCTCGGGGCTGAGCGTCACCGAAGAGCGGAAAAAGCAGATCGACTACACCATCCCCTACTGGGAGATCAAGCAGGTGCTGGTGGTGAAGAAGGATTCGAACCTCACCGTGGATGACGTGCTCGGCAACGGCAACAAGGTGGGCGTGCAGCGCGGAACGTCAGAGGCCAAGTGGATGAAGGAAAACCTTATCGACAAGGGCCGCCGGTTCGAGTTGGTCTATTACGACTCGGCCCCGCTGGCCGCCGAGGACGTGGTGAACGGCCGGATCATGGCCGCCGCCATGGACGACGCGCCGGCCAAGGACATCGCCCGGGAAAAGCCGGTGAAGATTCTGGGAACCTTCGGGATGCCGGAAGAGTCCTTCGCCTACGGTGTCCGCAAGGGGGATGCGGAGCTCCTGAACCTGCTCAACGAAGGACTGCAGCGGCTCATGAATTCGCCCAAGTGGAACGAGCTGGTGGAAAAGTACAAGCCGTAGCGCCCTGCATGAGCCGTCGATCGATGTCGAAGGAAACGCACCTTCCTTTTTCGCCCCTCACGAAGGATGTGCTGGAACGCCTTCGGGATGCGGCGGGCCCCGACAGGGTCGTCACCGATCCGGAGCGCATGGCGGACTATGCCGAGGACGCCAGTCGGCTTCGCCGAATGCCCGAAGCCGTGGTGAGGGCTTCCGACGCATCCCAGGTCCGAAGGCTCTTCGATCTGGCCAACCGCTTCCGATTTCCCGTCACGCCCCGGGGCCTGGGGACGGGGCTGGCCGGAGGGGCGGTGCCGGTTCTGGGCGGCGTGGTGCTGGACTGTTCCGCCATGAACCGCATCCTGGACGTGGACCCTGTGAACCTCATCGCCGTGGTGGAACCGGGGGTCATCAACGGGGAACTCAAGAAGGCGGCCGCCGGGGAGGGCCTTTTCTATCCGCCCGACCCGGCCAGCTTCGATACCTGCTCCATCGGCGGGAACGCCGCCACCAACGCCGGCGGGCCCGCCTGCGTCAAGTACGGCACCACCCGGGACTACGTGCTGGGCCTGGAGGTGGTCATTCCCACGGGAACCCTTCTCCACACGGGCGTTCAGACCCGAAAGGGGGTGGTGGGCTATGATCTCACCCGCCTGCTGGTGGGATCCGAAGGAACGCTGGGAGTCATCACGCGGCTCGTCCTGAAACTGGTGCCTCGCCCGCCCGCCGTCACCACGCTGGTGGCCCTTTTCAGGGACATGGTCCGGGCCATGGAAGCCGTGCACGGGGTGCTCACGTCCGGGATGGTGCCGTCCACCGCGGAGTTCCTGGACCGGCGGTGCCTGGGCCTCGTGGGGGATCTGCTCCCCTGCGAAGGCGCGAACCATGCCGGGGCGTTTCTTCTCTTGGAATCCGACGGCCATCCGGAAGTGATCCGGCGCGAGATCGAGCGCATGGGGGAGGTGTGCCTGGAAAAGGGCGCCTCGGACGTGCTGTTGGCTCCCGATGCCGCCAAGCGGGAACGCATGTGGGACGTGCGCCGTCAGGTGTCGCTCCGGATCGAGGAGAGCGCGCCCGTTTACATCCCCGAAGACGTGGTGGTGCCCCTGGGCCAGATCGCGCCCTTCGTTTCCAAGGTTCCGGAACTGGAGGCGGAGACCGGGCTGGAGATCTATTGCTTCGGCCATGCGGGCGACGGCAACATCCACCTGAACATCACCGCATCCGGCGAGGCGGCGCCGGAGAAGGTGGAGGCGGGCGTCCGGCGGATCCTGGCGGAAGTCCTCCGGCGCGGAGGAACCATCAGCGGGGAACACGGGATCGGCACGGCCAAGAAACGCTACCTTTCCATGGAACTCGCCCCGGACAGCATCCGCCTCCAACGGGACATCAAGCGGCTGCTGGATCCTAGTGGGATCCTCAACCCCGGAAAGATCTTTGATGAGTGATGAGTGAAGGGTGAAGAGTGAAGGGTAACGGTTGAAAGTTCCCCCCTTTTTCAAAGGAGGGCCAGGGGGGATTGCCCCGGATCCCACGCGCGTGAAAAACATTCCGTAGGGAAGACGGCAACCGACAACTGACAACTGACAGCTGATAACGGAAAACGGATCACGGCATGAGCGTCAAACGGTCGGCATTGGAAGCCGCGGGGAAGAGCTACAGGGAGGAGGGGATCAGCCGGCGGGTGCGGGGGATCGCCGTCTCGGCCATCAAGGAGATGCCGCTCCTGGCCGAAAAGGTCCCCGGATGCGTCTCGCTGGGGCAGGGGATTCCGTCCTTCAGGACCCCGGAACACATCGTGGAGGCGGTCTGCCGGTCGCTGCGCCAAGACCCCTGGATCGGAAAATACAGCCTGGGGCCGGGCCTTCCGGCGTTGCGGCGGGCCCTGGCCGAATCGCTTAGAGAAGAGCGGGGCCTGGAGCTGGATCCGGACCGTGAGGTGTGCATCACGGTGGGGGCCATGGAAGGGCTGTGCGCGGCCATGCTCACCCTGGTGGACCGGGGCGACGAAGTGCTCCTTCCTTCCCCCAATTACGCTTCCCACATCGAGCAGGTGCTGCTGGCGGAGGGCAGGCCGGTCTTCTCTCCCCTGCGCCGCCAGGACTGGGGGCTGGATCCGGAGGCGATTCGGGCGAAGGTGAGCGACCGCACCAAGGCCCTGGTGCTCTGCAGTCCCCACAACCCCACGGGGGCCGTCTTCAGCCGGGAGGCGCTCCGGGCCGTGGCCGATCTGGCCCTGGAGAAGGGCTTTTTCGTCCTGTGCGATGAAACCTACGACTTTCTCACCTACGAGGGGGAGGCCCCCTTCAGCCTGCTGAATGTTCCGGAGCTGAAAAGACAGGTGCTGGGCTTCTTCAGTTTTTCCAAGAAATACGCCATGACCGGATGGCGTGTGGGCGCCGTGGTGGGCGACGGGGAGCTCCTGGACCAGATCATGAAAGTGCACGATGCGGCGGCCATCTGCGCCCCCACCCCCTCCCAGATGGCGGCCCTGGCCGCGCTCGAAGGTCCGCAGGATTGCGTGCAGGAGTTTCGAAGGATCCTGGAGGCCCGCCGGGACCGGGTCTGCCGGCGGCTGGATGCCATGGCGCGCTGGGTGTCCTACGTGAAACCGAAAGGAGCTTACTACCTCATGGTGCGAACCCACAGCCTGGCCGAGGATTCCATGACCGTGGCCCTTCGCCTCCTCCACGAGGCCCGGGTGATCACCATTCCCGGTGCCGCCTTCGGCCCGGATGGGGAAGGGCACATCCGGTTGTCCTTCGGCGGTTCCGAAGAAGAGTTGGACGAGGCCATGGATCGCCTGGAGGCCTGGTTCCGGAAAAACGGCTGAGGCCCATCCATTCCCCCGCCTCCTTTCAGGAAGCTGACGATTACCCACACTTGGGACCGTGGGCGGGAAGGGGTGGGCGGTTCTTTCCCATGGTGCGGTCCCGACGGGCGGGCATAAGGCCCGCCCCTACAGGAGCAGATTGAGTTCACGTAGGGGCGGGGTTTATCCCCGCCCTCCAAGTGCTACGTCCCTCTTGGTTGTCCGATTACCTTGGAAGAGGAAGTTGGGCGACGCGTGGCCTGCCGATGGGGAATGAGCCGAGGCGTAGGGCCGTCAAGGGACGCGGGCTGTAGGGGCCGTGATTCGCCTCCACGGGCGAGAGTCTGCCCCGTGCGCTTTTCGACGCCACGGGCCTCGGAGGCTGTCCGACAACGGCGGATTTGCCCCGTTCAACGCCCCTACGTCATCCCCGCGAAATCGGGGATCCAGAATTTCCAGTAAGTTATGGACTCCCGCTTGCGCGGGAGTGACGGTTGGGGGAGTTCTCGGAAAGCCTCCTGGGTCTGAAGGATGGGCTGGGTTCCCGCTCCCCGTTCAAGCCGGGGAAGGGCAGTCCCCCCCTTTGAAAAAGGGGGGAACTTTCACTCATCACTCATCACCCATCACTCATCACTCATCACGCCTTACGCCTCACGGCTCACGCATTCATCTCATACGCGCCCTTAAGCGCATAGACGTGGTCGTTCCAGACGGTGCCGAACCGGGCGGGATCCACGTGGGGCTTGCGGATCATCTTCTGGCACAGCTCCATCTGTTCGGGCGTGCTGCTGGGCTTGGAGTAGATCTCCAGGGCGAACTTGGAGAAGTCGCGGACCATGACGTCGAAGATCTGGTCCACCAGGTTCTTGTCCACGTCGTCCATGGCGGCCTTTTCCAGGATGAGCTGGCCGTAGGCCACCAGGGTGAAGAGCTCGCCCAGGCTCAGCAGGAAGTCGATGTCGCGGCTCTGTTCCTTGCTGGGCGGGGCGGTCATGAGGAACCGCTTGAAGGCGTCGATCTGTTCCTTGAAGACCGCCAGGTTGGGCAGGTCCATGCTGTCGTAGGCGATCCGGTAGTCGTGGAAGAGCACCTTGCTGAGACCGCCCGTGGGGCCCTGGTTGAAGAGGAAGTCGTCGTTGGCCGCATCGTCCCGCTTGGGGATTTCCGGGAACGGCGCGGGGTTGAAGAGGAAGTTCTTCATGAACTTCACCACCAGGGCCATGTTCACGTGCACGGTTCCTTCCAGCTTGGGAAGGGCCCGGATCTCGCGGGCCGCCATCTCGAAGTAGACGTCCTTTTCGAAGCCGCGGGCGGCGATGACGTCCCAGAGCAGGTTGATCACGTGCTCGCCCTCGGTGGTCACCTTCATCTTCACCATGGGGTTGTAGAGCAGGTAGCGGCGGTCTTCCAGGCTCGCGGAACGCATGTAGTCGATGGCCCGGGTGGAAAAGAGCTTCATGGCCGCCAGGCGCGCGTAGGCGTCCACGAAGAGCTGGCGGATGTGCGGAAAGTCGGTCACCCACCTGCCGTAGAGGTTCCGGTTGGCCGCGTGGGTGATGGCTTCATAGAGGGCGTGGGTGCAAATGCCGATGGAGCCCCAGCCCAGGTTGAACTTGCCCACGTTCACCGTGTTCAGGGCCGCGTCCCAGGCTGCCTGGCCCGTCGACAGGATGTCCTCTTCGGTCACCGGGTAGCCGTTCAGGGCGTATTCGGCCACGAACCCCTGCCAGGCCACCACGTTCTGGATGCAGTCGTAGGCCTCATGGCGCGAGTCCACGGCGAAGAAGACGTATTCGTCGGTTTCGCTGTTCTTGCCGAAGGTGGACACCATGGCGGCTTCGTTGCCGTTGCCGATGTAGTACTTGCCGCCGTCGGCCACGTACCGGCCGTTTCCCAGCGGGGTGAGGGCCATTTCGGTGGAGTAGAGGTCCGCGCCGTGGGCCCGTTCGGAAAGGCCGAAGGCGAAGATGTGGCCTTCCTTGAGAAGCTGCGCTGCCTTCTTCTTGGCCGTCTCGTTGGCGCTCATCCAGATGGGGCCCAGGCCCAGGATGGTCACCTGCCAGGTGTACCAGTAGGGCAGGCCGTAGAAGCCCAGGATCTCGTTCATGTCGCAGATGCGCCGGGTGTCCCAGCGGTAGGCCGGGTCGCCGCCGCCGTAGGCCGACGGGGTGAGGAGCGGTGCGAAGATTTCGTTTTCCTTCACGAAATCCAGGAAGTCCTTGTACCATACCATGTGGTGGTAGTCTTCCTTCAGCTTCGCCTTGCCCTTCCTTTCGAAGAACTCGATGGTCTTCTGCATGATCTCCCGGGAGCGGGGATCCAGATGGGCGTAGTCTTCCTTCTTGGGATGCAGCAACATGGTCTTTCCCTCCTTTTGATGGTCGCCTTCTCCGAGGCCCGGGCGGCCGGGCCGGGGCGGTGAGCCCCTTGCTTCGCATACAAACCGTGTGGTCAAAAAAGCGCACGCGGGCCGACGTCAGCCGATGAGATCCCGAAGGAGCCTCTTGAGGAGCACGCGTTCTTCCCGGGTGAAGTGGGCCAGGAGCTCTTCGTTGGCCTTTTGGCGTTCCCGGATGAGGTCGTCCTTGAGGGCGTCGGCCTTTTCCGTGGTGTAGAGGCGCATCTGGCGCCGGTCTTCGGGATCCGGGCGCCTTTCGATCCAGCCCGCGGCCTCCATGCGGTCCAGCACGCCGGAAAGCGTGGCCTTGTCCAGGATGAGGCATTTCCCCAGTTCGGTGGCCGTCATCCCCTGGCGGTACCAGAGGCCTTCCAGCACCAGGTGCTGCATGTTGGTGAGCCCGTAGGGCTGGAGGCGGGCCTTGAAGTCCGCGTGGGCCTTCTGGTAGGCCTTTCCCAGCAGGAAAACGAGGCATTCCGGAAGATCTTCAGGCAAGGCCGGCATGGCGTTTCCTCCTTCGCATGCGAACCATACGGAGAAACAAGCGCCGGGTCAATGGAAATGTGGAAACCGGAATTCGTTGGAAAAGATTGGGCGGGGGTGGAAAGGGCGGGGCGTAGGGAAGGCCGGGCTCCCCCTCCCGGAAGAAGCGGGAGAGGAAGCGTCGGCCCGTGCGAACTAGTAACGCGGTCCTCGGAAGGAGCGGTTATTGGTCCGAGGCTTTGCCTGGTTCACCTTGATGGGGCGGCCCTGCAGGCTGGCGCCGTTCAGAGCCTTGATGGCCTTGTCGGCGTCGGAGTTGGACGGCATTTCCACGAAGCCGAAGCCCTTGGACTGGCCCGTGTAGCGGTCCGTGATGATGTTGACGCTTTCCACTTCGCCGTGTTCGGCGAAAGCGGCCCGGAGTTCATCTTCGGTGACACCGTAGGCAAGATTTCCGACGTACAGATTCATTCTTCTTCCTTTGCAAGCGTGGTTTCGTCTCATGGTGCCGCCCGTTGACAACCACGAGAACTCCCGGGCGACATACCGCCCTAAACGGCGGCTCTTCGACGCACCCCGATCACTGTGACCGCCCGTCGGATGTCGCGTGAACCACATATTGTCGTCGAGAGAGGGATCAATAGGGGGTTCCGTGCCGTCCCGGAGGGTTGTGCCAGGATGTGAGAAGACCATGACACATCCCGGGGGGAGAGTCAAAGGAAATCGCCATCTGTCATGGAGCGCGGCCTTCTTTTCTCACGATCTCGATCACGGTCAGCTCCGGCGGGGAAAGGACGCGGATGGGCGGCCCCCAGGTTCCCGTGCCGCGGTTGGTGTGGAGGAGCGAGCCCCGTCCCAGGTCGTAGGTCCCGTTCTGGTAGCGGTATTGGAGAGCCACGAACAGGGTGAAGGGAAAGATCTGGCCCCGGTGGGTGTGGCCGGAGAGCTGCAAATCGAAGAGCCCCACCGTTTCCGGGCAGACCTGGGGCCGGTGCTTCAGATAGAGGGTGAAGAGGGACGGGGGAACGGATCGAAGGAGTCGCGTTTCCCGTTCCGGGCGGTTTTTCCAGGTGTCGTCGGATCCCGCCACGTTGAGCACGTCTCCCACGGTGACGGCTTGGTCCCGAAGCACGGTGAAGCCGGCGCGGCGCGTCAGGTCCATGGACGCCTCGATCCCGGCGTAATATTCGTGGTTTCCCACGATGGCCACCTTCCCCAGGGGGGGCTCAAAGGATTGGAAAAGCGGAA
The DNA here is from genome assembly GCF_900129305.1 of Desulfacinum infernum DSM 9756. Classification (GTDB taxonomy): domain Bacteria; phylum Desulfobacterota; class Syntrophobacteria; order Syntrophobacterales; family DSM-9756; genus Desulfacinum; species Desulfacinum infernum. Next base: position 90,742 of record NZ_FQVB01000006.1, on the reverse strand, counting down.
GGAGATGCTCCAGGGAGTGGGTGGCTCCGTCCACCAGGTCCCCCGTGGAGACGAGAAGGTCGGGTTGGACGGAGCGGGCCGCGTCCAGGATCTTTCGTAGACGCGCTTCCCGGCCCACCAGGCCCAGGTGCACGTCGGAGATCTGGGCCACCACGATGCGGTCCCGGCCCGGCGGCAGCTTGTGGGAGGCCACCTGGATGCGTTCGATGCGGATGCGACTTGCTTCGAAGGCCCCGTACAGGGTGAGCACGCCGGCCACGGCGATCACGGCCAGAGCGGCCGTCCGGCCGGGAAGGGCGGGAACCTGGGTGCCCGCCAGTCGGTTCAGGGTCCACGCGCCGCCGTTGACCACCCCGACGGCCACGGAGGCCCAAAAGCCCAGAAAGAGAAATCCCATCCAGGTGTAGCCCACATAGGCCAGGGCGCGCGCGGTAAGTTCGTGGCCGAGCCGCTCCAGCACCCGGCAGAGCACGGGGGCCAGGACCATCACCACGAGGAAGGCCACCCAGAGCCCCAGGAGAAGTTTTCGGTCGCCGAAAAGGATACGCACTCGGTGGTAAAAGACCGCGTGCATGGTGGTGTAGACGGTGAGGAAGAGGATCAGGAAGGTCCACATGGGGATTCGCCGTTTTGTCCTTTCAGATACCTAACACTGCGTTATGCTTTTTCATGATAAGGGTCTGACGGGCGGGCGTAAGGCCCGCCCCTACAAGAACGCATGGCCCCCTTGGGTAGGGGCGGGGTTTATCCCCGCCCGCCGCTCACTCGGTGGGAGAGACTCCAGAAGAAAAAACCGCTCAGTCGAGGAGGCTGTCCCACAATGGTTCTCCGACTTACAAGGCCGAGGAATTTTGGTCCTCCCTGTAGCCGCGGGGCTTCAGCCCCGCGGAAAGGGGCATCGCAACTCCATAAAGTGACAGGAAATACGCAATGGCCTATCCGACGGCCGGGGGTTCCTCTGCAGCCCTAAAGGGCTGCACTACGAGAAAAAAGGTCGTCCGCGGCGTTCCCAGACGGCCTCCTAATCGCCGGCGCGTTCCTTGGCCAGTTCTTCCGGACTCAGGGTCCAGAAGGGGGTTCCGTCCTTGGTGAGCCGCACCTTGAATTCGAAGTGTTCGCCCTTTTTCACCTTGGCGGCGATGAAGACGTCCTCATCGCCCACTTCGGCCCATGCACCGGTCACCTTGACCTTGTCCCCCACCCGGATGCCCATGGTGTTGGGGTCGATGAACCAGCGCGGGCCCAGGTGCACCAGGATCTCTTCCCCGTCCCTGTCTTTCACCAGCAGAGCCACGCCGGGGCTCATGCCCGGAAGCGGCACCACCTCCTTGATGTCCAACACGGTTCCCTTGAATTTGTCCCGCTCCTGGGGATCGTAGAGCCGGTCGTAGGCGCCTCCCCTTTCCCAGCCGCCCATATCCGCCGGCGGCTGAGCCCGTACGCCCTGGGTCCACGCCAGGGCCAGGCATCCCATCACGCAAAGAACAGGAAAGAGTCTTTTCCACCGTTCCATCGTCATTCCTCCCGGGTCTCCACCCATGCCCTTGCTCCCATATCCCAACGTCCCCTTAATCCTTAACCTAATCTGAGCGATTTTTTCTTCGGGTGTCTCTTACACCGCGTGATTAGCGGGCGGGGATAAACCCCGCCCCACCCAATGGGGCCGGGGCTTTTTGTAGGGGCGGGCTTTACGCCCGCCCTTCAGGAGCTGTCCATTAGAAAGAACCGTCCAATTCAGGCTTAATCCTTCAGTCCTTCCCTCTTCACTTGGTCCAGGAGGATCAGATGGTGGTAAAATCCCTTCCTTGCCATCAACTCCTCATGGGTTCCCTCTTCCACGATCCGCCCCTGGTCCAGCACCAGAATCCGGGATGCCTTCCGGATGGTGGAAAGCCGGTGGGCGATCACGATGCTGGTCCGGCCCGCCATGGCCCGTTCGATGGCCCGCTGGATCCGAATCTCCGTTTCCGAGTCCACGTTGGACGTGGCTTCGTCCAAAATAAGGATTTTGGGGTCCCGTGCCAACACCCGGGCAAAGGCGAGAAGCTGCTTCTGACCGGCGGAAAGATCGATTCCGCCTTCCCCCACGGAGGTTTCCAACCCTTGGGGAAGATTTTCCGCCAGGTCGGAAAGCTGCGCCAGGTCGAGGATTTCCCGGAGTCTCGCCTCGTCCGGTTCCGTATCCAGGCAGATGTTTTCCCGAAAGGTGCCCGGAACGATGAACACGTCCTGCATGACCAGGCCCACGCGGCGTCTGAGCCAGGCCGGGTCCAGGAACCTCAGGTCCATCCCGTCCACCCGGACGACCCCTTCCTGGGGATCGTGGAAGCGTTCCAGCAGGTTGATGAGGGTGGTCTTGCCGGCACCGGTGGGCCCCACGACGGCCAGGGTCCGGCCGGGATCCACGTGGAAAGAAACGTTTCGCAGAACGGGTCGGTCCGGGTCGTATCCGAAGGTGACGTTTTGGAAGGTCACGGATCCTTGGAGTTCGGCGGGTCGAAGGGGCGGATCCGGGGCCGGCAGATCCGGCCTGGTGTCCATGAGTTCGAAGATCCGTTCCGCCGAGGCCAAGGCCGACTGGACGATGGAGAACTTCTGACTCAGCTCCCGGAGCGGCTGAAAGAAGAGCCGGATGTAGGAAAGGAACGCCACCAGCACGCCCAGACTCACGGCCTGGCGCAGGGCCTGGCCGCCGCCGTACCAGATGATGACCGCCACGGCGGCGGAGCTGAGAACTTCGATGAAGGGGACGAAAAGCCCGAACAGATGGATCTGGTGCATGGCGGCCTTGCGATGGGCCTCGTTCAGGTCCCGGAACCGGTCCAGGGTGTCTTCTTCCCGCCCGAAGATCTGAAGAACGGACAGTCCAGCCAGCACTTCCTGCAGGAAGGAGTTGATGCGGGCCAGCCGGGTCCGAATGGTCCGGAAGGCCTCCCGGGCCAGGGCGCTGAACTTGAGGGTGGCTCCCAGCATGACGGGGATGAGGCAGACCAGGATGGCGGAAAGGGACGCATCCATCCAGAAGAGCACGGCCAGGATTCCCACGAGCCGGATGAGGTCGTTGAAGACGGTGACGATCACCGATGTGAACATCTCGTGCATGTTCTGGATGTCGTTGGTGAGCCTCGTGACCAGTTTCCCTACGGGATTGGCGTGGAAGAACGGGAGGTCCAGGCGGAGCACGTGCCGGAAGAGATCCTGGCGGAGCCGGTGCATGATGTTCTGGCCGGTCCATTCCAGCAGGAGAACCTGGAAAAATTCGGCCACGAAGCCCACCGCCATGAGGCCCGCAAAGACGGCGGCGAGTTGGGAAAGCCCCTGGAGTTTCGCGGACAAAGGAAGGCCTTGGGCCGTGATGTAGCGGTCCACGCCCAGGCGCAGCAGGTAAGGCAGCGCCAGATCCGCCGCGGAGATGATCAGGGAGAGGACCACGGCCAGGGCGATGTGGGGTCCGTGGGGGCGCAGGTAGGGAAAGAGGCGCTTCCAGAGGCGTACGTCCTGGATCTTTCCCAATTGTCCCTCTTCGAAATATCCGTAGCCGTAGTGCATGACGGGTCCGCCTTGGTTTCAGTGCCGGAGCGTCTGGTGCAGATAGATGGTGCGGTAGAAGAGGTTCCGTTCCATGAGTTCCTCGTGGCGTCCCTGGTCCGCCACGGCTCCTCGATCCAACACCACGATGCGATCGCAGTCCGCCAGGGCCGCCACGCGATGGGAGACGATGAGGCACGTGCGCTTTTCCAGGTAGGGTGTGAGGGATCTCAAGATGGCCCGTTCGGTTTCCAGGTCCACGGCGGACAGTCCATCGTCGATGAGGAGGATGGGGCGGTCCAGGAGCAGGGCGCGGGCCAGAGCGATCCGCTGGCGCTGGCCTCCGGAAAGCCGCACGCCTCTTTCCCCGATCCGCGTGTCGTAGCCGTGCTCCATGGCCAGGATCTCCTCGTGGATGGCGGCGGCCCGGGCCACCTGCTCGATCTCCTCCCGGGAGGCGTCGGGGCGGCCCAGGGCGATGTTGGCGGCGATGGTATCGGAAAAGAGCGTGCCGTCCTGGGGAACGTAGGCGATAAGCCTCCTCACGTCCGCCACCTTCAAGAGGTTCACGTCCGTTCCGTTGACCAGGTAGGCGCCGTCCTCGATGGGATAGAGCCGGGCCAGGACCTGGCAGAGCGTGGATTTGCCGGATCCGGTGGGACCTGCGAGGCCCGTAACGCCCGCCGGGAAGGCTAGCCGGACGCGGTGCAAGACCGGTTCCGGCCGGCCCGGGTAGGCGAAGGTGAGCCCGCGGAGTTCGATGGTCACCGGCGGGCGGGGCGGCGGAAGGGGCCGGGCGGGATCCCGGAGGGCTGGGCGTTCTTCCAGCAGGCCCTCGATTCGGTCCAGACTGGTAAGACCCCGCTGAAAGAGGTTCGCCACCCATCCGAAGGCCATCATGGGCCAGGTGAGCAGATGCAAGTAGGCGATGAACGCCACGAAGTCGCCCGTGGTGATGATCCCCTGGAGGGTGAGGCGCCCGCCGAAAAGGAGGACCAGAAGGAGGCTCGTGTTGGCGGTGAGTCCCGCGAAGGGGAAGAGGGTGCCCTGCACCAGGGCGACTCGCAGGTTGTTTCGGATGTAGGAGCGGCCCAGGGCGTCGAAGCGGCGGCACTGGGCTTCTTCCTGGGTGTAGGCCTTGTAGAGGCGGATGGAGGAAAAGGTGGAACGGGCCAGTTCCGTGAGCTGGGAAAAGAGCTCCTGGACCCTCAAAAAACGTTTATGAAGCCGTGCAGAAAGAAAGCGCGTGGCGAGGGCCAGAAGGGGCATGGGAGCCACGGCGACGGCCGTGAGGGTCGGGTGGATGTAGGCCATGAAACCCAGGGCCGCCGCGCTCATGATGACGGCGTCGGCGAAGGCCACCAGGCCCATGCCGGCGGCCAGTTGCACGGACGCCAGATCATTTCCCGAAAGGGCCATGAAGTCGCCGGTGGTTCGCCGGAAAAAGACGGTTCGGTCCAGAGAGAGGATGCGCTCCACCATGCGCTCGCGGAGGTCCCGTTCCAGAACGCGGGAAAAGCCCAGCAGCAGGACTCGCCACAGGTAGCGGAAGACGGCGATCACCAGGGCCAGCCCGACGATCAGAGCCCCGTAGAGAAACAGGCCCCCCTGGGTCATGCCCGGCCGTCCCAGGGCGTCCACCGCATGCTTGATCACCCGGGGGATCCAGACCTGGAGAAGATCCACGATCAGGAGGGCCGCGAAGCCCGCCGCCAGGCGAAGGGCGTGGTCGCGCAGAAAGGGCTTGAGCAGGCGGAGGGCGCTTCGGGGCGCGTGGGATGTGGAGGAGGCGATCATTCCGTAATCCGTAATCCGTGATCTGCGAAGAGTGATGAGTGACCAGTGATGAGTGACGAGAGGGGGTTCTCCTATGTTCAGGTCACTTTTGAGCGCGCCGGGTGCCGCGCCGATCCTCCTGTCCCAAAACTCGGCGGCGGTCCCGACGGGCGGGCATGAAGCCCGCCCCGACGAGAGCGCGTGGGCCTCTTGGGTAGGGGCGGGGGATTCCTCCCCCCTTTCTCAAAGGGGGGCTGGGGGGATTCCCCGGCCCGTCTCCTATCGTGCGGCTTGGGCAGCGGCTTCCGGCGGGGCCCAGTTTCGCTGGCGAAGCAGCCAGATGACGGCGTAGATCACCGGGGTGTCGATGGCCGCAATGGTGAGCTTAACGACCCACTGGCCCAGAATCAACGGCAGCACCGGCATGGAGCCGTAGAAGGCGATGGTGATGAAGACCACCGTGTCGATGAGCTGGGAGACGGCCGTGGAGGCGTTGTTTCGCAGCCACAGGTGCCTTCCCCGGGTGAGGCGCTTGAGCAGATGAAAGGCCCAAACGTCGTGGTACTGGCTGAGAAGATAGGCGGTAAAGGACGCCACGATGATCCGCGAGGTACTGTCGAGAACCGTTCGGAAGGCGTCGTCGTGGGGCCAGAAGCCGGCAGGGGGCCAGGCGATGGCAAGGCGCACCAGCACGAGCGAAACGAGCAGGGCGATGAAGCCTCCCAGAACGGTGGACGCCGCCCGTTCCCTTCCCCACAGTTCGCTGATCACGTCCGTGATGACGAAGGTGACACAGTAGGCCAGAACGCCGGCGGGCACCACCAGCCCGAAGACGGTGATGATTTTGCTGGCCAACACCGAAGCGATGACCAGGCTTCCCACGAAGATGCTGTTGAGTACCAAGAGTGCCTTCTGATCCCTGCTTTCCATGTCCTGTCCGAATCTCCTTTCGTTTCAGTCTTTCTTCGCGGCGCCTTGCAGCATGCGGGCGAATTCTTTACCCTTTTCGTGGGCCGTCTTCAAGTGTTCCGGATGTTGGAGCACGTCCCCTTCGGCGTCCACGCCCCGCACCAGCAGGGAGTCCCAAAGATCCGCTCCCAGGGCGTCGAAAAAGTACCGGGCCGTGAGGAGCACGCCATCGAAGAGTTTTTTGCCTTTCGTGGCTCCCGCGGCGATGAACAGGCCTCGTCGAACGAAATCCTTGGATCCGAAGGGGACCCCGTCGATCCAGTAGCGCTTCACCCACAGGGACTGGCACCGATCCATGAAGATCTTGGTGTGGGCGGAGACGGTGTAGAAGAAGATGGGAGAGGCCAGGATCACGCCTTGAGATTCCTGGATGGCCTCGGCCACCCGGTGGAAGTCGTCGTCGATCACGCATCGGCCGGTTTCCTTGCAGCCGTAGAGCTCCAGGCAGGGGGAGATCCTGAGGTCCCGAAGGAAGAATTCTTCCACGAGAGCGCCTTCTTGCCGTGCGCCCTCCACCGTTTTCCGAAGCAAAACCGACGTATTGCCTTCCCTTCGGGGACTTCCGTATAGTGCCGTGATCCTAGCCATTTTCCCCCCGCCCCTAAAACATTTGCGTTTATCGGCGTTCATTCGCGGTACTTTTTCCGTCGCTTTCATGGCTCGGAAAATTTTGACACCAAACCCGCCCCGTGTCACATAAAAAGGGCGGTGATTCCCGGGCTGTGGCATCGTAGCGCAGCCCTTCAGGGCTGCGAAGAGAGATCCCCGGGGCGGGAAAGAGCCCGCCCCGTGAAGAGGAGAACCATGGCGGATTCTTCCCGACGAAACGGCCGCCTGTCGCTGGGGAAACGGTTGCGGCGATGCCCTTCTTTTCGCTGCCTCGGGGTTCATCCCAACTGGGACGACTACGGCGGAGAAGAAAAGCGGGCCATCCGCTCCGCGGAAACGATCCACTACCCCAGCCGGCTTTACGAGGAGCTCTTTCGGGCCGCGGGGAAGAGCGTCTTTCCCGGAAACTACTACGCCTTCATGGGAAACAAGATCCGCCAGACCCAGCTTTTCCAGCTTCTGGGCGTGCCCCATCCCCGCACCGGCATCTACTATGGAAAGGAGCGCGAGGAAAGAATCCTGGCCGATTTTTCTTTCCCGCTCGTGGCCAAGACCCCGGTGGGTTCATCCCAGGGGCGGGGCGTGTGGCGGATCGGGGACAGGGGGACTTTGCGGGCCTATCTCTCGGCACACAACCCGGCCTACGTCCAGGAGTACCTGCCCATCGACCGGGATCTTCGCGTGGTGCTCCTGGCGGGCCGGGTGGTTCACGCCTACTGGCGGATCGCCCCCCCGGGCGATTTCCGAAACAACGTCTCCTGCGGCGGCCGGATCTCCTTTGACCGCATCCCCGAGGCCGCCCTGGATTTTGCCCGCTGGGTCGCGGCTCGATGCCGCTTCGACGAGGTGGGCCTGGACCTTTGCCTTCACGACGGACGGTGGTGGGTATTGGAAGCCAACATGGCCTACGGGCTGGAGGGATTTCGCCGACGGGGACTCGATGTCCACGAAATCTTTCGGGAACTGGATGAAGGAGGCTGGCTATGACCCGACCGGATCAGGCGGCGGAAAATCTTCTTCGTGTGAAGGAAAAGGTCCGTGATGCGTCCCGGGTGGTGGTGCTCACCGGAGCGGGCGTGAGCGCCGAATCGGGGGTGCCCACCTTTCGGGGGGCGGGCGGATTGTGGCGTCAGTACAAGGCCACGGACCTGGCCACGCCGGAAGCCTTCGCCCGGGACCCCCGGCTGGTCTGGGAGTTTTACAACTATCGCCGGGAGGTCCTGGCGCCCCTGGAGCCCAACGCCGCCCACCGGGCCCTGGCGGATCTGGAGCGGGCCAAGGAATCCTTCGTGCTCCTCACCCAGAACATCGACGGCCTTCACCAGGCGGCGGGTAGCCGAAACGTGGTGGAGCTCCACGGAAACATCTGGCGGGTGCGCTGTTCCCGGTGCGGGAACCGAAAGGAAGACCGCCGGGTGCCGATCCCCTATCCGCCCGTGTGTGAGTCCTGCAGCGGGATGTTGCGCCCGGACGTGGTCTGGTTCGGGGAGTCCCTAGACCCGGACGTGTTCCGCCTCGCCTACCAGGCCCTGGAAAGGTGCGACGTCATGCTGGTGATCGGCACCTCGGGGGTGGTGCAGCCGGCGGCGTCCATGGGTCTTTACGCCAAGGAAAACGGGGCGTTCGTGGCCGAGATCAACCTGGAGCCCACCCCTTACAGCCGGGCCCTGTCGGTGAGCCTGCAGGGCAAGGCCGGCGACCTGGTGCCCCAGGTGGTGGTATGAGGGCCTTGTGCATGTAATGTTAAAAAGAACCGCCAATGAACGCCCGCGGGCGGGGCTCCCGATCATGGGCGGTTGGAACCCTTCCGGCACAGGTAGTGATCGTTGAATGGGTCGTGGCTCATGGTCTGCACCTCCACCTGGGTGAACCCGGCCTGGCGCAGGAGATCGAGAGCGCGCTCCCGCCCCCACATCATGCCCAGCCCGGCGCCGCCGTCCACCCGGCCCACGGGCAGACAGTGCAGGAGGCTCACCGTGTAGAGAAAGGGCGCAAGGGGGTGGTCCAGGTTGTCGGCGTGGCGGCTTCCCGCCGCGATGTCCACCATGGAAAAGATGCCGCCCGGCGGAACGTGGCGATGGGGAAGAATCGTCCAGTTCAATGTGAAAGACAACCGCCAATGAACGCGAATGGACACAAATGGGTCTTTTCCATTGTAGGAGCGACCTTGGGCGCCCTCAAGTGCGAATCTACGGCCGCCGATATCTTTTACGGGAACGAAAAGCCTCTTCGGGAAGGGCGCTGCGGACGAACCATTCCCCGAACGAGTGCGGTTACACATCCGGCCCATCCGAGGAGAACCTAAACTGAGCGATTTTTTCTTCGGGTGTCTTTTACACCGCGTGATTAGCGGGCGGGGATAACCCCCGCCCCTACCCAATGGGTCCGTGCCCTTTTGTAGGGGCGGGCTTTACGCCCGCCCTTCAGAACCTGTCCATGAGAAAGAATCGTCCAATTCGGGGAGAAATCCGTGATGGAAACGGTCCCGGAAAAAAAATCTTCTTGTGCAATTGTTGGATTCGCCATGGCTTCGCCGACAAGTGGATCAGCACTTGGTGACGGGCCTCTTGATGCGGCGCCGGCCCCGGCTCTTTTCCTGGATGTATCTCGGGCCCGGTGGAGAGGACGATCGGCGCGCCTCCCTTTGGATCATGACAAAATCCGTGGGGCTGATGCTCAGCAGCTTGGCGGTTGTCCTCTCTCCTTTCCTCTTTCTCATGGGGGACCCGGACGCGCCGGTGGCGCTCACCTTTGGACTCATTTGGCTGCCCGGCGTGGAATTCCTCCCCGGGATGTTTCATTATCAAAAGATCGTGACCCTGTTGCGCTGCCTAGCGTCGGTGGGGGCCTGGGCCGTATGGTTTCGCTGATCTTGTTGTGCGCGTCGTGACCGTATCCCGCGTTCCAAAACAGGCCTAGTGTTTCCGTACAAAACGCCGTAGTAGGAAGACGGATGCCGGTGAAGGAATTTTCGGAAGTGGAAGTGGGGTTGAACCCCGCAAGAGAGGAGGTGAGACGTGCCTTCGACCAAGAGCGGCGAGAATCGAGGGGCCTTTGAAGAGGCGCTCCGTATCCGGAAGGAACGGGAAAAGAGCTACCGGGAGCGCGCCCTGAAACTCTTTCCCCACGTGTGTGCGCGCTGCGGCCGGGAGTTCAGCGGCAAGCGCCTGCGGGAGCTCACGGTCCATCACAAGGACCACAACCATCACAACAATCCGCCCGATGGAAGCAACTGGGAGCTCTTGTGCCTCTACTGCCACGAGAATGAACATGCCCGGGATCAGGTCGCTGAGGCCTATGAGGCCGAATCGGGTGCGGAAGCCGCGGATGCCGGCTTCAAGCACAATCCTTTCGCCGGATTGGCCGATCTGCTGAAAAAGTAGCTGGCTTCGGTCATTCCTCCTCCTGCGGATTGGTCTTTTCCCAGATGCGGTCGATCTTTTGTCTGGCCCCTGGAAGCAGGCGGCAGAGAGCCAGGGTGGAGGCAGCCCAGTAGAGGAGCACCTGGCCCGGAGTATAACCGAAGCCGTGGACGCCGCAGATCTGCCGAAAGCCCAGGATCAGCAGCAGGGCCAGGGCGAAGGTCTGGCAGGCGTAGGTGAAGCCGACCGCCACAAGGACTCTTCCGTTTGCTGCCTGGCGGGTCCCACCGATGAGGCAGGCCACGAGCCCCAGCACACCCAGCCAACAGTAGAAGAAAAGATAGGTGGAGGCGATTCCCCATGCGCTGCAGACGATGAGCGGCATCCTTGTGCCCTCTTTTCCGGCGGGCTTTGTGATTCTGGTCAAATGCCGGGGCCGGCGCCGGAGGAGAGGAAAACCCGGGGAGGGTCCTTGGGCCCCGGTGGAATTCGTTTGTAAGGACTATAACAAGAAATGGTTGGGGTGGGGAAAGGGCAGTTTTTTATGCTCGTTGTGAAGACGGCTGTGCGGGGGATTGGGGCCTGGGAAAGACAAGGGCGGGGCGGCCGGCCCAAAGCCGACCACCCCATGCGGATTCGGATTACGGGTCTTGGGGCATGAAGCGGAAGGTGCTTCGGATGTCCACCTCGGCATCTCCCGTCTGTTCCACCTCCGTGTAGTAAAAGGCGGTGGCTTCGATGCCGCTCTCTTCGATGAATTGGGCCAGGGGCTCAACGGATGGGGCCTTCTGGAGCCAGGGCCCGATCACGAACATGAAGAGCCAGATGAAAAAGACTCCCGCTGCCAGCTTGATCCACCCCATGGCCCGGGCCGAAGGGCGCCAGGGCCCTTCGGTGCAACACGAACACATCTCCGCGGTCCTCATGATCCACCTGCCTTTTAGATTTTGGCGGTGATGTCAGGAAACACCTTGTAGAACATGATGTAGGCCATGAGCAGGGTCAGGGCCAGGTTGAAGGACTGACCGCACACGTACAGGATGAGCGGCTTGCCGCCCTTGAAGTGGTGGGCCAGCTCCTTGAAGTTGGTGGCCAAACCGATGCTCACGAAGGCCAGGCAGAAGAACCAGCCGCGGAAGATCCGGGTGAAGCCTCGAAGGACTCCGTGGTCCACCATGGCGTAGCCCGCATCGGGGCCCATGGCCTGGTAGAGCATGGAGAAGATGATGGAGGCGGCGATGAAGCCCAGCACGAACTTGGGGAAGCGGTGCCAGATCTCCATGGCGCTCACCCGCTGACCCGGCACGCAGTCCACCTTTGCGCACCAATAGACGGCCACGCCGAAGGCGATGACGCCGATGAGCACGTTCTGGATCATTTTGACCGTGGCGGCAACATACAGTGCGCGTTCACCCAGGAAGGCGCCGGCTGCGGCCACGGCGCCCGTGGCGTCGATGGTGCCGCCCATCCAGGCGCCGCCCAGCACCTCCGGGATGCCCACAGCCTTGATGAAGGCGGGCATGGCCACCATCATGATGGAGGTGAAAACCATGGACAGGCCCACGGCCAGGGTGAGCTCCTCCTTCTTGGCCCGACAGGCCGCCGCGGTGGCGATGGCCGCGGACACGCCGCACACCGACATGTCGGCCGAAATGGTCATGTTCAAAGTCTTGGAGGGCATCTTCAGGACCTTCTGGCCGAAGATGAAGGTGGTGATCAGGACGATGGGGGTGACCACCCAGGCCACGAAGATGCCCGGGATGCCGATGGCCAGGATCTTGCCGAAGAGGATCTCGGCTCCCAGAAGCACCAAGCCGGTCTTGATATAATATTCCACCTGCACGGCGGGCATGGCCCACTTGGGCGTTCCCACGGTGTTGCTGATGATCAGGCCGAAGATGATGGCCCATGCCGCATAGCCGATGCCCCAATGCTTCATGGTGGCCTGTCCTTCCGCCGCGTAGGCGAGAATGGCCAGCAGGAACACCAGGGGGAAGCCGGCCATGAACCTGGCCGGGGAATGCCCCATGAACTTCATGCCCACGCTGAACAGGAGAGCCAGGCAGATGCCGAAACCGATGAGGTAGGGAATCTGGTTATAAGGCTTGACGCTCGTCTTCTTCTTGGCCGAAGAAGCCTTGTCGTGCGCCATGCGCCATTCGCCGATGGCCTTGCGGGCTTCTTCGTTGAGGGCCGCATCCTTGAACCCGGCCGCCTCCGCCGCCGCCTGCTTTTCCTTGGCAAGAGCCAGAGCCGCCGCTTCCTTGGCTTTGGCCGCCTCATACTTTTCCATGGCCTTGGCCTTCTTGGCCTCCGCCGCCTCTTCACTCAAATAGAAGGCGTCCAGAGGATTGGTGCTCCATCCGTGGGGCTTGTGCATGAAGTGGCTCAAAGCCTTCCCGATGGGCGAACTGGAGGCCTTGAGTTTCTTCTTGGCATCCGTTGCCTGGTACCACTCGATGGTCTTGAAGGGAGCCCGCTGGGCTTCGGCTGCCAGAACGGCGTTGGCCTTTTCGATCGTTTCATTCATTCCCGCGGGCGGTCGAGGCAGATAGATGATCATGCCCACGATCAGAAGGAAGAAGCCGATCCAGATGGCCCAGTAATCCTCCTTTTTCCACAAGTCCGAAAGGCGACTGACCGCCTTGTCGGTGACCACGTCCTGTTCATGCATCCGCTGCTGTTTTTCTTCCATTCCAACTCTCCTTTGCAATTCACTCGAAATGACGTTTCCGGGACCCGGCCGCTCCACGGGGTGTGTCGCGGCACAATCCAAACCCAAAAAAAGACGAAACCAGCTGGCGTTTCCTCATTAAGGCAAGGAAGGTGCCAAAAGGAACAATTGGGCAGGGTTTTTGCAACCCACTGTTTTTGTGCGGAAAAGAAAGGGTGAGTCGGCACACTTACGGGCAGGGCTTGCAAAAAGGTGTGCCTCCCGGCGTTGGCGGTGCTTCCGTGAGTTGGCATATCGCGCGTTTGTGCCTTTTCCCGTGGAGGGGTTGCCGCTAGAATCCCCCACGCAGATCCGGCATCGAGAAACAGTCCGGAGGAGGAAGAGCGGCCCGTTCCGCCGCGTCCCCGTCACCCACGAGGCAGCTTGGCCCCATACGATCTGTGGGTGCGTGCTTCCTCGGGAGTGGCGGGGTCTCGGAGATACTTTCATTCAGGAGACATCCATGAGCCATGGGAAACATCCGGAAGAAGGAGGGCGATCGTCCGCCCAGAGGCGGTCGCTGACCATTCAAAAGAAGTTCTTGATCGGCACGGCCCTGATCCTTCTGGGTTTCTGCGTGCTGGGAGCCGGTCTCATCTACGTCCAGGAAAAGAGCCTCTTGGAGGAGGCGGCCTACAACAAGTCCGAGATCGTGATGGCGGCCGTGGAGGCCAACCGGAACTATGTGCGCCATGTGCTCCGGCCGAAGATGTACGAGATGTTGGGCAAGGACGCGTTCGTCCTGGAGGCCATGTCCACGTCCTACGTGAGCCGGGCGGTGATGGACCGATTCGGCGAGAGTCTTCCCGAGTACGTATACCGGCGCGTGGCCGTCAATGCCAGGAACCCCCAAAGCGAGGCCAACCCGCTGGAACGGGAAATGATCCGGTATTTCGAAACCGATCGCGGCCGCCAGGAGTGGCAGGGAATCGTAAAGCTCCACAGCACCTCCTACTATTACCGCTTCAAGCCCGTCTATTTCCGGGAAAGCTGCATGCACTGCCACGGGGACCCGTCCCAGGCGCCTCAATCCTTGATCGAGCTCTACGGAACGGACCGCGGCTTCGGAAGAAAGCCGGGGGACGTGGCCGGGGTGACGGGAGTGGGAATCCCCGTGGAGGTGGCCATGGCCAAGATCAAAGGCATGGCCCTGTCCGTTTTCGTGGTGGGTTTTCTCTGTGTGGCTCTTCTCTATGCCGTTCTGAGCTTCTTTTTCAACCGGGTGGTGGTCCACAACCTGAAAGGCCTTCTGGGCATCTTCCAGCAGGGGCTGTGGAGCGACGCGGAACAGGAAGAGCTCGAGCAGCGCATGGAGTCTCAGGATGAGATCCAGGAACTGAGCGGCCTGGCGCAAACCATGGTCAGCCGCCTCAATGAAGCCCGGCGCCGTTTGGAACTCCATTCGGAGAACCTGGAGAGCATGGTGGCCGATCGAACGCGGGCCCTGGAAGATTCCCAGGAGCGTCTGCGTCGGCAGGTGATCCAGAGAAATCGGGAATTGAAGACCCTCAACACCATCGCGGAAATGACTACCCAGGCCCGGCGTCTCACCGACATCCTTCCAGAAGTTTTGCAACGGACCCTGGAAATCGTTCCGGCCCAGGGCGCCGCCATCTACCTGCTCAAGGAAAACCCGGACCGTCTGGAGCTGCAGATCGCCAACAATGTGAAAGATCCCCTTCCGGTCCTCCATTTTGACGCGGCCCGGTGCTCCCTGATCTTGGAAGAAGACCATCCCGACTATCCCACTTCCCTCAATGAAGCCGCCTGCGGGCAGGTGAGCTTTTACGAAGAAGGCGGGAACGGGGCCTATCTCAACATTCCCCTGTGCTGCCGGGGCCGGGTGCTGGGCGTCATGACCTTCCACGGCGTCAATCTGGAGGCCGTCGGTCCCGAGATGCAGGAGCTGCTCTTTTCCATCGGCCGTCAGATCGGCGTGGCCCTGGAGAGCCTCAACAACCTGGAGAAGCTCCTGCAGAGCAAGGAGCTTTTGCAGACGGTGGTGGACGGGATCAGCGATATGCTGGTTTTGCTGGACCGGGAAGGTCGAATCCGGATGGTGAACCGGGCTTATTTGGAGCGTTTCGGGTTGGATTTGAGCCAAGTGACGGGCCGGCTCTGCACGGAGGTGCACGAAGAGGGGCGGTGTCCCTTTTCGGCATGCAGCCTGGAGGAGGTGATCCACACCGGCACGCCCAAGACCGAAGAGGTCCACAGTCCGCAGGGGGAAGTCTATCTGGTCCACCTCTATCCCGTCCTGGACGAGTCCGGGAGGGTGGACGGGGTGATCCGGTACGCCAAGGACATCACGCACCAGAAACGGGTGGAGCAAAAGATTCAGCAGACGGAGCGCTTGGTGGCCCTGGGGCAGCTCACGGCGGGGCTGGCCCATGAACTCAACAACCCGCTGGGCGTGATCCTCTGCTACACGGACCTTCTCAAGCGGGAGATGGCGGACTTTCCCATGGGGCTCAAGGACGTGGGCATCATCGAAAAGCATGCCCTCAACTGCCAGAGGATCGTGTCCGATCTTCTCAAGTTCGCACGCGGCCAGGCCGGGTCCGAACCCCGGCCCGCCTCCCTGAACAAGATGGTGGAGGATGTGATCCAGATGATGAGCCACCAGTTTCGAAAACGGGGGATCCGACTGGAAATCCATCTGGACGACGATCTGCCGGAAATCCCCCTGGATGTGGAGAGGATCAAGCAGGTCCTGGTGAACCTGCTCATGAACGCCCGCCAGGCCTTGAACGGTCGTGGGGTGGTGCGGATCACCACCCGGCGGGACGGGGATGCGGCGGAGGTGCGGGTCTGGGACAACGGCCCCGGCATCGACCCGGCCATCCGGGACAAGATCTTCGACCCTTTCTTTTCCACCAAAGACACGGGGGAAGGGACGGGCCTGGGGCTTTCGGTGAGCTACGGGATCGTGCAGGACCACGGCGGGGAGATCTCCGTGGAGAGTGAGCCGGGACGATGGACGGAGTTCGTTGTGCGCGTGCCGCTGGAAAGGAATCTCACATGACCGACGAGCACAAGGCGAGACTGCTCATCGTGGACGACGAAGAGGACATGCTGGAGGGTCTGAGGCGCCTTCTGGGCTACGAGATGCCCCACGTGGCGGTGGACACGGCGTCGCGGCCGTCGCAGGCCGTCGCCCGGGTGGAGCAAGAACTCTACGATGTGGTGCTCCTGGACATCCGCATGCCGGAAATGGACGGCATGGAGGTACTAGCGGCGCTTCGCCGCAAGGACCCGTGGCTCACGGTGGTCATGATGACCGCCTACGGAAGCATCGAAACGGCCGTGGAAGCCATCAAGAAGGGGGCCTACGATTTCGTCACCAAGCCCTTCGACCGGCAGGCTCTGATCCGGGTCCTGGAAAAGGCCATGGAACGGAACCGCCTGATCCGGGAAAACCTCCATCTGAGGCGACGGGCGGAGGGGAAGCCGCCTTTCGAGCAATTCGTGGGGCAGTCGGCGCCCATGCGGAGCCTGTACGAGCGCATCCAGGCCGTGGCCCGAACCGACTACGCCGTGTTGATCCGCGGAGAGAGCGGAACGGGAAAGGAACTGGTGGCCCGGGCCGTGCACAGCCTGAGCCGCCGCGGGCAGCGCCCGCTCATTTCCATCAACTGCCCGGCCATTCCGGAGCACTTGCTGGAAAGCGAACTTTTCGGCCACAAGAAGGGAGCTTTCACCGGAGCGGATCGGGATCATCGGGGCATCTTCGAGGAAGCCCACAGCGGGACGCTCTTTCTGGACGAAATCGCGGACATCCCGGTGAACGTGCAGACCAAGCTCCTTCGCGCCTTGCAGGAAGGCGAGATCAAGCCCCTGGGAGACGTGAAGGCCAGGAAGGTGGATGTTCGCATCCTGTCGTCCACCAACCAGGACCTGGAGGAAAAGATTCGGGACCGCACCTTCCGCGAAGACCTTTTCTACCGCCTGAACGTGGTGACCATCCGCACGCCGGCGCTTCGGGAAATCCCGGAAGACATCCCGCTTTTGGCGACCCACTTTGTCCGCATGGCCTGTGAAGAGCTGGGCGTTTCGGTGAAGCGATTCTCCGAAAG
The DNA here is from genome assembly GCF_900129305.1 of Desulfacinum infernum DSM 9756. Lineage (GTDB taxonomy): Bacteria > Desulfobacterota > Syntrophobacteria > Syntrophobacterales > DSM-9756 > Desulfacinum > Desulfacinum infernum. Next base: position 73,709 of record NZ_FQVB01000006.1, on the reverse strand, counting down.
CGCACTGGAGGCCCTCATGGGTCGGGACTGGCCGGGAAACGTCCGGCAGCTTCAGAACGTGGTGCGCCAGGCGGTGATGTTTTCGCCGGAGGACGTGATTCGGGCCGAGGATCTTCGCCGACTGGAGACCGGCTTCGGGGGAAATGTGGGCGGCGGAAGGAAGGCCGCAGGCGGGCCGGGAGACGGTCGTGTGGTGCCGTACAAGGACGCCAAGGAAAGGGTCGTGGAGGAATTCACTTCCCGATATGTTCGGGATCTATTGGAACGTACGGAAGGAAACGTCTCGCGGGCCGCCGAGATGAGCGGCCTCACCCGGGCCGCCCTCCAGAAGATCATGCGCCGCTACGGGATTCGATCCGAGGACTACCGCGCCTTTTCCAACCACTCGCGGGCGTGAGCCAGCGTCTTTTCCGTGATGGTGACACCGCCCAGCATGCGCGCCAGCTCCTCCACCCGCTCCCGATCGTCCAGGCGGGTGACTGAGGTGCGTGTGGAATCGGCGTCGCTTTCCTTGTGGACCCGGAAGTGGTGCCGGCCGAAGCAGGCGATCTGAGGCAGATGCGTAATGCAGATGACCTGAAACCGCTCGGCCAGTTCCTGGAGCTGCCGGCCCACCAGCTCCGCCGTGCGCCCCCCGATGCCCGTGTCCACCTCGTCGAAGACGAGAGTCTCCGCCTCCCCCTGACGGCTGAGAAGCGTCTTCAAGGCCAGGAGGATCCGGGAGAGTTCTCCACCGGATGCCACCTTGGCCAGAGGCTTGAGGTCTTCGCCCGGGTTGGCGGAAAGGAGAAACTCCACCCGGTCCACACCGCGGGCCGTGGCCGCCGCCTCCCATGCCGCGACATCCCGTGGGGAAGGGACCTGGACGGCGGCGTCGAATCGGGCCCGGGGAAGGTCCAGGTCGGCCAGGACCTTTTCCACGTCCTCCCGGAGCCGTCCGGCCGCTTCCTTCCGCTTGCGGGAAAGATCCCCCGCCAGTTCCCGGTATTCATCGAAGGCGGTGGCGATCTCCTTTTCGAGCCGGGATTCTTCCCATTCCACGTCCGCATCGGAAGCCGCCGCCTGACGCAGTTCATCGCGCTTTCGGATCATGTCCGCCAGCGTGGGGCCGTATTTCTTGGCCAGCCGGCCGAGGACGGCCAGGCGGTCTTCCACCTCCGCCAGGCGTCCCGGGTCGAACCGGATGGAGGATAAAACCTGCTGGAGCCCGTGGCTGAGCTCTTCCATGTGGATCCGGGCCTGTTCCACGTATTCCAGGAGGTTTTTCCGGCTGGGATCGATCTCCACGATCGTTTGCAGGTGGCGGGAAGTGTCGTCCAGCCGCTCCAGCACCGCCCCCTGGTCCCGGTAGATCAGGCCGTAGGATGCGGAGGCGGACTCATGGAGGGTGGCCGCGTGCTTCAGGAGGCGCCTTTCGGCTTCCAGGGCCTCGTCTTCTCCTTCCTGTAGTTGCGCGGCTTCCAGTTCCTGGAGCTGAAAGCGCATGAAGTCCAATTGCTCCTGACGCTGCCGCTTCATCTGCCGCAGCCGCCGCAGGGCCTCTCGTTTTTCCGCCCAGCGCAGGAAGGCCTCCTGCACCTTCGCCGCGTCTCCGCCCAGGTCTCCGTAACGGTCCAGGAGTTCCAGATGGACGTCGGGGTCCAAAAGAACCTGGTGTTCATGCTGGCCGGAGATGGAAATGAGGCCTTGAGCCAGCCCCTGAAGCTGCTGGACGGTTGCCAGTTGACCGTTTATAAAGACCCGGTTTCGACCGCTGCGGGTGACGGTGCGCTTGATGAGGAGCTCCGTGGCGGGTTCCAATCCCAGGGGTTCCAGGCGCGGGCGCAGCACGTCGGGGCTGTCGAACGTGAAGACCGCCTCCACGGTGGCTTCTTCGGCACCGGTGCGGATCATCTCCTGGGACGCCCGGCTTCCCAGCACCAGGTTGACGGCCCCCACCAGGATGGATTTTCCGGCCCCCGTCTCGCCCGTGAGAATGGTGAGTCCCGGGTCCAGGGAAAGGTGCAGGCGGCGGATGATGGCGAAGTTGTGGACGATCAATTCACTGAGCACGGCCTGAGCTCTTTCGGGAATTCGGGAAAAACGTTTTCTACGACGTGGGCATCTGCTAAGTTACCCTCTTTTCCTCGCTCGACCCATCGAAGGCTGGAGAAAGGACGGATGTCATCATGAGCAACTGGTTGAAGAGAGTCAAGGAGCGTTTCCTTCCGGCCCGCCAGGAAGGATCGAGCCTCAGGGAAGATCCCTTCGGTTTTTCCGTTCCGGGGCGGCCCCAGTTCCTGCTTCGTCCCGTCTTTGAAAAACTCATCGCCAAGACGGCCATCCCTCAGGATCAGCAGGAGATGCTGGAGTCCCTGGGCCGGGAGGGGACGGTCGTTTACGCCCTCAAGTACCGGTCCCAGCTGGATTTTGTCTATGCGAACCTGCGATTGCACCAGCTGGGCCTTCCCGCCCCCACGTTCCTTTTCGATCTGCGCCCGTATTTCTGGCAGAAGCGCTGGTACGCCCTGAAACTCGTTGTGCACAACTTCGCCCGGTTTCTCACCCGGGACGGCGTCCCGGACCCCTACACCTCGGGCCACTACGAAAGCCTGGTGCGCGAAGGTCGCTCGGGACTTCTCTTCCTCCTGGGCGAAAAGGGCTACTACCAGCGCACGGTCATGGTGCGAAACGATCCGCTGGAACAGCTCTTCGATATCCAAAAGAAGATGGACCGGCCCATCTACGTGGTGCCCCTCATGCTGCTCTACAGCCGGGCCCCCAGCAGGCAGCGCCGGGGGTTCTGGGAGATCGTCTTCGGCAATCCGGAGCGGCCAGGGCTTTTGAGGAAGCTGGTTTCCTTCATCCGGAACTATTCCTACGCGGTCATGGAAGTGGGCGAACCGGTGAATCTCCAGGAGGTCCAGACGGAGCTTTCCGAGGATCTGTGGGAGCGGCGCAAACAGGTCTTTGAAGTCCGCCGCGGGCTCATCGAAAGCATCGACGAGGTTCGCCGGGCCATTGTGGGACCGCAGATCAAGTCCAAGCTGGAGCTCAAGGAGATCATCCTCCATCATCCCAAGCTGGAAGCCTTCATGCGTCGCCGTGCCAAGGCGTCGGGAGAGCCCGTGTGGAAGATCCGAAAAGAGGCGGACGAATACCTGGAGGAGATTGCCGCGGACTACAGCTACACCCTCATCCAGATCGCCGAGAGGGTGCTCACCTGGATGTGGAACAACCTGTTCGACGGAATCGAAGTGGACATGGAGAGCCTCAACCGGGTGCGAAAGGCCGCGCGCCACAACACCCTGGTCTATGTGCCCTGCCACAAGAGCCACATCGACTACCTGATCCTCTCTTACGTCCTCTTCAGGAACAATCTCTATTCGCCCTTCATCGCCGCGGGAAAGAACCTCTCCTTCTGGCCCCTGGGACCGATCTTCCGCCGGGGAGGCGCCTTCTTCATCCGGAGGACCTTCAAGGGAGCGCGCTTCTATTCCGAGGTTTTCTCGCTTTACGTGAAGACCATGGTGCAGTTCGGCCACAACATCGAATTTTTCATCGAGGGAGGCCGGAGCCGCACCGGCAAGATGGTGCTGCCCAAGATGGGGCTCCTGTCCATCCTCATCCAGGCCGTGCAGGAAGGCTTCTGTGACGACCTGGTCTTTGTCCCCACGGCCATCTGTTACGATCGCATTCCGGAAGAAGAGGTGTACGTCAACGAGATCAAGGGCGGGAGCAAGCAGGACGAGAACCTGGGCCAGCTGGTCCGGGCCCGGCGTTTTCTCAAGAAACGATACGGGCGGGTTTATGTTCGGTTCGCCGAACCCATGTCGCTCCAACGCTATCTGGAGCGGAACCGGTACGATCTGGAGAAGATGAGCGGGAAGCTCCGCCATGCCATGTACCGGGATTTTGCCTACCGGATCATCTCCGCCATCAACGAATCGTCCTTGGTGACGCCCCACGCCCTGGTTTCCGCCGCACTCCTGTCCCGGTCGCGCCGCGGGGTGTCCAAGGCGGAACTCCTGAACACGTGCCTCACCTTCCTGCGCTATCTGGAACAGAACAACGTGCGCTTCTCCCGCACTTTCCGCCACGCCGAGCAGGTGGTGGACGAAACCATCCGGGACCTGGTGAAGAACAAGCTCCTGGATCGCCTCAAGGACGAGGACGACGACCTGGAGGACGAGGTCTACACCATGGAGGATGCCAAGCGCCTGGCGCTGGAATACTACAAGAACAACATCATCCACTTCCTGCTGCCGGCGGCCTTCGTGTCCACGTCCATCCTGAGTCAGGAGACCTTCCGGTTCAGCCTGAGCCAGATCCTGGAAGACCTGGCCTTCATGAAGGATCTCTTCAAGTACGAATTCGTTTACGACATGGACGTGCGGGATCATCAGCTGGCCAAGCACGTGCTGGACGTCTTCGAGCGCCTGGGGTGGCTTCGCCACATGGAGCCCTCCGAGGATCAGCCGTACCTTCTGACCCACCGGGGCCTGACAGCCGCCCAGGCCTTCCACGGGCTCATCCGGAACTTCTTCGAAACCTACTGGCTCGTGCTGAGATCCATGCGCTACGTGGAAAAGAAGCCCTATACGGAAAAGGATTTCGTCAAGAAGATCCTGGCCGCGGGAGAAAAGAACCTGAAGCTGGAGCTGATCGAAAGGCCCGAAACGGTTTCCAAGATCGTGTGCCGAAACGCCATCACCTACTACGTGGAGAAGGGGCTGCTGGAACGGCGCGCCCATGAGGCAAAGGGACGGGACAAGACGGTGGAAAAGTTCGAGTTCGTGGGGGATCGCCCGTTGGTCCAGTACTACGGCCGCCAGATCAGCCGGCTCCTGCGCGCTCCCCACCTGGCGCTCCAGTAGCCCCCGGCGGCACTGGCAGGCGGCGCCGACAGGGGATCCGTCTTGTTTCGTAGCTAAGCCGGGCGATTTTATATGAAACGCGACCTCGTTCCGTTCGAGCGCGCGGCCTGTTGGGGCGAATAATTGTTCGCCCTAGGCCCGAGAGCTGGCGGACTAGGGGCGGGCTTTGCGCCCTCCCTTCAGGGCTTTCAGACCATCTCCCAGATTCAGGCTCGTCACCCATCACTCGTCACCCATCACGAAATCACCACCAGATCCTCCGGGGTGATGTTGAGGGATTCCAGCCCGTCGGGAGTGACCACGTAGGTGTTTTCAAATCCGGCGATGCCCACGCCGGGGATGGCCCACTTGGGCTCGAAGGCGAGGGTCATGCCCTCCTGCAAGACCATCTTCTGACCCCGGGCGATGAAGGGAAATTCGTCCACTTCCAGGCCCAGTCCGTGGGCGAGAAAGGAGACGCCGCTGCCGCCGGGCCCCATGAAGTTCTCCAGCCGGCCCGCCTTCTTCACCAACTCCAAGGCGGCATCGTAGAGCTCGCCCGTGACCGCCCCGGGCTTGGCGTTTTCCTTCAGCCACTGGTGAAGGTCCCGGCAAAGGTCGTAGGTCTCCCGGAGTTGCGGATGGGGCTCTCCCAGGCTGAAGTTTCGCGTCTGGTCGTTCAGGTAGCCGTGTCGGTTCATCATGGTGTCCACGCTGATGAGGTCCCCGCGCTTCAGGGCCCGCGCACCGGAACCCTGACCGAAGGCCGGGCTGACGCCGGGGCCTCCCGTGGGGGAGTCGGCGTAGGAGGGGGTGGCCGCTTCCGGTCCGGAAAGAATATGGCCGAAGAAGATCTCCAGGTTGAATGCCCGAACTCTGGAGAAGCCCAAGTGTCCGTGGAGAAGGGCCACCCGCTGCAGCTCCGCCATGAGGTCCCATTCACTCATCCCCTCCCGGACGAGGTTGGGAACAGCCCGGGCCACGGCGTGGGAAATCCGGGCCGCTTCGCGCATCATGGAAAGCTCCCAGGCCGACTTGACCATGCGGACCTGGCGGATGAGGCCGCCCACGTCCACCAGGTGGTCCTTGGGAAAGAGTTTCTCATCGAAGAAGAAGAAGGTGGCCGCCGGCAGGACGTCCAGTTCCAGACCCAGGGTGCGCGGGGCGGGCGCGCCCACGGCCTCGTCCACCAGGGCGGGAAGCTCCTTGAGGTTCCCCAGGGGAACGATGGGGCGAAGCGGCGACTGCTCTTCGGCCCGCCGCACGTCCCTCCGTACGGCGAAGACCGGTTTTCCTTCAGCGGGCACGATGAGGTATCCGTCCTGGACCGTTCCCGTGAAGTAGTAGAGATCGGTGTTCTGGCGAATGACGGCGCCCTGAACCTCGAGTTTTTTCAACCCGGCCTGAAAGGTCACGAGACGTCCGGCGATCTCTTCCGACGGCACGATCCGCATGGGCCTCCCTCCTTATGCCCTTTGGTCTGCATCCCGAATGAACGAGCGCAACAGATCCCCAGAAAGATCCGACAAGGCCGGTACGGCACGGTCCGCCGGCCCCAGAGCCTCCACGGGGAACGAATGGGCCACGGCCACCACGAAGAGCCCGGCCGCCTTGGCGGCTTCGATGCCCGTGGGCGTGTCCTCGATCACCAGGCATCCCTCCGGCGGGCCCGAGGCGATGTTCGGCAGGTAGCCCCGGTCCCGCAGGAGCCGGACGGCCAGGATGTAGCTTTCCGGATCGGGTTTGCTGCGGGCCACGTCGTCCGCCGTCACGATCACGGGAAAGGATTGCTTGAGTCCCAGCACATCCAGCATGAGCAGGATCTCCTCTCGGGCGGACCCGGAAGCGATGGCCAGCGGCACCTCCTCCCGAACCAGCTCCTGCACCAGCCGGTGCACGCCGGGAAAAGGTCGGAGCTCTTTGGACACGATCCTCTTGAAGGCCCCTTGCTTTTCGTAGATCAGGCGCTCGAACAGGTCCGCGGGAAGGGGGCGCCCGGCATCCTCGAAGATGGCCCGAAAGGCGTCCCGGTCGTCGAAGCCGATGTAGCGCTCCACGTACACGTCGTAATCGTGTTGAAGGTGGAAGGGGGCCAGGGTCTCCATGAAGGCCTTGTAATGGAGAGGTTCGGAATCCACCACCACGCCGTCGAAATCGAAAATGACGGCCTGCAAAGGATGGAGGCGGGAGGGCACGGGGTCATCTCCTTTCGTCTTGGAAAAGGGTCACGAGCGGATGGAGTCCCGATGATACCAAAACGGCGGGATTTTGCAATTTGACTGCGTGAACCGGGGGACGGGTGATGGGTGACGGGTGATGGGTGATGAGGGATGGGAGGAGCAGGTCGGGGCGGGCTTTACGCCCGCCCGCCGGAACCGCACCATGGAAAAGAATCGCTCAACTCACAGATATTACCAGATTTCCGCGCTCAGGCGGGATTCCAGAATACTTCTTTCTTCCCCCGTGAGGGTTCCCAGACGCTGTTCCAGCCACGCGACGTCTCCGGAAAGGATGGCGCACTTTTCCGCCGTGGTCAGCCGGTCGGGCAGGGCCCGGGGGCCGTCCTCCAGGAGCGCGCGGGCCCTTTCCGGGTCGCGGGCCGCCTGGGTCAGCACCCGTTCCACCTCATAGGGGTGCACGACGGGGTCGGCGCCGAAGGGATGCCCCTTGCGCAGGCCCACGGCCTGAACCACCGCTTCGATGATCTGGCGCGGTGTGAAGGGCTTTTCCAGGTAGTTGGCCGCGCCCGATTTCATGGCGTCCACAGCCGAATCCACGGAACCGTACCCGGTGATTACGATCACCGGAACGTGGGGCTTGTTCTCTTTGATCCGGCGCAGCACGTCGAGACCGTTCAGTTCGGGCATCCGGATGTCCGTGAGAACTACGTCGTAGTTGCGGCGAAGAGCCCGGTCCAACCCCTGGCGTCCGTCCCGGGACAGGTCCACGGAAAAGTTTTCGCCTCTCAGGATGGAAGCGATGGAATCCAACACGATGCTTTCGTCGTCGATCACAAGGGCGTTCAACATGGCGTTTCTCCTTTCTTTCAGGCCCGAAGGCGCTCATCTCGTCCCTATTGGCATTGGACGGGACCCGTCGGCCCCGTGTGGTGCCCGAACACCAAGGCACGATGCGTGCCAGGCTTCGTCGAATCGCAAAAATGAGCCCTTGGGAGCTCACGGGGCCGGGGACGCAAAGGGCTGCGGAAACTTCCGGGGATGGCGAGAAAACTCTGTGGTGTCCGCATGTTGTGGAAGTGGCGAAGGCCGCGGCGGCCGGGTCGGTGCCCTTCTCGGCGCTCGCACGGAAGGGTCTCGCCGGGTCCGGTCTTTCATGGATGGCAGGGCGGCTTCCTGGATCTGACCGCCGGAGGAGGTGAGGCGAAAAACCACAGTCCGGGCCTCCGAGGGGCCGTTTTGGGGGCCGAAAGAAAGGTGGGATCGGTCCGGAGGGGTATCTGTGGGAAAAGACCACAGGTGTGGCGAACCGCCTCGGTCACGGGCGCCCGAGAGGTTTCAGCCCGTATTTCTTGATCTTCTTGTGCAGCGTGGTGCGATCGATTTCCAGAACCCGGGCCGTCTGGGAGATGTTCCAGTGGAACCGTTCCAGCATCTTTTGAATGTGGCGCCGCTCCACTTCCCGAAGGCTCCGCGGTTCGGAATCCGGCTCCGAAGGAGGCTTTTCCCGGATGGGCTCACCGAAGGGAAGGTGCCAGTCTTCCAGGGTGGGACCGGCGTGGAGGGCCACCGCCCGGGCCACGGTGTTTTCCAGCTCACGCACGTTTCCGGGCCAGGAATAGGCCCGCATCCGTTCCACTGCGGCCGGCGAGATCCGCCGGAAGTCCCGACCGTATTCGTCGCTGAACCTCTTCATGAAGGCGGCGGCCAGCAGCGGCACGTCTTCGATTCTTTCCCGCAAGGGCGGAAGGTGCAGATGGACCACGTTCAGGCGGTAGAGCAGATCGCTTCGAAAGCGGCCCTGCTCCACTTCCCGCCAAAGATTTCGGTTGGTGGCCGCCACCAGGCGCACGTCCACGGAAACGGTTTCCGTGCCTCCCAGCCGCTGGAAGGATCTTTCCTGGAGGACCCGCAGGAGTTTGACCTGGATCCCCGGCGAGAGCTCCCCCACCTCGTCCAGGAAGAGCGTGCCGCCGTCCGCCTGTTCGAACCGGCCCTGCTTCAGGCGCTCGGCGCCGGTGAAGGCCCCTTTTTCGTAGCCGAAGAGTTCGCTTTCCAGGAGGTTTTCCGGGATGGCGCTGCAGCTTACGGCCACGAAAGGCCCGAAACGTCGGAGACTTTGGCTGTGAATGGCTCGAGCCACCAGCTCCTTTCCCGTGCCGGTCTCGCCCGTGATGAGCACCGTGGCGTTGGTGTCCGCCACCCGCCGGATCAGTTCGAAGATGCGCTGCATGGGAGCGCTTCTGCCGATGATATTGTGGAAGCGAACCGGCGTGCCGGGCGGTGGGGATTCCTCCGGGGTTCGGGCCACCTGTCGGCGGCGGTTGAGGACGGCGCGAAGGGCCGTAGAGAGCTTTTCGGGGTCCACCGGTTTGACGATGTAGTCGTAGGCGCCTTCCTTCATGGCCGCCACCGACGAGTCGATGGTGGCGTAGCCCGTCATCATGAAAACCACCGTATGAGGGGCCGTGCTTTTGATCTGCTTGAGAAGCTGGATTCCGTCGCCGCCCGGGATGCGGAGGTCGAGAAGAACCACGTCCCAGGATGATTCATGGAAGAGCTGAAGGGCCGATGGGGCGTCCTGGGCCGAGTCCACCACGTAGCCGTCTTCTTCGAGCCATTGGGAAAGGGCAAGGCGCACGTGGAGGTCGTCGTCCACGATGAGGATTTTGAAGCGGTCTTCTGAAGTCGTTTCGGTCATGGGACCGGCCTCCTATGAACTTGCATCACAATCAGCCCGCGACAACAAAGGACGAGACGCGCCCCCGGGGAGCTTGTCCGGCAACGGCTCTTGGCTCAAGATGGCGCGGAATTGCATTTCCTTCGTAGCCGCGGGGCTTCAGCCCCGCGGGAAGGGGTCATCGCAACCCCATGAGGTGACGGGCAACACCCGGTGGCCCATCCGACGTTCGTGGATTCCTCCGCAGCCGCAAAGGGCTGCGCTACGAAAAAAGAGGTTATCCTTAACGTTTTCAGGCAACCTCGCAGGAGCGTGTCTGAAAATGGCTCATTTGCCCTTTCCAACGTCCAGCCGTCATCCCCGCGAAAGCGGGGATCCAGAATTTCCAATAGGTTATGGACTCCCGCTTGCGCGGGAGTGACGGTTGGCGGGAGTTCTCGGACAGCCTCCTAGGAGCCTGTCCGACAATGGCTCTCCGAGACATGAGCCCCGGCTATGGCGCCTCTTTTCGTAGCCGCGGGGCTTTAGCCCCGCGGGAAAGGGCCTTCGCAACTCCATGAAACGACAAGAAATGCGCGATGGCCCATCCAACATTCGGGGGTTCTTCCGCAGCCCTAAAGGGCTGCGCTACGAGAAAAAAGATCATCCACGACGTTTTCGGACAGCCTCCCAGGAAACGGGCCGCTGTGGGGGTTCCTTCAAAAGGAACCACAGGACGAACCGGGAACCTGCATCGCCCGTGGATTCCAGGTGGAGGTCGCCGCCGTGAAGGCGGGCCGCCGCGCGCGCCACGTACAGACCCAGGCCCAAGTGTTCTCCGGCGGCTTTGGTTGTAAAAAAGGGTTCAAAGATCCGCTCGGTCAGATGCCCGGGAACTCCCGATCCCGAGTCTTCCACCAGGATCCGGGCGATGCCCTCGCTGGTGCAAAGCCGGACTGCGATCCGCGGAGGACGCTCCGGAAGGGCCTCCAGGGCGGCCTCCAAGGCGTTGGCCGCCAGGGCCCTCAGGGCTTGGGACAAAAGGCCGGGGCAGGCCTGGGTCGCCACCGGTTCGCCGGGGAGATCCATCTTAATCGCCGGGGAGGTGCGGACCGAGTTTTCCCGGAGGGGAGGCGGGTCCGCCAGGGCCTTTTCCACCAGGGCGACCAAGTCCGTCGACTCCCAGGCCAAGGGGGCCTTGGGAAGGAAATCCAGAAGAGCCTTGGCCAGGACCGCCGACCGCTGGGCGCTCACTTCCAGCTGAGCCATCAATTCCGAAAACCCCCGAGGGAGAGATTCCATCTCGGAAACTTTTCTTGCGGCCAGTTTGGAAAAGGTGAGGACGCCCGTGAGGGCGTTGTTGATTTCGTGCACCAAGGGCCGGGAGATGGCGATGGTGTGTTCCTGAAAAGTTGCGGCGGTTCCGTCTTTCATGGGATACTCCCGGCTTGGGTTCATCCACGCCCCGCGGAGGCGCTTCGGCCGCGAGGCTCGGGCGCCCGTAAGCATACCATCGCGAGCCTTCGAGCGTAAGGGGGAGTGGGGGGCACGGGATAAGGGATATGGGGTATGGGGTGAGACATGTGTGGGGGCAAGGCGTTGAAGTAGGGGCGGGCTTTTAGCCCGCCCGTAGGGGTCGCCTCATGGGAGGCCGTCATCCAATCCGGCTGGGAGAAAACCTTTCGTGCAACTCTTGAAAAAGACAAGAACCAAGCTCATCGTGAGCTTCCTGGGTGTTTCCTTCCTGGTAGGCGTGACGTCCCTGATCGTGGGGGCTCACCTGCTGTACCAGGCCTACGTGGGCGAGGTGTCCGGGCGGATCGAAACGGACTTGAACGCCGCGCGCCTCATGGTGGACGAGCAGGTGCACCAGGTGCAGCTGGGTCTGGAAGCGGCTCTGGCCGGTACGGGTTGGAGCGGCTCCGCGGAAGAGGACCAACCGGCCCGGCTGCTGCGCCTTTTGGAAAACCTGGCCCGGGCGGCCGGTCTGGACCTGTGCGGCATGGTGGATGGGAACGGTCGGGTGGTGGCTCGGATCGGTCCCGATCCATTTCCCGTTTCAGCCGACTACGGCCATCATCCCTTCGTGGGCCCGGCGCTCCGAGACCAAACTGAGGTGGCCGGCGCCGTGGTCCTTCCCGCCAAGTGGCTGGCCCAAGAAAACCCGGTTCTCGCCCATCGGGCGCGGGTTCCCGTCGTGTCCATTCCACAGGAGGGGCGGGCGGAACCGAACGGGGAGCCGTTCGTGGAAGAAGGGGTGCTCTTGGGGGCGGCCGTCCCCGTCTTTCGAGGTGGTTCCTTCGTGGGAGTGGCCTACGGGGCCGTTCTGGTCAACGGCAACACCAACCTGGTGGACCGTATCCGGGACACGGTCTTTCGCCGGGACAAAGGGGAAGGGCCCGAAGGGACGGTGACCATCTTCCTCCGGGATCTTCGCATCGCCACCAACGTGACCCTGCCCGACGGGGCCCGGGCTCATGGGACCCGGGCTCAGGCGGAAGTGGCTCGGCGTGTGCTGCAGGAAGGGCGGCGCTGGGTGGGCCGCGCCCAGGTGGTGAGCGACTGGTTCATGACGTCCTATGAGCCCCTGGTGGATGCCGTGACGGGAGAGAGGATCGGGATGCTCTACGTGGGGATTCCCGAAAGACCCTACGTGGATGTGAGAAACAGGGCCCTGTTCACCTTCTTCGCCATGAGTCTTCTCGGGATCACCACGGCCATCGTGGTGGGGTCCGTGTTGGAGCGAAAGATCATGTGGCCGGTGCATCAGCTCATCGAAGCCGCCCGGCAGGTCAGCCAGGGGGATCTTTCCCCCAAGATCGAGCCCGTTTCCGAGTCCGAGCTGGGAGTGCTTCAGAAGACCTTCAAGGACATGCTGGCGTCCATTCGGGAGCGGGAGAACCGGCAGCGCCAGGAAACGGAAGACAAGCTCTTTCGAGCCCAGAAACAGGCGAGCGTGGGGCGTCTGGCGGCCGGCGTGGCCCATGAAATCAATAACCCGCTGACGGGCGTTCTCACCTTCAGCCACCTCCTCATGAATCGCGAGGATCTGCCGGAGGACGTGCGCGACGGCCTTAAGACCATCGCCGACGCCACCGAACGGGTCCGAAAGATCGTGAAGGGCCTGCTCGATTTTTCCCGCCAGACGGCTCTCCATCCGGAACCGACGGATATCAATCACTTGGTTCGTTCCACCGTGGCCTTGATGGAAAACCAGGCCCTGATCAAGGGAGTGGAGTTGAACTGTCTCCTTGCCGAGTCGCTCCCCCCGCTGGTGGTGGATCCGGAGCAGATGCGCGGGGTCTTCATGAATCTTCTCATCAACGCCCTGGACGCCACCGAGGCCGGCGGGACCATTACGGTGTCGAGCCGCACGGAGAGTCGCCCCGACCGCGACGGAAGGGAAAGGCCGGGGGTGAGCGTGAGCGTGCTGGACACCGGCTGCGGCATTCCGGAGGAACACATGGGCAAGCTCTTCGATCCCTTCTTCACCACCAAGGAGGTGGGGAAGGGAACGGGTCTGGGCCTGTCGGTTTCCTACGGGATCGTGGCGCGGCACGGAGGCCGGATCTTTGTCAACAGCGCCCCCGGTAGGGGGAGCACCTTTACCGTGTGGCTGCCTCTGGAACGGGATGATGACCGTGAATGAAAAGGCGATGATTTTGGTGGTGGACGACGATCCCATCGTGCTTCAAAGCTGCCGGATGGTCCTGGAGGGAGAGGGCTACGGGGTGGTGCTCGCTTCCTCGGTGGACGAGGCGCTGGAGATCCTTCCCGGCCGGAGCTTCCGGGCGATCCTGGTGGACCTCAAAATGCCCCGCCGGGATGGCATGCACCTGGTCGAACGGGTCCTGAAGGAACGCCCGGATCTTCCCATCGTGATGATGACGGGCTTTTCCACACCGGAAACCATCCGGGAGGGCTACCGCAAGGGAGCCTCCGTCCTGCTTCCCAAGCCCTTCACGCCCGACGAGTTGCTGGGTGCTCTGGCCAAGGCCCTGAATAAGAAATAAGTCTCTGTTTTTAGAAGCATTTTGGGAAAATACCGCCGAAATCTGCCCCCAAAATGCCCCCAAAGCCGATTTTGAAGAGTGTCTGGAGTGTAGTGTAATAGATTGAATTTGCAGGATAAATTGGTGCCCCCGGCAGGATTCGAACCTGCGACACCAGGATTAGGAATCCTGTGCTCTATCCTCCTGAGCTACGGGGGCCGGGACGAGAAAAAGCAGACCGTCCATATCACAGCCGCACGGTCGTGTCAATCGCCGCAAGGACACGCGGAGGTTCAAAGGAACATGGAACGGGGCCCCATGGAAGAAAACAAGTCCACGGGAACCCGGAGCGCGGAGCCGCTCCGGGCCTTCGTAAAAGAGGTGCTTTCCCGGCATCCCTCCTTCGCTTCCAACCCTCTGGGCGATTGGAAGGACTTGGTGGGGGAGCCCGTGGCCCGGCATACGGTTCCAAGGTCCCTCAAGAACGGGCGCCTGGTCATCGTGGCTCGGGACGGCGTGTGGAAACACCACCTGGAGATCAACAAGGAAGCTTTGCGCGAGAGGATCAATGCCCTGTGGGGGAAGGTGGTGGTCCGGGAGATCTCCATACGGGTGGGCGAAGTGGAGGATCTAAATCCCGAGCTGGATGCCAACTACCGGCGGCTGCAAAAACTCCAGTCCAAGAGGCGCACCCGGCGCCGGAAAAAGCCGACCCTTCGGCCTCTGACCCATGAGGAGGAGAAGCTGCTGCAGTCCCTTTCCGACCCGGAACTTCGGAAGCTGGGAGAGAAGCTGCTCCGGCTCGTTCCCGCCGATCACGATCCCGAGTCGGAATGACGGACGAATTCCCCGTGTGGGAGCGCCGAAAGGCGCGACAGCCCGAATTCGCCGCATTCGCTTCTCCCGTGAGGGACGGGAACGATTCCCCCCCCGTACCCAGGTTCCCATGATGGGGGTAGCGAACGGTAGGGGCGAAAGATCTTTCGCCTCTGCGCACGGCGTTTTCCGGGATCCCCCGCTTGTTTAGAGGGCTGGTTCGCCGCCCCGTCATCTTTGGCGGAAATAGGCATGAACCTTTTCCGCCAGGGGGCGCGGCAGGCCGGGCACGCGGGCCAGCTCTTCCACACCGGCGCGGCGTATGGCTTCCACATCGCCGAAGTGCTGGAGCAGGGTCTGTCTTCTCTTGGGGCCCACGCCGGGGATGCGGTCCAGTTCCGAGGACAGGAGCTCTTGGTGGTGGCGACGGTGGTAGCCGGAGACGGCGTAGCGGTGCGCCTCGTCGCGGATCCTTTGCAAAAGATGGAGCACCTCCGGATGGCGGGTCAGGAAGAGAGGGTTCTTTCGTTCCGGTAGATACACCTTCTCGTAGAGGCCCCGGCCTTCTTCGCCCAGGTCCTTTTCCCTTTCCTTGGCAAAGGCCGCCACCGGAAGCCGGTCCTTCCACCCCTTTTCGTCCAGCAGGGCCAGGATGCGGTTCAGCTGCCCCTTGCCGCCATCAAGCAGGAGCAGGTCCAGACGATGCGCCAGCGGCTTCTCCTTTTCCAAGAGCCGTTCCACGGTTTCCGCCATCATGGCCGGGTCGTCCGGTTCCATCTTGGTGCGGATCCGGAACCGGCGATAATCCCCGTGGCGGGGGTGGCCGCCGGCAAAGACCACCACGGAACCCACGGCATGGCGGCCCTGCATGTTGGAGATGTCCACGCAGGCTATGGTGTGCGGTAATCGGGGCAGGCGAAGCAGGTCCTGAAGCGCCTCCAAGACGGCCGACAGGTCGGTGGCCTCCCCGGAGCGGGCCTTGGCTCGCTCCTCGGCGTTCCGTTGGGCCAGATCCAGCAGGGCCCGGCGGCTTCCCCTTTGGGCCGCCCAGAGGCGGACCTTGCGCCCGGCCGTATCGGAGAGCCACTCACCGAGGACCTCATGGCCGGAAGGAAGCATCGGAACCAGGATCTCGCGGGGAATGAGCCTCCCGTCGGCGTAGAACTGCTGGAGAAAGGCCCCCAGAAGTTCCTCCGGGCCTTCCGATGGATCGCGGAAGGAGTAGCCGCGTTGTCCCACGATGGCGCCATGCCGGACGAAAAGGAGGACGATTTCCGCGGAATCCTCCTGAAAGTGCAGGCCCACCACGTCCTGGTCCTCCAGGCGGTCGGACACCACCACCTGGGCTTCCAGCATTTCCTCCACCGCCCGGAGTCGATCCCTGTAGAGGGCGGCCCGTTCGAAATCCAGAGCCTCCGAGGCCTCCCGCATGCCCGCCCGCAATTTTTCCTGGAGTCGATCCGTCTTGCCCCGCAGGAAAAGGACCACCTCGTCCACCACCCGCCCATATTCCTGTTCCGTCACCTTGCCGGCGCACGCTCCCAGACACCGGCCCAAGGAATGATTGAGGCAGGGCCTTTTCCTGGGCACCAGCTTCTTGGACTTGCATTGGCGGAGCGGGAAGATGCGGTTGAGCACCTTCAGGGTTTCCCGAAGGGAATGGGCCGAGTGGTAGGGACCGAAATAGAGGGCTCCGTCCTTTTGGAACCGGCGCACGATCTGGAGCCTCGGAAAGGGTTCGCGCGGATCGAGGCGCAAAGCCGGGTAGTTCTTGTCGTCCCGGAGGATCACGTTGTAGCGCGGCCGATGCCGCTTGATGAGGCTCGATTCCAGAAGGAGCGCTTCCTTTTCCGTTCGGGTCACCACGAAATCCAAGTCGGAAGCCCGGCGGACCAGGGCCTTGGTCTTGAGGGGAAGAGTGTGTTCCGGTCGGAAGTAGCTGGCTACCCGCTTTCGCAGGTCGCGGGCCTTCCCCACGTAGAGCACCTGTCCCGTGGGGGCTTTGAAGAGGTACACGCCGGGAAGATGCGGAATGGTCTCGAGATCTACCCACAGGCGCTGTTCATCGGCCCCGTCATTGGGAAGACTCCTTGATTCCTGCGGCTGAAGCTCTTTGTCTTTCCTGTCGAGTTCGTGTTCTTTCATTCCCGGTCTGTCCTGAAGAGTTGGGAGCGGATCTTTGCCATGCCGGAACCGTGGCGCCGCATCTATAACACTTCCAGGGGGATTCGGAGAAGGGGAGGGGAGTGATGAGTGACGAGTGATGAGTGATGAGTGATGAGTGATGAGTGATGAGTGATGGGGGATGGGGGATGGGGGATGGGCGGGGTGGTGTTGGAGACTTTCCCCTTATAAAAGAAGGTGCGGGGGATTTTTGGCGGCCGGGGAAAAGGCTGGACAGGAAAAATCTTTTTTGGTAGAAGGGCTCCGTCGGTCGGGACGTGGCTCAGTTTGGTAGAGCGCTGCGTTCGGGACGCAGAGGTCGCTGGTTCAAATCCAGTCGTCCCGACCAGAAGCCGCTAAAAAACCGCCCGGGAAACCGGGCGTTTTTTCTTATGGTTCCAGGGCGAACCTTCCGCTTCTCAAGGGTGCATTGCGCTCTTCGTTGTCGCGGCCTGCCCGTGATGGGGGTTCCTATGCCCCGAACCGGCAAGCAGGCGGCTCCCCCCGGCGGTTTCGACGCCGCCTCAACCCTCAACCCCTAGCCCTTAACACCTAACCACTTTTTTTGCATCCAGAAGCTCCCGGACCTTGCGGGCCAACTGATGCGGGGAGAAGGGCTTGGGGAGGAGCTCCACGTCACGGCCGAGAACACCATGGCGGGCGAGACGGTCGTCCGGATACGCGGACATGAAAAGCACCGGGATGCCCGGGCAGATTTCCGCCATGCGTCGGGCGAGCTCCGGACCGTCCATGCCGGGCATGACCACGTCGGTGAGCAGGAGATCAAAGGAGCCGTCCCGGCTGCAGATTTCCAGGGCCTCGGCCCCCGAGGCCGCCACCTGCACCCGGTACCCGTAGGTTTCCAGGGTCTCCGCCGCCATGGTGCGCACCAGCTCCTCGTCTTCCACCACCAGGATGCGTTCGGTGCCGGCGACGGCGTGGGGCGTCTCCGGTTGCGAGTCCGCCGGGACGTGCTCGGCTGCTCCCACCTGTCTGGGAAGATAAACGGAAAAGGTGGTCCCTCGACCCGGCGTGCTGTCCACCAGGATGAACCCTCCCAACTGTTTCACCACGCCGTACACGGTGGCAAGTCCCAGGCCTGTTCCCACCCCGGCGGGCTTGGTGGTGAAAAAGGGCTCGAAAACCTTGTCCCGGATGGCCGGGTCCATGCCGTGGCCCGTGTCCGCCACCTTGAGACTGACATATTCTCCCGGCGGCACAACCACGGAATCGTGGCGGAGGGGATGTTCCAGCTTCAGGTTGGCGGTCTCCAGGGTCAGGAGGCCGCCTTCGGGCATGGCGTCCCGGGCGTTCACGGCCAGGTTCATGATCACCTGATCCAGGTGGACCGGATCGGCCTTGACGGGCCAGAGCCCGGGTGCGAGCGTCACTTGGAGGCGGATGTCCTCTCCGATGAGCCTTTCCAGCATTTTCCGCAGGTTCTCCAGGACGGCGTTGAGATCCACCGATCGAAGCTGCAAGACCTGTTTTCGGCTGAAGGCCAAGAGTTGACCCGTTAGTTGGGAAGCCCTCTGGGCCATCTTCTTGATTTCGGACACCTTTTTCGCTTCGTCCGGGTTTAGGGAGGAACGAAGAAGCAGGAGATCACAGTAGCCCAGGATAACCGTGAGGACGTTGTTGAAATCGTGGGCCACTCCGCCGGCCAGGCGCCCGATGGCCTCCATCTTTTGCGCCTGCACCAGCTGTCCCTGCAGTTCCACTTCCTGGGTGATATCGCGCCCGCACTGGATGACCCCCAAGAGATTTCCCTGTTCATCGCGGAGGCGTGCCGCCACGACGCTCACGTGCCGCCAGCCGCCCGGCATCTGAAAGCGGCTGATGGTCTGAATTCCTTCAGGATGCAACGGATAGCGGCGAATGCCTCTTGGAGCATATCTTTTTTCAACCTCTACCGGATCCATCTCCAGCAGGAGAAGCGCCGGGATCACGGGGGGCTTGCCTCCGAAGAGATTGGAAAAATCGGGAGGGGTGCCGATCACGTCCTCTTTGGAAATGCCGATGAGCTCTTCGCTGGCCTTGTTCCAGAAAATGACCTTTCCATCCACATCCACCAGAAAGAGGGCGATGGGCGTGCTGTCCAGCACCCTCTCCAGGTGTTTTCGTTGTGCTTCGATGGCTTTCTCCATGGCCTTTTTTTCGGTGACATCCCGGATGCTGGCCAACATCCGTGCATCCCCTTCCTGGAAGATGAGACTGAGCTGGACTTCCGCATCGAAAAGGGACCCGTCCGGTCTCTGGTGAACCCATTCAAATCTCTGGGGATATCCCGGAAGGGCAGATTCGAAGAGGACGGAGGCTTTTTCGTCGGACGGGGCGCCGTCGGGCTGCCGGGGCGGGGAGAGATCGCCGGGGCGTCGCCCCACCAGGTTTTCCCGGGAGGCTCGAAAAAGATCCTGAGCCGCCTGGTTGCATTCCTGGATGCGACCGTCCTCGTTGATCACCAGCAAGGCGTCGGTGGCCTTTTGAAACAAGGCCTGGTAGCGGTGTTCCGTTTCAAGCAGGGCGCTCTGGAATGCTTTCTGTTGCCGCAGAGCCTGCTCCAGATGGCCGTGGGAGGTTTTGAGATCCTGAGTCCTGAGGCGTACCTGGCGTTTGAGAAAAAGGGCCGCAGAGCCCAACAGGAGGAGGGACAGGATCGTGGCCCCCACCGTTATCTTGACGGTTCTTGTCCAGGCGGGAGGGGGTGCGGTCACATGGAGCCACCGGGTGACGGCCTGATGGTAGACGGAATTCTCTTCCTGCTTCCAGTTTTTTAAGTACCGGTCCAGGGTCTCCAGGGCGGTGCGGCTCGTGCCCGGGTGCCCCCCGTAGCGGATCTCGATGGGGTTGAAGACAATGGGCGTGCTTTCAACGCTGAACCGATGGCTGTTGGTCTGGCCATAGATCCGGTTGACCACTCCGGCATGGGCTTTGCCTTCTCCCACGCTCCACAAAACCTGATCGTAGGTTTCGTAAGGAGCAAACTTTGCCTTGATCGGGAATTTGCTGAGGAGAGCCTGGAGGGCTTGCATGTGGATGTCCTGATCCTTGACGGCGATGATCTTGCCTTCCAGATCCAGAATGCCCGAGACCTTCTCGCCTTTGCGGGAGTACACAACGCCCCAGTTGGTGAGCACCGTTTCGCTGGAAAAGAGAAACGCTCGACTTCGTTCCTCCGAATATGCGATGACGGGGAGGATGTCCGCCGCGCCGGAACGCAGTTCTTCGAGACACTGCGCCCAGGAGGCTTCGCGGTATTGAAGCTGCCACCCTTCGGCCTGGGCCACGGCTTCCAGCAGCTCCACGAAGAGGCCGGAGGCTCGTCTGTCGGCATCCAGTCCGACCAGTGGAGGGTTTTCGTAGAGGCACACCTTGTAGAGTTTCTGAGCCGCCAGGAGAGAAACCGGATGGGTTGCCAGCGCCAAGAAGGTAAGGAATAGGCCCAGCAAGATCCTCATGGGGAAGACCTCTCATCAGAGGTGGAAAACAATGATGCTTTCGTTGGAAAACTAGGTTCAATTTAGGCGTTCCTTGCCGGCTGATCAAGGCAAAGACCGACCATGGCTCAGTTGATTCTCACCATCGGCAAGGACGGCATCGCCCTTGCCGCCGACGGGCGGGCCGTTGGATTCCGCGAAAGCGGCGACCAGGAAATCGTAGCCGTCCGACGCATCTATCCGTTGTCAACCCACGGGGTGGTGTTGGTGGGCGGCGGGCCCATCGCGGCGGATCATATGGCCCGGTGGGCTGACGGACAGGGAACACGGCACGAGAGAACCTTGGATGATCGGGTGGCGGATGCGTTGGTCGAAATGACCCGGCTGGGTCCCACGTGGCAAAGGGAGGAGCCTGCCAATGGACCGTTCGCCATGGCCGTGGCTGGCTGGGAGATGAAGGGGGAACGGCGTATTCCGAAAGCCTATGCCTTGCGGCGAACGAAGGATGGGGCGGCCGCGGAGCCGATCCAGGACGCATGGACGTTTCCCCGGAGAAGAGTGCTGGAGGATCGCCTGAAAAGGCTGGTTCGGCGGGTAACTCCCCTTGCCGAGATTCTCCAAGAGATGCGTTCGGCCCTGAAGATCCTCACCTGGCTCAAGGAAGAAGTGGGGCCTCCCCACACCTTCGCCCTGCTCACCCACGACGGCTTTGTGGAGATCCTTTAGAGCTCCTTCCCATATATTGACCTGATGGGACCTTTTGGCATAAAAGCAAAGTAAGATTGACTTGCCATATGAGAGATTCCCGAATGCTCCGGGCCGAGAAGCGAGGGGGACGTTGAAGATCAGATGCGAAGGCTGCCGGGCCTCTTTCTCCATTCCGGACGACAAATTGCCGCCGGGCAAGGCCGTGCGTGTTGCCTGCCCCCGCTGCCAAAATGCCATCGTGGTGAAGAATTCCAAGCAGCCGGAAGGAACCTCCTTCGAAGAGCCGTCGTTGGTTCCTGATCACGACGATCTGGAAGAGGATCTCTTTTTGGATACTCTCCACGAAGGGGGGATGACGGCGCTTATCTGCACGGCTGAGCCCCAGCGGGCGGAGCGACTGGGGCAGCTCCTTTCGGAGCTGGGGTTTCGGGCCATTGCGGAGCCGGATCCCGACCGGGCCGTTCGGCGACTCCGTCACGGAGGTTATGAGCTTGTGGTCCTCGAAGAGCCGGCGGGGCCGGAAGACCGCGCCCACGTGCTGGTGGGATTTGTAAAAAACCTTCCCATGGCCCAAAGGAGGGAGTCCTTCTTTTGCCTCATCACGGACCGGGAACGGAGCATGGATTCCTTTGCCGCTTTTCGCCAGCAGGTGGACCTCATCATCCATCCCGCGGACCTGGAAAAGGCCAAAGTGCTCCTGGAACGGGAGATGAAAAGCCGCAAGAAGTTCTACCGCATGTTCCAAGAGGCCTTGAACGAAAGGGGGCGACTCTGATCGGCCAAGGATGGAAGAAATTGTTCAGGCGCAGAGGGGGCAACGGGCGCTCCAGGCACTTTCGGGCGCGCATCGAGAGCTGTGTGACGACCATCCTGGAGCTGGACCACAGGCTGGGAGAGGGAAAAATCCGCCCGGAGATCATCCAGCAGTTCCAGCGCCTGAAAGAGTCCCTCCGGCACGTGTCCGACGACACGGTGGACGAAAGCGATATTTTCCGCATTGAACAGGCAACCAACCAGCTCCTGAAAGAGATCCGTATGGCTTACGGGGACAAGGAGCCCATCAGCCTATTCACTGGAGACCCCCATTAAGACCTTGTCTCCATCCCCTTTCTTTGCGGCCATCACCCTGGGATTGGCGGGCGTGGGTGAACCCCGGCTCTACCCCACAGGTTCATTTGCCTTTATGAGGCTGTCCAACAATGTTCTTCCAGCTCGTGAGACAAGGGAATTCCCGTTTGCTTCGTAGGCGCGGGGCTTTAGCCCTGCGGGAACGTGCCGTCTTAACCTCATAACATCATAGGCGGTAAGCCCGATGGCCCATCCGAAGTTCGGGGGATCTTGCGCAGCCCTAAAGGGCTGCGCTACGTGAGAAGCGGTCGTCCGTAACGTTCTCGCACAAGCTCCTGTAGGGGCGGTTCGCGAAGCGCCCCTGTGCGGCCATCGCCCTGGGATTGGCGGGCGTGGGTGAACCCCGGCCCTACCCCACAGGTTCATTTGCCTTTATGAATCCCTTCCTTACGCCCCTTCCCCGGCCAGTTCGTATAGGAGGGCCACCGCGGATCGGATGCCCCTCCGGAAGTCTTCCAGCGAGAAGCGTTCATTGGGCGAGTGGGCTCCATCGTCGGGCCGGCCCCACCCCAGGAGGAGGATGGCGTCCAGGCCCAGCTCCTCCTGGAAGAGGTTGACGATGGGGATGGACCCCCCCTCGCGGATGAAGACGGGATCCTTGCCGAACCCGGTGTGGATGGCACGGGCGGCGGCCTGCACCTGGGGAAGATCCCTGGAAACCAGCACCGGCTGGGCGCTATGCAGGTGGGTGACTTTCAGTTGGACGCCCGGGGGGCAGACCTTGGCCACATGGGCCCGGAATAGCCCGGCGATCTTGTCCGGATCCTGGTTGGGGACGAGGCGCATGCTCACCTTGGCTCCCGCCTTGGAAGGGATCACCGTCTTGGCGCCTTCGCCTGCAAAGCCCCCCCACACCCCGTTGATGTCCAGAGTGGGCCGGGCCGTCTTGCGTTCCATGGGGCTGTAGCCTTCCTCGCCGCAGAGCACTTCCACCCCCAAGTATTCCTTCAAGTTGGCCAAGTCCAGTGGAAGCGACTCCATCTCCTCGCGCTCCCAGGGGGCCATGTCGGCCACGTCATCGTAGAAGCCGGGAACAGCCACTCGGTCCCCGCCCTCTTTCAGGCTGCAGAGGATGGCGGAGAGCGCCTGGATGGGATTCATCACGAGCCCTCCGAAGCTTCCCGAGTGCAAATCCACCCTCGGCCCGGTCACGTCCAACTGGAAGTAGGCAAGCCCTCGCAGGCCGTACGTGATGGCGGGGACATCGGGGGCGAACTGGGACCCGTCCGAGATGGCAATGGCGTCGGCCTTCAGCAGGTCCTTGTGTCGGCGAAGGAAATCCCCCAAATGGGGGCTTCCGATCTCCTCCTCGCCCTCCACCAGCACCTTGACATTGATGGGCACCTCCCCCCGGACGGCCATCACCACCTCAATGGCTTTCAGGTAGGTGAGGAACTGGCCCTTGTCATCGCTGGCGCCGCGGGCATAGACGAAACCGTCCCGAACGGTGGGCTGGAAAGGCGGCGTGAGCCATTCGTCCACAGGTTCGGGCGGCTGCACGTCGTAATGGCCGTAGATCAAAAGGGTGGGGCGGTCGGGATGGGGGCAGTGGGAGGCGTACACCACCGGGTGGCCTGCAGTGGGGTACAGGCGGGCCTCCATCCCTAAGCGCCGGCACATGTTCACGACCCATTCCCCGGCCCGTTGCACATCGCCCTTGTGGCGAGAATAGGTGCTCACGCTGGGGATGGAAAGGAGCTCCACCAGTTCCTGAACGTATCGTTTGTGATTGGAGTCTATCTTTTCAAAGATGTCGGTCAGTGTCATGAAGCCTGCTCCTTTCGAAAGTTCTCTCGATATGTGCCAAAATACTCCCCCAGCATACTCTCTTTTGCCGATGGATCCTAGGAGCTTTGCGTCGGGAGACGGGATGTGCGTGCGTTGACCGGATGGGCCGGGTGATTTAGGATCGGCCCAGGCATCCCAGAACGACCCGCACATAGAAAGGAAAGGAATGGCGGTACGGTTCGAAATCGTTTCCGGGGTGGATCGCGTGGATCCGGTGCTCTGGAACCGTCTTTGCTGGAACGCGCCTCCCATGATGGAGTGGGAGTACCTCTATTGTCTGGAAAAGTCCGGTGTTCTGACTCCGGAAAGAGGCTTTCGACCGCGGCATCTGGTGGCCTACGAGGGGCAGGAGGTGGTGGCCATCGCCCCCATGTACGAGCGTCTGCGGCCGTGGGTGGAATTCGGTGACGGAGGACTCCTGCGCTTCCTCGCGGAACTGACGGGACACAGCTACCACGTGGGACTCATGGCCACCGTGCCGTTGACCCCCGTTCCCGCCTACAAGGTACTTTACGGCAGGAGTCGGGATCCGCGGCGTGTCTATGCCATCCTCAGCGACTACATTGATTTCATCTGTGAAACCCACGGCTTTGCCACCTCCCGGTTCTACTTCTTCGTGGATTCCGCTCCAGGCGTCCACGACGTCTTGCTGCAGAAGGGCTACGTGGGGATACGAAGCGAATACTGCCTGTGGACCAACAAGGGGTACGGATCCTTTGACGACTTTCTGCGGACGTTCAAGTCCAGCCGCCGGCACAAGATTCGGCGGGAGCTGCGGGACATCAAGTCCCAGGGAATCCGCCTGAGGATGTTGGAAGGCCGCGAAGCGCCGGATTCCCTTTACGATCGGATGTACGATCTCTACATTACCACATGGCGCAAATACATGGGGCAGGACATTCCCCCCTTTCTGAATCGATGCTTCTTCCAGATGCTGGGGGAAAGGTTCCGGCACCGCACCATCTTCTGCACGGCCCGCGATGACCGGGATCTGCTGGCCTTGGCCGTCTTCTACCGAAAGAAAGGCTTCCTCTACGGCCGCTACTGGGGAACCTACAGCTCCGTTCCTTTCCTCCATTTCGCCACCTGCTACTACCATCCGATCCGGTACGCCATCGAAGAGGGCATCCACGTGTTCGATCCCGGATTCGGCGGGGAGCACAAGACGTACCGCGGCTTCGGCAAAGCCGCCGCCCAGCACTACATCAAGTTCTACGGAGATGAGGAAGTTCGGTTCGCCCATTCCATCCTCGGGCGTCTCAGCGGCTCCACGGGCGGGGTTCCTTCCCGCCTCCCCCGCTGACGGGGCGGAAGGTCCTTTTTCGCGTATCATCAGGGACCGAGACGGCCTGGGGTTGAAATTGCCACGGGGCTCGGGCGGGCAGGTTGACTTCACACCGAGCTCTTCCGGCCCGCAGGGGCGAAGGATCTTTCGCCCCTGCAGCTCTTCTGGTCTTCAGCCATCGTTGCCATGAACGGCTGCGGAAGGGGATGGGTCTTATAGGCCGGTGGCCGGAGGGTGGCTGGTCACGGAGAAGAGCCGGCGGGTCCCTCTTTTTGGATGACCAGGGCCTCCAGATTTTCCTCCCTGTTGAACCGTGCGGCAAAGGCCAGCGCTTCCTCCCGGGTCGGAAAGGAGCCCAGGGTCACCCGGTACCAGAGATCCCCTTCGCCCATGGACACCTTCTCCACCTGGGGTCGGTAGCCCTTCTTGGTCAGCCGGTCGGCCAGGGACAGAGCGTTTTCCCGGCGGCGCATGGAGGCCACCATTAAGACGTAAGCCCCCTCGGGCGGGCCCGATTCGGGGGCTTCACCCACTTCTGCGGGCTCGGCCCCACCGGAGGAGTCGACCCCTGGAGCCGGTTCCGGGCGGGCGGCGGGTGCCGGAGAGGGTCCTCCCTGCGACTTCTCTACCCCCGGCAGGGTTTTTTCGAACTGAAGCTCCTCCAGGATCTTTTCGGGCGGCAGCCAGGTGTCCGCGGCGTTGGGATCGGGTTCCGGGGGAGTGTGGTCCAGGCCCATGAGATGGGCCAGTCCCTTGGGCATCCAGGAGGCGGGAGCGCCATGGGGGGAGCTGCTCCTTCCCACCAGAACGCCCGCCAGGAAGATCCAGGCGAGGCATACCAGGAAGACCAGGGCGCACACCACGCATTGGCCGAAGGTCAACTGCAGGACCAATCGGGCGCGAGGCGAATCCTTTTTCGTTCCTCCCCCTGAAGGGTGCGCCTTGCTACGGGCCATGGAGGCACCTCGCCGTGGATCGTGGAAAGATCTACCTTAAGCTGAGCGATTTTTTCTTCGGGTGTCTCTTACACCGCGTGATTAGCGGGCGGGGATAAACCCCGCCCCTACGCAACGGATCCGTGCCCTTTTGTAGGGGCGGGCTTTACGCCCGCCCTTCAGGACCTGTCCATGAGAAAGAATCGTCCGATTGAAGTCTACATCTTTTCCGGAGCGCTCACTCCCAGCAGGCCCAGGGCATTGCGAAGGACCATGCGAACGGCGGCGGCCAGATAGAGGCGCGCCTGGGTCAGCGCCTCGTCTTCTCCCAGGATCCTGTTTTGGTTGTAGTAACTGTGGAAGCAGGAGACCAGGTCGCTCAGGTAGTAGGGGATCCGGTGCGGTTCCAGTTGTTCCGCTGCGGAAGCCACCACCTGGGGGTATTCGCCGAGCAATTTCATCAGTTCCAGTTCTTTGGGCTGGTGGAGCGGGGACAGGTCCGGCGGAACGTCCCAGGAGCAGGCGACGCCCTTTTCCCGCGCCACCTGAAAAACGCTGCACAGCCGCGCGTGGGCGTACTGGACGTAGTAGACCGGGTTGTCGTTGCTTTGCATCTTGGCCACTTCCAGGTCGAAGTCCAGGGGGCTGTCGGAGCGGCGAGTGAGGAAGATGAAGCGGGCGGCATCCTTTCCCACCTCGTCCACCACTTCGCGAAGCGTCACGAATTCGCCCGCCCGGGTGGACATGGCCACGGGCTTGCCTCCGCGCAGCAGGTTGACCAGCTGCACCAGGATGATTCGAAGATCCGACGCCTTTCGCCCCAGGGCCTGGACGCCCGCCGTCATGCGGGGCACGTAGCCGTGGTGGTCGGCGCCCCAGATGTCGATGACCGTCTCGTAGTTCCGTTCGTACTTGTTCTTATGATAGGCCAGGTCGGCGGCGAAATAGGTGGTCATGCCGTTGGCGCGCACCACCACCCGATCCTTCTCATCGCCGAAGGCGGTGCTGCGAAACCACTTGGCGCCGTCCTGCTCGTAGATGTAGCCGGCTCGTTCCAGGGCCTCGATGGTCCTTTGCACCTCTCCCGCATCGTGCAGGCTCTGCTCGCTGAACCAGATGTCGTGCTGCACCCCGAAGGCTTCCAGGTCCTCCCGGATGCCGTCCAGGATGCGATCGCCGGCGTAGCGCGTGAAAAAGGGCAAGGCCTCCTCTTCGGGGACGTCCTTGTAGCGGTCTCCCTCCCGATCGAGCACCTCACGGGCCAAGTCCTTCATATAATCGCCCCGATAGTGGTCGTCTGGGAAATCGATGGGAACGCCCAGGGCTTCCAGGTAGCGCAGGTACAAGCTTCGACCCAGGGTCTGCATCTGCTTTCCCGCATCGTTGATGTAATACTCCTTGTCCACCTGGTAGCCGCAGGCGCGCAGAATGTTGGCCAGCACATCGCCGATGGCGGCTCCCCGCCCGTGACCGATGTGAAGGGGCCCCGTGGGGTTGGCGCTCACGAATTCCACCTGGACCCGCTTGCCCCTGCCCAAGTTTTGCACGCCGTAGGCGTCGGCTTTTTCGTGGATGTCCTTCAGCACTTCCCCCCAGGCGTCCGGCCGGACGAAAAAGTTGACGAAGCCCGGGCCGGCGATCTCCACCCGGGCCAGCAACTCGTCACGGCCCTCCATCCTGTCGATGACCGCCTGGGCGATCTCCCGCGGGTTGCGGCGCAGCACCTTGGTGAGAGTCATGGCGGTGTTGGTGGCGTAATCCCCGTGGTCGGAGATCTTGGGGATCTCCAGTTCCACCTTCAGGTCTTCCTCGTTCTGAATGCCGGATTCCAGAAGCAGGTCCTTGACGGCCTGGTGGAGCATATGCGTGAGTCGTTCGCGAATCAATGCCATGTGTTGGGTCCTCCTGTTCGGTACGTGGTGACAAGGAGACGCTTTATAGACCCGCCCGGATCAAGATGCAAGGCCGGTGCTCGCGTTGAGGAAGACGCGTTGAGGGTTCTTGCCCATGCTGCAGTAGATCTCATAGCTGATGGTGCCGCAGAGGGACGCGATCTCATCGGCGGTGATCCGTTCCGTCCCCTGGCTTCCCAACACCACGACTTCGTCGTCTTCGTGCGCGTCCGGCACGGCGCTCACGTCCACGGTGATCATGTTCATGGACACACGGCCCACGATGGGGGCGCGTCGGCCCCGGATGAGGACCGAGCCTTTGTTGGATAGCAGGCGCGGAAGGCCGTCGTCGTAGCCCACCGGAACGGTGGCGATCCGCATCGCATGGGGGGTGGTGAACGTTCTTCCGTAGCCGATGGGATGTCCCTGCGGGACGCTTTTCACTTGCACCACCCGGGCCTTGAGGCTCATGACCGGCTTCAGATCCGCCGGGTGATGGAGGTCGGAGGAGGGAGGGGATCCGTAGAGCATGATGCCGGGCCGCACCAGCTGGTGGTGGGCGCCGGGCAGGTCCAGGGTTCCGGCGCTGTTGGCCATGTGGGCGTAGGTAAGGGGGATCCTCTTTCTTCGGAAGAGATCCAACGCCTGGGAAAATCGTTCCATCTGCAGAGCGCTGTAGCTCTTGTCCCGCTCGTCGGCCGTGGCGAAGTGGGAAAAGACCCCTTCCACCTCCACATGCGGGAGGCGCCACAATCCTTCCAGGAACGATTCCAGGGAGCCCGGGGGCACGCCGAGCCGTCCCATGCCCGTATCCACCTTTACGTGAACCTTGGCCTTGGTCTGCATTCTCCGCGCGGCGTCGTTCAACATCTCGGCATGATCGAGCCGGTAGAGGGCCGGCCGGATCCCTTGGCGGACGGCTTCCTCCGCATCCGCGGGCTCAATGCCGACGAGCACCAGGATGGGCTGGGTGATGCCCGCCTCCCGCAGGGCCATGGCTTCCCAGAACTTGCTCACACCGAAAAACCGGGCACCCATGGCCGCCAACTCCCGTGCCACCGGGACCATCCCATGCCCGTAAGCATCCGATTTCACCACCGCCAGGAGTGCCGTGTCCTTGGATACCCTGTCTTTTGCCTGCTGAAAATTGTGCCGCAGGGCTGCCAGATCGATTTCCACCCAGTTGAGCGCCACCGAAGCCTCCGTTTCGCCTTTGCCGTTTCCGGTCCATGCCCATGGAGAATCTTTACAAAACAGGTCAGCTATGATAGGGCATCGGCGCTCGATTGCCAAGAAATTCAAGCGGATTGCAAGTCAAAGGGCGGACCCGTATGGACTACCTTCTCACGGCATTGGGGCTTGTCTGTTTTCTGGAAGGCCTCCCCTATGCGGCCTTTCCGGACCGGATCAAGCAGTGGCTGGAGCACATCGCCAAGCTCCCTTCCGACCAGTTGCGGTTTTGGGGCGGCGCTCTCATGGCGGTGGGATTGGGACTCGTCTATCTGGGCCGTCGGTACGGAGGGCCCTGAATGGTCTACAACTTGGAAGATTATGATTACGAACTCCCCCAGGAACTGGTGGCTCAGCATCCCGATCCCAACCGGGACGCCTGTCGTCTTCTGGTTCTCAACCGGCGGACGGGGACCGTGGAACACCGGCTCTTTTCGGATCTGAAGGAATACCTCCGGCCCGGAGACCTGCTGGTGGTGAACGACACGCGGGTGGTGCCCGCGCGGCTGCTGGGGCGGAAGGAGACCGGGGGACGCGTGGAGCTGCTGGTCCTGGATCCCTACAAGGATCCGGAAACGGGCATGCGGGAAGGCTACGCCTGTCTCGTCAAGGCGTCCAAGCCCCCGCGGAAGGGGATGCGCCTCCTCCTGGAAGACGCCCTGGAGGCCACGATCGCATCCGATCCGGTGGACGGGCAGGCACAGGTGCTCTTTCGCTGTCCGGATCTCCTGGACGCCCTGGAGAAGTGGGGCCGGATCCCGCTGCCGCCCTACATTCAGAGGGAAAACCACGTGCAGCGGGAAGAGGACCGGCGCGATTACCAGACCGTGTATGCCCGCCGCCCGGGGGCCGTGGCCGCTCCCACGGCGGGGCTGCATTTCACGGAAGATCTTCTAAGGGATTTGGAAAGCCGCGGAGTCCTGACGGCACGGCTCACGCTGCACGTGGGGTACGGGACGTTTGCGCCCATTCGAGTTCGGGATATCCGCCGGCACACCATGCACGCCGAGTATGCGGAGATTTCGCCCGAGGCGGCCGAGGCCGTGGCTTCTGCGAAATCCCAAGGTCGGCGGGTCGTGGCCGTGGGGACCACCGTGGTGCGCACCCTGGAATGGGTGGCCGAGCAGTGCGGCGGGATCCGGGCCTGGGCGGGCCTTTGCCGCCATTACATCTATCCCGGCTACCGGTTCCGGGTGGTGGATGCTCTCATCACCAACTTCCATCTGCCCAAGACCTCGCTCATCCTTCTGGTTTCCGCCTTTGCGGGCAGGGAAAAGATCCTGGACGCCTATCGGCAGGCGGTGGAACGGCGCTACCGGTTCTTCAGCTACGGTGATGCCATGCTCATCTTCTAATCTTTGGAAAGGAAAATCGGTGCACTTCGAAATCATCTGCCGGGACAAGGAGGTTGCCGCCCGTCGGGGGCGCTTTCGCACCTCTCACGGGGTGGTGGAAACCCCCGTCTTCATGCCCGTGGGGACCCAGGGCACGGTCAAGAGCCTGACTCCCCAGGAACTGGAGGAGCTGGGGGCCCGGATCATTCTCGGCAATACCTACCATCTCTACCTTCGGCCCGGAGCGGAAAGGATCGCACGCCTGGGCGGGCTCCATCGGTTCATGGGCTGGCGGGGTTCCATCCTGACGGACAGCGGTGGATTTCAGGTTTTCAGCCTGGCCAAGATCCGCACCATCGACGAGGAGGGCGTCGCCTTCCAGTCCCACATCGACGGTTCCCGCCACGTGATCACGCCCGAAAAATCCGTTCAGATCCAGGAGGCCCTGGGATCGGATATCGCCATGTGCTTCGATGAATGCACGCCCTATCCCGTGACCTACGAATACGCCAAGGCGTCCATGGAGCGGACGGTGCGATGGGCCAGGCGGTGTCTGGAAGCCCATCGCCGGGAGGACCAGGCGCTCTTTGGGATCGTCCAGGGCGGTACCTTCCTGGATCTTCGGAGGGCGTGCCTGGAAGAGTTGGCGGCGTTGGACCTTCCCGGGTATGCCATCGGGAGCCTGTCCGTGGGGGAACCCAAGGAGGAGATGCTGGCGGTCTTGGAAGAGGTGACGCCCGCTCTGCCTGCCGGCAAGCCTCGGTATCTCATGGGCGTGGGGACGCCGGAGGACCTGGTGGAAGGCGTGCGCTGTGGCGTGGATATGTTCGACTGCGTCATGCCCACCCGAAACGCGCGAAACGGCATGCTCTTCACCTCCTGGGGATCCATCCAGATCAAGAACGCCCGGTATGCCGACGATCCGCGCCCCGTGGAAGAGGGCTGCGGCTGCACCACGTGCCGGAACTTTTCCAGGGCCTACCTCCGGCATTTGTTCATGGCGCGGGAACTGTTGGCCTATCGATTGAACACGATTCACAACCTGCACTACTATCTGGGCCTCATGGCCGAGATGCGCGAAAGCCTGGAGAAAGGAGCCTTTTCCCAGTGGCGCCGCCGCTTCTATGCGCGACGCCAAGAGACCCGGCAGGAAGATTGACAAGACACGAAAAATATCGTTTAAGGGTTCGATTAGCCAAATGGACGTGGTTTTTGGTCGAGCAGTGAAGATCGAATGGAGGAATCAATGGATTTTGTCAGTGTAGCTTATGCAATGGGTACGGCAGGACAAGGCGGCGGAGGCCAGGCGGCAGGAGGCGGACTGGCGGCTTTTGCGCCCCTGATCCTCATGGTGGTCATCTTCTATTTCCTGTTGATCCGACCCCAGCAGAAACGGCAGAAGGAACACCGCAACATGTTGGCCAACCTGAAAAAGGGAGACACCGTGGTCACCCAAGGGGGCCTGCATGGAAAGATAACGGGCCTGACGGATTCCGTGGTGACCCTGGAAATCGCCGACAAGGTCCGGGTGAAGGTCCAGCGGGGCTACATCGCCGCTCTGCTCGGCCGGGGCGAAAACAAGGCGGAAAACGGCGAATAAACGCCGGGAACCTCGCTTGGATCCCACAAGATCGGCGCACGCGCCGATCTTGTCTTTTGAGCTCCAGGGGGGCCTGTTCTACGGTGCGGCCTTCTTTTGAGGGAGCCGCCCGCAACCCGTATCCGATTCAGGGTTCAGGATTTAGTAGGGAGGACGTGGATTGAAGGACTTACGGTGGCGAGCCATTCTTATCGCGGTGGTCATGCTGGTTGCAATCGTCTACCTGCTGCCGTCTCTCAATGCTTCCTTGCCCGCGTGGTGGAAGGAAACCCTGCCCAACGACAAGATCCATCTTGGTTTGGACCTCCAGGGAGGCATGCATCTGGTACTGGAAGTGCAAGCGGACGAGGCGGTGCGCACCACGGCGGAGCGCCTGGTGGACGAGCTGAAGGAAACCTTGCGCACCGAGCGGATCCCCTTCCGGACCGTCCAGCGCACCAAGGATTGGGATATCCGGGTGGAACTGGCTGACGGGACCGCGGTGGGCTCTTTGAAGACTCTTATTGAGAAGGACTTCCCGATCCTGGACTGGGTGGCGGCCACGACGGAACAGGACGGTGCCACCGTGGTCTGCCGCATCTCCGACAAGGAAGCCGCCCACATTCGGGATCTGGCCGTGAGGCAGGCCCTGGAGACCATTCGAAACCGTATCGACCAGTTCGGCGTGAGCGAACCGGATATCCGTCCTCAGGGAGAGGACCGCATCCTGGTGCAGCTTCCCGGAGTGAAGGACCCGCAGCGGGCCATCGACCTCATCGGAAAGACCGCCCTGTTGGAATTCAAGCTGGTGGCCGAGGGGGTGGATCCGGACGCCAAGTCCCTGCCGCCGGGTGTGAAGGCCTATCCCATGAAGCGCTTCGATCCCAACACAGGCCGAACCTTCGAGACCCGGATCGCCCTCAAGGACCGGAC
Organism: Desulfacinum infernum DSM 9756; assembly: GCF_900129305.1. Taxonomy (GTDB): domain Bacteria; phylum Desulfobacterota; class Syntrophobacteria; order Syntrophobacterales; family DSM-9756; genus Desulfacinum; species Desulfacinum infernum. The sequence goes on along the minus strand of NZ_FQVB01000006.1, from coordinate 40,818 downwards.
GCTCATGACGGGCGAATACATCACCAACGCCAACGTTCGCATCGATACCCAATACAACACGCCCTACGTGGCCCTGGAATTCGATCCCCAGGGCGCCCGTCTGTTTGAACGGATCACCGGGGAGCATGTGAAGGAGCGGCTGGCCATCGTGTTGGACGGCGTGGTCTACTCGGCCCCGGTTATCCAGGAAAAGATCGGCGGGGGGCGGGCCAGCATCACGGGATCCTTCACCATGGAGGAAGCCAGGGACCTGGCCATCGTGCTCCGGGCAGGCGCCCTGCCGGCCCCCGTGAAGATCTTGGAAGAACGCACCGTGGGTCCCTCCCTGGGAGCTGACTCCATCCGCCAGGGCTTTCTCTCCATGGTGGTGGGATCCGTGCTGATCCTGTTGTTCATGATGGTGTATTATCGGGTGTCCGGGGTCATCGCCAACGTGGCCCTGGTCCTGAACGTGGTGCTCATCATGGCCGCGCTGGCGGCCTTCAAGGCGACCCTCACGCTGCCGGGCATCGCGGGTATCATCCTGACCATCGGCATGGCGGTGGACGCCAATGTGCTCATCTTCGAGCGCATCCGGGAGGAGCTGCGCCTTGGGAAAACACCTCGCGCGGCCGTGGATGCCGGCTTCGGTCGGGCCACGCTGACCATCCTGGATGCGAACATCACCACGCTGATCGCCGCCGTGGTTCTGTTCCAGTTCGGAACCGGCCCGGTGAAAGGCTTTGCGGTGACCTTGAGCATTGGTATCGTGGCGAGCCTTTTTACGGCCATCATCGTGTCGCGGCTCATCTTCGACTACCTGCTGGTCAAGAGGCGGGTTCGCTCCATCAGCATCTAACCGGCCCATGTGGGGTACGAGAGGGAGAAGAAGACGAAGACCATGCAAATCATCAAGCCGGACATCAACATCAATTTCGTGGGCATGCGTTTCAAGGCCATCACGCTGTCGGTGGCGGTGATTCTCCTGGGTCTGGCCGCTCTGGTGTGGCGCGGCGGCCTGAACCTGGGCGTGGACTTCGCCGGCGGCACGCTGGTCCAGGTCAAGTTTGAACAGAGCACCACGCCCGAGCAGATCCGGGACGCGCTCAAGGACCTGGGGATCGGTCGAAGCGCCATCCAGCAGGTGGGGGCCCGGGAAGACAACGAATTCCTGGTGCGGGCGGACGTGAAGAGCACCGAGACCCAGAACGTGGGCCAGGCCGTCCAGGAGCACCTGGACAAGGCCTACGGGGAGGGCAAGGCGTCCATCCGCCGCGTGGAGATGGTGGGCCCCAAGGTGGGCCGGGACTTGCGCCAGAAGGCCCTGCTGGCCATCTACTACGCCCTGCTCTTCATCGCGCTCTACATCTCCGGGCGGTTCGAGCTCAAATGGGGGACCAGCGGGATCATGGCCGCCGGCCTGTTGGTGGGGGTGTACCTGCTACGGCTGATCGGCATGCCCACCACCTACCTGATCGTGGGAGCCTTGCTCCTCACGCTGGTGCTCTGCTGGGTCTTGCGTCTGCCCTACGCCTTGGCGGCGGTGCTGGCCCTGATCCACGACGTGCTCATCACCTTGGGCGCTTTTGCGCTTACCAACAAGGAATTCTCCCTGACCATCGTGGCCGCCCTGCTCACCATCGTAGGGTATTCGCTCAACGACACCATCATCGTCTTCGACCGCATCCGGGAAAACTTGCGGGCGTCGCGGCGGGAAGACTTCAAAGGGCTCGTGAACCGGAGCATCAACCAGACCCTCAGCCGGACCATCCTCACGTCGGGAACGACCTTGCTGGTGATTGTCTGCCTGTTCGTTCTGGGCGGCACGGTGATCCACGATTTCGCCTTCGCACTGCTCATCGGCGTGGTGGTGGGTACCTATTCGTCCATTTTCGTGGCCAGCCCCCTTCTGATCCTTTACGAAGACTGGGCCGCGGAAGGACGCGCCAAACGCCGCCGCACCGCCCGGGCGTGAAGCCTTGGACGCCAAGGCGTTGAGTCTCTCGGCAGCGCTTCGTGCGGGGGCGGTTGTGAACCGCTCCTGCCGGCATCACACCGATCCCCACCCCCTCGGCTTTCCGAGAACAAGTTTCCTGAATCAAACGACAAGGTCCCCGACCTCTTCAGTCGTAGCCGCGGGGCTTCGGCCCCGCGGAAGGAGACCATCCTGACGCAATGAAGTGACAGGCGGTACCCGATGGGCCCGTCCGACGTTCGGGGATTCCTCCGCAGCCCGCAAGGGCTGCGCGACGAGAAAAGCGGTCATGGCCGGCGTTTTCGGGCCGTCTCCCAGGGCGCTGGCGGGGAATTGCGATTTCCCCATGCTCCTGGACTTCTCCCTGTGTAGGGGCGAAAGATCTTTCGCCCCTACAGCGCGGTCGGACTTTTGTGATGGCCGATTACTGGTTGACCCAGACGGCCTGATGACGAAAGTCGGTGAGGATCCGCTTGGTGATGGAGCTCTTGAGAAATCCCCAGGTGCCTCCGGATCCGCCGTGGCCGAGTACCACGATCCCCGCACCCGCTCTATTGGCATAGGAAAGAATTTCGTTGGGAAGCTTTCCCCGGCTGGGCTGCACGGATATGTGGACCCGCTCCGGGGCCACTCCGGAAGCGAGCGCCGTCTCGCGCGCTTTGGCGAAAAACGGGCCGTAGCCCGTGCCGCTGGTCCGAAGCCACTGGGCGAGATCGGGGTCCAGCGGGTCCAGGGCGGAAACAAGGGGACGGGATGCCTTCCTGGAAAAATGGACGATCTCGATGAGAGTGGGAGTCTCTTCCAGCATGAAGAGTGCATGGTCCAGGGCCCGCAGGGAGGGATCGTTGTCCGCCAGGCAGACCACGGCCTTGGACGGGTCGGTTTCGTCGTCCACAAACCAGATGGGGCTCACTAGGCAGTGGTGCAGCAAGGCGGACGTGTGATCGCCCTTGAGGAATCCTTCCAGACGGGAACTGGTCTGCTTTTGGATCACCACGGCGTCCACCCGTTTGATGTCGGCCAGACGACAGGCATGGTGGGCCACGCTCAGTTCCTTTTCCTGCACGAACTCGTGGATGACCTCCTCGGAGAATCCCGACTCCACCAGAACCTTCTTGGCGCGCTGGCAGGCCTTCCGCGCGGCCTCCTCGCGCGCCTGTACGAAGGCTTTCTTTTGAGCGATCTGGGCTTCCGTGCGGTCCTTTTCCTTGTAAACGGGCGGCAAGGGAGGCATCAGGTAGTGGAGGGTGAGGCTGATGTGGGATCGCTCCGGGTAGAGGCTCGTGAGGAAGCGAATGGGCCTCAGGGAATCTTCCGAATCGTCAATGGGCAGGAGAAAGGCCTTCGGTAACGGTTCCATGGTCACCTCCTGTCGTGTGGATGTGCCAGACGGCGGACGGTTCGTTCTGCATGGCCACTTCGAATCGGGTCGTATCCAGGATGGCAGGAACCAGGCGGTTGCGCAACGTTTCTTTGACTAGATCGGGGTGGTTGTTCACTTCGCTGAGATGGGCCAAGACCACCACCTGGAGTCCGGGATGGTGGATCTGCTCAAGCAATTGGCAACTGTCCTCGTTGCTCAGGTGCCCATGGCGGCTTCGGATGCGCTGTTTGAGATGCCACGGGTAGGGACCGTGGATCAGCCGGTCGGTATCATGGTTGGCTTCCAGCACCAGGGCATGGCAATGCTGCAGGCGGGTGCGTACCAGCTGGGTGGCGGTTCCGCAGTCGGTGCAGATACCCAAACGAAACCCGCCATGTTCCAGGATGAATCCCACGGGGTCCGCCGCATCGTGGGAGAGCGCGAAAGGGTGGATGACCAGATCCCCGATGGCGAAAGAGCGTCCCGGCTGAATGAGGTTCCTGTGGGCCAGCTCGCCCACGGACGAGGGCAGGGCTTCCAGGCAGCCCCGGGTCAAAAAGACGGGCAGATCGTAGCGGCGGCTGAGGACTCCGATACCCCGCACATGGTCGTTGTGTTCATGGCTGACCACCAGAGCCTGAACGTCCTTGGGGGAAACAGGACTTTCGGCCAGGCGCCGTTCGATCTCCTTGCCGCTCAGACCGGCGTCCAGGAGGATGCAGGTGGAGCCGGTGCCGGCCAGGATGGCGTTTCCTTTGGAACCGCTGGCGAGAACCTGGAAGAAAAGGGGCATGCGTTCCTCACAACAATCCGAACCTGGCGGTTCCAGAACCGCCCCGGCAAACGGCCGCCGGCCTTATGGGGGCCTTATCGGGAAGATTCCGTCGCTGCCGCGGTCGGGACGGCGGGAAAGCACCGGTCAAGAACATCCTCGGAAACCGGACCCAGCAGGGTAACGGCGATCACTTCCGGGCGATAGGCGCCCTCAAACCAGCGACGCACATCCTCGGTGGTCACGCCGTCGATCTGTTTCTCCACTTCCCGGAAGGAAATGTGGCGTCCGAAAACAATTTCGTTCTTGGCCAGCCGGTTCATGCGCGAATCGGTGCTTTCCGCATTCAGGTACATGCTGCCCTTGAGATACTCCTTGGCGGCGCTCAGTTCCGCTTCCGTGATGGATTCCGCCGCGATCCGGGCCATCTGGTCCTGGATCACCCGCAAGGTTTCTTCCACCTGAGAAGGGGCCACGGCGGCGTAGACGCCCATCAGGCCCGTGTCCTCGTGGGAGTTGACAAACGAGTACACGGAGTAGGCCAGCCCGCGCTTTTCCCGGACTTCCTGGAAAAGGCGGCTGCTCATGCTGTTTCCAAGCACCACGTTCAGGACATGGCATGAGAACCTTCCGGGATCGGAATGGGAGCATCCCGGAAAGCCCAGGCACAGGTGCACCTGCTCCAGATCCTTGGTCACCACCTGTCGGTGGGGGTGGAGTACCGGAGAGTGCCTTGGGGCGGGGGATCCGGAATGATTCAGGTTGTTCAACGCCGGGGCCAGGAGTTCCACAAAGGCGTCGTGTTCCAGGTTGCCGGCGGCGGCCACCACAATCTTTCCGGGGCGGAACTGCCGAACCATGTAATCCATGGCCATCCCGCGGTCCAATGCCTGGACCGTCTCCGGGGTCCCGTAGATGGGGTTGGCCAAGGGATGGTTTTTCCAAAATTCCTCCTGGAAAAGGATGTGGACCAGATCCTCCGGGGAGTCCTCGATCATGCTGATTTCCTGGAGGATCACCTGGCGCTCCCGATCCATCTCGTCGGGTGCGAACGTGGAATGGAGAAAGATATCGGTCAGGACATCCACCACCAGAGGGAGGTGGGTGTCCAGGACCTTGGCATGAAAACAGACGTTTTCCTTGGATGTGAAGGCGTTGGCGAAGCCGCCCACGGCATCCAGCTCCTTGGCGATATCGAGAGCGGATCGCCGTTCGGTGCCCTTGAAGAGCATGTGCTCGATGAAGTGGGTGATCCCTCGCTCCGGCTCCGATTCGTCCCGGGAACCCACATTTACCCAGATGCCCATGGAAACGGAATGGACGAATGGAATCTGCTCCGTCACGATGCGGATGCCGTTGGACAGCGTCGTTTTTTGAACCAAGGCGGCCTCTCTAGTTCTTTCGCCCTTCCGGTTTTCCCAGAACGGCCTTTCGACTCAGGCGGATTCTTCCCTCCCGGTCGATGTCGATGACCTTGACCAGGACCTCATCGCCTTCCTTGACCACATCCGTCACCTTCTGCACCCGCTTGTGGTCCAGCTGGGAGATGTGGATGAGTCCTTCCGTGTTGGGCAGGATCTCGGCGAAGGCGCCGAAGTCCGTCACCTTGGTCACCCGGGCCATGTAGACCTCGCCCACCTCGGGTTCCTGGGTGAGGGCCTTGATCCTGTCGATGGCCTTCTGGCAGGCCTCCTTGTCCGGGCTCATGATGACCACCCGGCCGGAATCCTCGATGTCGATCTTGGCTCCGGTTTCGGCCACGATGGAGCGGATCACCTTGCCGCCCGGCCCGATCACGTCCCGGATCTTGTCCGGGTTGATCTGGATGGTTTCCATCCTGGGCGCGTAGGGGGACAGTTCGGAACGCGGTTCGGAAATGACCTCGCGCATCTTGCCCAGGATGTAGAGGCGGCCGTCGCGGGCCTGAGCCAGAGCCCGGGTCATGATCTCGCGGGTGATTCCCGGGATCTTCACATCCATCTGGATGGCGGTGATGCCCCGTTCGTTTCCGGTCACCTTGAAGTCCATATCCCCCAGGTGATCCTCATCTCCCAGGATGTCCGAGAGGATGATGAAATCGTCACCTTCCTTCACCAGGCCCATGGCGATACCGGCCACCATGTCCGAAACGGGCACGCCCGCATCCATGAGAGACAGGCAGGCACCGCACACGGAGGCCATGGAACTGGATCCGTTGGACTCCAACACCTCGCACACCACCCGGATGGTGTAGGGAAATTCCCCGTTGGACGGCAGGATGGGCTTGACGGCGCGTTCGGCCAAGGCTCCATGGCCGATTTCCCGCCGGCCCGGGCCGCGCAGCGGACGGACTTCCCCCACGCAGTAGGGTGGGAAGTTGTAGTGAAGCATGAAGGACTTGAAGGTCTCCCCGGTCAGCGCCTCGATTTTCTGCTCATCGCTGGAAGAACCCAGGGTGGTCACGGCCAGGACCTGGGTCTCGCCTCGGCGAAAGAGGGCGGAGCCGTGGGTGCGGGGCAGCGGGCCCACCTCGATGGCGAGCGGGCGGATCTCGTGGAAGGCCCGACCGTCTATGCGGCGCTTTTCTCGCACCATCATGCCCCGGACGGTTTCCTTTTCCAGGGTTTCCAGGACGTGTTCCGCATCCTTGATCTGTTCCGGAAACTGCTCGGCCACCGCCTCCAGGACCCGTTGCTTCAGGGCCTTCTTGGCGTTCTTGCGTTCGAGTTTGTCGGCGATGGTCATCACCTGGGCCATTTCATCGGCGGCCGACCTTCGAACGGTTTCCTCCAGGGCGGCGTCCACGACCGGCGCTGTCACTTCGTCCTTGGGCTTGCCCACCAGGCGGCGCAGTTCATCCTGGGCATCCAGGATGGGCAGGATGGCCTTGTGGGCCAGGTCGATGGCTTCCAACATGTCGTCTTCTGTGACGAACTGGGCTCCGCCCTCCACCATCATCACGGCGTCCCGGCTGCCGGCCACCACCACGTTCATGTCGCTCTGTTCCAGTTGAGCGGCGCTGGGATTGATCACGAACCGGCCGTCCACGCGGCCCACGCGCACCGCGGCGATGGGGCCGGCAAAGGGGATGTTGGAAATGTGCAGGGCCGCCGACGCCCCGGTCATGGCGGCCACGTCGGGTTCGTTTTCCTGATCCACGGAAAGAACCGTGGCGATCACCTGCGTCTCGTAGGAATAGCCCTTGGGAAAGAGGGGCCGAATGGGGCGGTCGATGAGGCGCGAGGTGAGGGTCTCTTTTTCACTGGGGCGTCCCACCTCTCGGCGGAAGAAGCCCCCGGGAATGCGACCCGCAGCGTAGCTCATCTCCTGGTATTCGACCATCAAGGGGACGAAGTCGATGCCCTCGCGCACTCGATCCTCCTTGACGGCCGCCACCATCACCACCGTGTCTCCGTAGCGCACGAAGACCGAGCCGCTGGCCTGCCGGGCGGCGTGGCCGGTTTCCAGAATCAGCGGGCGTCCGCCCACTTCCACTTGCACTGACTTTTTCATAGATGACTTCCTCTATTTGCTCCGTCGAACTCAATAAATTCCTCGCCTTAGCGGCGCAGACCCAAGCGTTCGATCAGAGTGTGGTAGCGGTCGATGTTCTTCTTCTTCAGGTAGTTGAGCAGCTGGCGCCTCTGACCGACCAGTTTCAAGAGGCCGCGCCGCGAATGGTGGTCCTTCTTGTGGACCTTGAAATGCTCCGTGAGATAGTTGATCCGCTCGCTCAGGAGCGCAATCTGCACTTCGGGCGAACCCGTGTCCGAGGGGTGGATCTTGAAATCTTCGATGATCTCCTTTTTCCTTTCAGGCGTCAGAACCACGGTTGTTCCTCCTTTTGTGTTGATGTGGCTTCATGGTTGGTGAAAAACCCTCAGACGACGCTCTCCGGGCCGGGCGGCGGGCCACCAAAGGGCCAGCAGCACGTTGTCGGAGCCCATCAGGCGAACAGGGCCGGTTTGTCCTTCCACAACCGCCGCATGGGTATCCAGCCATTGGTCGGACAGATGTCCGCTTTGCAGCTGATCCCGTAGGGTCGGGTCATCGATCACCAAAGCAGGCAGATGGGAAAGGGCCGCATGGAGGGGGATGAGATGGGAGGTCCACTCCATCGCGCCGCGCCAACCTTTGAGCGTTTCCAAGGACAATGCGTCTTCCACGGCGAACGGGCCGCTGGCCGTCCGCCGAAGAGCGGTGACGTGGGCGCCGCAGCCGAGCCGGGCCCCCACATCCGCCGCCAACTGCCTTACATAAGTTCCTTTGGAACAAAAAATCTCGCAGTCCACTTCCGGCCACCGGTATCGGATCACTTCCAGCCGGTGAATCACCACCTCCCGTTTCGGCTGTTCCACTTCCCGGCCGGCCCGGGTCCATTCGTAGAGACGCCGGCCGCCCACCTTGACGGCCGAATACTTGGGGACCTTCTGGACCTGCGGGCCTTGAAAGGCTCGGATCGCCTCCAGCAGGGCGTCTTCTTTCACCGGAGGCCCCTGGTAGCGGGCCGTTACCCGGCCGGTTCGGTCCAGGGTGTCCGTCTCCACGCCCAGCTGCATGGAAAACCGATATCCCTTCTCGTGTCCCACCAGTTGATCCACGATGCGGGTGGCGTCGTTGACGCAAACCACCAGCAACCCCGTGGCGAAAGGATCCAGGGTCCCGCAGTGACCGGCCTTCTTCCAGCGGAACCACTTTCTCAGCCGATACACCACGTCGTGGGACGTCCACCCCTCGGGTTTGTCCACCAGTAGAACGCCGCTGGGAAGGGATTCCCTGCGGGGGGGGCGAGGGACGGACTTGTCCGGCATTCCGGTTTCCGTTCCGTACGTCATGGCATCGGCTTTCCCGGGGCCGTGCGTTCAAGGAGGGCCACGGCTGCTTGGCTCACGGCTTTTCGAACACGGTCCAGGCCTCCCTCCATTCTAAACGCTGCGGCGTGCCGGTGTCCTCCGCCTCCGTAAGTGCGGGCGAAAGCCGCCACATCTACGGGGTCCTTGGACCGGAGGCTCACATGGACTATCTGGTCCGGGTCCTCCCGGAAAAGGATGGCCATGAGAACCGTCTTGACGCTGCGTAGATGGTTGATGAACCCTTCGGCGTCTTCGCGGCCGGTGCGGGTCTCGCGGAACATGGCCTGGGTCAGTTCCGCCGTGGCCAAGCGGTCATCCGCATGGTACTCCACGGTGTTCAGAACCCTGGCCAAGAGGTGCAGGCGCCCGGGGGATGCAGAGTCATAGATCCGACCGGCGATGAAGGCGGGGTCGGCCCCGCGGGCCACCAGATCCGCGGCGATGGTCAGCACCTGGTGGGTGGTGTTGGAAAAGCGGAAGGATCCCGTATCGGTGAGGATCCCCGTGTAAAGCTGCCCGGCCAGGGCCTTGTCCACTTCCACGCCCACATGCCGACACAGCACGTACAGCATTTCGCAGGTGCTGCTGGCCTGTGGGTCCACCCATGCCACGGTGCCGAAGGGATCGTGGTTCATGTGATGATCGATGTTCACCAGTACGGGGACTTCGGCGATCTTTCGGGCCAGGTCTTCGCCGACCCGTTGGAACTCTCCGCAGTCCACCAGGATCGCCGCATCGTAGGCGGCGCCCGCATCCCACAGGTGCCGGATCGATTCCACTCCTTCCAGGAAGTCGTGGCCCGGCGGGGGAGGGTCCTGGCAATAGGCGTCGGCCTGTTTGCCCAGTTTCCGTAGCAGAGTGGTGGTGGCGAGCAGGGCTCCGACCGCATCGCCGTCCGGGCGGACGTGGGTGGCCACGGCCAGTCGCGTGGCACGCCGGATCACCTGTTGGATGTCGTTCAGTACGGACAGGCCGGTCTCACTCATCGTCGCGCAACTCACGCAAAAGCCGCTCAATCTTTTCTCCGTAGTCGAAGGATTCGTCGTAGGAGAAGGTGAAGCTGGGCAGATACTTCAGGTGGACCCGCTTGCCCACTTCCCGGCGGATGAAAGGGGCCGCCTTAGCCAAGGCTGCCGCCGCCAGGTCCTTTTCCGAATCCGTGCCCACCATGCAGTAGAAGACCCGCGCGTGCCGCAGATCGTCGGTCAGTTCCACGCCTGTGATGGTGATCTTGGTCAGTCGGGGATCTCGGACGCGCCGGTACAACAGCTCGGCAATGGTCCTCTGGAGCACGTCCGCCACGCGATCCGCTCTCTTGTATTCCATGGTTCCTCGCAGACCTCCGCTCAAAGGGAGATCAGTTCAATGTCGGAGTCCTCCAGGTCCGCCAGCCCCAAAGACTCCATGTAATCGATGACCCGATCCAGCACGGAGTTGAGGACACGGGAATTGTTGCCGATAACGGCCACTCCCAGCGTCGCCCGCTGGTACACGTCCAAGTCGTCCACCTCGGCGATGGAAACCTGGAAGCGGTGTCGACTCTTTTCGATCAGGCTCTTGACCACCTTCCGTTTGCCCTTCAAGGAATGGTTGTCATGGAGCCTGAAGGTCACCCGGGCGATCCCCACGGTCACCGACATGGGCGTTTCCTTTGGGTAGAGACTCCCGTCACCGCGGGAGCGGCGAAGTTGTCAATTTCAGGACAGCTTCCCAAGAGCCTGTCCAACAATGGCTCTCCGAAACAAGAGCCCGGGCTCTGGCCACTCTTTTCGTAATCGCGGGGCTTCTGCCCCGCGGAAAGGGCCATCGTAACTTCATGAAGTGATGGGAAATACGCGATGGCCCATCCAACGTTCGGGGTTTTTTCCGCAGCCCTAAAGGGCTGCGCTACGAAAAAGGAGATCATCCGCGACGTTTTCCGACAGCCTCCTAGCCTTCCGATTCCCCCGATTCCAAGGTCGGCTTCACCTCCACCATCTGGTAGGCCTCGATCTGGTCGCCCACCTTGATGTCGTTGAAATTCTCGATGGTGAGACCGCACTCGAAGCCCGCCTTCACCTCCCGGGCGTCGTCCTTGAAGCGCTTCAGGGAGGCCAGCTTGCCGTCCCAGACCACCACGCCGTCGCGGATGAGCCGCACCTTGGCGTTGCGTTCCATCTTGCCGTCGGTGACGTAGCAGCCGGCCACGGTGCCGATCCGGGAGATGTGGAACGTCTGGCGCACTTCGGCGCGGCCGATGATCTGCTCCTCGTATTCCGGCTCCAGGAGGCCCACCATGGCGTCCTTGATGTCGTTGAGGATCTGGTAGATGACGTCGTAGTAGCGGATGTCCACCTGTTCCTGCTCGGCCAGCTCCTGCGCCTTGGCGTCGGCCCGCACGTTGAACCCGATGATGATGGCGTTGGACGCCGAGGCCAGCATGACGTCGCTTTCCGAGATGGCACCGGTTCCCGCATGGATGAGGGAGACTTTCACCTCCGGCGTGGAGAGCTTGAGGAGCGAGTCCCGAATGGCCTCGAGAGAGCCCTGCACGTCGGTCTTCAGGATGACGTTCACTTCCTTGATCTGGCCTTCCTGAATCTGTTCGTAGAGCCGCTCCAGGGTCACCTTGGTGGTTCGGGTCAGCTCCTTTTCCCGCTGCTTCAACTGGCGGTGCTCGGCCACCAGCTTGGCCTGCTTTTCGTCGGGCAAGACGACGAAATCGTCACCCGCATTGGGAACGCCGGAAAGACCCAGAACTTCCACGGGCACCGAGGGGCCGGCCTCGGAGATGCGCCGGCCCTTGTCGTCGAACATGCTGCGCACACGACCGAAGTAGGTGCCACAGACATAAACGTCGCCTTCGCGCAGGGTGCCTTCCTGGACCAAGACGGTGGCCACGGGGCCCCGCCCCTTGTCCAGCTTGGCCTCGATGACCCGGCCCCTGGCCGGCTTTTCGGGATTGGCCTTGAGCTCCAAAAGTTCCGCCTGGAGCAGCACCATCTCCATGAGATCTTCGATGCCCATGCGTTTCTTGGCCGAAATCTCCACCATGGTGGTATCGCCTCCCCATTCCTCGGGGATCAGACCGTGTTCGGCCAACTCTCGCTTGACCCGGTCCACGTTGGCGTTGGGCTTGTCGATCTTGTTGATGGCCACCATGATGGGCACGCCCGCGGCCTTGGAGTGGTTGATGGCTTCCACCGTCTGTTGCATGACGCCGTCGTCGGCGGCCACCACCAGGATGACCAGGTCCGTGACCTTGGCACCGCGGGCGCGCATGGCCGTGAAGGCCTCGTGGCCGGGCGTGTCCAGGAACGTGATGTGTCGTCCGTCCAGTTCCACGAAGTAGGCGCCGATGTGCTGGGTGATGCCGCCGGCTTCTCCGTCGATGACGTTGGTGTGGCGGATGGCGTCCAGCAGGGAGGTCTTTCCGTGGTCCACGTGTCCCATGACGGTGACCACGGGCGGACGCGGCTTCAGGTCTTCGGGCTTGTCTTCAGCGGCCTGCAGGATGTCTTCCTCCTCGAATCCGGCCTTTTCCACTTCATACTGGAACTCGGAGGCCACCAGGGCCGCGGTGTCGAAGTCGATGGCCTGGTTGATGTTGGCCGGCAGCCCCAGAAGGAGAAGCTTCTTGATGATTTCCGTGGCCTTGACGCCCATCTGCTTGGCCAGGTTGGCCACCGTGATGGCCTCATCGATCTTGATGCGTCGCTTGGCGGCTTTGGGCACCGTCGCGACGGGCTTCTGGGCGTCCTTGGATTCGCCCTTCTTGGGAACTCCCCGACCTCTTTCCGCCTGGGCCCTCAGTTCCTTCTTGCTGTAAAGGTCTTCGCGGCTCACCACTTCCTTACGGACCCGGCGCGGGCGTTTGCCGGCCCCCACTTCCTCATCGTCCCGGGCCCGTTTCTTGCGCAAGGGCTCGCGACTCACCTGTTCGTCCGGAACGAATCGGGCCGCGGGAACCGGGATCTCGGGCTCCTCTTCGGGCTCTCCCGGCACCAGGTCCGGCAGTCGGATGATCTTGGCCGGTTCGTCCTTTCGTCTCTTGCGCCGGCGCCGCTTGGCCTTTTTCTTCTTGCCCGGCTCCTCTTCCTCTTCTTCCTCCACACCCTTTTTCACCTCCTCGGCCGCGGGGACTTCCTCTTCGTCCTCCGCGAGGGTGGGTTCGGAAACGGGCTCGGCTTCCGGGGCGGCCTCCGCCTGCTCGGGCAAGGACTCCGTTACCGTCTCTGCAGCAGCTGTTGGGGGCTCGGGCACGGTTTCCTCCGGGGGATGTCCCGCCGGCTGCTCGGCGGCCTCCGCCGGGGAGGGGGCGGGCTCGGTTTCCGGGAGTTGGGGGGCGATGGGTTCGGGGTGCGCGGGCGCGGCGGCTTCGTGGGCCTCTGCAGTGGGGGGGGCTGCAGGGGCTTCGGTTGTGACAGGCGCTTCCGGAGCAGGGGCTTCCGGTTGGGCGGCTTCCGCAACTGGAGCCTCCTCGGGGACCTTGGGAGCTTCCTCGGCGGCTTCCGCGGGTTGGGGCGCCTCCATCTTCGGGGTTGCCGGCTCTTCCTGATCGGGTCCCTGCACGGCCGGCGCCTCAGCGGACACCTCCACCTCGGGCCGCGCTTCGGCCGCAACAGGCTCCGGCTCTTCCGCCTTCTTTCTGCGGCGGATGACGCGACGGCCGATTCGTTTTTCCTCCACCTGCTCTTGCGTTCCGCCCTGCAGATGGTCGCGGATCTTGGCCACCGCCGAATCGCTCAAGGCGCTCATGTGGTTCTTGACCGGTATCCCCAGTTTCAGAATCCGCTCAATGAGCTCCTTGCTGTTCATGTCCAATTCTTTTGCTAATTCGTGCACCCTGACTCGTGCCATGCAACCGTCCCCCTATGTCCAAATACTCTTCATCCAAGCCGCCCGGCGGCCCGTATCGATTCATCTACGCACACATGGTGGTTTTTCCTCCCGAAAGCCTCCGTCTGCGGGCGTCCCGTCCCGGTCTTCCATCCAACCTTCCAGGGTCCGGGAAAAACGAACCGCCCGGCCTCGGAAGGCGCGCTGCACACGCCGATCGAAGGTGAGCCGCCCCAGGCACGCGCTGCACACATAGGCGCCCCGTCCCGGCCTGTCCTGGCGCGGGTCCGGAACCACCTCGCCCCGATCGTCCACCGCGAGACGAAGGAGCGACGCCTTGGGCCGGCGGGATCGGCAAACCAGGCAGGTTCTGTAAGGGATGTGACCCGCTCGCCCCACACTCAGTTGCGGCCCTCGTTTTCCGTGGTTTCGGATAACCCGCCCGACTCATCTGTGGGGACATCCGCCGCCGAGGCGTCGTCCTCACGGGAAGGGGCCTCCGCCGTCTCCGCAGGTCCCTGGTCTCCGTAGTCTTCCACTGCCTCTTCGGCATCGGTTTCCGCTTCTTCCCACGACTCCGGGACGGCATCCGCTTCCTCTTCCCACTCGGCGTGGGGGTCGAATCCCGACTCCAGGAGCTCCCTGGCCTGCGCCTGCATGGCGGCCAGTGCCGCTTCCGAAAGATCCGTGAGGGACTGAAGCTCTTCCAGACCGGCCTCGCAAAACTCTTCCAGGGAGGTGATGCCCGCCTCGTAGAGGCGGTCGGCCATTTCTTCGGTCAGGCTGTCGATGTAGAGCAGCGACTGATAGCCCGCTTGCTTTTGGCGTTCATAACGCGACTCGCTCTTCACGTCGATGTGCCATCCGGTGATCCTGGAAGCGAGTCGCACGTTCTGGCCGCGTCTTCCGATGGCCAGGGACAGCTGGTCGTCCGGAACCACCACCTCCATGCTCTTGTTGGCCTGGTCGATGATGACCTTGGTAATGATGGCCGGGGCCAGGGCGTTCACCACGAACTTGGCGGGATCCATGTTCCAGGGAACGATGTCGATCTTTTCTCCCCTCAGCTCCTGGACCACCGCCTGGACACGCGATCCCTTCATGCCCACGCAGGCTCCCACCGGGTCCACGTCCGGGTCGCGGGACACGACGGCGATCTTGGCGCGGGACCCCGGCTCCCGGGCCGCCGCCAGAATGCTCACCGTCCCGTCGGCCACCTCCGGCACCTCCATGCGGAAGAGCTGGATGAGAAAGTCCGGATGGGTGCGGCTCAGGATGATCTGCGGGCCCTTGCTGATCTTCTTCACGTCCAGGATGTAGGCGCGGATGCGGTCGCCCTGACGGTAGATCTCCCGCGGGATCTGTTCTTTGACGGGCAGGATGGCTTCGGCGCGGCCCAGGTTGACGATGATCCCGGAGCGGTCCACCCGCTGGACAATGCCGTTGATGATCTCGCGCTTGCGGTCCTTGTACTCTTCGTACGTGGCCTCCCTTTCGGCATCCTTCATCTTCTGGATGATCACCTGCTTGGCGGACTGGGCGGCGATGCGGCCCAAGGTGTCCGTATCCATGCGAATGCCCAGCTCGTCGCCGATCTGGCTTTCGGGATCCAACGCTTGCGCCTCTTCCAGGGAGATCTCCTTGTCCGGGTCGCTGACCGTCTCCACCACTTCCTTGAAAAGGAAGGCCTCCATTTCCCCGAACTCTTCGTTGAAGCTCACCTCAACGTCGATCTTGGACCCGTAGCGCTTCTTGACGGCCGATTTGACGGCCTCTTCCAAGGTCTCGATCAGAACGGCACGGTCGATCCCCTTTTCACGGCTCACCTGGTCGACCAACCGCTTCAGTGGTTCCCTCTCCATAATCTGTTATCTCCTCAAAATCCTTTCACTGCCCGTCCGGTGCCAGCCCTGTGCACGGTCGCTAAGTGGGAGAACGCTTGGAGCCTTCCTGCGACTCAAAGTAGCGGAGCCGGGCTCTTTCGATATTGTCCAGGGCGATCTCATAGACGTTGCCGTCGCAGTCCATCTGAATGGTCTCCGGACGGGCGTCCACGAGCGTTCCCTTGAAATTTTTTCGCCCTTCGAGCGCCTCACGGGTTCGAACAAAAACGATCATGCCCAGGTGAGCCTGAAAGTGTTCCCACCTGCGCAAGGGCCGGTCCAGCCCGGGGGAGGAGACCTCCAAATGGTAGGGGCCCGAGATGGGATCCTCCACGTCCAGAAGATCGCCCACAACCCGGCTGACCACGGCACAGTCCTCCACCGTGACTCCGTCTTCCCCGTCCACGAAAAGGCGCAGAACCCAGCCCTGACTCTCCCTGCGGTATTCCACTTCAATCAATTCCAAGCCCTCGGCTCGAATCACCGGTGTGGCCAGGGACCAAATGCGCTCAACGATCTGCCGGGACCTGTCTTCCGATGTCTCCATGCCCGTTGAAATGACTCCCGATCCGCCGGCTCGGCTGCAAAAAAAAAGTGGGCAACTTGCCCACTTCCATTAGCAGACGAATGATCAGTGGAGATCCGGCTTCAGTGCAAATGCAAACTGCGTTCACAAAAGACCGTGTTGAACATCGTCATCCACTAATCGAAGTAGGCGTGCGCCGTCGCCGGGCCCGACGCCAACCTCAATAAGGGAAGCCTTCCGCCTCTGGAAGGGTGAGCACCTTGTGGGCTGCTGGAGCGGGCAACGGGACTCGAACCCGCGACCCCAAGCTTGGGAAGCTCGTGCTCTACCAACTGAGCTATGCCCGCCCGTTCGCCACAGCATGCGAAGTGTAATGATGAGCCCCCATGAAGTCAAGGGATAATTGATTTTGCGCCCCATGGGATCCGCTTCTCTTTTGGGGCCCGAGTTGATAGGGATTAAAGAGGCGGGGCGGCGGAGGTGAGAGTGGAGTGACAGGGACGTAAATGGAAGGAAAAATGAAAATCGAAGCGGGGGGATACGAACTGTTGAACCATACGGCGGATGCGGGTTTCCGGGTCCGGGCCCGAAGCCTTGAGGAGCTTTTCCAGGTGGCCGCACATGCTTTCTATGACCTCATGGTGGATCGGGCCACCGTGGAAGAGCGGGAACACAGGGATGTGGTGGTGGATGCATCGGAACTGGACGACCTGTTGGTGGTCTGGCTTTCGGAGCTCTTGTTTCTTTTCGAGACGGAAGGCTTTCTGGGCCGATCCGCACAGGTTTCCCTGGAAAGAGGTGCCGGCTGGACGCTTCATGGGCGGATCGGGGGAGAGGGCCTGGATCCCGATCGCCATGAGGTGCAGTTGGTCTACAAGGCGGTCACCTACCATGGATTGAAAGTGGAAAGACTGGAAGACGGCTGGGAAGCCCAGGTGATCTTTGACGTTTAAGCCTGCGGGTCCCGGAGCGGACCGCAGCGTTGGAGGAGGAATCATGGGTGCAAGAAAGACCTGGAATCTGGAACAAGTGGATCCGTGGCGTTGGAAGATCCGCCGCCACGGGGCCATGAAGACGGACGGCTTGGTCTATGCCACCGAGGAGATGCTTCGAGCGATCCAGGAGGAACAGGCCCTGGAGCAGGTGAGCAACGTGGCTTGTCTTCCCGGGATCGTGGGGTATTCCATGGCCATGCCTGACATCCACTGGGGTTACGGCTTTCCCATCGGAGGGGTGGCCGCCTTCAGCGTGGAGGAGGGCGTGGTCTCCCCGGGAGGCGTGGGCTATGACATCAACTGCGGCGTCCGGCTCATGACCAGCCACCTGACCCTGAAGGAGCTGGGAGGAGAAAGGATCAAGGACCTGGTGTCGGCCCTTTTCACAAACATTCCTTCCGGAGTGGGGTCTTCCAGGAAAGACATGAAGCTCAAGGATGCCGAGCTGGATCGCGTCCTGGAACAGGGGGCGGCCTGGGCGGTGGCCAAAGGCTACGGAGATCCGTCGGACCTGGAAAAGATCGAAGAAGGGGGCTGCATCCCCTGGGCCGACCCGTCCAAGGTGTCTGCCAAGGCCCGGGAACGGGGCCGCTCCCAGCTGGGTACCCTGGGATCGGGAAACCATTTCGTGGAAGTGGGGGTGGTGGAGGAGGTGTACGATCCGGGGGTGGCCGAGGTCTTCGGGCTTCACCCGGGAGGGATCACCGTCTTCGTGCACACCGGGTCCCGCGGGTTGGGCCATCAGGTGTGCGACGACTACATCCGCATTCTCCTCAAAAGTGCCTCCAAGTACGGCATCCACCTTCCCGACAAGCAGCTTTGCTGCGCGCCCGTGGAATCCCGGGAGGGGCGGGACTACCTGGGGGCCATGGGGGCGGCGGCCAATTTCGCCTTCGCCAACCGCCAGATGATCACCCACTGGGTGCGTGAGACCTTCGAGCAGTTCTTCGGCACGTCGGCGGAACGGCTGGGCCTGCGTCTGCTCTACGACGTGTGCCACAACATGGCCAAGATCGAAGAACACACCGTGGAAGGTCGCCTGCGGAAACTGTGCGTCCACCGCAAGGGGGCCACCCGGGCCTTTGCGGCGGGCCACCCGGCGGTGCCCCCTGTCTACAGGGCGGTCGGGCAGCCCGTGCTCATCCCGGGGGACATGGGCCGCTACAGCTACGTCCTGGTGGGGACGGACCGGGCCATGGCGGAGACCTTCGGAAGCACCTGCCACGGGGCGGGCCGCGTGCTCAGCCGCCACCAGGCCATCAAATCCGCCAGGGGGCGGAGCATCGCCAAGGAACTGGAACAACGGGGGGTGTTTGTGACGGCGGCCGGCAAGGCGACCCTGAGCGAGGAGATGCCCGAAGCCTACAAGGACGTGAGCGATGTGGTGGCCGTGGTGCAGGGTGCCGGCATCAGCCGCCCGGTGGCCCGGCTGAAACCCCTGGGAGTCATGAAGGGGTGATGGGTGAGGAGTGACGAGTGATGGGTGACGAGTGACCGGGGGCGGTGGGGACGGAATCAGCTTAGAATCTCCAGGACTTGATAGGTTCTTTCGCCTGCCGGCGTGAAGACGGTCACCTCGTCGCCTTCCGATCGCCCCATGAGGGATCGGCCCACCGGCGACAGGATCGACAAGCGGCCGTTGGCCACGTCGGATTCGTAGGGCCCCACCATCTGAAAGCGGAGGGTCTCTCCCGTCTCCAGGTTTCGGACCACCGTCCAGGTGCCGAACCCCACCACCTTGGAGGTGAACTTGCGACCCACGAAGATTTCGCACTGCGCCAGCTTGGTCTCCAGGTCGTGGATCTTGCGAAGCAGGACGGAATGGTTTTCCCGGGCCAGGAGATATTGCTGGTTGTCGGCCTTGATCCCGAAAAGCCGGGCCTCCTGCAGCTCCTCCAGCACTCTCGGCCTCACCACGCGGCGCAGGTGAAGAAGTTCCGCCGCCAGGTGCCGGTATCCGTTCCGGGTGATGGGGATCTTTTCCATGTCCGGTCCCTCTTACGGGAAAAAGTCCTCGGGCAGTGCTTCCCGGTCCAAGAGACTCTTGAAAAGGCACAGGGCGATGACCGTCTTTCCGTCGGTGATGGTTCCGTCGTGGATCCGGCCCAACACGTCCTCCCACGGGAGCACTTCCACGCGGGAGATCTCGTCCGTGTCCTCCCGCCGGGAGGTTTTCACCAGCCCCGACGCCGCAAAGATGGCGATCTCCTCGTTGGAATAGCCGATGGCCGGATGGTACCGGAAGAGGGGAAGAAACCGCCGGGCCTCGTAGCCTGTTTCTTCCATGAGCTCCCGCTTGGCGCAGGCTTCCACGGACTCGCCGGGATCCACCTTTCCCGCCGGGATTTCCAGGGTTTCCCGTCCGATGGCGTATCGCCACTGGCGGACCAGGATCACGTGCCGGCCGTCGTCCGCGAAGGGCAGGACCGCCGCCGCTTCCGGATGGTCCATGCGAATCCGTTCCGTGATCCGACCGGTCCTCAGACGAACGGCGTCCAGGTAGGCGCTGAAGTGGTTGGCGTGGATGCTCCCCAGGGTGCGGATGCGTTCTTCCATGGCTGCTCCAACAGTCTGAAGTGTCGATGTCGGAGCCAGTAAAACACTATTCGATCGGATGGATCAAGGTCTTGACGGAGAGGGTGGAGCCCGTGGCGCAGCGGACGGTAGAGCCGAAGAATCCTTCGCCCCCACCGTTACCGCCCGCCATCGGCGAAGGCTCCCGCACTGGCCGCCGGCCCGAGGAGGTCCCAGGAGGCTGTCCGAAAACTCCGTGGGTGACCACATTTCTTGTAGCGCAGCCCTTTAGGGCTGCGGAGGACTCCACGGGTGTCAGAGAGGCCATCGGGAATAGTTGTTGTAATCTCAAGAGGGTGCGATGACCCTTTCCAGCGGGGCTAAAGCCCCGCGGCTACGAAGTGAAGGGAAAACCCTTCGCCTCTCGAGCCGGAAAAATATTCACGGACAGGCTCCTAGGAGCCTGTCTGAAAACTCCGCCACCCGTCACTCCCGCGCAAGCGGGAGTTCATAACTTACTGGAAATTCTGGATCCCCGCTCCCCGTTCAAGCCGGGGACAAGCTTCGCGGGGATGACGAATGGACGTTGAACGGCGCAAATCTGCCATTCTCGGACAGGCTCCTAGGCAGCCTCCCGACGGCTTAGAATCCCTCCTCTTCCCAATCGATGGCGCTTCGACCCCCGCCATTCCCCTTGGTCGCACGGCGGGGGAGGGCCGGTGTCGGATCTTCGTCTTTCCCGGTGGATACGGGGTGGGTGTGTACGGCCTCGGATTCGGCCTCCTGGGCCTCTTCGCGTCCAGCCAGAAGCCTTTCCGCCTCCCGGCGGCTTCGGACCAGTTGGAGCAGTTCGAAGACCAGGGCCCGCATCTGTTCCGCCTGCGCGTTCAATTCCTCCGCAGCGGAAGCGGATTCCTCGGAGTTGGCCGCCGTCATCTGAACCGTGCGGTCCATGTCGGCCACCGCCCGGTTGATCTGTTCGATGCCTTCCGCCTGCTCGCCGGAAGCCTGGGCGATCTCCTTTACGAGCTGGGTGATCTTGGCAGTGCTTTGAGTCACCTGGGCGAAGAGGCTGTTCGTTTCTTGCAGTTGATCCGAGCTGTCCTTGATCTGGGCGATGGTCTTGTGCAGCAGATCTCCGGTCTCCTTGGCCGCCTGGGCGGCGCGCATGGCGAGGTTGCGCACCTCTTCGGCCACCACGGCGAACCCCGCCCCGGCTTCTCCCGCCCGCGCCGCCTCCACGGCGGCGTTGAGAGCCAGGAGATTGGTCTGGAAGGCGATCTCGTCGATGGTCTTGATGATCTTCTGGGTCTCTTCGCTGCTGGCGGTCGCGCGGCCCATCTTGACGATCAGCTCGTCCATGGACAGATCCGCCTTGCGGACGATGACCGAAGCGCCGTCCATGAGCTCCGTGGCCTCCCGGGCGTTCTCGGCGTTTTGGCGGGTCATGGCCGCCAGCTCTTCCAGGGCTGACGAGGTCTCCTCCAGGGATGCCGCCTGCCGGGAGGCCCCCTCGGCCAGGGATTGGCTGGCGGAGGAGACTTCGTGGGAGGCGGCGGCCACCTGTTCGGCTCCTTCATTGAGGCCGTCGATCACCCGCGTGAGCGGCAGGGCGATGCGGGTGCTCGTGCGGTAGCCGACCAGTATGGCCACGAGTCCCATGGCCAGGGCGAAGAGGCCGGCAAAGAGATTAAGGCGGTCCAGGGCGCTCTCGGTGGTCAGTTCCATGGTGTCCGCCAGCGCGTAGACCTCCTGAATGGGAAGGGTCGCGGCAATACTGAACAGGTGGTTCCCCAAGTGGATGGGCGCAAAGACCGCCACCTTGCGGATTCCCTGAAAAGTATACTCCCCGTAGCCGGTCTCACCCGTGAGCATCCGGGATCTCACCAATTCCGCCAAGTCCCCGTATTTGTCCTCCGTAAGCCGGATGCCGCTGGTGACATCGTATTGGGGATGGGCCACCGGCCGGCCCTGGGCATCGATCACGAATGGATAACCGCTTTTTCCGTAGGTGTGATCCTGGATCGTTTGCCACACGAGTTCCCAGTTCATGTTGAGCGCGACGGCCCCCCTGAAAACTCCGTGGAGATACACCGGACTCACCACGAGCATTTCCGGCCCCCCTGCAACGCCTTGCTCCAGGAGCCCTCCATGCACCACCCGGCCTTCCTCGATGGTTCGGCACTTGAGGAACCATGGCTGCTTGGAGACATCCTGGAGTTCGTCCGTAAGCGAACCTTGTTGCCATTTGATGAGCTCCAGGCCATGGGCGTCTATGAACCGCACCTGGGTGTAGAGGGGATGGAGACCGCTCTGGGTTTCCAGGAGCGCGTTATCGGCAAAGGCTTGGATGTCCTTCTTTAACAAGTCGAGGGAAATCCGGGCCGCCTCTTCCGTCAGTTCGTCCCAGTAACCGGTGGCACACAGAATCCAGTCCCAATCCTTGAAATAGTTATAGACCACGAACCTTTTGCGCCCCTGGTAGGTGTAAGTAAAGAAACGGTTCCTACCTTCTCTCTTTCGATAGGTGACTTCCTGGAGCTCCGGCAGATTCAGGTCTGTGATGATATTTTTGCCGACCATGGAATTATCCGGGTGGAGCAGGATTTTTCCAGTGGAATTAATAACGAAAACGTGGCCGCTTTCCCCAAAGCGCGTCTCCGTGATGCTCTCTACCAGCTCCCGGCTGTCCTGTTCCTTGACGCCCACGTAAAGCATGCCCACGATTCGGCCCTCCGAGTCCTGCAGGGGCTTGTAGGCGGCCGTGTGCCAGTCGCCGAAAATCTGGATGCGCCCGATATGGGTCTTGCCCTCCAACACATCCTGGATGATAGGGTTGGGAAGGCCGTCCAGTCTGATTGCCGGAAGAAACGTCCCGATGGCCCGCAGACCGTCGGGGGTCGTGATGTTGGTGGCCACGCGCACCATGTCTCCGGCGTCGTTCATCTTTTGAAAGATGGTGCAGGTGCTGCCGATGAGTTCCTTGACGTCATCCACGACCGGAACCCGTTCGGCCATGGATGAGGTGGGGCGAAGAAAGAGACCCCCGATTTCCAGCAGCGGCAACTGGATTGACACCTCTTCACCCGTAAACTGATTCTTGGCTTTCCACGGGAAGGGCAGCGGCGACTTCTGGATGTCTCCGTGGGATCGAAGCAGGTGATCGGCCACGGTCAGGTCGCTCTGGAGTTTTTTGGTGAGCAGCTCCTGCTGCGCTCGGCAGGTATTGAGAACACCCTCCACGACCCGTTCCACTTGACGGCGCGCCAGATCGTTGAGGAGGTCATTCTCTCCGTTTCGGGCGCTCAGGTATCCAAGGGTGTTGGATGAAGCGGCCAAGCTCAGAGCCTCCGATTCCACCCTCTGGATGAGCCCTTGAACGGTTAGCCGGTCGCGTTCCAATCCGATTTGCAATTTACTGACGGCCTCTGCCTTAAGACTCAGGCTGGTTTCGGAGATCAGGGCGCCCATGGAGGATTGGATCTGGTGCGTACTGAAGAGGGAAACCAGGAGTACGGGAATGACAACAAGGCCCATGGACATTACGGTCAATTTGGCTCTAAGGGACAGTCGGTCGGTCATGGGGTGCCTCCTCGGCGGTGCAATCCGTTCGTGACCGGCCCTGTGCGCGCCGGTCCGGTCATGGAGACCACCGGCCAGCGCTCGTCCCCCTCGGGCCGCTGATGCAGGCCGATGGGGTCGGGCGGATCAATGGTGAACCTCAACCGCATCTCTTATTCCATCGTCATCTTTTAGGCGAAACTTGAGGGCTACGATGACCTTCCGGGGGGAAAGGGGGCCGCGAAAACGCACAGCGGCGGAAGAACTTTGTGAAAAATTTCTTGACACGCGGCCTTCTCTTGGGGCATGGTTGTGCAAAATCTCACTCTCTCTGGCTCCCGCGACAGCGACCGCTCCTGCGACAGTGACCCCGGCCACAAGACAACACAGGCAGGTGGTGCATGAGGCGACCGGCGGTTTTTCTGAACCCCACCAAGGATCTTACCCCCGAGGAATCCAACCGTCTTCGTGAGGTCATCGGCAAGCATGCCGGCAAGAAGGGAACGCTTCTTCCGCTTCTCACCGAGGCCCAGGCCGTCTGCGGCAACTGGCTTCCGGCCAATGTGCTGGCCGAGATCGCCGACGCGCTGGATGTGCACCTGAGCTACCTCTACGGCATCGCCACCTTCTACACCATGCTCTCCCTCCAGCCCCGGGGTCGGTTCATCATCCGGGTGTGCGAATCTCCCGCCTGCCACATCCTGGGGGTCGAAAACCTGATCCACGTCCTGGAGGATGTCCTGGGCGTGCGAGAAGGGGAGACCACGCCGGACGGTCTTTTCACCCTGGAACGGTCTTCGTGCCTGGGCGTGTGCGAAGTGGCTCCCGCCATGCAGATCAACGAGGTGGTCTTCGGAAACCTCACCCGGGAGAAGATCCGGAAGGTGATCGACGATTACCGGGCGGGCCGCACGGTGGATTTTCGAAAACTCCCCGGTTCCGGCGGCCGGGTGCGAAAGGACCTGGATGTGCATCGTCGGGCGGTGCTGCTCCACGGCGTGGGCGACGTGGATCCGGAAAGCATCGACGACTACATCCAAATGGGCGGCTACGAGGCCCTGAAGAAGGTGCTTTCGTCCATGGCCCCGGAAGACGTGGTGGAGGAAGTGAAGGAGTCGGGCCTCCGCGGGCGGGGCGGAGCCGGCTTTCCCACAGGACTCAAGTGGTCCTTCACGCTTCCCATCAAGGCGCCGGAAAAGTACGTCATCTGCAATGCCGATGAGGGCGAGCCGGGAACCTTCAAGGACCGCTACATCATGGAAGGAAACCCCCACCGGCTGGTGGAAGGGTTGATCATCGCCGGCTATGCCGTGGGGGCCAACAAGGGGTTCATCTACGTTCGCGGCGAATACTACCTCTCCATGTATCGGCTGCAGAAGGCGGTGGAGCAGGCCCGGGAGCGCGGCTTTCTGGGCGAAAGGATCCTGGGGTCCCGCTTCAGCTTCGACATCGAGATCCGCTCGGGCGCCGGTGCGTACGTGTGCGGCGAGGAAACGGCCCTCATCGAGTCCATCGAGGGGCTGCGGGGAAACCCGCGGGTGAAGCCCCCGTTTCCCGGGGTGCGGGGTCTGTGGGAAAACCCCACCGTGGTGAACAACGTGGAGACCCTGGCCAACGTGCCCGCGATCCTTCGAAACGGCGCCGCCTGGTACCGGTCCTTCGGTACGGAGGATTCCCCGGGCGTGAAGCTCTACCAGATCTGCGGCCACGTGAACGAGCCCCAGATCGTGGAGGCTCCGCTGGGCCTGACCCTTCGCGAGCTCATTGAGCGTTACGGCGGCGGGATGCGCGACGGCATTCCCTTCAAGATGTGCCAGACGGGCGGGGCGTCTTTCGGCTTTTTCACCGCCGAGCATCTGGACACGGTCATGGATTACGCGTCCATGCAGCAGAGAGGCGGGGCGCTGGGTTCGGGCACCATGCTGGTGATGAACGAGCGCACCTGCGTGGTGGACGTGGTTCGAAACATCATGCACTTCTTCCAGCATGAATCGTGCGGATTCTGCACGCCGTGCCGCCGCGGAACCCGGGTCCTCTACGATACGCTCACGCGCATCGCCGCAGGCGAAGGTCGCGAGAGCGACCTGGACCACCTGATCGACCTGGCCCGGACCATGTCGGCCACGGCCAACTGCGCCCTGGCCATGTCGCCCATCTTTTTCGTGAGAACCACCATTGAGCGGCTGAAGGACGAATACCTGGCCCACATCGTGGACAAGGCCTGCCCCCTGGGGGTGTGCCCCGCCTAAAGGAACCGGCTGGAGGTGATTCCATGACCGCCGTCTACATTCCGGCACTCATCTACCTCGCGGTGACCATGGGGGTCATGGCGGTCATCCTTTTTCTTTCGGCCCGCATCGGCCGGCGCCGGGTCACCCGGGAGAAGATGCTCCCTTACGAATGCGGCATGGATCCCCTGGGCACCCTGGAGATCCATTTCCCCATCAAGTTCTACGTGGTGGCCATGATCTTCATCATCTTCGACATCGAGACGGTCTTTCTCTACCCCTGGGCCGTGGTCTTTCGGGATCTGGGATGGTTCGGCTTCGTGGAGATGCTTCTCTTCACCGCGGTGATCCTCATCGGCCTGGTCTATCTCTTCCGCAAGGGGGCCTTGGAATGGGAATAGAAGAGCGAATCCAGAACCAGGTGCTGACGGCCACCCTGGAACGGTTCGTCAACTGGGCCCGGAAGTCGTCCGTGTGGCCCGCCACCTTCGGATTGGCCTGCTGCGCCATCGAGATGATCTGCACGGCGGCCAACCGGTTCGACATCGCCCGATTCGGCATGGAGGCCTTCCGGGCCTCGCCCCGCCAGGCGGACCTCATGATCGTGGCCGGAACGGTCACCAAGAAGATGCTTCCCGCCGTGATCCGCATCTACGAACAGATGCCCGAGCCCAAGTGGGTCATCGCCATGGGCGCGTGCGCCTGTTCCGGGGGGATCTTTCGAAGCTACGCCGTGGTCCAGGGCATCGACCGGCATCTTCCCGTGGACGTGTACATTCCCGGCTGCCCGCCCCGGCCCGAGGCGCTCCTGTACGGCATCCTGAAGCTCCACGAAAAGATCCGCAAGGATCCTTTCCTCACCCGTAAGGAAGGGCCGGTGCGGGTCCCGGCGGATGTGGAAAGGATCGGGGAGGTGCGTTCATGAGCCGTCCGGGAGAGACCCGTTTGTGGGTGGAAGAGGTTCTGGAGGGGCTTCCTGCGGACGCGGTCCTGGAAAGGGGAGTCTTCCGGGACCAGTGGTGGGCGGTGGTGCCCCGGGACCGGCTTCTGGAGGTCATGAAGGAGCTTCGGGACCGGTGGGGGTTTCGGTACCTGAGTGACGTGACGGCGGTGGACTATCTCCCCAAACGCCCCCGATTCCAGCTGGTCTATCACGTGTGGTGCCATGAAAAGTCCGCTCTTTTGCGGGTGAAGACCTGGGCCGAGGGGGATCCGCCCGGCGTGCCCTCCCTCACGCCGCTCTGGAGCGCCGCCGGCTGGCTGGAGCGGGAAGTCTACGATCTTTTCGGCATCCATTTCCAAGGACATCCGGACCTGAGACGGATCCTCCTCCCGCCCGACTGGGAAGGGCATCCGCTGAGAAAGGATTATCCCACGGAAGGGCCCGATTGGGATCTGGACTAGTGTGAAATCGAAATCGGACGATTCTTTGTCATGGACAGGCCTGAAGGGCGGGCGTAAAGCCCGCCCCTACAAGAAGGCACGGACCCCTTGGGTAGGGGCGGGGTTTATCCCCGCCCGCTCATCACGCGGTGTAAGAGACATCCGAAGGAAAAGTCCCTCAGTCAGGTGAAAGAGAACCGGACAAGAGGCGAGATTCGTCCGGTTCTGGCGCAAAGATACGCCGATGGGTGGGGTGTGGGAGCGAAGCGAGGACGGCTTCAACCGTCAGCTTCCCCTCCCTTTGCGGCAACCCGACGGCAGGTCAGTGTGGAAAAGCCCATGAGTCAATACCCGGAACGTCTCATCCTCAATGTGGGGCCCCAGCACCCCAGCACCCACGGCGTGCTCCGCGTGGTGGTGGAACTGGAAGGCGAGGTGGTGGTGCGCTGCACGCCCGATATCGGCTACCTGCACCGGGGCATCGAAAAGCTCATGGAAGCCCGCACGTACCAACAATGCCTGCCGCTCACGGACCGGATCGACTACCTGGCGGGATCGGCCAACAACCTGGGCTTCGTCCTGGCGGTGGAAAAGCTGCTGGGAGTGGAGGTGCCTCCAAGGGCGCGCTACATCCGCGTGATCATCGCCGAAATGACGCGGATCGCCAGCCACCTTTTCTGGCTCGGCACCCACGCCCACGACCTGGGCGCCATGACGCCGCTCTTCTATGCGTTCCGGGAGCGCGAGCAGCTCATGGACCTTTTCGAGGCCGTGGCCGGCGGGCGCCTCTTTCCCTGCTACTTTCGCATCGGCGGCCTGGCCAGGGACCTCCCCGACGGGTGGACCACGGAAGTTCGCGAATTCTGCCGGACCTTCCCGGATAAGATGAAGGACTACGAAACGCTCCTCACCCGCAATCCCATCTGGATCCGGCGCACCAGGGACGTGGGGGTGCTCACCGTGGACGAGGTGCTGGATTACGGGCTGAGCGGGCCGGTGGCGCGGGGTTCCGGCATCGCCTGGGACGTTCGCCGGGCGGATCCCTACTGCGGGTATGAGGAGTTCGATTTCGTGGTGCCCGTGGGGCAAAACGGCGACACCTACGATCGGTATCTGGTCCGCCTGGAGGAGATGCGCCAGAGCTGCCGGATCATCGAGCAGGCCTTGGATCGGCTGCCCGAAGGGGATATCGCGGTGGACGATCCCACCATCACCTATCCCAAGAAGACGGACGTCTACACCAGGATCGAATCCCTCATTCAGCACTTCCTGCTGGTGGAGGAAGGCATCCGGGTGCCGGAAGGGGAGGTGTTTCACCACACGGAAGCCCCCAAGGGCGAGCTGGCCTTCTTCATCGTGAGCGACGGCACGTCCAGGCCTTTCCGCGTGCGGGCCCGCACCCCCAGCTTCGTGAACCTGCAGGTGCTGAGCAAGCTGGCCGAAGGGCGTCTGCTGGCGGACCTGATCGCCCTCATTGGAACCATTGATATTGTCCTGGCGGATGTGGATCGATAGCGATGATTACGGTGACCATCAACGGAAAGGCGTACCAGGCCCAGCCGGGCATGACGGTGATGGAAGTGGCGGACGCCAACGGCATCCGCATCCCCAGGCTCTGCTACCACAAGGCCTTGAGCCCCATCGGGGCCTGCCGCATCTGCGTGGTGGAAGTCAAGCCGGGGCCGCCCCGACCCGTTCCCGCCTGCACCACCCCGGTGGCGGACAAGATGGAAGTGGTCACCGAATCGGAAAGCCTCGCCCATTACCGCCGGGAACTCCTGCAGCTGCTGCTCATCAACCATCCCCTGGACTGTCCCATCTGCGACAAGGGCGGGGAATGCGAACTGCAAAACCTCACCCGGGAGCTGAAGATTTCCGACCAGCCCTACCAGGCGGCCAAGCTCACCCCCCAGTACGACAGCCAGTCCCCCTTGATCGAGCGCTATCCCGACCGGTGCGTCAACTGCGAGCGGTGCGTGCGCACCTGCCGGGGCTGGGTGGGGGCGGCCGCCCTCTACTTCGACAACCGGGGTTACCGCACGGCCGTGACCGCCGGCGGCAAGGTGATGGACTGCGAGTTCTGCGGCTCGTGCATCGGGGTCTGTCCCACGGGGGCCATCATCGACAAGACGTTCAAGTATTCGGCCCGCGCCTGGCAGCTTCGGAAACAGGTGATCGTCTGTCCCTACTGCGGCGGCGGCTGCCATCTGGTGCTGGAAACGAAGAAGGGGAAACTGAAACGGGTGACGGCCTCCTTCGACGAGTCGGTGAACGGCGGGATCATCTGCAGCCGGGGCCGTTTCAGCCTGGACATTGTCCAGCACGAAAAGCGTCTTACGCAGCCCCTGGTGCGGAAAGACGGGGTGCTTACTCCCGTGGGCTGGGAGGAAGCGCTGGACTATGCGGCGGAGAGGATCCGGGAGATCCGTAGCCGGTACGGACCGCGGGCCTTGGCCGGGATCGGTTCGGCCCGGGCCACCAACGAAAGCAACTACACCTTCCAGAAGTTCTGTCGGGCGGTACTGGGGACTTCCCACGTGGATTCCACCGGCGCCCTGGATCACCAGAAGATGCTTCGGGCTTTGGTCCATGTTCTGGGCCGCCCCCGGGTGGCCTGGGCCGAAGGGGAAGGAGCATCCCATCGGGCGATCCGGGAAGTTTCGGGATTCCAGGTGGCCTTGGGAACCCTGGACGACCTGGATCGGGCCGACACGGTCCTGGTGGTGGGTTCCGACGTGAAAAAGGAGACGCCGCCGCTGGTCTGGCGCATCAACCAGGCGCAGAAACGAAAGAGTCTTCGGGAGCTTCTGGTCGTGAGCTCCCGGCACACCCGGTTCCGATCTTCGGCCCGATGGGGCGGGACCTGCCGGCCGGGAAGTTCGGGCTTCGTGGTGCTGGGGATCCTGAAGGCCCTCTTTGAAACCGGCGGAGAAAGGCTTCGCGGACTGGGGGACTTTCGACGGGAGGAAGTTCTCCGGCGCCGGCTGGACGCCACCCGGTGGGATCTGGTGCAGGATGTGACCGGACTGGACCGGGATGGGATGGTCTTTCTGGCGGAGCGGCTCCTGGAAGCCGAAAGGCCTTCCTTGGTGGTGGGCTACGACCTGGCGGGCCTCCAGGACGGCTACGACGCGGCCTGCTACGTGGCGGACCTCCTGCTGGTCCTGGGAAAGAAGCTCAAGGTGCACCTCACCGCGGAAAAGGCCAACACCCAGGGCTGTTCGGACATGGGCGTGAGCCCCTATTGGCTTCCCGGCTACGCTCCCTTGGATGAGGCCGACCGCTTCCAAGCGGTCTGGAAGACGGACGTGCCCCGGGATCCCGGTTTGCCGCTTCCGGCCATGCTGGCCGCCGCGGCCGGGGAAGGCCCGGAACCCGTCCACGGGCTGCTGATCCTGGGAACGGATCTTTTCGGCACCACCCTCAACGCAGGCGTCGTGGAAAAGGCCCTGGATCGGGTGCCGTTTCTCATGTGCCAGGAAGCGTTCCTGAATCGGACGGCTTCCAAGGCCCACGTGGTCTTCCCGGCACGACTGGCGGTGGAGACCGAGGGGACGGTGACCAGCGGGGAGCTTCGCGTGCAGCGCCAGAAGGGGATTTCTTTCCCGGACGGGCCCCTGGAGGACTGGAAGATTCTCTGCGAGCTCTCCCGGCGTCTGGGCCGTCCCATGGAATACCTGTCCGCTTCCGAGATCTTTTCGGAGATCAGCGGACTGTTTCCCCATTACGATCAATACGCCCTGCCGGACATTCCCGCCGAAGGATTCTGGTGGAATCGCCTGTACCGTACCAAATACGGATCCACGGGCTGGCGCCGGGTGCTGGACCCCAGCCTGAAGGCGGTCATCCCCTGGCTCGAATTGCCGCCCCGATCCGAGAAAGACCGTCCGTTCCTGCTGCTGGTGAGCCGGTCCCTTTTCCAGTCGGGAACCCTCAGCCGCTACGGGCTGGGAGCCCGAACCCTGGAGCCCCGGGGACGATTCCGGCTGCATCCTCAAGACGCGGCCGAACTGAAGGTGAAGGACGGCGATGAGGTCCGGGTGGAGTCCGCATCGGGCGCCGTTTCCGGCCCGGTGGAATTGGACCGGCGGGTGCCGCGGCAAACGGTGCAGGCGGCTTTGCATTTCGAGGATCTGCCCGTAAGCCGGCTGACGGACGGGGGGATTCTCCGTCCCGTGCGCGTGACCCGCGCGGCGGCCGATCCCGGGCCGAAATAGGAAGAGGACGGTATGGACTGGATCGTTTACGGCGTGATCACCCTCATCAAGACGGCCGTGCTCCTTTTCGTCCTGCTCACGGCCGTGGCCTACGCCACCCTCATGGAACGAAAGGTGCTCGGGTTCATGCAGCTTCGCCTGGGCCCCAACCGGGTGGGACCGTGGGGGCTCCTGCAGCCTTTGGCGGACGGGGTGAAGCTCTTTTTCAAGGAAGACATCTCGCTTCCCGTGAGCGAACCGCGACTTTATGCCATCGCGCCGTGGGTGACGGCTGTGGCGGCCATCACGCCCTTTCTGGCCATCCCGTTTGCGGACACGGTGGCGCCGGAGACCGTGGAGGTCTTCGGGCGCACGGTGGATCTGGCCCAATACGGCATTCACCGGGGCGTCATCGCGGATCTTCCCGGCGCCGTCCTCTTCATCCTGGCCATCTCGTCCCTTTCCACCTACGGCGTGGTTCTGGGCGGGTGGGCCTCGGACAACCGCTACTCCCTGCTGGGAGGAATCCGGGTGACCGCCCAGATGATCAGCTACGAGCTGTCCCTGGGAATGGCGGTGGTGGGGGTTCTGCTGGTGGCCGGATCCATGCGCCTCACCGAAATCG
The DNA here is from genome assembly GCF_900129305.1 of Desulfacinum infernum DSM 9756. Classification (GTDB taxonomy): domain Bacteria; phylum Desulfobacterota; class Syntrophobacteria; order Syntrophobacterales; family DSM-9756; genus Desulfacinum; species Desulfacinum infernum. The sequence continues at coordinate 9,168 of NZ_FQVB01000006.1, read as the reverse complement.
TGGACGCCCAGGCGCGGCTTCCCTTCATCGTCTACCAGCCGCTGGGCTTCGTGCTCTACCTCACAGCGGCCTTTGCGGAAGCCTGCCGCACCCCCTTCGACCTCATCGAGTGCGAAAACGAGCTGGTGGCCGGCTACCACACCGAATACAGCTCCATGAAGTTCGGCCTGTTTCAGCTCGCCGAATACGCTCACATCATCACCGTGAGCGCCGTGGCCGTGACCCTCTATCTGGGCGGATGGCAGGGGCCGTGGCTGCCGTCCGGTCTCTGGTTCGTCCTGAAAACCGGCGCCCTGGTCTTTTTCTTCATCTGGGTGCGCGCCACCTACCCTCGCGTGCGCTACGACCAGCTCATGAGCTTCGGCTGGAAGGTGCTCCTGCCTCTTTCCCTGGCCAACATCCTGGCGACCGGGTGCGCCGTGGCGTGGTGGGGGTGAAGGTAAAAGGTAAAAGGTAAAAGGTAAAAGGTGAAAGGTGAAAGGTGAAAGGTGAAAGGGGAAAGGGGAAAGGGGAAAGGGGAAAGGGACAAGGGACAGGGCGAAGGGTTGAAGAGGGCATGTCGGCGCAGCGCAGCCCTTCCAGGGTGGTGCAGGGAGCGCCATGACCCTTAGCTGAAAGGAAGGCCATGATCGGACCGTTGCTTAAGGGGCTTGGAAAGACCCTGGAACAGATGTTCCGCAAGCCCATCACCATCGAGTACCCGGAGAGGAAACGGGAGGTTTCCGAGCGGTTTCGGGGCCACCCCCGGCTGCTTCGGGACGAAAACGGGCGCATCAAGTGCGTGGCCTGCCACCTGTGCGAAACCATCTGCCCGTCCAAGGCCATCACGGTGGAGCCCGAAGGCGGCGAGGAGATGCACGACAAGCACCCGCGGGAATTCATCGTGGATCTCGCCCGGTGCATCTTCTGCGGATTCTGCCAGGAAGCCTGCCCCAAGGGGGCCATCATGCTCAACCGCAAATACGAACTGGCCCAATACCGGCGGGACGTTCTGGTCTACCACAAGGAAAAGCTCCTGGAAGAGTAGGGGGCGAAGCCACAAGGACAAGCGATGGAACTCTTCCTCTTTGTCACCTTTTCCGCATTGACCGTGGGAAGCGCCGCCGCCGTGGTCTGGCACCCCCATCCGGTGAAAAGCGCCCTGTTTCTCATCCTGTCCTTCTTTTCCATGGGCGGGCTGTACCTGCTCCTCCAGGCGGAATTCATCGCCCTCATGCAGGTCCTGGTCTATGCCGGGGCGGTCATGGTGCTCTTTTTGTTCGTCATCATGCTCTTGAACCTGAAGCCGAGGGGTGAAGACCGGGCCGCCTTCAAGGTGAGGGTCCGCTGGGCGGTCCCGCTGGTGCTTTTCTTCGTGGGAGGCGTCTTGACGGCGGTGACCGGGGCCCTCGCTCGACTCGCGCCCGCCGGATCCCACGGGCCCGACTGGGTGGCGGCCCAGGGAGGCAACATCCGGGCGCTGGGCCGTCTTCTCTTCACCCGGGGACTGCTGCCCTTCGAAGTGACGTCCGTGCTGCTGCTGGTGGCGGTGGTGGGCGTGATGGTCTTGGCCAAGAAAGAAAGACGCTGAAAGAAAGGCCGGAAGATGGTGCCGCTCCATTATTACCTGCTGGTGAGTGCCTTGCTGTTCGCCATCGGCGTGACGGGCGTGCTGGTCCGCCGAAACGCCATCGTGATCTTCATGTCCATCGAACTCATGCTCAACGCGGCGAACCTGAGTTTCGTGGCCTTTTCCCGGGAGCTCCAGGATCTGAGCGGCCAGCTTTTCGTCTTTTTCGTCATGGTGGTGGCGGCGGCGGAGGTCACCGTGGGGCTGGCCATCATCGTGACCCTCCATCGCAACTGGAAGACCATCCACGTGGACGCCATCCGCATGCTGAAGGGATAACGCCGCCGTCGCTTGGGCGGTGGGGCACGAAGGAGAAGACATGGACAGTGCATGGCTCATTCCCGCATTTCCCTTTGCCGGCTTTCTCATCAACGGCCTGTGGGGACGGCGGCTGTCCAAGAAACGGGTGGGAACGGTGGCCTGCGGCGCCATGGCGCTGGCGTTTCTCACGGCGCTTCGGCTGTTTTGGCTTCTGCTGCAGCAGGCTCCCGACCGGAGGATCTGGGAGCCGGTCTACTACACCTGGATCGCGGTGGGCGAGTTTTCCGTGCGGGCCTCCTTTCTGCTGGATCCCCTGAGCATGGTCATGGTGCTGGTGGTGACGGGAGTGGGTTTGCTCATCCACATCTATTCCACGGGCTACATGCACGACGATCCCGGCTATGCCCGTTACTTCGCCTACCTCAACCTGTTCGCCTGCGCCATGCTGCTGCTCGTTCTGGCCGGAAACCTGCTGGTCCTCTTCGTGGGCTGGGAAGGGGTGGGCCTTTGTTCCTATCTGCTCATCGGCTTCTGGTACGAAAAGCGCTCCGCATCCGATGCGGGCAAAAAGGCCTTCATCGTGAACCGGATCGGCGATTTCGGCTTTCTTCTGGCCATCTTTCTCACGTTCTGGACCTTCGGGACGCTCCAATTCAGCGAAATCTTCCAGGCCGCCGTCCAGCGGTTCCAGCCCGGAGACATGGTCCTGACCGGCATCACGCTGCTTCTTTTCGTGGGAGCGGTGGGCAAGTCGGCCCAGCTCCCGCTCTACGTGTGGCTTCCGGACGCCATGGAAGGTCCCACGCCGGTTTCCGCCCTCATCCATGCGGCCACCATGGTGACCGCCGGGGTCTACATGGTGGCCCGCTGTTCGGTGCTCTACGCCCTGGCTCCGCTTTCCATGGGCGTGGTGGCCGCGGTGGGCTGCGCCACGGCGGTCTTCGCCGCCACCATCGGGCTCGTGCAAAACGACATCAAGCGGGTGTTGGCCTATTCCACGGTGAGTCAGCTGGGCTACATGTTTCTCGGCTGCGGCGTGGGGGCCTACGTGGCCGGGATCTTCCACCTCATGACCCACGCCTTCTTCAAGGCCCTTCTCTTTCTCGGTGCGGGCAGCGTCATCCACGCCCTGGGCGGCGAACAGGACATCCGGCGCATGGGCGGGCTGCGCCGCTGGCTGCCGGTGACCTTCTGGACCTTCCTCGCCGGATCCCTGGCCATCGCGGGGATCTTTCCCTTCGCCGGATTCTTCAGCAAGGACGAAATCCTCTTCGAAACCCTCATGACGGGCCATGGGCTCCTCTACACCCTGGCACTGGGCGGCGCCGCCCTCACGGCCTTCTACATGTTCCGGCTGGTCTTCCGGACCTTCTTCGGGGAAAGCCGGATGGACCCCGAAACGGCCCATCATGTCCACGAAGCCCCCGGCGCCATGGCGGTCCCGCTGACGATCCTGGCGGTTCTCTCCCTGGTGGGAGGCTGGGTGCAGGTGCCGATCCTGGAGGACGGAAAGCGGTTCGCCCGGTTCCTTTCCCCGGTTTTTGAATCGGCCCGCGGCATCCTTGCCGGAACCTCGGAACATGGGACCCATCCGTCCCTGTGGGTCGAAGGGGCGCTCATGGGCCTTTCCGTCATGGTGGCCCTGGCGGGCATCGGAGTGGCATATCGCTGGTACGTGGCCGATCCCCAGCGGCCGGAAAAGGTGGCGGCGCGGTTTTCCCGCGCCTACCGATGGCTCCTCCACAAGTACTACGTGGACGAGCTCTATCAGGCCGTGGTGGTGGAGCCCCTGAAGCGCCTGGCGGAAACCGTGCATGAGTGGGTGGACCGGGCGGTGATCGATGGGGCGGTGGACGGGGCCGGCGCCCTCTTCCGCCGGGCGGGAGCCGTGCTTCGTCGCATCCAGACGGGGCTGGTCCAGCACTATGCTCTGTCGGTCCTGGCGGGGGTGTGTCTTCTGATTCTGGCCGCCCTGGCCGTATAGGGGCGTAGCCGAAAGGCAGGGGCGATCTTCACGGGGTGCGAAGGCCCTTCGAGGGATGATGTCATGGAAAACGTGTTCTTTCCCGTTCTTTCCGCCATGGTTTTCACGCCCCTTCTGGGGGCGCTCCTCCTGGTCTTCGTGGACCGGGAAAACCGGCCGCTCCAGCGCTGGGTGGCCCTGGTGACCATGGCGGTGGTCTTCGGCTTCGCCCTGATCGTCTACGGGGGATTCGACCCGGCCCGAGCGGGCATGCAGTTCGAGGAATGGACGCCCTGGATTCCCGCCCTGGGCATCTCCTACCATCTGGGGGTGGACGGCATCAGCCTGCTCTTGGTGATGCTCACGGCCTTCCTGGGACCCATCTGCGTGCTGGCCTGCTGGCGGGACATTCGGGATCGTGTGAAGGAATTTCTGGTGTGCCTGCTGCTCCTCCAGACGGGCATGCTGGGAGTCTTCCTGGCCCTGGACCTGGTCCTTTTCTACCTCTTCTGGGAAGTCATGCTCATCCCCATGGCTCTTCTCATCCTGGTGTGGGGACACCCCGCCCGAAGGGTCTATGCGGCGGTGAAGTTCTTCCTTTACACCATGGCCGGGTCCGTCTTCATGCTGGTCGGAATCCTGGTGCTCTACTTCCATCAGGCCAAGACCACGGGTACCTATTCCTTCGATCTCACGGACTTCATGGCCCTTCGGCTACCTTTCCGCCTGCAGCTCTGGCTCTTTGCGGCCTTCGGCGTGGCGTTCGCCATCAAGGTGCCCATGTTTCCGTTCCACACGTGGCTCCCGGACGCCCACACGGAGGCGCCCACCGTGGGAAGCGTGGTGCTGGCCGCCGTGCTTCTCAAGATGGGTACCTACGGCTTTTTGCGGTTCAACCTGCCGCTCTTTCCGGAGGCGTCCGTCTTTTTCACGCCGCTCATGGTGGCCCTGGCCCTGGCGGGAATCATCTACGGGGCGTTCATGTGCCTGGTGCAAAAGGACCTGAAGCGCCTCATCGCCTATTCCAGTGTGAGCCACCTGGGATTCGTCCTGCTGGGACTCTTCACCTTCACCCTCCAGGGCCTGCAGGGAAGCCTGATCCAGATGATCAACCACGGGCTGAGCACCGGCGCCTTGTTCCTGCTGGTGGGCATGCTTTACGAGCGGCGCCATACGCGGATGATCGCCGACTTCGGAGGCCTGTCCACCCCCGTGCCCCGGCTGGCCGTCTTTTTCATGATCGCCACCCTGGCTTCCATTGGGCTGCCGGGCCTGAACGGCTTCGTGGGGGAGTTTCTCATCCTTCTGGGAACCTTCAAGGTCCGGCCGCTGTGGGCGGCGCTGGGGGCCACGGGCGTCATTCTGGCGGCCTGGTACATGCTGTGGATGGTGCAGCGGGTTTTCTTCGGCGAGGTTCACAAGGAGGAAAACCGGTCCCTGTTGGACCTGGTGCCTCGGGAGGTGGGCCTGTTGGTGCCGCTGGTGGCCTGCATGGTGTGGATCGGCGTGGCGCCCACGGGCTTTTTGAAAAAGTCGGAACCCGCCGTGGACCGGGTTCTCGCGCGGGTGCAGCAAGTGCAGCAGACGGCCCGGGAAAAGACGCAGCTCAAACCCGAATGTCTCGTTTCCTGGTATCCAGCGGATCGAAAGTGAGGCGACGTCCATGTCGGTGGTGGAAGCCCTTTACCAGTGCAGCGGCCTTCTGGCCGTTCTCATCCTCTTTGCCACGGGGGTGCTGATCCTGCTCCTGGACGCCTTTTCTCCGCTGGGGCGCAAAGGCCGGCTGGGCGGCGTGGCCGTGGCCGGAACCGCGGCGGCTCTGTTCGCCGCCTGGCAGAGCGAAAGTCCGGGGGAACCGCTCTTTTTCGAGATGGTGGTCTGGGACCGGTATGCGCTCTTCGTCACATCGGTCATCCTGCTGGGGGCGCTTTTGGTGCTCCTGCTGTCCCTGGAAGGCCGTCGCCGGGACGGCGCCGGGACGGGCGAATACTACGCCCTGGTGCTTTTTGCCGCCACGGGCATGGTGCTCATGGCCCAGGCGGTCCACTTCATCATGATCTTTCTGGGCCTGGAAATCCTTTCCATCAGCGTTTACGTGCTGGTGGGGCTGCCGCGCCATGAACGGCGGGCCAACGAGGCCGCCCTGAAATACGTGCTCCTGGGGGGCTTTGCGTCAGGGTTTTTTCTCTACGGCCTCACCTTCCTCTACGGCGCCACGGGCTCTCTTTCCATGACGGCCATGGCGTCCTATCTGGGCACCGGAGAGCGGGTCTTCAACAGCTACCTCCTCCTGGGAACGGCCCTGGTGCTGGCGGGATTCGCCTTCAAACTGGCGCTGGTTCCCTTTCATCTCTGGACGCCCGATGTGTACGAGGGCGCGCCCACGCCCATCACCGCCTACATGGCCGTGGGGGTGAAGGCGGCGGTGCTGGCCGCGCTGGTTCGCACCTTCCGGGAGGCGCTTCCGGCCGTGGTGCCCCATTGGACGACGGCCCTGTGGATCCTGGCGGCGGTGACCATGACCGTGGGAAACGTGATGGCGCTGGTGCAGCAGAGCGTCAAGCGCATGCTGGCCTATTCCAGCATCGCCCATGCGGGGTATCTCATGGTGGCGGTCGTGGCCGGAACCCCGTCGGGCGTGACCGCCTTGCTGGTGTATCTCCTGGCCTACACCGTGATGAACGTGGGCGCCTTCGGCGTCATGGTGGTGGGTCAGAAGGAGCGGGACGGGGGGGAACTCCTGCAGGATTTCGAGGGGTTGGGTTTTCGGTGTCCCCTGGTGGGCGCGGCCATGGCCCTCTTTCTCTTCTCCCTTGCGGGCATCCCGCCCACGGCGGGCTTTCTGGGGAAACTGCTCGTCTTTTCGGCGGCCGTGGAGGCGGGTTATACATGGCTTGTGATCCTGGCCGTGATCAATTCGGTGGTGGCCGCTTATTATTACTTGCGCGTGGTGATCGCCATCTACAGGCGATCGGAGGCGGCCGAAGCCGGCCCGGAGCCCGCGATCCGGCTTTCGGGAGGGGAGCGGGCGGCGCTCATCCTGGCCGGCCTGCTCACGGTGGGAGTGGGGGTGCTGCCCCAAGGTTTCTGGGAAATGGCTCGGCGCGCCGTGCTGGCTCTTGGCTGACGGCGCCGACGGCGTCGGGCGTCGAGGGAAGGATGGACCATGGAAGAAAAAAAGGACAAGCCGCAGGTGCAGAAGGCGTTGACCCTGGTCCTGCAGGGGCTGTTGGGCAGTTTATCCGAGCCGCAGGTGGCCGAGATGGTGGTGGACCGCCTGGCGAAGAAGGTGCAGGAAGACGGGTGCTGCCCGCTGAACGTCCAGGACGTGTCGGACCTGGAGGCCTGCCCCTTCACCGCCCTCAGCCTGGAGTGCTTTCAGCGACAGGCCTTCGTGGCCGGGGACATCGACGAAGAGAGCGTGGGGATGCTTCGGCTCTTCAAGAATCCCTACCTGCAGGGGTTCATGAACATCAGCCGGACGGTCACCTCCACCCTGGAATACCGCAAGGTGCTGCAGGTGATCGTGGAGGAGGTGACCAAGATCTTCCAGGCCAAGGGCTGCACGCTCCTTCTGCTGGACAAGGACAAGGCCCGCCTCGATCAGGCCGCCGCCTACGGGCTCAGCGAAAAGTACCTGGAAAAGGGCCCCCTGGATGCGGAAAAGAGCATCGCGGAGACCACGTCGGGCACGCCGGTGCAGATCTACGACGTGCAAAACGATCCCCGGGTGCAGTACCCGGCGGAAGCCGCCCTGGAGGGGATCGGATCCATCCTGGCCGTGCCCATCGTGATCCGCGACCGGGTGATCGGCAGCATGCGCATCTTCACGGAAAAGAAGCGCCGGTTCCACAAGTACGAAGTGGAATACGCCATGGCCGTGGCGGAACAGTGCGGGATCGCCATCGAAAACGCCATCATGTACAGCAAGGGAAAGGAAAAGTACCGGTCGCTCCTATCCGAGGTACACAACTGGATCGAGTATTGCGCCTACCGGCCCGAATGACGTGAAGAAGAACCGCGCAGGGACGCCCATGACCGTTCCCCGGAGAGCTTACGTCAGCGGATGCGGTAAACCTTTTCGGTCCAGTCGACGGCTTCCAGGTAGCGGGATGTTATGGCGCCCGGATCCAGCTTGAGGCCCGTGCAGATCCGGCTGATGGTGTCCCAGTGGGCCTTTTCGTAGCCCAGAACGATCTCGAAGAGGACCCGATAGCGGTTGAGCGTTCCCAGGAGCGCCTCCCTCACATCGTCTTCCAGCGGGACTTCCTCCAGGGCCTCTGCCATGGGCCTTCCCAGCAAGGTGTCCACCACCGAGAAAATGCCCATGAGAAAGAGCTGATCCGCTTCGCTTGCCATGCCCACCAAGGGAGCCAGCAGCTCCAGGAACCGCGCCCGGACCAGGGACAGCCGGAGAAGTTCCTGGGGTTCTTTCATGGTGAGGCGCGTATAGACCGAAAGGGTGGCCCACTTCCGGAGCTCCCGCTCTCCCAGAAGGACCAGCGCGTGCCGCACGGATCCCACCTTGTGGCGGAAAGCGAAGAAGGCGGAATTGACGTAGCGAAGCAGCTTGTAAACCAGGGCGGGGTCCTGCTTGATCACCTTCTCCAGGGCGTCGAGGTCCAGGTCGGGTCTGTTGATCTGCTGGATGAGCCGCAGGGCGTTGACTTTGTAGACGGGGATATCTTTGCGGGCAATGATGACCGGGCGGCTGAAGAAATATCCTTGAAAGAGGGAATAGCCCGCCTCCAGAGCCTCGTGGAATTCCTCCCGCGTCTCGGTCTTTTCCGCCAGAAAGCGTTCAACCTGATCTCCGAACTTTCGTACAATAAGACGCCGTTCCTCCGGGGTGGTGAAACGGACATCCACCTTGAGAATGTCCGCGAGGGCCAGCAAGGGGAGGTGATGGTGGTTTGCAAGGACGAAGTCGTCCAGGGCCAGGGTGTAGCCTGTCCGCTTCAATCGCTTGCAGGCTTCCACGATTTCGGGGAGCGGCTCAACGTCTTCCAGGATTTCGACCACCGCCCATTCACGGGGAAGATAGTAGCCCAAGTTTGTCACTTTTGTGTGTAAGTTACTGATTTTGTTGTAGAGTGCTTTCAAATTCTACACTACAAATTTTTCATTCGATGACGGTCAGCCTCCTTAATGGCCGTACCGGGAGCCCGAGAGCATTGTAAATTTTCACGTGAACCGGTTCCGGCTCGGACGTGTGTCGTATGTGAATGACCTGCCCTTTGTCATTGACCATGCTGGTGGTCACCCGCACTTGGCCACTCAGATGCGTTCGCAAGGTGGCCCAGTGGTGACGAATTCCGCTTTCGCGAAGCGTCCT
>NZ_FQVB01000003.1 GCF_900129305.1 Desulfacinum infernum DSM 9756 | reverse complement strand
CGCCGGTTGAAGTTGCAGTTCGGAAGACACTGTCCGGCCTTTCGTGCTTTTCGCAGTGTGTATCTCAGGTTCTGCCCGGCATAGTCCGGGCCTCCTCAAGAGCATGCAAGCGGACTGACCGCAAGGTTTTGAAGGGACACCTGTGTTTCGAAAGGCGTAAAATATCACCATCGAAAGCGGTTTCTCCGGCTTCTGACGGCCCGGAGGCCGCCGGGGGAGTCGAAAACGGCCATCACCCAGCCGTGAAATGGATTTCGAATGCCCCACCGTCAGTTTGCCGCCTTTCTATTCACGGATTCAGGTTTCGGTTCATCTGTTTGCGAGGTGGGAAAAACCAACGTAACTGGGGCCTAATAACGCAGAATAGCTGTCTCGAACTCTTACACATCAATAGGTATTGTAATCATTCACGAATTCAGAATTTCTAAGATTCAGGAGAGAGCAAAAGTGAAGCGTAGAAGAAAAAAAGAAAATCACCTACAATAGTTATGGTGCGAGTGATCAAGATCGCATGAATGAGGTAAGTTCCTGTATCTAAATTTCCGAAAAGTAATAAGACCACCATTTCCCTGATGCCGGCTCCTGCCGGGGCCCCGGGTGTGACCAGGCCTGCTAGCCAGCCAATGACATATGCTGCAATGACGGAGAACCAGGGAAGATCTACGACAGGCCAATTACTTGAAATGAGGGCCACAACCAAGGCAAAGAGGGTGCCTGAAACCGTAAGGAAAGAGAGCTGATAAAAAAAAGCGCGCAAAACCTCCATGCCGGCGTAGCGCGCCAAGAGAAAAAGCGAGAAGCAGACGGCGATCACAAAAAGCCCGGCAGAATCGTATTTAGATACCTGTACGAACATCATGGGCAGGCAAAGAAAAGCAAAGTGAGCGCCTGCTGCCGCAATAAGGACAAGTTCGGCAACTGTTGATTTTGTCAAAGGCCATAGGGGTACCTGTGCCGCGAGTCCAATAGAGTGCCGGCTGGCCAAGTGAAAAATATTTCCGGGCACGTACTTGGCTAACTGAGAAATGCCGTAAGTTTTCAAAGCCCAGCGCCGGCCGACTGTGGCCCCGAATTTTTGAAGCAAGTTACGCCATGCCATGGCAAGCAGCAAATTGGACGCGGCGGAGACCAAGGCTAAACCCGTGATGTATATGAAAAGATTCGGGTTATAGCGTAGCTGGTTGATTTGGCCGGAGTACTGCCTGTAGCGAAGTGCGACAAAGGCTATACCCAAAACAGCCAAGACGTTACCTACACGATGAAAGATGGACACCCATCGGCGGTTTCGAAGCCATTTCATTTTGGAGGTTGGCACAAGAGCATTGTCCATGGCAAGGGTGATCTCACTGCGATAACCTGAAAATGATTGGACACGAAGTCGATGAAAGCTTTTTGTGACCAGCGTTGTATGTGTCCCGGAGTATTCCCCTTATCACGAAGGTACTTGCCTCGAACCATATTCAAAAAGGACCATAATGGTTCATTCGGCACACTGACAATCAAATATTTATAACACGCGCGGAGAAGTGCTCTGAGGGCTGCTTCGGGATCTAAGAGATGTTCCAGTACATCCAAACAAAGAAGAAGGTCAGCGCCGTGGCGGTGCTCGTCAAGGTCATAAATACTGCAAGTGAGGAAACGATCCTTTGCGATCCCAAACGCCTTGGCGTTATGGCGCGCCATCTCGATGACGCTGGCGGAAAAATCGGATCCCTTGACATCAAAACCCTGAAGGTGCAATTGGATGACCCAGTAGCCCTCACCGCAACCGACTTCATGGATGGCTTTCGGAGAGGCCTGCGTTATCAGCTCGTACAACGCAGATCGGAATCCGGCCATGATCAATTTGACAAGGGGGTTTTTTGAACTATATTTATTATATGTGTTTCCAATAATAACACCGCTTTCTTGGCGTCCTCCAGAAATTATCATGCTCAATTCCTTGCATAGACCGACAGTTGGTTTGCTCCAAGCAATAACCTTCAGTATAGAATCATGCTTAGCCAAGCGAGATGTCCAATCCCCTTAAGCTTGGGGTAGTCCAGCAATTGATGGTGTTCGTCGCTCGCATGTTTACTGAAGAGCCCGAGGTAAGCTCCCGCGCGATGCACCCAATCGAGGGACGGATGAGGGGTTGTGATAATCAGACGAGCCTCATGTGTGTCTGCCAGATGTTTTCTTAGTTTAGAGAGAATTTCCACCGGGTGGGGCATGTGTTCAATGACGGCTGCTAAAACGATAGTATCAAAAGTAGCTAGGATGTCTGGCCATCCCTTACAATAATGGTGGTAGGGGAATTTGGATCGCGCAAGTTGCAACGATTGATCATCGATATCCACGCCTAGGTACCGAGACGCGGGGACGTACTGAGCCAGTCCACCGGTTCCGCATCCGAAGTCGAGAACCCGGCCTCGCAAAAAAGGCTTGACAGCCAAAAATCTCCGGGAACGAAGAAGAGGTGAGAAAAACCCTTCGGCACCCTGATCAGCCATCTTTCTTAATCCTCTCTTGGGAGCTGAAACTTCCACCATAGTTATGTCTTCTTATAGAATATCTCAAATCTTCCAACATCTTGCGGTTGGCGGCCTGGAGATCGGCCACAAAGGCAATGAGTATGGTTTGAAAACCCATTCCCATGAGCAGTGCCGCAAGAATCAAGGACTGGACATGTCCTTCCCCCTTTCCCATGGCGTAAAAGAAGAGAAAGCGAAGTCCAATGAGAAATCCCAATGCAAAGACAGTTGTGCCAATTGTCGCGAAAAAGCGGAACGGCTTGTAAATCACGAAAATCCGAATGATTGTGGCAATGCTCCTCTTGACATAAGACGGTATGCTTTTGACGAGCCGGCTTGGTCGGAGGTCTTCATTTACGCGAATGGGGACAGATACAATGGCCATGTTTTTCTGCCCGGCCTGGATGATGGTCTCCAGCGTGTAGGTGTAGTCGTTGAACACCATGAGGCGCAGGGCAGCGGCCCGGCTCATGGCACGGAACCCACTGGGCGCATCCGGGATATCCGTTCTACTTACAAAACGAACAACCCAACTTCCCACTTTCTGAAGCACTTTCTTGATCGGTGAAAAGTGCTGGATGCTGTCAATTGGTCGGGCTCCGACGACAATATCAGCCCGCCCCTCTAAAATGGGAGCGGTCAGTGTCGGGATGTCCTTGGCGTTGTATTGGTTGTCAGCGTCCGTGTTCACGATCACATCGGCTCCAAGCTGAAGGCACGCATCGAGGCCTGTCATGAAGGCCCGGGCAAGTCCTTGGTTCCTTGTGTGGCGCACAATGTGATCGACACCGCAACGCCGCGCAATCTCAGCCGTTTTGTCGGTACTTCCGTCATCGATTACCAGCCACTCAACCTCATCAAAACCCGGTACATGGCGGGGAAGATCGTTGAGGGTGATGGGCAAAGTGTCCTTTTCATTGTAGCACGGAATCTGTATGATAAGTTTCATCGTCGTAGATCCATGGCCAGTAGAGTCAAGGTAATACAGGAAAATTTAGCCTGCAGGCGAATCTTCACTTTAGGCCCTAAAGGTTAGTGGATCTGAAGTCTTACAATGTCCAAGCCAAGTTTGCGAGTATCATTGTTGATGTTCCTCTCCTTTGGAATGAAAGTATTGGATATTATTTCAATGCTCCGAATGGGGCTGAGGTGCTGAGGAAGAAAAAAGTACAGCCGCACTCCCTGTGAACCCAACAAGGGGACCTCTTCGCCATTGACAAGAGTCTTGACGGCTAGTAGGTGCAAATTCCGGATGTCTGGATTGTACCCCCGCGTTACAATCTCAAGGGTTCTGCTTCCCTCGAAAGGCAGATCAAGCCCCCTAATTATCCCTCTTCCATTGGTCCATAGGCGGTCGCCATAAAATCCTTCGATCTCAACTAGAGGACTTGAGATATCAATGATCCCTGTGCGTGCTATCACTTTGGACGCGAGAGCCAGAGTATCAACCTTGTACAACCATAGCGTCTCAACTATTTTATCCTTCATGAACTTCCGGGGAATTCTCCGAGTATGTTCGAATCCAGCCTGTCTGTAGGGTATGCATTTCAAAAGAGTTATATTCTCAATGAAACAGGGTTTTTGAGACAACAGGTAAACATTGGGGAAATGGGAAGTGGCCCAAGAGGCGACCTTGAGCACGTCCTCGTCTGATGCTACGTCGAACACGTGGTGACCAAAAAAGTAGACTAGAGGTGTTTTGATCTCGGCGTACCTTCGAAAACCTCTTCTGTCTAACAGAAGCAAATCGGAGTCTGTAAGTTCACCAGAGATTTGGTTCAGGGAAGTATAAGCTCCGTCAGCCTCCTTCCCCTGTAACTGAAAAGAACTAAAGACGGCAAAATACATAACAATCACAGCGCTCCCTATGAACTTTGCAGTTTTGGCTAGGCGGCCTTGAGCTGTTTTGGTCCAGACAACGGTTAAGAGAAGTGTATATGGAACAATTTCAGATAGAAGATATCTCGCATAGTAGTACTGGTAAGGAATTGTCCATTGTAGGGCCGCAATATAAAACCAGAATCCAAGTATAAATACTAGGCCTGCAGTACCTAGCCAATCCTTGTTGAGCTTAAAAGTTGCAACGATGAAGGCAAGAAATGTAATGGGAGAAAGGTATTTAATGGCAACGATTACGCTTGTGGACGTAAACCCAGCCCAGCCGGATGCCGCTAGCGCCCACCGGGAACCCAGCCAGGGATCATTAATGTACCTGTCTGTAAACCCCAATAAGTACGCCTTATAGAACGCTATGACCAAGATGGCTAGAAATACGAAGGGCAGCAAGGATCGAATTTTCCGTATGAAGTTATCGGCCAGAAGACGGATTTTGGGTTTGCCGGAAATAAGATACGCTACGATCGGCAATATCGTAAGAGAGACTGCCAATATGGCGAGCAGCTGAGGCCTGTGCGAACCGAATACTTTACGGAATGAAATATTGTATATGTCGTAAGAATATGGAAAAGAAAAGTGCAAGCCATACGCTACAGAAAAGATGTAAAGCACGAATAAAACACTGACATATGCAACTATGTGCAACCGAAGTCTAGTGTTGGAGGATAATAATAGTGTCACGATCATTATGGCATAAAAGAAAGGAAGATACATAAAACCGGAAATGCGGGTGAAGAAGAAACATCCGAAAGAAGCAGCGGACATGGTAAGTAGGAAAAGCAAGCTATTTTGGCAATTGTGTTTCCAGCTATTGTAAAATCGGAGGAAGTAGTAAAAGCCAAAGGCCGTAAACGTTAGGGCCACGACCTCGGTTACGGGCCACTTCGAAAAAAAGGAGTGCAGGGGATTTACGGCAAGAAGGATTGCGATGAATGCTGCCGTCTTGCTATCGCCGTCTGACATCTCCAATGCTAACAGGTAAAAGGCCACTACGGATAATAGAGAAAATAAAGTCAATGCATGTATGCAATTTTTGAGTCCAACTATTTTGCCAATGATTGCCATCCACAAGGGATGTAGGGGATAGAACTGAAAAACATATTCAGATTTGGAGAGATTCTTAATATATATCCCGGGAAGGTGTGCACCCTCATATTTGTTCTTTAGGTGAGCCTTTCTAGGGTCGTGTGAGTGCTTGTGATTGTAAGAATCATATAATTCAAGAATGTCTTTGTCGGTGATAATTTTACGTACGCTATCTTTTAGGAATGGTTTCCCATTGCGGGCGTATTCGGACGCCATGTTAACATACACTCCCTGATCTTGATCGCCCATTATGTATAAATAAGGCCCGGATCGAAAAAAGAGAGCTAAGGAGAGGATCGAAAGAATAAAAAAAACATCGTTCGCCCCAAGATGCAAAGAGGTTCTTGCATGCTTTATTTTGGGATGAAGTGGAAACCACAAGAACAGGCTGAGCGTCAATCCGGTTAGGAGGACAAGTGAAGGATCAAAGTGCCCGAGAGCTAATGCGAGAACAGCTGTATAGGATGTTATGAAAATGAACATCATTAGGATGTCAATGGTTAAAGTAATCGGGTGGTTTTGCATCGTGTGCTCCCCGGATATCATCTGCTTAATTGTGCGCATTGATCAGTAGCGATAATAGGTTGCGAGCACTTTGCGCCCATGTTAGACAAGGTATGTGTTCTGACTTGGGATGACGGTTGGCCAAGTAAAGACGTAGCCAGATCGTAATGGTGTGCGCCAAATCATCTGGCTGGTCAGTTTTAAAATAGTAAGCGTAGTTGCCTGCTACTTCGCGGAACACCGGAATGTCGCGGGCGATGATGGGGAGCTTGTGCTGGGCCGCTTCGACGAGCGGCAGGCCGAAGCCTTCGCCGTAGGAAGCAGCAATGAGGCATGTGCTCCGCTGGTATATTCTTTCCAGGTACTCGTCGCTGATGCCTTGGAGCCAGAAAAGACGATGGTCCCGTTCGGGGTGGGTTTTGATTCTTCGGGCGAGCGCTTCGACCATCCAGCCCTGCTTGCCCACAATAACCAAGTTGACGTCGGTGCCCTTCGCCCAAAGTTGCTCAAAGGCCGCCAGCACTTGCGCATGGGCTTTGCGAGGCTCCAGTGTGCCGACCATGAGGAAGCTCGGGCGCTGTTGCAACGCGACGAGACTATCATCATGTACAGTACAGGAGGGCCTTGAAGGGGATTTCAGTCTGTTCTCCAACTCGGCACCGTTGTGATTATAGTCAAGCGAAAAACTACGCAGACGTTTCCATGTCCTATTTCTCATCCACTGCCGAAGATCTTGTGCCACTGCATTGGAGACGCAAATCGCTCCATCGCATTCTCCCACGATCATTAGCCAACTTGTGAAGCCCTCGGTTGTACCCGGAGGAAAGTATTGGGGCATTCGGATGGTCAATAAGTCATGAACAAGGAATTTGACCGTCACCCCATGGCGGCGCAAGTGCTGATAAAATTGGGCTTTCGATGTCTGCACCTGGGGCTGGAGATCCAAAACAAAAAAACAATCTCCCGGCGCAAATTCCATGGGATCGTCTGTCAGCCCATTAATCGGCGTGCCGAGAAACTGAGCCGTGAACTTTCGAGCATAGCGATAGGGCTGATCAACAGCCGCGTAAACGGGCTCGACCCTCCAGCCGGGCGGTGGATTGAGAAGCCACTCCCTCAAGATGTTCCGCACCACACGCTGGATTCCCGTCCCAAGGTCCTGGCGCACCAGTTCGGAGATGTCCACAAGAAGCTGCCTGCGACGATAGTTCTTTCCGACCAGGAGATCCTTCAGCCTTTCTGTGCTTTCCCGCCAAGTCATCCATGGTATCTTTTGGGAGTCTGGGTTCTTCCCCGCTTGGTAAAGATCCAGCCAGTCTTTTAGAGCCTGGGCCAGGTCACCGGGGCTTTGTCCGGTAAAGTAAAAGGCATTGTCGCCCGCCACTTCGCGGAAAACCGGAATGTCCCTCGCCACCACAGGAAGACCGTGCCGGGAGGCTTCCACAACGGGCAGGCCGAAGCCTTCGTCGAGGCTTGCGGCGATCAGGCACGTGCTGGCGGCGTAGACCTGGTCCAGGTATTCGTCGCTGATGCCCTCAAACCAGAAGAGGCGCTTTTCTTTTTCCGGGTGGTGTTCGATCCGTTCTATCAGTCCCTCTGTCTTCCATCCTTTCTGGCCTACCAAAGCGAGATTGACATCCATTCCTTGCCGCCAGAGCTCCTCGACGGCTCCCAGTATCTGTGCTTGGCATTTGCGCGGCTCCAGTGTTGCCACGCAGAGGAACGTAGTTCTCGATCTTAGGGTGTCCAGGATCTGATGGGCTTCGGCAGGGATCCCCTTGGACGGTACCGAGCCGTCTATGTCGCCCCCAAGGTGGAGCCAATCAACGCGGAAGGTCCGCGCCGGTGGGATGCCCTTCTCATTCAACCAGGCCGCGTAAGCATCGGCCGTGGCCTTGGAGATGCAGATGGCCCCGTCGGTGGAAGCGATCATGGCCAACCACTCGGCATGCAATCTTTCCAAATCGCGATCTTTCAATAGGCTCGGGAATTGAACCGGCAGCAGATCGTAAACAAGGAATTTCACATTCACGCCTTCCCGCCGCAATGTGCTGAAAAAGGCCATGTGGGCCAGCTGCACATGGTGTTGCATGTCCAGCCCGAAGAACACGTCCCCCCGCCGCCAGCGGATCGGTTCATCACGCGCGCCATCTTCGCAAAGTCCCAAAAAGCGCAGGGTGAACTGACGAGCATAGCGGTAGCCGCCCGTGGAGGTGGCATACACAGGCTCCACGCGGAATCCTGGGGGGGGAGATTGCAAAAGCCACTTCAAATAACTTTTGACTACGCGCTGAACTCCTGTGGCGGCATCTCTTTGAGAGAGTTCCGAGATGTCCAGCAAGAGCTGGCGTTCCTCCCCCGCCAGTGCGTTTTGCGCCAAGCACGCAGCAAGGGCCGGCAGTCCAGCGGCCTGGGGTCCAGGGAGCTCTTGGGCCAGTGCATGGTAGAGTCGTGAAGAATTGAGAGTGGTGTCACCATACTTCGTTTTCGGCCGCTTGGCTATTTTCCCCCAAGCGTTTATGGCCTTTCGGGCCGTGTCGTCCCAGGAAAAATGCCCGGCCTGCTTCAGGCCGTGCTGGATCAGCTTGTTACGGAACTCTTCATCGGCCAGCGCCCGTTGCATTGTTTGAGTTATAGACTGGACGCGAAAAGGGTCGAAAAGAGATTCCTTGAATTGGACGATTTCCGGAAGGCTGCTCGTGTTGGCCGCAATAACCGGCGCACCGCACGCCATGGCTTCCAATGCCGGCAGGCCGAATCCTTCGTGCCACGATGGAAAGACGAAGAGGCGGCACAGGTTGTAGAGCCGAACGAGATCCTCGTCGCTCACGTAGCCGGTGAGGACAAGTTCGTGGGGTTCTAGTCCGGCGGCGTGCGATTCCCTCTTTAATCGTCCCATATCTCCCTGCGGCATTCTGCCGGCAAAAACCAATTGGTGGCTTGAGCGAAGATGGTTCGGCAGGGCCGCATAGGCCCGAAGAAGGCGCGGCAGATTCTTCCGCTCATCCGCACCTCCCGTATAGAGAACAAAGGGGCGATCAATACTGTACTTTCGGCAAATCTCCCGTCTCGATGTTTCATCGATTTCCAAGGGTTGAAAACGGGGCTCGACGGCGGTCGAAACATTGACGATGCGGCCGGAAAGCTCGGGTAGGTGCCCAACCGCCTCTCGCCCCGCGGACCGTGATATGGCGAGACACAGCGACGCCTTGCGAAGCCATGAGAGTTTCCGCTCGTAGTAGGCGGAATAGCGCGGATGGGGTTTGAGGTAGTGATCCGCATTCGTCAGCGGAATAAGGTCGTAGAGGGAGACGCTCACCGGGGTGCGCTTATCGAACCGCCCGATGCTGGTGACGGCATCGTCAACGTAGCCTTCAAAAAGGCTGCTTATGTGGATCACGTCCGGCAGGAGAGAAGCCAGGAAAGCTTCCCGAATGAGTTCCGCTGTTCGGCGACGTACGCTGTTTCCTGGAGTTCCCTCTCGTACCGGGCCGGGTGCCTGCCAAACCCGGATGTTTTCCTGCGGCAGGAGGCCCTCAAAGGCTGCGCGGATCGGCTCGATGCTTTCGGAAAGAAGGCCGTTCAAAGCCAGGATGACCTCATGGTCTCCGCGGTTCCGTACAACAGCCTGCGCAAGATTCATGGTGTAGCGCCCGATGCCGCGAAAACGGCTTTCCGTCTGGGCTCCCTGCATGTCGATCACGATCCGCATGTACCGATTCTCACCGCTTGGTTCCGACTTCGTAGGTTCGCCGGCGTCCTCTAGATTTCGTTAATGGTCCGCGGCGTCCAGAGCCCGCTTGAGGTCCGCATAGATCCGGCGGGCGTGGGCCGAAAGATGGCCCGTTCCGATTTCTTCCGGCCATGGATAATCAACGGGTGCTTCCGAGGCGATTGAGAAAAGCAGTCCTCTTCTGATGGCCCACGCTCGAAGCCTCTCGTGGAGCCATGGAAACCGGGCGATCAGCCGCCTCAGGGGTTCGGCCAGAGACGGCCTCTCTAGGATCTGTAGCATCCCGAGATGCAGCGGTCGATGCAAAACCAGATGGCCGTTGCGCATCGGAGCAAGAGCACCATGGAACAGATTTCCGGCCTGATCATAGCACCACCTCAGCGGTGCGGTCAGTTTCCAGGAACGACTGGCATAAATAGCTGCAAGCTGCTCCTGCAAAGTTCCGATTTCTGCCTCGATTCTGTTTTGAGCGGCCAAAAGCTCTTCGTTTTTGCGTTCTAAGATTCTAGACCTTTGATTTTCATAGATTTCTGCCAGTTGCAGCAAGGAAAGTCCACCCTTGCTGCTAATATATGACTCTATGAATCCGGCATCTATCAGTGGTTCTTTTTGCGCAATAACAGCGTAGTCTGGGCTAGCCCCCGAAAGCACATCGATTAATGAAATCTGCTCTCTATTGCGCAGGCAAGAATCTTCATTTAAATGCAATATTTCCGCTCTCGCAAAGCCTATGTACTCCAATAAGAATTTTAGAAGCTGCGAAGGCAATGGACGAATATGATATGGGTCTATATAAAAACCTGAAATCCCAACCAATATGTTTTCAGGGTTTGGAGTTTCCAAGATCATGACACCACTTGGTTTAAGAGTCCGGAGGGCTTCTCTTGCTAACTCGGTGAGCTGCGAAAATTCAATATGTTCAGCTAAATGAAATCCGGTAACGGCTACAAATTTCTCATCTTCTTCTGCTGACAGGTAGGAAACTGCATCGGCTATATGTGCATTAAGGCCACGTCCAAGGCATTCATTCACCATTTCCTCATTGATGTCTACCCCTTTGGCCTTGATTCCCCAGTCTCTCAATAACTCGAGCCATTCCCCGCGACCGCAGCCTAGATCTAACACCTCGCCACTGGGGTAAATTGATTTAAGCTGTTGCAGAAGAGGTTCGTAAATTTCTAATCGGAATTTTATTGTATCCCTACTTCCTCTAAATTTATCCTCAAAGAATCTGTAAAACAGGTCTCTGTTCATCCCGCATTCCTGATGTAGTTAATATGTATATGTTTCTGTAGGTGGTTGCAGCCTATAAAATGGTGCTTATCCGTATTGATTACATCAAAAACACAAACGTTATCGACCCACTCGTAGTTTGACTCCATATGGGCATTGTTCTCATGCAAAGCGGTGGAAAAGGAATAGGATCCCGGTCCCAGGCTGCAGGTGAAATGAAGCTCATAGGTGACCCGGTCGCCCGGTGCAAGGTTTTCCACAACCTGCCGGGTGTGCCACGTGTTGGTGCCCCAGACCACATGTCCCACCCGGTCCCGAAGCATGTAGCCCATCACCAGCCTGGGAATAGGCGCCCGGATTTCCACCTCCGCCACTAGGCACAGCTTCTGTCCCACACGGGCCGTGGCCACCTCGACACCGGTCCCGGCGTCCAGAAGTTTTACCGAGGCGATCCGGGCTTCTCCCGATCCCGAACGGGTCTGCATCCACCCCTTTTCGGTTCGTTGCTGTCGGATGGTCGCGCCGGCGGCTTGTTTCTCAGCGATCAGGGCATTGTAATAGTCCACCACCTCGTCGGGAAGGCCGTCCTTGATTACCCTCCCCTTGTCCAAGAGCACCACGCGATCGCAAAGCTCCTTGACCTCCTGCATGCCGTGGGAGACGAAGAGAAGAACCGTGCCCTCTTCCTTGAACTTGCGGATCCGGTCAAAGCTCTTGTGCTGAAAGTAACTGTCCCCCACCGAAAGCGCCTCGTCCACGATCAGGATGTCCGGCCGCCAGGCGGTGGCGACGGAAAAGGCCAGGCGCATCTGCATCCCGCTGGAGTAGGTGCGAAGCGGCTCGTCGAAGTATTCGCCGATTTCCGCAAATTCCTCGATGGAAGGCATGGCGGCTTCGATTTCATCGGCCGTGAAGCCCATGAGGCCGGCGGCGTGGCGGGCGTTCTGTCTCCCCGTCAATTCCGGGTGAAACCCCATGCCCAGTTCCAGGATGGCCGCGATGCGCCCGTTCACTTCCACGTGGCCTTCCGTGGGATGGAGGGTGCCGGTGATGATCTTGAGCAGAGTGCTCTTGCCGGCGCCGTTCTGCCCGATGATGCCGATGGCCCGGCCATGGTGGGCTTCGAAGCTCACGTGCCTCAGGACCCAGGTCTCCTCTCCCGGGGCCATGGGGAGTCCCGCCCAGCGGGCGAAACGATGCCATTCGCGCCGGTAGGAACGAAAGGCCTTTCCCAGGTTGGCGACTCGAAGAAGGCTCATAGCACGTCCACCAGTTCCGGGGCGGCGCGCCGAAAAAGGAGGAGCGCCAGCAGGAGCAGTCCCGCGGCCGCGACCCCAACGATAGAAATGGTTGCGGGGTCGGGTGTCCTGGAATAGACCAGAACCTGCTGGTACGCGGCGACAAAGGGATAGATCGGGTTCAGAACGAGCCACTTTCGAAAGGGTTCGGGAATGATGGTGGCCGGATAGACGATGGGCGTGAACCAGAACCAGATCTGCAGGAGGATGGGAACCGCCTGGCCCACGTCCCGCACGAAGACGTTCACCACGCCGAGGATCAGCCCGATCCCCAGGGAGAAGGCCGTGAGAAGGATCAAGAGGGGAGGAATCCACAACACGGCCCAGCCGAAGCCGTGGCCGAGAAGAAGAAAGATCAGGGCCATGGCTGCCAGGAGCAGGAGATTGTTGACCAGGCACGAGCCTACGGCGATGGCGGGAAGAGTAATGCGCGGGAAGGCCATCTTCTTCATGAGATTCCCTTGATCCACGAAGAGGTTGACGCATCGCCCCAGGATGTCCGTAAAAAGGGTCCAGGCCGCCAGGCCCGCCATGAGGTAGATGGAGTAGGCGTACTTGTTGGATATGCCGGGCAGTTTGGCCGCCAGAACGTTGGAGAGGATCAGGGCATAGATGGCCACCTGCGCCAGCGGGTGGATGATCATCCACAGTCCGCCGAGCCGGCTTCGAAGAAATCGGCTCACCAGCTCGTTTCGGATGGAGCTCCAAACAAAGTATCTGTAGCGCCACAGGGCGCGGAGCATGGCAAGCATCAGGATCGCGCCTCCTCCAGGACTTTCTCGAAAACGGCCCTGGTTTCGCGGGCGGTCCGCTCCCAGCTGTAACGGGCCGCCCGGGCCAAGCCCTTCCGGATCAACTCCTGGCGGTATTGGGACGATTCCAGGACGTGGTCGATGGCCGCGGCCAGGTCCTCCGGGTCGCGGGGATCCACGAGGCGGGCGGCGCCACCCGCCACCTCCGGCATGCTCGACGTGTTGGAGCAGATCACGGGGCAGCCGCAGGCCATGGCCTCCACGATGGGAAGCCCGAAGCCCTCGTAGAGGCTTGGATAAACCAGGGCTGACGCCCCGCTGTAGAGGCACGCCAGGAGCTCATCGTCCACAAAACCCAGCCCTATGAGGCGTTGGCCCAGGTGCCGGCAGGCCTCGCCCAGCCAGGTCTTTTCGCCCCACCCACTCCATCCGACCAGGACCAGCGCGATGTGGGAACGGCAAATCCGCAGGGCCTGGATCAGACCCCACAGGTTTTTCCGGGGTTCCAGCGAGCCCACGAAGAGGAGGTAATCCCCCGGGATCCCCAGTCGTTTCTTCACGTGAACGACTCTGTCAGCGGGACGGGGGGAAAAAACGGCGTCCGGGGCCAGGGGAACCGCAGAGATGCGGCCTTCGGGCCAACGAAACAGGTCCTGGATCTCGTCCTGGACAAAGCGCGAAATGGTCAGAATGTGGGTCGCGTGGTGCAGTCTTCGCTTCATGTACATCTCGAAGAAAAGGACCCGGTCCCGTGGGTGGGTTTCCGCATAGCGGAGGAGGGACAGATCGTACAGGCTGAAGACCGTAGGAAGGTGGGACTGCGCCGCGGGAACGAAACCGGTTTCGTGGTACAAATCGTATCGCCTCCCCGCGGAAATCCATCTCAAGGATTGCTCATAGGCCCACCAGCGGGCACACCGGAATCCCAGTAGAAGAGAGGCCGGTATCTTCTCCAGAAGGGTCCTTTTGCGTGTCCAAGGGCCCGGTTCCACCGGCTTGGGGAGCCCGCGCAGGGATCTTTTCCCGTCAAAACAAAACACCTGCACGCTTTCCGGGCCTTCCAGGGCTTGCAGCGTGCCGTAAAGATTTCTCAGGTAGCGCGGTATTCCCGTGGGAATGGCCAGCAATGGAACGGCGTTGACGAGGAGATTCACGGGTGCGTGCGACTTCCCGACACGTTCTTCATGGGTTCGGTTTCAAGCCCCCGGGACGCGGGCACAGCTCCGCCAACTCGCTTCCGCTCTGCGCGGAAAACGTCGGGCCAAAGGTCGGTGGGTTCTGATTGACGGAACACGGCTTACTCGCTAAAGGAGGGCTGGCCGCCAGCCCCTCCGCCCGAAATGCGTGACCGTCCTTAGCACAGGATTTGAGCTGGCGCAAGAGGTTCCCATGAGATAACATGCTGGAACCAATGAGAATGCCTATAAAAAACTCAACCGCACAACTGGGATTTGCCCGGTGCTCGGTTCCGGGCGAATGGGAGAGGTGCAACGTCGGTGCGCGTCCTTCATGTGTTCAAGACATACTTTCCGGAAACCCAGGGCGGGTTGCAGGAAGCCATCCGCCAGATATGCCTGGGCACGAAGCCATCCGGGTTTGACCACACCGTCTTGACCGCCGGCTACGACGGAACTCCGACAACCATCGTCCATCTGCCGGAAGCGCGCGTGGTGCGTTACGGGGATGCCGTGGGACCCGCGTCGTGCCCCGTATCCTTGGGCGCCTTGAGGGGCTTTCGTGGCGAAGCGGCCCGCTGCCATGTCATCCACTACCATTTCCCCTGGCCTTTCATGGACCTTTTGCATCTTGTTCACCGGGTCCCAAAGCCGGCGCTCGTCACCTACCATGCGGACATCGTCCGAAACCGACTCTACCTGGACTTGTACCGCCCGGTTCTCCATCTGTTCCTCGCCAGTGTGGACCGGATCGTGGCGACTTCCCAATTCCAGGTCGAATCCAGCCAGGTGTTGCGCAGGTTCCGGGACAAGGTGGAGGTGGTGCCCTTCGGTTTGGACGAAAATAGCTATCCGCGACCGTCGATGGATGTGATCGAGAAAGTCAGGCGGGTCCACGGGGAGGATTTCTTCCTCTTCGTGGGAGTGTTGCGCCATTACAAGGGCCTGGACTACCTGCTGGAGGCGTCGCGGGGAGAGTCTTTCCGGGTGGTGATCGCGGGAGAAGGGCCGGAGGGCGAACGGCTGCGCCGAAAGGCCGCCCGGATGGGCCTCCACAACGTGTCCTTTGCCGGCCATGTGCCGGACCAGGTCAAGATGGCCCTCTTCAAGTTGTGCCGGGCCGTAGTCATGCCGTCCCATCTTCCCGCGGAAGCCTTCGGCATCAGCCTGGCGGAAGGGGCCATGATGGGGAAACCCCTGGTCTGCTGTGAGGTGGGTACCGGCACGACTTACGTGAATCGGCATGGGGAGACGGGGCTGGTTGTTCCTCCTGCCGACGCATCGGCGCTTCGCCGGGCGCTGCGTCTTCTTGCCCGGGACGACGAACTGACACGAAGATTCGGCGAAGGGGCGCGGGCCCGCTTCGAGTCGCACTTGTCTTTCGCGGTCATGGGAAGGCGATACGCATCCCTTTACCGAGAGCTCATCGGCGGCCGCCCGGGCGCACGTGGCAATGGGGGTGGGGGGGTGCCATGATGCGCCAACTGAAGAACCCGAAACTCTACCTCATGATCCTGCTGGACGCCGTATGCTTTGCCTCGGCGCTTTATGCCGCCTATCTGGTCCGTTTTGAAATGTCGGTGGCGCCTTACTACCAGAAACAATTTCTGAGGCTGTGCCTCTGGCTGGTTCCCTTGCAGTCCCTTACCTTTTGGGCCTTCGGCCTCTATCGCGGCATGTGGCGCTATACCAGCAGCGATGACGTAATCCGCCTGATCCAGGCGGTGGTGACCTCCACACTGGCGGCCATCGCCGTCGTCCTCTATGCGAATCGGTTCATGGGCTATTCCCGGTCGGTGTTCGTTCTCCAGGGGGTCTTTTCGTTCCTTTTTGCCGGGGGGGTGCGCCTGGCCATTCGCTGGGGCTACACCCGCTGGGGGCACGTGGCGGCCAGGGAAAGGGGCGGCCATGCGGGCGGTTCCCCGGGGAAGCGCAAGTCCCCGCGGAGGGTGCTGGTCGTGGGTGCGGGAAGTGCCGGGGAGAAGCTGGTTCGGGAAATCCAGGACAATCCGGGGCTTTCCTACCGGATCGTGGGGTTTGTGGACGACGATCATCAAAAGTGGGGTCGCCGGCTCCACGGCATTCCCGTCCTGGGAGGGGTGCACGACCTGTCGCATATCGCTCAGAAGAAGCGGATCGACGAAATTTTCCTTGCCGTCCCCTCCGCTTCCGGGGACGCCATGCGCCGGATCACCCAGGCCTGCGAAGAGTCGGGAATCCCCTACAAGACCCTTCCCGGCATCGGCCAGCTCATGACCGGACAGGTGAGCGTGGAGGCTCTCCGGAAAGTGAATTACGAGGATCTCTTGGGCCGTCCCCCGGTGAAGCTGGAAACGGAGACGATCAGGGCCGTCCTGGAGGCGAAGCGGGTGCTGGTGACCGGAGCGGGGGGGTCCATCGGTTCGGAGCTTTGCCGGCAGATCGTCCGATTCGATCCCTCGGAGTTGATCCTCCTGGACGCCTCGGAAGCCAACCTATTCCGGATGGAAACCGAATTGGCCCACGAGGCGAAAAGGTGTCCCACTGCCGGTTACCTGGGCCGGGTGCAGGATCGGGTGTTAATGGAGGAGATCTTTCGAAGGCATCGCCCCCAGATCGTCTTCCATGCGGCCGCCTGCAAGCACGTGCCCTTCATGGAACGTTATCCCTGGGAGGCGGTTTACAACAACGTGCTCGGCAGCCGCGTGGTCATGGAGGCGGCCGTTGGGTTCGGGGTCGAGCGGTTCGTGCTCGTTTCCACGGACAAGGCCGTGCGGCCCGCCAACGTGATGGGGGCCAGCAAGCGGGCGGCGGAACTGCTCATGCAGTCCCTGCAGGGAAACGGAACCCGGTTCATGGCCGTGCGGTTCGGCAACGTGGTGGGATCCTCCGGGTCCGTGGTGCCGCTCTTCCGGCGTCAGATCGAGCGTGGAGGGCCCGTCACCGTGACCCACCCGGACGCCACCCGCTACTTCATGACCATTCCCGAGGCCGCCCAGCTCATCCTGCAAGCGGCCGCCATGGGGCGGGGCGGAGAGATTTTCATCCTCAAGATGGGAACGGCCGTGCGCATCGCCGACATGGCCCGGGACCTCATCCGCCTGTCGGGAAAGGAGCCGGACCGTGATGTCCGGATCGTCTTCACCGGCCTTCGGGAAGGGGAAAAGCTCACGGAGGAACTCATCACCGACGGGGAAGACGTGGTGCCCACCCCTCATGATGAGATCATGGTCCTCAGATGCAACGGAATCGACCCGGCCGAATTGCACCGTAGCCTGGCAGGGCAGCTGGAGGCGCTTTGCCGGGCTGCGGAAACCCATGACCGGGAGGGCATCATTCGGGCTCTGCGACGGATGGTGCCGGAATACGATCCGGGCAGAGGGTTCAGGCATGGAAGTTGATGTGAGGGAAACGTTTGGGTTGTAACTCTTCCCTGCTCGAATCCAAGCGGCGGCCCAGGAATTGATTTCGCAGGCGACATGATGGCGTGAAAGGACTGGGGGGTATGGCAACAACTGATCCGATTCGCTCGGGGTTCGTGGCGCTTCTGGGGGCGCCCAACGTGGGAAAGTCCACCCTCATGAACCAGGTGCTCAAGGAGAAGATCTCCATCACCTGCCCCAAGCCCCAGACCACCCGGAACCGCATTCTGGGCATCTACAACCGGCCCGACTGCCAGATAATCTTCGTGGACACGCCGGGGATCCACCGGGCCCGGGACACCTTCAACAAGATCCTGGTGGAGACGGCCTTGGCCGCCCTGGAAGAGGTGGACGTGGCGGCCTTCATTGTGGACGTGACGGCGCGAAGCTCCGACCTGGACCGGTTCGTGCTCCAGTGCATGGAAAAGGTGTCCACCCCGGTGGTGCTGGTGCTGAACAAGGTGGACCTGGTCAAGGACAAGAGCGCGCTGCTGCCCGTCATGGAGCGCTACCGGGCCCTGCGGGATTTTGACGCCGTGGTGCCCCTTTCGGCCCTCACCGGCGAGGGGGTGGCGGAGTTCGTGGAGGAGACGGTGCGGCTCCTTCCCGAAGGGCCGCGCTACTACCCGGAAGACTACATCACGGACCAGCCGGAACGGTTCTTCGTCGCGGAGATCGTCCGGGAGAAGGTTTTTCACCTGACCGAGCAGGAGGTGCCGTACGCCGTGGCGGTCACGGTGGACAGCTTCCGGGAGGAGCCCGAGCGGAACCTGGTGCGGATCGAGGCCACCGTCCACGTGGAGCGCGATTCCCAGAAGGGCATCGTCATCGGAAAGGGCGGCCGGATGCTCAAGGAGATCGGCCGCCAGGCCCGGAAGGAACTGGAGCGGTTCCTGGGATGCCGGGTGTATCTCGGGCTGTTCGTGCGGGTGCAGAAGAACTGGCGGCGCGACCGGCGGGTGCTGGGCGAGTTCGGGTACCGGATGCCGAGGGGAGGATAGCGGGCAGGCGGAAAGGCATGGGCGGCGCGCAGGGAGGCGGTCGGCGGGTGCGTCGGGCGAGAGTGACCTGGGCGTGCGGGGGCCCGATAAAATAGCACCGCAGAGACGCGGAGGACGCAGAGGCGGGGCGCACGGAGAGGGTGCGCCCCGTTTGTGTTTCGGGCCGGGGCGCTGAGACGCCGCCCCGGCCCGAACGCCGCCCCTTCGGGGGAGATGCGGGTCGGAGGCCCGCGCTCCCAGGGGAAAGGACTTTAGGCCATATGGTCGGACAGCCGCCAAGGGGCCGGTCCGAGAATGTTTTTCCGGCTCAAGAGGCCGGGAATTTCCAATCACTTCGTAGCCGCGGGGCTTCAGCCCCGCGAAGAGGGGCCATCATACACTATGACATGGCAGACACTGTGCCCGGGAGCCCATCCGACGACCGGGGCATCTTCCGCGGCCCTGAAGGGCTGCGCTACGCGAAAAGAGGACATCCGCGGCGCTTTCCCACAAGCTCCCGGAACGTTCTCACAAGGAGCCGGCAAGCAACGTTCCTTTGGCTTCGTCGGGAAAAGGGGGCTTTTCCTTAGCGCGGCGGTTCGGGGTCGGGGAGGGTGAGGGGGCGGACGCGGGGGAATGCGCTAAAGGAGATGGAAGCTCTTGAGGATGGCCGCCAGGTCTTCGTTCTTGGCGGCGTATTCGCGGAGGGCCAGGATCACGTCCCTTAAGCGGCCTTCCCGTTCCAGGTCTTCGCGGGTTTCCTTCTTGGCCTGCGAAATGATGGTCCGCCGGTCCCAGTAGGCGAACCCGATGACCGCGATCACCAGAGACGTGAAGATCCCCGCCAGGATGTAGAGAAAGTCCATGAGCTGCTCAAAGCGCTTGTCCACGTCTTCGAAGCGTCTGTCGATCTGCTCGAAGCGCTTTTCCAGCTGCTCAAAACGTTTGTCGATCTGTTCGAACCGTTTGTCGATTTCGAGCATGCGGGTGCGCAGCTCGATGAGAAGATCCCGGTCCTGCCGGGTGAAGCCCGTCTCTTCCGCCCAGGCAGCGGGCGGCCCAGCCCAAAGTCCCCACAGCATCGCCGCGAAAACCAGAAGCCCAATGAAGTGTCGCCCCTTCATGGCGGTCTCCTTCCGTGGTTTCTCCGGCTTATCTATCACAGGGAGCCGGGGCGGACAAGGTACAGCAAGGGATCACCGGTCGCGGAAGAGGCGGTCTACGGGAAGGTAGACCGCGCCCATGCGCCGGGCGATCTCGTAGCCGCAGCCCATGGCCATGGGGTTCATCTCGGTGTCCACGAAGATCGCCTGGATGCCGTGGCGCCGGATCTCCCGGGCGTAGTGGAAGGTCTCGTCCACCGGGTCCGCCCCGAAGCAGCTCACGTTGGGCCGCCCGTCGGAAAAGAGGAGCATCACGGGCACGGTTTCCGGGTTCTTTCGCATTTCCTGGCGGAGCAGCCGGAGGCCCAGGTCCAGCCCGGACGCCAGCGGCGTTCGGCCTCCCACGGGAAGGGCGCCCACGGCCGCCGCCGCGTCCCGGATGTTGTGGGTGAGCGGCAAAAGCACCTCCGCTCCCGTGTGCCGGAACGTGATCATCCCCAGCTTGTCCCGCCGAAGATAGAGATCCTTGAGGAGCGCGTCCACCACGCCCTTGGTCACGGCCATGCGGTCGTTGGTGCGCATGCTGGCGCTGGAATCCACGATCATCACCAGGGAAAGGCCCGTCTTCCGGGACCGCTTCCGGAGGCGCGCGTCTCGGGGCAGAATGATCGGCCGGCCGTTTGCGCCGCCGTTTCCGTTCCGGCGGCTCGCCTGGAAGGGGGCCGCCGCCCGCAGGGTGCCGACCAGGGAAAGATCCGTCAGATCGTCTTCCGGGCGGGGAAGGCGGCTTCCGTGCACCGCGCCGGATTTTCGGGCCAGGGGCAGAACGAAGCGGCGCCCCGGATGGTTTCCCGGAAGGATCCGGTGCCACGGAACCGTGACGGCGAGGCTCTTGGCCGTGGGGCAAAGATGGGTCACGCATTCCGTGGGGGCCTTGTAGGACCGGGCCTTGGACGAATGCTTGGGCGCGTTCTGGTGGACGGGCACCCATTCCCGGGCGTCCCCTCCCGCGTGAGCCGTTTCCGATTGCAGCAGCTCCCGGAGCTTTCCCTCGTCCAGTTCCGCCTTTTCCAACGGCGTTTTCTTCACGCGGTGCGGAAGCACCAGCCGGGCGGCCAGGTGCAGGTCGTCGGCCGTGACGGCGTCCCGGCCTTCCAGGGCCGCGTTGGCCCGGGCCGCCTTCATCATGGCGATGTCGGCCCGGTGCCCGTCCGTTCCCATGGCCACGGCGATCCGGGATGCCAGCCTGAGCAGCTCTTCCGTGAAGGCCGTGGCGTGCAGCCGCGACCGGGCCGAAACGATCCTCCGGGCCAGTTCCCGGTCCGCGTCGGCCCAGCGGGCCCGGAACCCCTCCGGGTCCGCTTCGAATTCCAGCCGGCGCTTCACGATCTCCACGCGCTCCTCCACGGCGTCGATCCCTTCGATGGTGACCGACAACCCGAACCGGTCCAGGAGCTGCGGGCGCAGGTCGCCTTCTTCCGGGTTCATGGTTCCCACCAGGATGAAGCGGCTGGCGTGGCTGAAGCTGATCCCTTCCCGTTCCACCACGTTGCGGCCCGAGGCGGCCGCGTCCAGAAAGAGGTCCACGATCTGGTCGTTCAGCAGGTTCACCTCGTCCACGTAGAGGATGCCCCGGTGGGCGTCGGCCAGCAGCCCGGGCTCGAAGGCCTTGGTTCCGGTCTTCAGGGCCTTTTCGATGTCGATGGTTCCCAACAGGCGGTCTTCCGTGGTGCCGATGGGAAGGTTCACCAGGCGCACCTTGCGTTCCGCCACGGGAAGGGGTTCGCCGGATGCGGCCCGCTCACGGCACGACGGGCACCACTCGTCGGGCGCATCGGGATCGCAGCGAAACGGGCAGTTTTCCACCACCCGGATGTGGGGCAGAAGGTCCGCCAGGGCCCGCACGCCCGTGGATTTGGCCGTGCCCCGTTCGCCTTTGATGAGCACCCCGCCCAGGGTGGGGTCCACCACGTTCAGAAGCAGCGCCCGCTTCATGAGGTCCTGGCCCACCAGGGCCGAGAAGGGAAAAGTTCGTTCCATGGTCCGGGTCCTGCGGGTCTTTGTCCGTCCCGCGTTTTTCTTTCATCCTTCCATGTGGGCAGATTTCCGGGGGCGGCATCGCTCCCGGCTTCCTCCGCTTCCTCGACGGGATCCGAGGCTGCGCGGCCACGACGTTCTCATAATGCATCGCCCCCGCGCGTTTTTCAACGGCGTTCGTCTTGGGATTTCCTTACGGCTTGAGAAAAGAATTGTAAAGAGCCAGGCGCCATGCTAAGGGGAATGGTCTCTCCGCTGCGGCGCATGAAAGCACCATGGGTGAGGATCCCGCCGAATAACCGCCCTCCGGGCCGCGGACGACGGCCCTATCCTTTTTGTGCCCCTGGACACGAGAGAAGAAGACGTTTCGGATCCATCCGCGGTCCGTCCGGCGGCCGGGACGAGCAAGGGGGATGTCCCGGGCCTTCCCTTCGTCCGGAGAGAAACGCGCCGGACGCTCCGCATGGATGGGATTCCGGAAAGGGAGCGCCTCCTTGCCGACGGAGATCGCCGCTCATGTTGGGACGCCTGTTGAACAGTGAACCTGGGGAAAAAGGGAGGGAGCGTCATGGTTCGAACGGGGAAGATGTTGTGGTGCGCCTTGGCCGTCCTCGTGGTCTTGGCGGCGGGAAGCGGCCCCTGCGGGGCGAGTGCGGATCCCAAGGCGGGGGTGCCGTGGGACGCTCAGCTCAGGCCGGGGGTGTTCGCCGGTCTGGGGGATGCGGAACCCGGCGTGGACGGGTTCCTGGACTTCTTCATGCCGTTTTGGGGAAACGAGCGTCATCTGCTCTACGTCAACCCCACGTTGCGCATGGACGACAACAGCGGGGAAGAATTCAACCTGGGCCTGGGTTACCGGGGGCTCTTCGGCGGGGGCGCCTGGATCCTGGGCGCTAACTTCTACTACGATCACATCGAAACCGAACAGTCCAACGGCTTCAACCAACTGGGGTTCGGCGTGGAGGCGCTGTCCCGCCGGCTGGACCTTCGGGCCAACTATTACGCCCCGGTGGGGGACGACACCCGGGAGGCCGCCGGAAATGGAGGCTACAGCTTTTCGAGCACTTCCATCACCCTGGTGGAAGGCTACGAAGAGGCTCTGGAGGGCGTGGATGGAGAAGTGGGGGTGCTTGTCCCCTATGTGTCGGATTACATGGAAACGCGGCTCTATGTGGGCGGCTATTATTACGATTCCGATGTGGGCGACGGCTATGAAGGCCTGAAGACCCGTTTGGAGTTCCGCCCCGGCAAATACATCAGCCTGAATTTCGAGATCCGCGATGACAACGACCGCGGCACGGATATGTTCCTGGGCGGATGGATCAGTCTTCCCATCTCCCTGTTCGGCGGGGGTCCCGCCTTCGAAAAGACCGGTCGGGTCTTTCAACTGGGCGGGGGGCCGCGCACCATGCAGGAAAGGATGACCGAGAAGGTGATCCGCGACCGGCACATCACCACCCGGGTCCACGGATCCCGAGATGGGGAGAAGGTGGCGGACGTGATTTACGTGAACGAGGACAACCCCAA
This sequence comes from Desulfacinum infernum DSM 9756, assembly GCF_900129305.1. Classification (GTDB taxonomy): domain Bacteria; phylum Desulfobacterota; class Syntrophobacteria; order Syntrophobacterales; family DSM-9756; genus Desulfacinum; species Desulfacinum infernum. The sequence goes on along the minus strand of NZ_FQVB01000003.1, from coordinate 215,773 downwards.
CCCCGGGGACGGATCCCTGGAAAACCCCTACCGCGACATCATGGAAGCGCAGAGCAGCCCTCGGTACAAGAACGGAGCCTACATCTACGTGTTCAGCTCCGACGGTCATGCGGACACCTATGACGACGTGCATCTGAGCCTGCGGGACGACATGGTTCTGTGGGGGCAGGGGTATCGCCATCCCGTTTTCAAACTGGGCGGGGACGGTCCGAACCCCATCCTGGACGGAGGCGGTACGGGCAACGTCGTCACCCTGGCCGAAAACAATGAGATCATGGGTCTCACCCTGCAAAACGGGGCCAACGGCATCTACGGCTCCGGCATAAGCAGGACCTACATCCACCACAACCTCATCCGTGCCAATCCCGGATTCGATTCCGGCATGGAAAGCTTCCACGCGGCGATCCCGGCAAGCGGGATCCACATCGAAAACACCACCACGGGAAGCACCGGGGACTTCTCCGGAATCTCACGCAGCTATCGCATCGAATACAACGACATCCGGGACAACAACGGAGCGGGCGTCTACCTGGCCAACGTGCTCTGGACCACGGGAGCCGTGGAGGACGTGGACCTCTCCGCCCGGATCGTGGGCAACACGGTGACGGGCAACCGGATCGGCGTGGTGATCAACAACCAGTTGGTGGGCGGCTCGCTTCGGGACGCCGTGGTGACCAACACGCTGGAAGGAAACACCATCACCGCCGGCCGGGCCCTGGTGGCCGGGAATCTGGATGTGAACGGCCTGGAACCATTGGACGGGACAGGGGTGGTTCTGGCAACCGGCCTGGGGGCCGTGAGGGATGACACCGCTCCGGGCGATGTGATCGCGGTGGCGGAGGACGTTCGGATCTCCAACACCCTGGAAGCCAACACCGTAACGGCCAACGACGGACACGGGGTGCAGATGACGAACGTCATCGGCGCCGCGGCTTACTCCGAGTCCTCGGACACTCCGGTCATCTTTTCCGCCCGCGTGGCCCGCGCGCAGATCCGCAACGTCTTTACCGGGAACGTCCTGTCGGACAACACCGGAGACGGCGTGTACGGGGCCCTGGTGGTGGGCCTGCGTGCCGTTCTGGACTTCAGCGAGTTCAACAACACGATAAGTTCGAGAGCCATGGTGGACGGCGCGGCGACGTCCCTGACGGCCGCCGCCGAGGACGTGACGATCGAAAATGTCTTCGTCTCCAACCGGATGGACCGCAACCAGGGTGCCGGCATGGCGAGAACCGGTGCTTACCTGGCCAATGTCATCGATGTGGCCGCCAGCCACGGCGAGGGCGAGGTGACCGGATCGGTGACGGCGGATCTTTCCGGCGCCGACATCGCAAATACCTTCACCGGAAACCGCGCCCTCGACAATGTCGGGGCGGGAATGGAGCTGGATAACAGGATAGGGGTGGATTCCATTTCGGGGGACGACGGCGTTGTGCATGGATCCCTGGTCGCCTCGGCCGCAGGCGTATCCATCGCCAACGGCTTCGAGGACAACGTATCCAAGGGGAACGATTACGGACTGAGAGTCTCGAATTATGTGGACGCGCACGTCTGGGCGTTGGATTCGTCCACCGTGGAAGGTGACGTGTCCGCTTCCCTGGAGGGGGCGGTGGTGGAAGACGAGATCACTGGAAACGAGTTTTCTCAAAACAACGACTGGGGTGCGAACCTGGATTCCACCGTGGAAGCCTCCACCCTCTCGGATGTCACGGCAACAATCGGGGGTGACAGCACCAGCCGGATCACCAACGGGCTCATCAGCAGCACCGTGAAGAACAACCGGATCGTCGGAAACGGCGACGACGGTCTGGCCCTCGATTGGGACTCCGATACGGGCACCCTTGCTCGGGCTCTGCTGGAAGGGAACACCGTGACCGACAACGACGGCTACGGCGTGTTCCTGAGCGGCTCGGGAGGCTCCTTCACGGGAGACCTGGGCGGCGGTGCGCTGGGATCTCTCGGAAGAAACAGCCTGCTCGGCAACACGGACGAGGACCTTTACAACGACACTTCCACGGCTCTCAAGGCGGAAGGCAACTGGTGGGGTCAGTCGGCGGGGCCCCAGGCCGGGCAGATCGGAGGCGCGGTGGATGCCGATCCTTTCCTGACCAGCGCTCCGTAACGGAACCGCGTCGGTTCCGGCCTGCCGGGTTGTGGACGCGCAAGAAGGGGGGGCCTGCCGGCCCTCCCTTCTTTGTTGTGTCACTCACGTGTCGTCGCGCTGGCACAGCTCCACCAGCACGCCGCGGGTGGACTTGGGGTGGAGGAAGGCGATCCGGGCGCCTCCGGCTCCCTTGCGCGGGGTCTGGTCGATGAGCTGGACGCCTTGGGCCTTCAGTTCCTCCAGGGCCGCGTCGATGTCGTCCACCCGAAAGGCGATATGATGCACCCCTTCACCCTTTTTTTCAATGAACTTGGCCACGGGACCGTCGGGGGCGGTGGATTCCAGCAGTTCCACTTCCGTGTCGCCCACGGGGAAGAAGGCCGTGGTGACCTTCTGTTCGGCCACGGTTTCCCGGCCGTGGTCGGGCAGGCCCAGGATGTCGTGGTAGAGCTTCTGGGCTTCGTCGATGGATTGGACGGCGATGCCGATGTGGTCCACTTTGAGCACCTTCATGGGAGTCCTCCTTGGTGAGTGGTTGTGGATTGGGGGGTGTGGGTTGGTTGGTGGTTACCTCGTGTGTCGGTTTCGGGTTCGAAAAAAACAGGAAAATTAACCGCAGAGGCGCAGAGGGCGCAGAGGCAGGGGCGCACGGGTTCGTGCGCCCCTGTGTGCGCTGTGGCGCTGAGACGCCGCCACAGCGCACGCGCCGGCGCCTTCGGCACGGTCCTAGCCCCGGCTGGGGGAGAGGACGATGCGGTGAATGCCGTCTTTCAGGACGGCGGTGTTGAAGTTGATCAGGAGCCCCACCGGGCAGCCCGTGAGCCGGAGGTACGTGAGCACCTGGGCCTTGTGGATGGGTTCGATGCGATCGCACGCCTTCAGCTCCACGATGACCTTTTCTTCCACCAGAAAGTCCAGGCGGTAGCCGCAGTCCAGCGTGCGGCCCTTGTAGGCCAGGGGCAGCGGGTGTTGGCGCCTGAACGAGACACCGCGGAGATTCAGCTCGTGGGCCAGGCATTCTTCGTAGGTGGATTCCAGAAGGCCCGGCCCCAAGTGCCGGTGCACCTCAATAGCCGCGCCGATGATCGCCGAGGTGATCTCGTTGACTTCCATGGCGGCCCCCAAAATTGGGCAGTTCGCGCGAAGCGCGGGCGCTTTCGGGGCGCGGCGGCGTCTCAGCGCCGCGCCCCGAAGCTCCGGGCGCACGGCCCCGTGCGCCCCAAGCCTCTGCGGTCTCTGCGCCTCTGCGGTGAAATTCACTCCCTGAGCCACCGCGCCAGCACGTCCTGCACGGCCCGGTAGGGGCTTTCCCGCCTTTCCGCGATGGCCTCCACCAGGGCCTCCAGTTCCCCGTCGGCCGTGAGCCGATCCCGGATGCGCCGGAAGAGCTCCCCGTGGATCATCTGGAGCGTCTCCTCCCGGGCGCGTCGCCGCCGCCTTTCCTCCAGGGCACCCGATTCCTCCAGAAACCGCCTGTGGGACCGGATCGCTTCCACCAGGTCGTCGATCCCCTCGTCGTCCACGGCCACGGTCTTCACCACCGGCGGGGTCCAGGCCCGCTCCCGGATGTGGGCGTCCTGTTCCACCCGGCTGGTCACTTCCGCGTAGAGCTGGTCCGCGCCGGGCCGGTCCGCCTTGTTGATCACGAACACGTCGGCGATCTCCATCACCCCGGCCTTCATGCTCTGGATCGTGTCTCCCAGGCCAGGCACCAGCACGAGACACGTGGTGTCGGCCAGCCGGATGATGTCCACCTCGTCCTGGCCCACCCCCACCGTTTCGATGACGATCACGTCCTTTCCGAAGGCGTCCAGCACCTTCACCACTTCGCCCGTGGCCTTGGCCAGGCCCCCCAGGAATCCACGGGTGGCCATGCTTCGGATAAAGACCCCCGGATCCACCGCCAGGCGGCTCATGCGCACCCGGTCTCCCAGCACCGCCCCGCCCGTGAAAGGGCTGCTGGGATCCACGGCCACGATCCCCACCGTGAGGCCCTGCTTTCTCAGGGCGAAGGTGAACTTGTCCGTGAGGGTGCTCTTGCCCGCTCCGGGGGAACCCGTGATCCCCACCACGTAGGCCCGGCCCGTGTGGGCATGGAGCCGCTCCATGTGTTCCAGGGCGCGCGGGTCCTCGTCTTCCAGCCAGCTGATGAGGCGGGCCGCCGCCCGGGGCGATCCTTCCAGCACTTCCTTGGCGTAGTCTCGCATGGATGATCCGCTAGTCGCGCGTGCGAACGTTTTTCTTGATGAATTCCACGATCTCCGCCGTGGGCGTGCCGGGCCCGAAGATCTCCGCCACCCCGGCCTTCTTCAGTTCCGGGATGTCGTCCTTGGGGATGATGCCGCCGCCCACCACCAGCACGTCGTCCAGGCCCTTTTCCCGCAGGAGCTCCACCACGCGGGGGAAGAAGTACATGTGCACCCCCGAAAGGCTCGAAAGGCCCACCACGTCCGCATCTTCCTGCAGGGCGGTTTCCACGATCATCTCCGGGGTCTGCCGAAGGCCCGTATAGACCACCTCCATGCCCGCCTCGGCGAAGATGCGGGCCAGCAGCTTGGCGCCTCGGTCGTGGCCATCCAGGCCGGGTTTCGCCACGATGATCTTGATCTTTCTATCCTGAGTCATGGCTGTCGCTCCTCCGATCTATTAGCGCGAAACGGCACAACGCTTCACGCAGCGAGAGCGTTCGCGGCGCGGCGGCTTCTCAGCGCCGCGCCTCAAAAGGCTTTTCTCTGGGATCTCTGCGCCTCTGGGGTGAAATCTTCCCTACACGAATTCCTTGGGCCGATATTCGCCGAAAACATCCCGCCACACGTCGCAGATCTCGCCGATGGTGGCCCGGGCCTTCACCGCCTCAATCACGGCCGGCATGACGTTCTCGTCCGATTGGGACACTTCCCGGAGCCTGTCCAGGGCCGCCTTCCACTGGGCCTGGTCCCGTTCGGCGCGGAGTTTTTTGAGCTTTTCCGCTTCGATCTCTCCCACCTTCATGTCCACCTTGAGCAGGTTGGTGGGTTCGGGCTCTTCCATGGTGTACTTGTTGATCCCCACGTAGACCCGCTCTCCCGATTCGATCTCCTTCTGGAACCGGTAGGCGCTGTCCTGGATCTCCTTCTGGATGTAGCCCTGTTCGATGGCCGTGAGGGTTCCGCCCATGGCGTCGATCTTTCTAATGTACTCCTCGATTTCCGCTTCGATCTTGTCCGTCATGGCTTCCACGAAGTAGGAGCCCGCCAGCGGGTCGATGGTGTCCGTGGCGCCGCTTTCTTCCGCCACGATCTGCTGGGTGCGCAGGGCCACCGTGACCGCTTCCTGGGTGGGCAGGCACAGGGCCTCGTCGTAGGAATTGGTGTGGAGCGACTGGCAGCCGCCCAGGGCCGCCGCGTAGGCCTGGAGGGCCACCCGGACGATGTTGTTCAGGGGCTGCTGGGCCGTGAGGGTCACGCCGCCCGTCTGCACGTGGTAGCGCATCATCATGGACCTGGGGTCCTTGGCGCCGAAGCGCTCTTTCATGATGCGGGCCCAGACCCGGCGGCCCGCCCGGAACTTGGCCACTTCCTCCAGCACGTTGGTGAACGCGTTGAAAAAGAAGCTCAAGCGCGGCGCGAAGCTGTCCACGGCCAGGCCGCGGTCCACGCAGGCCTGCACGTAGGCGATGCCGTCCGCGATGGTGAAGGCCATCTCCTGGGCCGCCGTGGACCCGGCTTCCCGGATGTGGTAGCCGCTGATGGAGATGGTGTTCCAGCGCGGCACGTGCTTGAAGCAGTAGTCGATGAGATCCACCGTGAGGCGCATGCTGGGCTTGGGCGGGAAGATGTACTGGCCGCGGCAGATGATCTCCTTGAGGATGTCGTTCTGGACCGTGCCGCCCACCTTGTCGAAGGGAACGCCTTGTTCCTCGGCGATGGCCAGATACATGGCCAAAAGCACCGTGGCCGGGGCGTTGATGGTCATGGAGGTGGTGACCTGGTCCAGGGGGATGCCGTCGAAGAGGATCTTCATGTCGTCCAGGCTGTCGATGGCCACCCCCACTTTCCCCACCTCGCCCATGGACAGGGGATGGTCGCTGTCGTAGCCCGCCTGGGTGGGAAGATCGAAGGCCACGCTGAGACCGGTCTGACCCTGCTCCAGGAGGTAGCGGTAGCGGGCGTTGCTCTCCCGGGCGTTGCCGAACCCGGCGTACTGGCGCATGGTCCAGAAGCGGCCGCGGTACATGGTGGGCTGCACCCCCCGGGTGAAGGGGTACTGGCCCGGGTAGCCCAGGTCCTTTTCGTAGTCGAGATCGGCGGTGTCCAGCGGCGTGTAGAGCCGCTCCACGGGCATGCCGGAGATGCTGGTGAAGATCGGTTTTCGCTCCGGGAACTTGCTCAGGGCCTTCCCGAGCGTGGTCTTTTCCCAGTTTTCCTTTCCGGCTCGAATCCGTTCCAGTTCCTTGTCATCGTACATGTTGTCCCTCCTCACTCATTCCTGTGGCCCTAGAAAACGCCCGATGCCGCGCCCTCGGGCGACGGCCTGCACCGTCGCGGCGGGCGGACCCGGGCGATGCAATCTTGACAAATCCGGAGGATGGGGATAGGGGCGGAAGTCCCCGAAAACGGCGAGGTGTCGAATGTGGAAAATTTTACGGGCTGGCACGTCGATTGTTCCGTCTGCTGGAAGGGTGGAAAGGGAAACAGCGCCTCTGCCGGATGCGTCGTCAACAGCGTGCAGCGGGTACCTTCGGGTCGAGATCGTGCCGGATAGGTTCTGATAGGGTGCGGCCGGGCCGCAGCGGATGAAGCCTCTACGCTTATAGCAGCGATGGCCGGCGGGATCAAGCGTGGAGAGGGGTATGGGGTGAGGGGAAAGGTAAAAGGCTAAAGGCTAAAGGTTAAAGGGAAAAGGCGCTAGGAGCCTGTCCGAGAACTCCCCCAACCGTCACTCCCGCGCAAGCGGGAGTCCATAAGTTTATGGAAATACTGGATCCCCGCTTTCGCGGGGATGACGAATGGGCGTTGAACGGGGCAAATTTGCCATTGTCGGACAGGCTCCCAGGAACAGGGTGCTAGGCGAAAGGTGAAAGGGGAAGGGGGGAACGGGCTAGCGGCCGCCATTTCTCCCTTCCGCCACTCACCAATCACCATTCACGATTTCACGATTCACGATTTACGATTTACGATTCACGATTCACGATTCACGATTTCACGAAAGGAGAAAAGATGCCCAACATCCAGGAGATGATCGAGCGACTGAAAGCCACGGTGGATCCGGCGAAGGTGGGCATGTTCGCCTGCCACAACGGGGTGGTGCGGGCCACCAGCCGGGACGGCAAGCCCGCCCGGGCCCTGGACATCGACTGCGACCGGGACGCCTGGGAAAGGGTGCTTCGGGATGTGCGGTCCCGGCCGGGGATCGCGGCCGTGGAAGCGCACCTCAACACAGGCCGGCGCGAGGTGGGCGACGACGTCTTGCTGGTGGTGGTGGCGGGGGACATCCGGGAAAACGTCTTTCCCGTGCTGGAAGAGACCGTGAACCGCCTCAAGGCGGAAGCGGTGAAGAAAAAGGAGTGGCTGGCGAATTCCTGATCGGAGGAGAGAGCGCCCGCCGACTGCGGGCGCTCTTCGGGAGGACGGGATGATCCTTTTGCACGGTGTCAATTCTTCTGCTTGCGGTTCAGGTAGGGGCGGTAATCCGGTACGTTTTCCATGAAACCTTCCTTGCAGGAGGCCAGGCAGTCCGTGTCGTCGCCGCACTCTCTTTTGCAGTTCAGGTAGTCTTCCCTGTTTCGGCACTCCAGCTGGCACATCTCCAGCAATTCAACGCAGGAGATGTCGTTGATCACGCTTTCGGTCGTTTCCTTTTTCTTGCATTCCTGGTACGAACTCTTGCAGTTTCGTGCACACTCTTGGTAGCTCATCATGCCGCCGGCCCAGGCATGGGCGGCGGGAAGAGCGAAGAACATGGTCATCATCAGCGCGGCAAGCATCCGTGGCATGGTTTCTCCTTTTCAGATTCAACGGCAACCGAAACAACATTGCGCCCGCCCTCCGGTATCAACATCCCATGCGGACATGCGCATGCCCGGTATCCGACCGTTCGGCTACTAATCCGTTAGCCGGATGCGCATCCGGGCAACGCCGCTCCTGACGGGAATCTTGAAGTCCTGGATCAGCCTTTCAATCATCAGTGGATCCACAAATGCGGATCGCTTGGCACCTTTTCCGCTCCACTCAACGAAAATCCACGAGGAGGGGGTGCCCGAGAGCCTCTCATCTCCCACATAGTATCCGCGGGTCAACTCCGAGGGGGCTATGTCCGTCCGGGCCGTCCGTTCCGACCATGGTGACGCGTCAGGGAAATAACCGTCATCGCCCCACAGATTCGTCCTCACCCGAAACGAAAAGGACCGCCCGGCCGCGGCCACACGGTCAAAGCACCACGGGATTTCCTTTCCATTGACCACAAGGTGACCGTGGCGAGCTTCGGAACGGGTTCCCTTGTTGGTGTAGGTCAAGTAATGATCGATCTTCGCTGTCCTTGCAGCACAAGAAATCATCGTGGAAGCGGCAAGAAACAGGATCATGCCCACAACGACTGTGCGTCGCATCGTCCTCACCCTTTCGCCGTGGATCCGAGCGATCCTCTGAAAGTACTTTGCCCGCCATCTCCCCACCCCCGGGAGCACCTGTTCGTTGAGTGCTCCATCCGGGTCCACTCGTGAGGGAGCGGCGGGCAAAGGGATTTCGTCCAGCTCAGGCTTTTCGGCTACACGTTGATCTTCTTTACCAGGTTTTTCACGGCGTCCACGGACTTCTGGAAGGCTTCCTTTTCTTCCGGAAGCAGCTTGATCTCGATCACCTGCTCCACGCCGCCGGCGCCCAGCTTCACCGGCACGCCCACGAAGTAGCCGCCCACGCCGTATTCCTTGTCGCAGTAGGCCGCGCAGGGAAGGATCCGCTTCTTGTCCTTGAGGATCGATTCGGCCATCTGAACGGCCGAAGCGGACGGAGCGAAGAAGGCGCTTCCGGTCTTGAGGAGGTTGACGATCTCGGCGCCGCCGTTCCGGGTCCGTTCCACCAGGGCCTCAATCTTCTCCGGCGGCAGCAAATCGGGAAGCGGGATGCCGGCCACCGTGGAATAGCGCGGCAGGGGCACCATGGTGTCTCCGTGGCCGCCCAGCACGAAGGCCGTCACGTCCTCCACGGACACGTTCAGTTCCATGGCGATGAAGGTGCGGAACCGGGCCGCATCCAGCACGCCCGCCATGCCCATGACCCGGTTGGTGGGAAAGCCGCTCACCTTGTGGGCCACGTACACCATGGCGTCCAGCGGGTTGGAGACGATGATGAGAAAGGCGTCGGGCGAATATTTGGCCACCTGCTCGGTGACGGACTTGACGATTTCCGTGTTCTTGGCCAGCAGGTCGTCGCGGCTCATGCCCGGCTTTCTCGGAAGCCCCGCCGTGATGATGACGATGTCCGAATCGGCCGTATCCGCGTAGTCGTTGGTTCCGATGATGTGGGCGTCAAAGCCTTCCACGGGGGAGGCTTCCATGAGGTCCAAAGCCTTGCCCTGGGGCATGCCTTCCACGATGTCGATCAGGCACACATCGCCCAGTTCCTTGGCCGCCGCCCAATGGGCCGCCGTGGCGCCCACGAAGCCCGCTCCAACCACCGTGATCTTTTTGCGCTTCATGCTCATATGTCCACTCCGTTTCGTGAAGTCGTGAAGTCGTGAAATCGTGAAATCGTAAATCGTGAAATCGTAAATCGTGAAATCGTAAATGGAGGGAAGGGCGGGGATCGGGGCGCAGCCCTATCCGCCACTTCTGCCCCGACCCTCTAATCCTTAATCCTTCAATCCTTTAATCCTTCCCCTCGTTAGCCGATGAGGGCCAGCACGTCGCCCTTCTGCACGCTGTCGCCGTCCTTGTAGTTGATCTTGAGGACCGTGCCGGAAACGGGCGAGGTGATGGAGTTTTCCATCTTCATGGCTTCCAGGATGAGGACCACGTCGCCTTCGTTCACCGTGTCGCCTTCCTTCACTTCGTAGCGGATCACCATGCCCGGCATGGGGGCTTCGATGGGCGTTCCGCCGGAAACGGCCGGAGCGGCCGGCTTGGGAGGTGCCGGGGCCGCCGCGGGCTGAGCGGCCGGAGCCGGCACCGGTCGGGGCGGCGGCGGAGGCACCATGGGCTGGGGTCCGACGGGTTGCGGAGCCGCCGGCTGGGGTGCGGCCGCGGGAGCCGCCACCGGCGTGATCTGGGTCACCACGGGGACCCCGCCCACCTGCTCCACTTCCACCTCGAAGTACTCTCCGTCCACGAAGACGTTGAAGGTGGCCAGGCCGGGGCCCTTGGGCGGCGCTTCCTTCCGGGGCTTTTCCACCAGCAGTCCCGCCTTGGCCTTCTTGACCAGCTCCTCTTCCGCCTTGACCTGCTCCAGGGTCTTGGGCTTCACCTCTTCCGGGATGGGCTCATGGCCGTATTTCCAGCGCAGGAACCGCTTGCCTGTGGTGGGGTAGAGGGCGTAGATGAGCACGTCGTCGATGTCCTTCGCCAGGCCTTCCACGTCCTTCTTGGCCTTTTCCAGCTCGGGCTCCAGCACGTCGGCGGGCCGCACCGTGATGGGGGTCTCGCCGCGCGGATAGCCCTTGAGGGCCTTCTTCTGCACTTCCGGGTCGATGGGAACGGGAGTCTTGCCGTAGAGGCCGTAGCACAGGTCTTTGACCTGGGCCGTGATCATCTTGTAGCGCTCTTCCGGCGTGTCGAAGAGCACGTTGTTCACCGTCTGAATCCCCACGATCTGGCTGGTGGGGGTGACCAGGGGCACCTGGCCCAGTTCGCGGCGCACGATGGGAAGCTGCCGGAAGACCTCGTCCAGCTTGTCGAGAGCGTCCATTTCCCGGAGCTGGTTCACCAGGTTGGACAGCATGCCGCCCGGGGTCTGGTGGAGCAGCACGTTGATGTCGATGATGGACATGCGGTCGTCCAGAAGATGGCGGTACTTGGGCGAGATCTTTTCCATGTACTCGCTGCACTTGGCCAATAGCTTCAGATCCAGGCCCGTATCCCGGTTGGTGCCCCTGAGGGTGACCACCAGGGGTTCCACGGCCGGATGGGACGTGCGGTAGGCCCAGGGGGAAAGGCACGTATCCACGATGTCCACGCCCGCCTCGATGGCCTTCAGGAGCGACATATCCGCCATGCCGGAGGTGAAGTGGCTGTGCAGGTGGATGGGCACCTTCACGTTTTCCTTCAGGGTCTTGATGAGGATATAGGCGTCGTAGGGGGCGATGAGGCCGGCCATGTCCTTGATGCAGATGGTGTCCGCGCCCATGTCTTCCAGCTGCTTGGCCTTCTGGACGTAGTACTCCAGGTTGTAGACATCGCCGCCCATGCGCGGCTCGGTGAGCGAATAGCAGATGGAGCCCTGGAAGTGCTTGCCGCATTTCTTGATGACCTTCACGGCTGTTTCGAAGTTGCGAAAGTCGTTGAGCGCGTCGAACACCCGGAAGATGTCCATGCCGTTTTCGCAGGCCCGTTCCACGAAAGCCTCGGCCACATCGTCCGGGTAGTTGCGGTAGCCCACCAGGTTCTGGCCGCGCAGCAGCATGGAAAAGGGGGTGTTCTTGATGTATTTCTTCAGGGTCCGGATCCGTTCCCAGGGGTCTTCGCCTAGAAAGCGGTGCATGGTGTCGAAGGTGGCTCCGCCCCAGACTTCCATGGAGTAGAATCCCACCTTGTCCATGTCCTCGGCGATGGGGATGAAGTCTTCCGTCCGTCCCCGCGTGGCAAACAGCGACTGGTGGCCGTCACGGAACGTGAGGTCCTGGATCTTCACGGGATGGGTCACTTCGATGGGTTCATCCACAAGGCCTGCCGTCAACACGCCGTGCTGTTCCGCCATAGTGATTCTCCTTTTGATTCCGAAATCTTCCTGCCTGGAAGGGTGTTATCGAACCAGGCGCATCTGGAGCATGCGCCGCATGTCCATCATGGATTGACGCCCGGACAGGGTCCAGGGGCTGAAAGTCACCGCAGGCGCAGGCGGCGTTTCCCGCTTCACCTCCGGGGGCGCCCCTTCCTGAACCACCTGCTGGTGGGCCTGCATGTACAGGGCGACGGCCGCCGTGATGGCCGCCACGATCTTGGGGTGGACATTCATAGGCGATACCTCCTCCTTGTGCGTCCCGATTCCATGGATCCCGTTGCTCTTCCGCTGTCGCTTCCGCTGCCGCTAGGGTTTTCCCGGTTCTAAAGCCCGAGCTGGTCGCCGATGGCGGTCATGGCCCGGAGGCTCATCTCGATGAAATCATTGAGGGGAAGGCCCATCTCTTCGCACAAGGCGATGTGGTCCCGGTTGACGTTCCGGGCGAAATCCTTGCTCTTCATCCTCTTTCGGATCGACTTGACCTTGACCGAAGCGATCTTCTTGTCCGGATGGACCAGGGCCGCCGCCACGATGAGCCCCGTGATGGTCTCGGCGCAGGTGAGAGCGAAATCCAGGCGAGTTTCCCGGGCGAGGCCAAGGGCTTCCGCGTTGTGACGGGCGATGGCCCGGCGCACCTCCTCGCTCAGGTCCGTTCCGTCCAGGATTTCCAGGGTGCGTTTTCCGTGGGAAGCCGGGTCGTCCCGGGTCTCTTCGAAATCCAGATCATGCAGCAGGCCGGCCACGGCCCACGCCTCTTCGTCTTCACCGAAATGCCGGGCCAGCTCCCGCATGATGGCTTCCGTGGCCAGGCAGTGCTTTTTCAGGTTGTCCGCGTGGATGTGTTGATTCAGGAGGTTCAGGGCATCCTCTCGGGTCATGGGTTGCACCTCGTCACGCCGTGGGATGGAGAGAGTACGTGTGGATTGGGGGAAAGGGATGTGACGCCCGCGGCGGCAGATAAAAGGAAGCGGGGAGGCGCCCCCGGGCGCCGCCCCGCCCCATGGAGGCTAAGCCGCGCGGCGTGTCTTTTTCTTTAGATTGCTGATCCGGCGTCTCAGGGCGTCGGCCAGCTTGTTGTTTCCGGCCGCCTTGGCTTCTTCGCGGCGGGCGCGAAGCTCGCGGATCTTGGCCTTCAAGGCGCGCACATCCACCGACTTCTTCTTGGTGGACTCTTCCACGATGCCCTTGGCTTCCTTGATGGCCGCGATGAGCTCCGCCTTGTTCATGGCGTGGACCCCCACGATGCCTTCCAGGCCCAGGGCCACTTCCCGCAATTCCTTGGCGGTCATTTTCTCCAGGGGCTTTTCCTTGACTTCCTTTTCCTTCTTCTTACCCATCCTGCGACTCCTTTTTCGCTTCCGTTGTCTTTGTCACCGTATCGACGAGAAACGGCTTGATGAGATCAATGGGGACCGGAAAGATGGTGGTGGAGTTGTTCTCCGCGGCGATTTCCCGGAGCGTTTGCAGGTAGCGAAGCTGCATGGCCATGGGGTTTTCCTGGATAATCTGGGCGGCCTCCCTCAGGCGGTCGGCGGCCTGGAATTCGCCTTCCGCGTGGATCACCTTGGCGCGCCGCTCCCGCTCCGCTTCCGCCTGGCGGGCCATGGCCCGCTGCATCTCCTGCGGAAGGTCGATGTGCTTGAGCTCCACCACGGTGACCTTGATGCCCCAGGGGTCCGTGTGGCGGTCCAGGATGTCCTGGAGCTGCGCGTTGATCTTTTCGCGCTCGGAAAGCAGCTCGTCCAGCTCCGCCTGGCCGCACACGCTCCGAAGGGTGGTTTGGGCCAGCTGGCTTGTGGCGAAAAGATAATTCTCCACGGAAATGACCGCCTTCACCGGGTCCACCACCCTAAAGTAGATCACCGCGTTGACCTTCACCGACACGTTGTCCCGGGTGATCACGTCCTGGGGGGGCACGTCGGAGGCGATGAGCCGAAGGCTCACCTTCTGCATCCGATCGATGAGCGGGATCAGGATGATGAGCCCCGGACCCTTGGCGGCGATGACGCGCCCCAGCCGGAAGACCACGCCCCGTTCGTATTCGTTGAGAACACGAATGGCGTTGGCCAGAAAGAGAACCACGAGCACAGCGACGGTGATGAGCCCGTAGAGGGACATGGGGGCCTCCGTAATTTCAAGGAAAATCGAGTTGATGCCCGGAAAAGACTGAGCCTATTTATCATCTATCCTCTTGACTTGCAACTTCAAATTCCGGACCGACTCCACTTCCACCCGGGCTCCTTCCGGGATGCTTTCGTCGCTTTCCGCGTTCCAAAGCTCCCCCTCCACGAAGACCTTCCCCTCCCGGTCCGGGCCGATGGGTCGGGTCACCACCCCGGTCGCTCCCACCAGCGCCTCCACGCCGGTTTGCGGACGCCGCATCTGGGCGCGGAAGGCCAGGGTGGCCACCGCCACGAAGAAGGCGGAGACGGTGAGCACCGTGGGGATGAAGACGGGCAGAGCCAGCCGGAACGGTTGGCCGGGCACGTGAAACAGCATGAGGGATCCCAGCACGAGGCAGGTGACCCCGGCGAGACTCAGCATGCCGTAGCTCGCCACCTTGATCTCCAGGATGAAGAACACCACGGCCAGGGCGATCAGGATGAAGCCGGCGTAGTTCACCGGAATGGTCTGCATGGCGTAGAAGGCCAGCACCAGCGCGATGGCGCCGATCACTCCCGGAAGCACCACGCCCGGCTGGGAGAGTTCGAAATAGAGGCCGGCCAGCCCGATCATGAGCAGGATGTAGGCGATGTTGGGGTTGCTGATGGCCCGAAGCACCTTGTGGCGCCAGCCGGGCTCGATGTGCCGGATTTCCGCCCCCCTGGTGGTGATGGTTCGCGAATAGCCCTTTCGCTGCACCTCCCAGCCGTCCAGTTTTTCCAGTAGATCCCCCAGGTCCCGGGCCACCAGGTCGATGACATTCAGCGAAAAGGCCTCCTCGGCCGTGATGGAAACGCTTTTCCGGATGGCGTCTTCCAGCCACTGGGCGTTCCGGCCCCGTTCTTCGGCGATGCTCTTGGCGAACGCCACCATGTCGTTCACCACCTTCTCGTTCATGGTCTCCGGCACGTCCCCGCCCGTGGCCGTCACCGGATGGGCCGCCCCGATGTTGGTGCCCGGCGCCATGGCCGCCACATCGGCCGCCGCCGTGATGAGCACGCCCGCGGACGCCGCCTGGGCTCCGCTGGGCGCCACGAAGACCACCACCGGGATCTTGGCGTTCATAATGGCCTTCACGATGCCGCGCATGGCCGTCATGAGGCCTCCCGGGGTGTCCAGCTCCATGATGAGGCATTCGGCGCTTTCCTCTTCCGATCGGTCGATGGTGTACTGGATGAAGTCCTGGAGCCCCGGATTGATGGTGTCGTGGACGCGGATCACGTTGATGTGCCGGTCCTGGGCGCGGCCCACGCCTTGGGCGCCGGGGATCAGCCAACAGATCGCGAGAAGGATGAGAAGCAGTACGGTCGACTTGGCACGCCGGCGCTGCATGGTGCCTCCTTTACGTCGCGTCCCAACCATTTGCGTCCATTCGCGGATCTCTTTCACATCAACCCCATCACGGACGGCTCGTGACAACGAAGGATGAAACGTACCTTTGGAAAACAGGCCCCTGTAGGGGCGAATGATTATTCGCCCCTACAGCCCGCACGAACGAAACGAGGTCGCGTTTCAAATCAAATCGGGCGATTCTTTCTCATGGACAGGTCCTGAAGGGCGGGCGTAAAGCCCGCCCCTACGAAAGCAGATGGACCTGTTGAGTAGGGGCGGGGTTTATCCCCGCCCGCTCATGGCTTCACCCTTCCAGGATCTGCAACACCCGCAGGAGATCCTTCCACACATCGGCCTTCTTGGCGGGGTTTCGCAGCAGATAGGCCGGATGGTACGTGGGCACCACCGGAATCCCCCGCCACAGGCGCACGCCCGAACGAAGTTCGGAGATGAACTTCCTGGTCTGCAGGATCGTTTGGGTGGCGCAGGCTCCCAAGGTACAAATAACCTTCGGCTGGATGACTTCCAACTGTTTGGTGAGAAAAGGCGAGCAGGGCTCGATCTCTTCCGGAGCCGGCGTGCGGTTTCCCGGCGGGCGGCATTTCACCACGTTGCAGATGTAGACCTGCCCGCGTTCCAGCCCGATGGACTGAATCATCTTGTCCAGGAGCTTTCCGGCTCGGCCCACGAAGGGGCGGCCCTGCCGGTCTTCGTCCGCGCCGGGGCCTTCGCCCACGAAGACGAGGCGCGCCGCGGGGTTCCCCTCTCCGAAGACCAGGTGGGTCCGGGTCTCGTGGAGCCGGCACCGGCGGCACTCGCCCAGTTCGTCTCGCACGGCCAGGAGCCGTTCCGCTTTCTCCTTTTCGTCCCCCTGCGCAGCTTCCGTTTGGATGGAAAATCGTTCTGCCGTAGGGTGTTCCGTTTCCGCGGGGGCCGCCATGGAGATCCCGGGTTCCTCGCGCTGGTCCGCCGGAGGAGCGGCCTGCCGGGGCTCCTCCCGGAGGATCTCCCTCAGGCCGGCACGCCGAAGGCCGGCCACCGTCCCCAGGATGCTTTCGGCCAGACGCCGAACTTCCGCCTCATTCATGATTCGCCTTCTTCACAAGCCCCGCAATGCGATCCAGGATCCGCCGGGCCACTTCCTCCTTGCTCAGGCAGGGAAGGGCCTCCACATTTCCGCCCGAGTCCAGGATCTTCACCTGGTTGGTGTCGCAACGAAAGCCCGATCCGGGCTGGGTGAGGTCGTTGGCCACGATGAAGTCCAGGTTTTTCTTTCGAAGCTTTTCCGAAGCGTTTTCGATGAGGTTCTCCGTTTCGGCGGCGAAGCCCACCACCACCTGCCCGGGTTTCTTGGCGGCGCCCACTCCGGCCAGAATGTCGGGGGTTCGAACCAGCCGGATGGTGAGATCCCGGTCGGTTTTCTTCATCTTCTGGGGGGCCTGTTCTTCGGGCCGGTAGTCGCTCACCGCCGCCGACATGACGATCACGTCCGCGTCGGCGGCCAGGTGCCTCACGACGCTGTCCATTTCCCCCGCCGTCTTCAACCGGTGGGTGCTGAGAAAGGGGGGATCCGGCAGATGGGTCGGGCCGGTCACCAGGTCCACGTGAGCCCCGCGGCGGGAGGCCTCCACGGCCAGGGCGAAGCCCATCTTGCCCGACGACGGATTGGTGATGAAGCGCACCGGATCGAAAGGTTCCCAGGTGGGGCCGGCCGTGACGAGCACCCGCTTTCCCTGGAGGTCCTTGGGGGTGAGGACCCGAACGGCGGTTTCCAAAATAAGGGAAAGTTCCGCCAGGCGGCCTTTGCCTTCCTCGCCGCAGGCCAGTTCCCCGGCTTGGGGCTCCACCACGTGAACGCCCCGGGCTTTGAGGCGTTCAAGGTTTTCCTGGGTTGCCGGATGCGCGTACATCACATGGTTCATGGCCGGGCAGACGATCACCGGGGCCGTGGCGGCCAGAAGCACCGTGGTCAGATAGTCGTCCGCCAAGCCGTGGGCCATCTTGGCCAGGACGTTGGCCGTGGCGGGCGCCACGACGATGAGGTCGGCCTCCCGGGCGGCCTGGATATGCCCGATCCGTGATTCCGTTCCCAGATCGAAAAGGTCGGTGAGGACCGGTCGCCCGGAGAGGGCCTGCAGGGTGAGAGGCGTGATGAACTGCTGCGCCGCGGCGCTCATGACCACCTGGACGACGGCCCCCTGCTTGTCCAGCAGCCGGACCAGTTCCGCCGCCTTGTAGGCCGCAATGCCGCCCGTCACACCGAGAAGAATCGATTTTCCTCGAAGCATTTTCGTAATCCGTGATCCGTAATCCGTAATCCGTAATCCGTGAGTCGTGAGTCGTGAGTCGTCAGGCGTTAGGAGTAAGGAGTAAGGAGTAAGGAGTAGGGCACGTCTGCCCCGCGCTTTTCCCAAAGTAGAGCTGCGGGTATTCCTCTTTCCCCTTTAGCCTTTCCCCTTTAGCCTTTCACCTTTCCCCTTTCACCCTTAGCCTTTCCCCTTTCCCCTACATCGTGGGCACCACGTAGATCTCCACGTAGGTGTACAGATGCCCCTCATAGACGTTGATGATGCAGAATCGGTCGTCCTTTTCAAAAAGGAGCAGGGACTTGCGGTAGCGGATGCTGCCCTTCATCCGCCATTTTTCCCGGGCCAGAGAAACTTGGAAGAAATTGATGACCGACCCGGGGTCCACACGGCCCTTGAAGACCAGCAGGCCCGTTTTGACGCCGCCGCCCTGGAACACGGTGGATTGGTCGGACTGGAGGCTCAGTTCGCCGGGAACGGGGATGTCCTGGAAGTCGTAGAACATGGGGGCGGACGCGGCGGCCGGTTGCGGGGTCTGTTCGGTTCCGGCCGGAGTCTCCCGCTGAAACCAGGCGCACCCCCCCAAAGACAGGGTCAGAAGCGCGGTCACCATCACGACGGTTCCAAATCGGCGGTTCATGGTCCCCTCCTGTTTGTCTCGTTTCAATTGAAAAACGGGTTGGTGCGCCGCTCCCGCTCCACCGTGGTCTGAGGCCCGTGGCCGGGGAAGACTTTCGTTTTGCCGTCCAGGGTGAAGATCTTTTCTTCCACGGACCGGATGAGCTGGTTGTAGGACCCGCCGGGAAAATCGGTTCGGCCGATGGATCCCGCAAAGAGGGTGTCGCCCACGAAGAGGACTCCGGCGTCCGGTAGATGGAAAGCCACGTGGCCGGGGGTGTGGCCCGGGGTTTCCAGGACCGTCATGCGGATGGATCCGAAGGTGAGTTCCTCTCCTTCTTCCAGCCATTCGTCCACCTTGCCCCGGGGCGATTTGGCCAGGGAAGCAAAGAGGGCTCCCAAACCCACCTTGTGGTCGGAAAGGAGCGGTTCGTCCTTGGGGTGCAGGAAGATCAGGCCGCCCAACTCTTCCTTCAAGGTCCAGGCGTCCATCACATGATCGAAGTGGCCGTGGGTGTTCAGGATCCCCACCAGGTCCAGGCCCAATTGGCGGATCCTTCCGGCGATCCGTTCCGCATCGCCGCCCGGATCGATGACCACCGCCTGCCGTGTTTCCTCGTCGGCGACCAGATAGCAGTTGGTCTGGAGCATGCCCACCACGTAGTGTTCGAGTATCATCAGCGCGTCCTCGCGGTTGGAGGGTTATCGATCGAAGACGATCAGCTCTTCCAGGGGGCGACGGTGGGACGACTGCTTGGTGTGCGCCGGATGACCCACGGCCACCACGGCCATGAGCTCCAGGCGTTCCGGAAGTCCCAGGGCTTCCCGCACCTTTTCCTTGTTCTTGAGGATCTCGCCGATCCAGACGGCGCCGAGCCCCTGGGCATGGCAGGCCAGCAGAAGATTCTGAAGGGCCGCGCCCACGGCCTGGCAGTCCTTCACGTAATCGTAGGAGCTTTCCTTGTCGAGGAAGACGGGGATCAGCACGGCCGCGGCCTTCAGGGTGGCTGCATACCGAGTCAGGCCCGCCAGGGTGTTCCTGAGTTCCGGGTCCCAGACCAGGGCGAAGCGCCACGGCTGGTTGTTGAGGCCCGACGGGGCCCAGGAGGCCGCCCGGAGGGCTTCCATCACCTGGCCGCGCTCCACCGGAGCGTCCTGGAAATGGCGGACGCTCCGCCTTTCGTAGATGGCCTGCAGTACGGCGGGCTTTTCTTGCACTTGGGTCATGACCACTCCTCGGGGTATCTGTGGATAAGATGGAATTTATGGCCAAACGTGAGTCAGCCGAGTATATTCGTAAGGCATGACGGGGGTCAAGGAAGGGCGGACGAGTGGTGAGTGGTGAGTGGTGAGTGATGGGTGATGGGTGATGGGTGATGGGTGATGGGTGATGGGTGATGGGTGATGGGTGATGGGTGATGGGTGACGGGTGACGGCGGAGCGTGGACTGAAGGATTAAAGGATTAGAGGATTAAGGATTAGGGGCTGGGGGAGGGGCAGTTTGCGGGGAATCCGTCTACCACCCTCCTGGAAGGGGAAAGTGTCTAACGTTAGATGCATCACTCCTCACTCCTCACTCCTCACTCCTTACTCCTTACTCCTCACTTCTCACTTCTCACGGACAAGGGCTGTTTCATGGGAATTCGATTGGACTGGAACGAGGACGGCGCCGTATCCGTTGCCATTGAGGGCCGGCTGGATCTGGAGACGGTTCCCGGTATCCGCAAGGAGCTCCTGAAGGCCTTCAAGAAGCGACGGCCCACGGAGGTTGTGGTGGACCTGGAGGGAATCGGGCGCATGGACACGGCGGGCGTGGCGCTTCTGGTGGAACTTCGCAACCTGGTGAGCGGCAAAGGCGGATCCTGGCGCCTGGAGAGGGTGAGCGAATCCGTGATGAAAATGCTGGAGCTGGCCCGGCTGGACATTCTGGCCGACGCGGGAGCGGATCATGGCCGGAACTGATGCGCGCGCGATCATTGAAGTCAGGAATCTCAACAGCTTCTACGGCCAAAGGCAGGTTCTCAGGGACATCTCCTTCCACGTGCCGGCGGGGAAGGTGACCGTGATCATGGGGGTGAGCGGCTGCGGCAAGAGCACGCTGCTTCGCCACCTGATCGGCCTCAAGCCCACAGGTCCCGGACAGATCTTCGTGGACGGGAAGGATCTGGCCGCTTTCGATTCCCGGGAGATGGAAGCCTACCGAAAGCGGATCGGCGTGCTCTTCCAGGCCGGAGCCCTTTTCAATTCCATGACGGTGCAGGACAATATCGCCGTACCGCTCAGGGTGCACACGCGCCTTGCGGAACCCACCATCTCCATCATGGTGCGGATCAAGCTCCACCAGGTGGGCCTCACCCGGTTCGGAGACTACATGCCGTCCCAGTTGAGCGGCGGGATGCGAAAGAGAGCCGGGCTCGCACGGGCCCTGGCCATGGACCCGGAGATCCTCTTTGTGGACGAACCCTCTTCGGGGCTGGATCCCATCACCGCCGCCGGCCTGGACGACCTTATTTTAGAACTGCGGGAAGCCATGGGCATGACGCTCATCGTGGTGACCCACGAACTGGAAAGCGCCTTTCGCATTGCGGATCAGCTCATCGTGCTGGACCAGGGCCGGGTGCTGGCCGCCGGACCGCCCGAGTCCATCCGGGAAAGCCGGGACGAGCGGGTGGTCCAGTTCCTGAGCCGGCGGGCCGACGAAAGGGCCCGGGACCAGGAAGGGTACCTGGCGGAGCTCCTGGCTGCGGCGGGAGGCCGTGATCGTTCATGACATCCCGGACGCGGAAGGCGTACCGGGTTCAGGCGACGGAGGGACCCTTGGTGGAGCTTTTGAGAAGGCTGGGGCGGTGGGCGCTGGAGCATGTGCGGGGAACCGGCCGGGCGGGAATTTTTCTCATTTATGCCGTTCGGGGCATCGTTCGACGGCCCGGGAAGTTTCATAGTGTCCTTCGCCACGTGCACTTCATCGGCACCAAGTCCTTTTTCGTGATCGGCTTTACCGCCGCCTTCACGGGCATGGTGCTGGGACTCCAGGGCTACTACACCCTGTCCAAGTTCGGATCGGAAGGGCTCTTGGGGGCCGCCGTGGCTTTGAGCCTCATCCGGGAACTGGGTCCGGTTCTTTCGGCGCTCATGGTCACGGGACGAGCGGGTTCGGCCATCTGCGCCGAGATCGGCATCATGCGGATCGAGGAGCAGATCGACGCCCTGGAATGCATGGCCATCGATCCCCATGCCTACCTGATCACCCCCCGGCTGGTGGCCTCCCTGGTGGCCGTGCCGCTCCTGACGGCCTTTTTCGACGTGGTGGGCATCGTGGGAGGCTACCTGGTGGGGGTGTCGCTTCTGGGGGTGAATCCGGGCGCCTATCTGGACGGCATGCAAAGGAGCGTGGAATGGCTGGACGTCTACATGGGCATCGTCAAGTCCTTCCTGTTCGCCGTGCTCTTCGTCTGGATCTGCACCTACAAGGGCTATTACGCCGGTGTGGACCGGGGAAGCTTCGGCCCGGAAGACGTGGGCCGGGCCACCACGGATGCCGTGGTGGTCTCGTCGGTGGCCATTCTGGTGAGCGACTACGTGGCCACATCCATTTTGCTATGAGGCCGTGGGGGAGGGGTAGCGGAGGCCGTAAGCCTTCGACCGAGAACCGCAGACACTTGGAGGAATCAAGCCGATGAATCGGAACTCGTGGGGGTTGGAAGCCGGAGTGGGACTTTTCATCGTGATCGGTCTCGCCTGCGTGGCCTATCTGTCGCTGAACCTGGGGGACGTGCGCCTGTGGGGAAGCTCCGATTACGTAGTCCACGCCCGGTTTTCCAACGTTTCGGGCCTGAAGAAGAAGGCCGCGGTGACCATGGCGGGCGTGGAAATCGGGCAGGTGGAAGACATCCGCCTGGAAGGCGGGGAGGCGGTGGTGACCTTGAGGATCCAAAAAGACGTCAAGCTGGAAGAAGACGTCATTGCCGCCATCAAGACCATGGGCATCATCGGGGACAAGTACATCTCCATTACCGCCGGAGGATCGGACGTGTACATCGAACCGGGGGGATGGATCATGGATACCCAGCCGCCCCTGGATGTGGAGGATCTTCTGGGAAAGTACGTCTTCGGCCAGATCGGCGAAAACAAGTAGGCCATGGAGGATTCCCGAAGACGAAAAAAGCCGGCGCCCCCAAGGGGACGCCGGCTTTTTCTGTTTAGAACGTTGGAGAGAAAACTACTTCTTCATGTGCTTCATGAAAATGGATTCGCACTTGTTGGCCATGGCCTCGGCGCGGTCGGCAGCGGCTTCCGCGCGGCGGGCCGCGTCCTCACACTGCTGGGTCTTGTCCATCTGGGACTTTTCCAGGCTGTCCAGGCGCTGCATGATCTGATCCTGGTTGGCCTGAAGCTGCTTCACCGTGCTCTGGCTGGCGCAGCCGCCCAGCATGGACGCACAAAGAGCCACTACGAAGAACACCGCCAAAACCCTCTTCATAACCCTTTCCTCCTATTTTGGTTGACTGTTTCACCCTAATACCACTTACCCCTTGTGAGCGTGCAATGTTATCCAAGAAATATGGGGGAATCAAGAGGGATTTACGGCTCGGTGAGGGACCGTACCAGGCCTGTGGGGAGCTCACCGGCCGGTTTTGAGACGTTGGTGGGTACCCCGTTTTGGAGCTTGACGGCGAGAAAGTATCGTTCCCGGTCTATCTTTTCCGCAAGAGGAAAGGATTTGAGTTTTTCCTCCGCGTATTGCTCGTAATCTTCGATTCTTCGGTACACGTCGGGGTGGGCCTCCACGTAAATAGCGCCGTCCTTGACCCCCAGCTTGATGGGTTCGTAGATGATTTCCAGCCGGGTGCCCACGGGCACCTGGGGAAAGAGCAAGGCGATGTGTTCCGGGTAGCAGCGGATGCAGCCGTGGCTGACGAGACGACCCACCCCCCAGGGCATGTGGGTCCCGTGGATGCCGTAGGGGCCCAGGGAAAGCTTCAGGATGTATTCCCCCAGGGGATTCTCCGGGCCCGGGGGCATGGTCTTCCGGCCGTACTTTTCCTGGAGGGATTCGGGTATGTACCAGGTGGGGTTGGCTCGTTTTTCCGATATGCGGCAGACCCCCAGCGGAGTCTCCCAGCCTTCGTCCCCGATCCCGATGGGATAGGTCTGAACGGTCTTTTCCTTCTTGTTGAAAAAGTAGAGGCGAAGCTCCGGCAGGTTGATCACCAGCTCTTCGTGCTCGGTCGGGGGGAGCACCCACAGGGCCGGGATCATGAGCTGCTTCTGTTTGGGCGGCAGCCACGGGTCCAACCTGGGATAGAGGAGCACCATCTCATTGTAGCCCAACCCGTACAGGCGGGCGATGTCCAGCAAGGTCTCCTTGGGGCGCACCTGGTGCCAACGGGGAGCCCCCACCACGGTGAGGGTCTCCAAGTCGTAGGGATATTTCACAATGGCGACGGAAGGGTGTTGTGTTTCCGCCGCCGAAGAGGGAGTCCATGCCGCAAGGCATGTGAGAAGGACCGTGAAAAAGGCGGCTGCCGGGCCGCCTGCCGTTCTTTTCGCCGTCATGCGTCGTCTGCTCCATTCCAGTGGCAATCTGCGCTCCCAGCGTCTTTCGTCGGTGGTCAAATGGCGTGTTCCCCGAACCCCCATTACGGGGGCTGTGACAACGAAGTAGGGGCGAATGGTTATTCGCCCCTACCGCCTCCCGGGTCCGCCCGGGGGCGGTTCCGGTTCCCGTCGGATCCCGCGGGCTTCTGCAGCCTCCGTTTCCCCGACAGGTAGAAGAGAACGTCGTTTCGGCGCACCGTCTTCCTGTCCAGGCGGGACCACAAGATGGGTGCGTGGAGAGGGCGGTTCCAGCCGGTCCGGATCGCTTCCTCTTCGGTCAGAACCCAGTGGACCCCCACGTCCGTGCTCTTCATGGGCAGAGGGGGAACGATCTGGAAGGGTGCCACGATCGTGACGACCCGGGTGCCTTTCTTCAACCAGCCCAGTCCCGCCAGGCAGGCGACCTGGATGTCCAGGTGGCCGTGGCCGTCTCCCAGGCGGCTTCCGTCGCGGGCTGCGGCCAGGCTCGGGGTGAGGATGAGATCCACGCGGGGGCCTCGTGGGGAACCGTATTGGATGCGCCGGGCGAAGGGGTTGGACCGATGGGGAACGACGGCCTGGGGGCGTCTGTGGGGAGGCACCGCGGCCGGATCCACCAGGTAGAAGCCGTTCTGGAGCTGAGGGGTTGCCAGGATGAGGCGCTTGCCGTCCGTGAGGGCGTTCAGCGCGATTTGACGAAACGCCTGGACCGGAGGCATCAGCAGGCACCGGGCGGTCCGGTAGCAGGGCAGGCGCCGGAGTCTTTCCGCCGCCTTTCCCCACCGGGGCTGGGGGCTGCCTGCGAAGGCCTCCGTTTTCAGCAGCTCTTCGCGTATCTGTTCTTTTTGTCTCGAGATCGTGGTATCGTCCATGGGGTAGCCGGTTCCTGGGGCGGCGCCCGCCTTGAAGTTTTACAAAGGATTCTCTATAGATCAAAAGATTGCTGGAATGTCCAGACGTATCTTGGCAGATTCATCGAAGGATCTGAATTCGATTCAAGAACCGGGGAGGGAAGAAAAGATGACCCGCAAAGACTTTCGGCCCGAAAACGTCAAGAAGCGCTTTCCCGACAGCGTGGTGCCCCTGGTGAATGGAAAGGCGCTTTTGCAAGCCGCCAAGAAGCACAATGCCATGATCATGGCCACCAACATCCGGTGCCGGCTGCCCGTGGAAGGGATCGTGCGGGCATCCATGGCCACGGGCGCTCCGGTGATGTACGAGATCGCCAAGTCGGAACTCACCTACACGGAATTCACTCCGGCTTCCTTCGTGGATTTCATCGTGAAGGAAAACGAGCGGCTCGGAAACACCCGGGTGCCCTTCGCCGTCCACGGGGACCACATCACGGTGAAAAAGCCGGAGGAAAAGGAATCGGTGGCGGCCTTGATCGCCGAAGAGATGGAGGCCGGCTACACCTCCTTTGCCATCGACGCGTCCCACATGGAAAACGAACTCAACCTGGCGGCCACGGCCGAGCTGGCCCGGCCCATCGTGGAAGCGGGTCTGAGCCTGGAAGTGGAACTGGGCGAGATCGGAGCCAAGAGCGGCAGTGCAGAGGGTTTCACTCAGCCCGACGAAGCGGAATGGTTCATCCGGAACCTGGCGGAAAAGGGCGTCCATCCGGACCTTTTGGCCATCAACAACGGCTCCATCCACGGCACCTACTTCGGTACGGCCCAGGAAGGCATCCAGCTGGACCTCACCCTGGAGATCTGGAAGGCGATCCAGCCGTGGAACGTGGACATCGCCCAGCACGGCATCACGGGGACGTCGCTCGACAAGATCACGTCTTTTATCAACTACGGGATCCGGAAGGGCAACGTGGGCACCCTGTGGCAGAACGTGGCCTTCGGGTTTGCCATGAACCAGAACGGAAACGCCATCACCACCGAGGAGAAGGGATACGTGAAGCGGCCCTACCGGGGGATTCCCGACGAGCTGTGGCGGGAAATGTGGGCCTGGGCCGTGGAGACGGGAAACGTGGGCGGAAACATCAAGAAGGCCAACCTGCCGTTCGCGGGCAAGCTCAATGCCATCGGCGCGGAATACAAGGAACGGATCACGGCCCACGCCTACGAGGAAGCCGTGCGGCTCTTTGAGGCCACCCATTCCATCGGCCTGGCCGACGCGGTCTGGGAAGAGCTGGAGGCCATGACCAGGTAAGGGCACCATGCACTTCTGACGGGCAGCGTAAGTCGCGGCCCTATCTAAGGCGGGTGAACCCTTTGGGTAGGGGCGGGGTTTATCCCCGCCCGCGAACCGCGCGGTGACCCAAAAATTCCACAAGAAGATCGCTCGGCTTTGTGTGGAATAACTTTGCTTTCAGCATCTTGCAGGAATATCGGGAGTTCGAATCAACACCTGTAGGAGCACCATCACCTGTGGGAGCGGCGAAAGCCGCGAAAAGGATGGCCAGCCATTCCATGGCGGTGGGGCCGCCCGCGGCTCATCGAGCCTTGCGGCGCTCCCACAGGAAGGCAACGCCCCACATGGCTGAAAGAGTCATCCATGCGTAGGAAAAGACCCATCATTTGCGTTTATTCGCGGTTCTTTTTGGGGCCCTGCCGTGGTTCAGAATGAGCATCTGGTCAAATTGGCTGAAAAGATTCGCGATAAGGTGGCCCCGGAGGTCGTCGCCGGGATCTTTCGAAATCGCCTAGAGGATTTCCATCTCTTTTCTCGATATGTGGCCGCCTGGGTCCGTCAGACCTCATCAAACCGGTAGCCGAAAAGTTCGATATCCCGCCGAAAGTGACGGGCTACGAGTTCGGCCGTCTCGTCCGTGTAATAGGCCCTGTAGTCCCTCCGGTCCACGGCCTTCCTCTTGTGGGGTAACGCCGGCGCCCGGATTCCGATCCTCCGGCAGGCTTCGTTGAAATCCTCTTCCAGCCTTTCGTAACGTCCCACGAAATCCACGATCAGGCTTCCGTTCAAATCCACCAGGTAGTCCGACTGGCGCTCGATGGAGACATCGAAGTGGAAGACGTAGGGCCGTTGGGGGTCGAGCTTGTACTTGAGAAAGTCCTCGAAGGTTTCCAGGCCTTTCATGAGATGGGGCCGTTCCCGGCGGATGTGGTGAAAGGAGCTGACCTGGAGGTCCCAGGGGTTGCGCACGAAGGCGAACTTGAAAAGGCTTTCGAAGAAGTCGCGCGGCAGCATCTCCTGGGCGGCGATCACCTTGGCATGCCGCGGGAGTTTGCACGCCAGCCGGTGCCCCGACAGGGCGCTCAGGCGGCTGCAGACGAAGAGCGGGATTCGCCAGGGATCCTTCCACTTGTAGCCCCGCAGGGCCACCCGAACGCTGGTTCCCCCCGTCTTGGGGATATGCACGAAGAGAAACCTGTATTTGGGTGAAAGCAACACGGTTGTCATCCTTATGGAGCCGCCGTCTTCTCCGGCTCACATTCCTGAACTGGACGATTTTTTCTTTTTCCTCGGTCCCGACGGGCGGGCATAAAAGCCGCCCTACATCAAAAACGGATCGGCCGCTTGAATCGGAGCGGAGTCTCCCCCCACCCGCCCAAAAAACCGATCGACCATGTGCGTAGGGACCGAGTTCACCTACATCCATCCGTAGGGGCGGGGTTTATCCCCGCCCGCCGAACCCTCCACATCAGTTATTGTCCCAATGGCGTTGCAGCGGCGGCGCCGGATCGGCTGTGATGGTCAAGGCGCCTTTCCCAGTAGCACCTCCAGGTAGCGCCGGGCGCTGTTTTCCACCGTGTAGGGCGCCGCGGCCCGTTGCAACCGCTCCTTATCCGGCGGATGATCCAACATGTCAAGAATGGCCTGAGCCATGGCGTCGGGATCCCGCATGGGAACGAGAGGAGCCACGGCACCGTCCTGCAGGATTTCCCTGGGGCCGCTGGGACAATCCGTGGCCACCACTGGCGTGCCCAGGGCCAGCGCCTCGGTGAGGGCATTGGGAGATCCTTCCCAGATGGACGAGAGCACGAACACGGAAGCCCTCTTAAGATAGGGGTAGGGGTTGGGTGTGAAACCTGCGAAATCCACATCCGCCCGAATGCCCAATTGGGAGGCCAAGGACTCCAGGCTCGCCCGATCCCGTCCCTCCCCCAGAATGACGAGACGTGACGGGCGCCGCAAGCTCACGATGCGGAAGGCGTGGAGAAGGGTGGGAAAATCCTTCTGGCGTGTGAGCCGTCCCATGCCCACGATGACGGGCGGCCGGGTGGTGCCGAACCAAGGGTGAGCCAAGGGCGCGGCGGCCTGGCTGTGGATCGTGTCGTTGACTACGGGGTTGGGGATGGTGTGCAGTTTGTGTCCCGGGACGCCGGCCGTCGCCGCCAGGTCTTCCTCCACGCCGCTCGAAACGGCGATGACGGCGTCGGCCCGCGGATAGAGCAGGCGCATGGGGTAGAACCAGGCGGCTCGGCGCAACGTGGAGGCACCTTCAAGGGCGGCCGAGGTGGTGGTGCCCATGCGAAGGACGACGCGCGTGGGAACCCGGGCGATTATCCGTGCCAGCACCGCCGTCTGGTTGGCTCTGTCCTTGGCGGCCAACAGGGCGGCCGGCCGTCTGGCCTTGAGATAGCCCACCAGTTCCGGAAGGCTCTGGAAGGTGTGGGATGTGCGAAGGGACACATGGTGGACTCCGCCTTCAAGCCCAGACAAAAAAGAGCTTCGGGTCTTGACGGTGACCAGATCCACGGGCCCGTAGATGCGGGACAAGGCGTTGGCCAGGTTCAGCATCATGCGTTCCACGCCTCCGTGTCCGGAAAAGGACACAAAGAGCGCAATGGGACGCCGCTCCTTCGAACATCCCCGATCCATCCTCATGCAGGGTTCTCCCGGCCGCCGCCCATCGAGCACCCCGGATAGCCCAGCAGATGCAGATAGGCATCGGCGGCGCGACTCACGTGGAACTGCAAGGCGGCCTCCTGCAGGGCCTTTCGGGGGGGCGGCGAGTCCAAGACCCGCAGGATGGCTTCGGCCATGGCCTGATGGGCTCCCACGGGAACCAAGGGGCCGAGCCGACCCGCCTGCAGGATCTCCCGTGGACCGCTGGGACAGTCGGCCGACACCACAGGCGTTCCCAGCGAGAGCGCTTCCATGAGAACCACAGGGGATCCTTCGCATACCGAAGAGAGCACAAAGACCGACGCCCTGGCCATGTAGGCGTAGGGGTTGCCCACGAATCCCGGCAGCCACACGTGTTCGCTCACCCTCAAATCCTCGGCCAGACCGAGGAGCTCGTCCCTTTTCCTGCCCTTCCCCAGGATGACCAGCCGGCACTCGCGATCCTTTCTCACCTCCGCAAATGCCCTGATCAGCGTTGCGAAATCCTTGCGGGCGCACAATTCCCCTGCCCCCAGGACGATGGGGATCGACGGGTCCGAGAACCACGGGTGTTCCACGGGGGCTCCGGCCAGGGCATCCAGCTCGGGGGAGACCACCGGGCTGGGAACGGTGCGGACGAAGCCGTCGCGGAACCCTCCGATTCTGACCAAATCGGCCGCTGCGCCCTCAGATGGAACGATGACGGCATGGGCCCTGGAATAGAGACGCCGGATGGAAAAAACCTGGGCTTGTCGGTGCAGGGGGCCGCGCCGTTCCAGGTTCTTGGAAACCGTCGTGCCCACGCGCAGGACCAGCCTGCCCCGGTAGCCGGCCAATCGGGACGCCACAACGGCGGCCCGGTTGACCCGGTCCTTGTCGCAGAGGAGGGCCGACGGCTTCCGGGTTCGGAGGTACCATGCCAGGCGCGGAATGCAGGAATTCACGTGCCTGGCTCCCAAAGGAACCCGCCGAACGGATTCGGGCAGCCGGTCGAAGTGAGGGCCGTGACCTTCCACCTGCAGGAGGTCCACCGCGATGGAGCGCCGTCCCAGTTCTCCCACCAGGTTTTTCATGATGCGGTCCACGCCGCTGTGCCCCGATGTGGCCAGGAAGAGGGCAAGGCGCCAGGAACGGTCGGGGGTTTTCATGGGACGACTCCTTCCACGAGCCCCAGCGTCTCGGCATAGCGCCGCACAGCCTTCTGCGTGCGAAACGGTTCCACGGCTTCCTTGAGCACTTCCCGGGGCAGGGGAGACTCAAGCACCTCGGCCATCGCCCGGGCCATGGTCTTCGCATCGCCCACGGGCACCAAAGGGCCGTAACGGCCGTTCGCCAGAATCTCCCTGGGTCCGGAGCCACAATCGGCCGCAACGGCAGGGACGCCCAACGCCAAAGCTTCAATGAGGACGTTCGGCGAGCCTTCCCATGCAGATGAAAGGACGAAAAGATCCGATCGGACCAGATAGGCGAAGGGATTGTCGACAAAACCCGGCATGGAGACGTCTTTGATGATTCCTAGGCGCTCGGCCTCCTGGGCAAGCACGGCCCGCTGCTTGCCATCGCCGAGGATCAAAAGCCGACAGGGCCGTTCCCGCCTCAGCAGCGCGAAGGCCCGCAGCAGGGTGAGGAAGTCTTTCTGGGGGGCCAGGCGCCCGACGGCCGTGATCACGGGAACCTTTTTGTCCGCGATCCAGGGGTGGGAAACCGGCATGCGGGCACGGGAATAGATCGCGTCGTCCACCGTGGGATTGGGCAAAAGGGCGATCCTTCCGGGGTGGAGGCCCGTTTCATCCACGATGTCTTTCAGTACGTCTCCGGAGTTGGCGATGATGGTATCGGCCCTTCGGTAACAATAACGGATGAACCCGCGGCGAATCCATCTTTTGAGCCAGGACCGTCTTCCCAACGCCACGGAGATGGGCATGCCCACCCGCACGGCCGTACGGGTGGAATTCCGGGCCCACTGTTTGGCCAGAATGAGGGCGCGAACCGCGGGCTCCCTGTTGGCCAGGATCACCTGCGGCTCCCTTGCTTTCATGTAGGCCGCCAGGGGGGGAATGCTGGCCAGTCCCGGCTTGGCCTTCAGAGGTCTTCGGACGATGCGGGGGTCCAGGAGGGACAGTTCCGGTATGTCCTCCTTGTTGAGAAGGATCTCCGTCTCCAGGCCCAGCCGGGCGAAGCCGTTCATGAGGTGGATCATGACGTGGCTGATTCCCCCCGGACCTCCACGGAATCCGATGAAGGCGACGGGGCCGTGGTTCGGTTTGAGCTTGCTCATGGACCATCCGTTTGTCTTGGATCCGGGATGACGATCCTCTCCATGCCTGCGGGGAGGAAGACCGGATTCACGGTCGGGAGGTCCTCCGCCTGGCAAAGGGTCCTATTCAAAACCCAGTGCTTTCAGGTAGCCTTGCGCGGCTTGCTCGTCCGTGTATCGTCCCGTCGCTCGAATCAGGGGTTCGGGGGACGGCTTGCTCCGGAGGGTTTCCAGGATGGCCTCGGTCATGGCCGGGACGTCGTCCACCGGTACCAGCCGCCCCAAACGCCCGTCTTCCAGGATTTCCCTGGGGCCGACGGGGCAATCCGTGGAAACCACGGGGGTCCCGAAGGCCATGGCTTCCACGAGCACGTTGCCGAATCCCTCCCACCGGCTGCTTAGGACGAAAGCAT
This sequence comes from Desulfacinum infernum DSM 9756, assembly GCF_900129305.1. Taxonomy (GTDB): domain Bacteria; phylum Desulfobacterota; class Syntrophobacteria; order Syntrophobacterales; family DSM-9756; genus Desulfacinum; species Desulfacinum infernum. Next base: position 184,292 of record NZ_FQVB01000003.1, on the reverse strand, counting down.
CTGCATGTCGCATGAACGGATAGGGATTGTCAACAAATCCGGGCATGGAAACGGACTCTCGAAGACCCAACCGGTCGATGAGCAGCTCCAGTTCCGGCCTTTGGGGGCCTTCACCGAGGATGATGAGGCGGCCATTTCCATTCCGGACCACTCCGGCGAAGGCCTCCAGGAGGGTGTCGAATCCTTTCTGCTTGTCTAGCCTTCCCGCGGACACCACAACCGGGACGGTCTTGTCCTTCAGCCAGGGATGATTCGCCTCGTGTCGGGCAAGATCCATGACCTCCCGGGTGACGACGGGGTTGTGCACCACGTGGATCTTGTGTCCGGGCACCTGGAAGTTTTCGTGCAGATCGACGGCAATACCCTTGGACACTGCCAGGAAACCGTCGTTTTCCCCATACCATCGTTGGATGAGCCGTTCCTTCTTTCGGACTTTGTGCCGGTCCAGGCCTTCATGATAGAGCTTGTGAGTCAACAGGCCGTGGACGCTGGCGTAGATGCGGCAGGAAACGCCGGCCAACCTCCTGGCCCTGTGAGCCACCACATTCACCCGCAGCTTCTCGCAGACGACCGCCCTGGGCCTTCTTCGCCGCAGGTAGGTGGCAAAAAGTGGAATACCGAGCAAGCCATGGGAGGAGTGGACGGGATGGACCCGCACACCCTTGTCCAGTTGTCCCACGTAAGGTCCCGAAAGGTCCCCCAGCACGAGATCCACCCGGTATCCACGCCTGACCAGAGCCCTGGTCAGGTGGATGCGCATCTTGCCTATGCCTCCGGACCCCAGGCGAGCCAAGAAAAAGCAAATGTGCGGGACATCCTGAGATCGTCGCCGAAACAGGGGCATCGTACGCTCCGTTTATCCGAGTCCCAAGGCTTCCAGATAAGCATCGGTGCTCTTTTCGACCGTGAATTTAGCGGCGGCCCGCATGAGGCTTTCGCTCTCGGGGGGATTCGCCAGCGTTTCCTCGACGGCGGCGGCCAGTTTGTCGGGATCGCCCACCGGAACCAGCCTGCCCCATCGGCCGTCTTCCAGAATCTCCCGCGGCCCCACGGGGCAATCTGTGGAAACAACGGGTGTTCCCACCGCCATGGCCTCCACGAGAACGTTGCCGAATCCTTCCCACCTGGAAGAGAGCACGAACACGTCGGCGCGGGCCAGGTACTTGTAGGGGTTGGCTTTGAAACCCGTCAAATCGAGAGCATGGGAGATACCCAAGTCCTTGGCCAAGCTCAGGAGTGCGTGGTAGTGCTTTCCGTGATCTCCCAGCACCAGCAGCCGGCAATCCATGCGATCGAGAATGCGGCGAAACGCCATGAAGAGGGTTGGAAAGTCCTTCTGTTCGGTCATGCGCCCGGCCGTGATGAGCACGGGAATCTTTTCCTCGAAGAAGGGATGGTGGGCCGCATCCGCGGCCAGCCGCGGGATGTCCCGACGGATCACCGGGTTATGGATCACCTGGACACGGTCTTCCGGAATCCCGAAGTTTCGGACCAGCTCGTCCGCCACACCCCGGGAAACCGCCACGAACTTTTCATTACGAAGGGAACACTTCAGCAGTCTCTTCCGGAAGCCGTCCTTCTTTGACGGACTCAGACCATCCATCTTCACCGACAACGGATTGTGAAAGCTGAGCAGGACCTTCACCGGGACCCGGGCAAGACTCCGGGCCCTGAGCACCGCCGTATTGAGCCTCAGACGGTCGGTGACCACAGCCGTCGGCCTTCTCGCCCGCAGATACCCGCAAAGACCGTAGAGGCTCCAGATGCCGTGAGTCGTAACCACGGTGGAAAGGGTGACCTCCTTCGGGAGGGCGGCCAGCAGGGGGCTCGACGTGTCCGAAACGACCAGATCCACGGGAATTCCGCGCCGCACCATTTCCTCCATGAGGTGGAGCCGCATTTTGCCGATGCCCCCGGTGCTCAGTCCGGGTGTATAGAAGGTGATGGGACCCATGGATGTTACGCCTCTCTCGTTTTGTATCTTTCGGTCGGCCTCACCGGCCCGGCTCGCTCCCGGGGGAGCACAGAAAGGCGGCCTCGGGCGTTCCGAACACGAAAACCACTCGCCGTTCGTCCTTCATGGTGGTGATCAGCCTGTAGAGGGACATGGGCGGGGGTTCCGCCGTTTTCTTGTTGGGGAACTTCAGCAGGATCAAATCCCGCTTGGTTCTTTGAGCCAGTTTCTCAACGGTGGAATAGTCCTTGTCCTCCGGATCGAAATGCCAATAGGGAGCGTCCTTCCTGTTCTTATAGTCGAAAGGAATGCCCGCCGAAAGCGGTATCCGGTAGTCGTTTCCGAGTATCTTAAGATTCCGGCACGGGCTTTGTCTCAGCCATTGGCCGGCTTTCGCCGACACCAGGTCGGGCTTTTCCACGGTCTTGGGAAGCTTTGAGAGAGGCAAAATCGCGAGCATGAGCACCACCGACCATTTGAAGAGACGGCGGAAGTCAGCGGGGGGCTTCCATGCCAGGATCAAGGAGATTCCATGGCCCACCCACGGATACAAGAGAAAGGCGCATGTCCACACAAATCTCTCACCGGTACAATCCTTCTTGATCAGCTGAATGTAGAGCAACAAGAAGTAGGCAAGCCAGAGTGAGAGCGTGTACCCCTGGTAAAGGTTCTTCCGAGCGGACCGCAGACCAACCGCCAAGGGGATGAGAGAAACAGGATAGAGGGTCCTTGCGACGGTTTGAATCAGCCCGATGAGGTAGATGAGCCAAAGGAAGTGTCTCGCGATCTCCCCGAAATTCTGATCCTGAGTTGGCAACGGTCCCAGCGATTCCATGCCTCGGAGATGTTCGTAAATGATCTTGTATTGGTCCAGGAACTTGAGGTGCCAGATTTCCAGCGCCATCCTCTTGAGGTCGTCCATGCGATTGATCCACAGGGACTGTGGGGACACGTGCCAGACATGAAACAGGGCGGCCGCAGGCACCAACACCCACACGGCGGACAGGAGGACGGGCCTTCCCCGGAACCGCTTGTCCTTGAGAGCCAGTCCCATCACGCTCAACGGAAAAAAAGGGATCAGCAGGGCTCCTTCGACCCGGAAGGCGGCGGGAAGGATGCTCAACAGGAATGCCGCCGCGAGGCGTGTAGTCGATGGGTGCTCCAGGGCCCTCAACATGGCCCGGAGCGCCCACGCAAAAAAAAGGAGATGGCCGGGGCCCCTGTAGATCAGGGTGGACATCTCGTTTCCAAACGGCTGCAGGGTGAAGGCGAGACAGGCAAAGAAGGCCGCCCGGCATCCGAACCACCCTTGGGTGATCTTGTAGAGCGGAATCTGGGCCAGCACAATGAACACGGAAGAGAGAATCCGCCCCGACAGCGCCCAGTCCGGGATCAGCAGGTGGACTCCGGCCATCAGGGCCGGAAGTACGGGCATGGGGTAGATCCTCAAGGACCCTTCCAGATTGCCCGAAGCAAGCTCCTGCGCGGCCCGTATGTATCGGATGCCGTCCGCGTTGGGGGTCTTGTCCAGGGTGACGATCAGCAGGGCAAGCTTCAACAGGCAGGAGAGGCCCAATATCACGTAGAGGCCGTCGGGGCTGTCCAGCCAGGCGAGTCGGCGGTTCCGCCTCCGGGGACCTTCTTCATGGTTACCGAAATAGGTGGATTTCTTCATCATGTCTCAGAATGCTAATGCTGATGGATCTCGATTATGATCATAATTTACCGTGTCGATTGTTCGATGATCCTTCTATACTTTGATTGTATTGTAAAATTCTTCATGAAAAATTCCTTGGCGGTGCGCCCGATGGACAGAAGGTCTTCCTTGCGGGACGATTCAATCGCATGAACCCAGGCATCCGTGTCTTGCGGCGGTAGGAGAACCGATGTGTCTTCTGAGAGTATTTCACGTATCTCGGGATAGTCGGATGCAAATATCGCCTTGCCCTGGGCCATGTAGTCGAAAGCTTTCATGGGAGAAGTATATAGGGTATCTGATGGGTTGGCGGAATGGGGCTGATTGGGAAGCAGGCAGATGTCCATCGCCTCTATGTAGGAAGGGACCTCAGCCGGTGGAATGTATCCGTGGAAATGGACATTCCCGCCGGGCATTTGAGATCGCCACGAGGAGACGCTCTCCTGGTCTCCTCCGATGATGTGAAAGTCGTGGTGCGGCAACCTACGGGCCAAGTCCCTGACCACGGTCATGCCTTTCTGATGCTGCAACTTTCCCACATACCCGATGTTCCATCCCGGTGTCGTCTTGGACAGAGGCACGGGCGGAGGTGTCTGTTCCAAGGGGGCCCGTCCGCTCGGAAGGGCGACAATCCGGTCGGGGGAGAGGCCTGGAAGATTCTGGGCGAGATAGTGGTGCCTCAGCCGGTGACTCACGGTTACGAACAGCTTCATGTGGGCGCTGCTCAGAAGCTTTTCGATCTGTTTTCTTTTTTTCTTGATGGGACTGTGGAGTTCACACACGGTGTTGAATCCAGCAAGGCATGTATATCTGGCTGATCGCAGGTAGCGGCAGATCACCAGGTCCGGCCTGAAGCCATGCAATTTCATCAGGCAACGCCACGAAAAATAGTGGCGGCCCCCGAGGCCCTGCCACGCTGGCAGTGGCTGGACGGAAAAGGTGGGCGGGACGCCGTAATGCGAGAAACAGTTGGTGACCGTGTCCAGCTTGAGTGGATGTCGGGAGGGGACCAGCAGGAGAACCTCGTGGCCCATTTCACCCATGGCGCTGCAGGCCCGCACAACATTGAGGCTTCCGGCCGTATTGGAGGGAAAACCCAGGTAAGCGATGTAGGCGATCCTCAGTTTCAACTCGTCCACTCCACCCATTCTTTCCATGGGGTCAGTCCATGCAGGTAAACAGCGTATTTTGCAGCTTTTCTGCGTAGGATTGGAATCGGAAGTTCTCCCGGCACACCTTCTGAGCTTCTTCGCTCATTTGCTTGTAGGTGTCGGGGTCTTCAACGAGACAACGAACGGCCGCGGCCAATGCTTCCGGATCCGGGAAGCGAAGCTCGGAAAGTGTGTCCGTAAGAGGGTCATAGGCAAAAGGCGGCAGTCCTTCCCTGACGCCTCCGTATCGAGGGTATTGGGACACGGGCAGGAGAGGGTCCACGAGAAGTCCCGTTCGGCCGTGCACGACCACTTCCCCTAGGCCGTCGATCCGGGAGGCGATGACGGGAATCCCATGGGCCATGGCTTCCACACAAACGAGCCCGAAAGGTTCTCGAAGCGAGGGACAGAGAAAGATGTCGATGGAGGAAAAGAACGGATTGATGTTCTCTTGGAATCCCCAGAAATGAACCTGTTTCTCGACCCCCAGTTCATGCGCGAGGCTCTGGAGTCGATGTCGTTCGCTTCCCGTCCCCGCCATGTGCAGTTCCGGAAAGATCCCGCTCCGCTTGAGTCGGGCAAGCGCATGGAAGATCAGGGGAAACCCCTTGACGGGTTCCAACCTCCCGGCGATCCCCAGCCGAACGGGTCGACCGACGGGAAGTTCCCTGGGCCCACCAGGGCTCGGAACGCACCCGGGACGGACGGCGTTGAGGCACACGCGGGTTTTCCCGCCGTAGCGTTCCCCCCAGCGGAGTTCGATCACCCTCTTGGCGGCGCGGGAGTTGGCGATGATGGCGCGGAACCGGCCGAGAGCTTTTCTCATCACGGCCGCGTCGTTTTTGTACCAAGAGGCACCATGTTCATAATAGACCGCCGGGGCTTGGATCGTTTCCATCCCGTACAACAGGATTCCGGTGGGTGTGTTCCAAAACAACACGGCATGGGGGCGGATCCGCTGGAAGATCCTGCGCGTGTTTTTCGCTCGCAGAAAGCGGGGATGAGCGGGAAGAGGAAGCCGGCCCCACCTTTTGAGACTCTGGATGGATGAGGATCCGGCGGAAATGGGTGCCGCAAGGGGGCGGGCAATCTTGGGGCGCGGCAGGATGGTGTGGTGCCTGACGGGTGCGGACAGTGGCGTGTTGATCAGTTCGGCGTAACAACGTTCAACACCGCCCACCTTCCGGAGGCTGACAAAGTGTGCAATGTCCACGAACTCTTTTTCGTCGCTCATCCGGCTCTGTCCTTGCTCTTTCCCGTGAATCTGTGGATCTTGCCCTCTTCAAGGTCAGGAGGCGATCTCTTTGTAAAGGGCTGCGTACCGGGCCACCATGGCCTCGGGACTGAAGCGCTCGAGGGCCCACCGTCGGCCCGCTTCGCCCATTTGCCGGCGTTTTTCCGGATCCCCCAGGAGGGCGTTGACCGCCCCGGCCAGGCCCTCCACATCGCCCGGTTCCACAAGCAAACCATTGAAACGGTCCCGCACGACCTCCGGAATACCGCCTGCTCTGCAGGCCACAACGGCTTTTCCTGCCGCGGCCGCCTGAATCAAGGAGACGCCGAGCCCTTCCATGCTCGCCGGATGAACGACCAGGTCCAGGCACGGAAGGATGCGGGGAAGATCGTGCCTGAATCCGGGAAAACGAAAGCATGAGCCGAGCCCCCGGTTTTCGCATTCCTGGCGCACCGATGGAAGAAGGGGGCCCTTACCGAACAGCAGGAATCGGGCGGTCGGGAAAGACTCGAGGATCATAGGAGCCGCCTGAAGCAGCATGTGATGCCCTTTGCGGGGAATGAACTGTGCAATCATCCCCACGGCCAGATGGTCCGGTTCCAGGTGAAATCGGCGTAGAAAACCATCCCGGGCGCATTGGCCGGCGAATTCCCCTGTTGGCACGGCACTGGGAATCAGAGCGAGTTTCCGGGAGGGCACTCCCTGCTCTTCAAGGATCTTCGTTATGGCGGAGGAGATGGCCACAACCCTCCGGTAGCACCGGTACTTGAGGCGAACGATGGCGGGGGGCTCCGGGTTGTCGACCCGCCTGGTGATCATGGCGGGAATGCCGAGAGCTCCGGCGACGGCTCCCCCCCACCAGTCGGCTCCCCGCCGACTGTGCACGTGGACCCAGTGGGGCCTGCCGGATCGGATCGCGCGCAGGATCTCGAGCGGCAGTCGGGGATCCAGGTCTCCACCCATGCGAACGGGGTGAGTTCGGGCATACGAGGCGGCCTGGGATAGGATGGCGCTGTCGTGCGGGGCCACGAGAATGTTTTCCATGCCAAGATCCGCCAGGCCCTTCAAAAGGAGCAGCACCTGGTAGGCGCCGCCATACAAATGGCGGCCCGTTTCCACGTGAAGGATGCGCATGGCTTCAGCCCCCTGACCCTACAAGCTCTTTGGCGTTTTCGACGACTTCCTCCACCGTGATGGACCGCATGCAAGGATAGCTGGACCCGCACACGGGGCTGCGCTTGCAGGGTGAGCAGGCCAGGGGGTGGTATAGCACCCGGCTTCGGGTTCCGTCGGTGAAAAGGTAGGGGCACGTGGCTCCGAAAAGGGCGATCGCCGGGCGACACTGGACCATGGCCATATGCGTGAGGCCCGTGTCGACCCCGATCGTGAGGGAAGCCCCTGTCACAATGGCGAAGCTCTCCAGGAGGTTGCTCTTGCCGCACATCACGTGGACCCTTCCGCTGCAGAGGCTCTGGATCCGTTTTGCCGATGGCCGGTCCGCCGGTCCGCCAAGAAGGATGACTTCGAGGCCCAGATCATCTCGCAGGATGTCGGCCACACGGGCCCACCGATCTTCCAGCCAGTGTTTCTGGGGTCTGGTGGTGAAAGGCGCCAGGACGCAATAGGGCCCGCGCATGTTCTCCCTTTCGAGGAGGTTACGGGCCCTTTCCATGGCGCTTTCACCGATGGGGAACGCACAACCCGGGCGGGCCGGACCCACGCCGAGGACGTCCAGGATGTAATGGTATTCGGATCCGATGTGCTTGGTGGAGGGGCCTCTGTCGATGATGTGGGTCATGAGTCCCAGAGGGGGTTCCTTGGACCGGAAGCCCACGCGAAGGGGAGCTCCGGAAAGCCGGGCGAGAAAGCGGCTGCGAAGCAAACCCTGGATGTCCAGCACCAGGTCCGGCCGCTTTGAGGCAAGTTCCTCGCGGAAGGCTCGGACCTTCCGGATGAGAGCCGGAAATCGCCCCTTCTTGATCAGGCGGTTCCATTCCTGCTTCGGCCAGACGATAACGCCGTCCAGATCGGGATGGTGGGCGAGGAGATCGGCCATGGCCGGTTCCGCAACCCAGTGGATGCGCGCCTGAGGAAAGGCGCCTCGAAGGCGGGGCAGCATGGGAGACGCCATGACGATGTCTCCGATGGCGCTCGGGCGGATCACGAGGATGCTCTCGGGCCGTCCACACTGGATCCTCACCGGTCTAGTCTCCCGGATGACAGCAGGCTCTGATAAAGGGATTCGTAGGACTCCACGATGGCTCGTACGCTGTACCGCTCCCGCACCAGCTGCAGACCCTTGCGCCCCGTCTCCCGCAGGACATCTTCCGAAGAGTTGACGACAAGATCCAGGAGCGAAGCCATTTTGGCGGGTTCCGCCACCTCGACGAGAAAGCCGTTTTCGTTTGGTTGGATGAGCTCAAGGGCCCCGGGAGTCCTGGTCGCCACCACCGGAAGTCCGTAGCTCCAGGCTTCCAGGATGACGTTTCCGAGGGTTTCATGGCGGGACGGGCAAATGAACAGGTGCGCCAGGTTGTAGACGATGGCGGGGTTGTCCTGCCATCCCACGAAACGCACATGCGGTTCGATGTTCAACCGTCTTGCCGCCTCCCGCAGGCGGGGCCCCATGGGCCCGTCCCCTGCGATGACCCACACAACCGGCCGAACCTTGGAGGGTTGGGGGCGCAGGGAGATGGCCTTGAGAAGGTCCTGAAAGCCTTTCAAGGGAATGAATCGGCCCAAGCTTGCGATCACGAAGGCATCCTCGGGGATGTCCCAGCGCTGTCGGAATTGAGACAGCTCATCTTCGGCGATCCTCTCGGGAGGATCCACGAAGTTGCCGATATGAAAAACCCTGGATGCGGGCAGGCCTTCCCTGATCAGGTAGTCGCACACGCCCCTTGTGTTTCCAACCCAGGCGTCCGCATGGCGATAATAGCCGTCGATCTTGTAGAAGCCTCCCAGCCGTGCAACGTGGATGGCGGGCGAACGCTTCGGAAGTCTCGTCAGCCGCGTGGCTCTTCCCATGTAGGTTTGAATCACGGGATAGCGGTGAGTTTCCACGAGGCGCCTTATTTGCCACATGGAATAGACATCGAAGCCGTTGATCATGGGCACGGGCCTCTGGGGCACCACGTCTTTCAGGGCCTGGTGCACGGGGCTTCCCGGTCTGTTTACGGCCAGTACCCGGTGTCCCTTGCCCGCCAGCGCCCTGACCAGTCTTACGTAGAATCTGTCCGCCCCGCCGAACTGCCGGCTGCCGATCACATGAACGGAGCCTTCGCAGCGCCGGGGGGGTTCTTTTTCTTGTTCTTTATATGAAGCTTCCATAGGTAGCCGATGAGACTGTCGCCGTAGGAAACGGCCTTTCTCGGAAGGAGAAACAAGCTGTCTTCCCCCGTTGCCGCTCCACGGATGCATGTGAGTCCGCTTTCGTAGCCGGCTTCCCGCACCAAGTCCGCGACCCGCTGATCGAAATCCCCGTAGGGATAGCAGAAATGGACGACTGGAGTTCCCAACACGGATTCCAGGATCGCCTTGCTGTCCGTTATTTCCCTTTGGGCTTCAGAGACGGCCAGTCGGCTCAATCTTGGATGGGTGACGGTGTGCGAGCCGATCTCAATACCGCCCGCCCGGATCTCCAGCAGCTGGTCCGGTTCCATCAGAGGAGCGCCCTGCCTTCCATCCTCGTCGATCCATCGGGCGTTGGTCCCGATAAGCCCCGCAACCATGAAGACGGTCGCCGGAAAACCGAGCTCACGGAGCACGGGATAGGCGTGTTCATAAAAGTTCCGATACCCGTCGTCGAAGGTCAGGACCACGCTGTGGCTTGGCAGGGGTATTTCCCCCTTGAGACCTCTCAGTGCCTCGGTGAGGCTGATTACATGGTAGCCCGCCCGTTTGAGCCACGCCATTTGGGTGCGAAAGCGGCGCACATGACAAAAAGTCGCCCGGTGGGCGGCCGGGCGACGAAAAATACCAACCTGATGGTACATGAGAATGGAAATGCGCGGTATCGAACCCATTATTGAACCAGTTTCCAACTTCCGTTGACCACCTGAACAATCACCAGCGAATCGGTACCTAAACCATTGTGGTCCTCGGGTGTCAAGTTGTAAATGCCGCTGATGCCCACGTAGCCCCGGGTCTGCTCGATGGCGCTCCGGAGGGCGTCCCGGTCCGTGCCCACCTGGCGCATGGCGTTGGCCAGCATCATGATGGCGTCCCAGGCGTAGCCGCTGTGCGTGTTGATGGGGTATTGGCTGTCGTATTGGTACACGTCCCTGTAGAGGTGGATGAATTCCTGGATGACCGCCTTCTGGGGGTCGGTGTCCGGAAGCTGGTCGGCCACCATGAGCTTGGTGGACGGCATGAGGCTGCCTTCGGCGGCTTCACCGGCCAGCTCCACGTACTTGGGATCGGGCTGCCCGTGGCACTGGAAGAGCGGGATGGTCATGGCCAGCTGCTTCACGTTCTTGGCCACCCGGGCGCCGGCGGGGCCGATGGTCCAGCAGATGAGCACCTGGGCCGGGCCGGACTTGATCTTCACCAGTTGGGCGGTCATGTCCGTGTCGCTCACCCCGAAGGCCTCTTCGGCCACGATTTCGATGCCGTATTCCGGAGCCAGCCTTTTGAGCCAGCCCAGACCGTCACGGCCGAAGCCGTCGGTGGCGTGGAGCAGGGCCACCTTGGTCCAGCCCTTCTCCTTGAGATAGCCGTAGATCTTTCGCACCGCCACGGACGTCCGCTGCGGGGTCTTGAAGGTCCAGGTGAACGGGCCGAACTTTCCTCCCGCGATCACGGGATCGCCCCCCACGGTCATGATGGTGGGGATCTTGGCCTTTTCCGTATAGGCCTTGACGGCCATGCCCGTTCCGGTCCGCGTGGGGCCGATGAGCGCCGTCACCTGGTCCTTTTCCACCAGGCGCTTGGCCACCATGAGCGCCTTGGTGGGATCGCCTTCCGTGTCTCCGATCACCAGTTCCAGGGGCCTGCCGTTGATGCCGCCTTCCTTGTTGATCTTGTCCACCACCATCTCGGCCACCAGCTTGGTGGGTGTTCCGATGGACGAGGCGGGCCCGGAAAGGTCGAAGAAGGCGCCGATCTTGATGGGTTCCATCGCCCACGCGGGCGAAAATCCCAGACAGATCGCGACCAGAACGGCCGCCGCCGCGGTGAGGGCTTTCCGTGCACTTCCACGTTCTTTCATGGCAACCTCCTTGTGGCGTTAGACGTTAGGCGCCGTTCCCGTTGCGCTGCGCACCGAAGCAAAACGACGCGAATGACCGGCTATCCTGCTATGGGGATCGGAGCTGTAGGGGCGAATAGTCATTCGCCCCTACAGCCGGCGAACCCGGAACGTCCAGAGCCATGTCTCAATGGATGATGTGGCCTCTGCGTCTTGACAGCGGTTTTCCTGCCTCACTCTTCGCGGATGCGGTGGTCGAAGACCCGCTTGCTCTTGCGTTCCGTCCGCGGCAGGGACCCGTAGTCCACCACGTCCACATTGGCGCGGACCAGGATCTGGCGCCGGATTTCCGTGGCGATCCGTTCCTTCAGTTCGTCGTCTCCTTCCGGGGATCGACCCCGGGCCCGTTCCACCCGGATGATCATCATGTCCCGGCCGTCCTCCCGGTGGTGGAGATGGACCTGGTATTCGCTTCCGACACCGGGCATCTGGGAAAGCACGTGGTCGATCTGGCCCGGGTAGATGTTGACGGCCCGGAAGATGAACATGTCGTCCGAGCGGCCCAGCAGGTGGTCGTGACGCGGCAGTGGGTTGCCGCAGGGACACGGCTCGGGAAGAAGCCGGGTGAGGTCCCGGGTGCGGTAGCGGATGAGCGGCGCCGCCTCCTTTCGGAGGGTGGTCACCACCATCTCGCCCAGCTCGCCGGGGGCCACCGGCTCCAGGGTTTCCGGGTTCAGGATTTCCAGGATGTAGTAGTCCGCCCAGTAGTGGATGCCCTGGTGGGCGGTGCATTCCAGGCCCGTGCCGGGTCCGTACAGTTCGGTGAGGCCGGGGATGTCGAAGATGTGTTCCGCTCCCGTGATGTCCTGGATGCGCTGGCGCATGCGGCGGCTGTGGCGTTCGGCGCCGAAGATGATCTTTTTCAGGGCGATCTTGTCCCGAAGGCCCCGCCTTTCGATCTCCTCGGCCATGAGCAGAGCCATGGAGGCCGTGGCGCAGAAGACCGTGGACTGCATGTCCACCAGCATCTGGCAGTGGATTTCCGTGTTGGCCGGGCCCACCGGGACGGCCATGGCCCCGAACCGCTCGCAGCCCAGCTGGAATCCCACCCCGGCGGTCCACAGCCCGTAGCCCACGGCGATCTGCACCCGGTCTTCCCGGGTGAGGCCCGCCATCTCGAAGCAACGGGCGAACATCATGGCCCAGTCGTCGATATCCTTTTGGGTGTAACACAGGACCTTCCGCTTGCCGGTGGTTCCGGACGAGGCGTGGATGCGCACGATTTTTTCGAAGGGCACGGCCCGGAGCGGGAAGGGGTAGCCCGCCTGCAGGTCGTCGGCCGTGGTGAAGGGCAGGCGCCGCAGGTCGTCCAGCGAGCGGATCTTTTCGGGGGTCACGCCCGCCGCGTCCAGGCGCTGCCGGTAGAAGGGCGAATGGTGGTAGGCGTGGCTCACGGTCCACTGGAGGCCCTGCAGCTGAAGGCTTTCCAGGTCCTCGAGGCTGGACCGCACCGGCATGAAACTCACACTCATGGGGTGGCTCCTTTCGTGCTTACACTTTTTCTCGAAAGACGGTCTTGAATGTCAATCCTTCCTGGGGCATCCGGTCGGCGGAAACCTCCTGCACCCGCACACCCAGGCCCAGCTCGCGTCGAAGGCGGCTTCGGATCTCTTCCAGGCGGTTGCCGCGCGTTTCATGGGCCTGCCCGGATCCTCCCCGGCGACAGATGAGCACCTCCAGGGTGTCTCCCAATCCGTACCGGGTGCCCACCACCAGGCGGTAGTCGGCGATGAGCGGATCCACGGCCTGAAGGATCTTGCCCACCCGCTCGGGGTAGATGGGAATCCCGCGTACGCTCACTCTGTTGTCCGTTCTTCGGATCACGGGGGATAGCCGCAGCGTGGCCTGGCCGCAGGGACACGGTCCCGGGTCCCGCCGCACCACATCGCCCGTCCGGTATCGGATCAGCGGGTAGGCTTCCGCGGAAAGCGTGGTCACCACCAGCTCGCCTTCCTCTCCCGCTTCCACGGGAAGTCCCGTGGCCGGGTTCACCACCTCCAGAAGGAAGTGGTCTTCGGCCGCATGAAAGCCGTTCTGTTGGGGGCACTCGCCGGCCAGGCCCGGCTCCACCATTTCGGAGACGCCGTACAGCCCGTAGACGGGGATGCCCAGAGTCGAACGGATTCGCTGCTTCAGGCGTTCCGGCGTGGGATCGGGGCCGAGGATCATGAGGTTCAGGTTCAGTTCGTGGCGTTCCCGGCCGCCGTATGCGTCGGCTTCCAGGGTGTCCATGAGGTGCAGGGCGAAAGACGGGGTGGTGGCGAGCACCGTGGAGCGGAAGTCCCGCATGATCTGGAGCTGCAGGCGCGCGGACACGGTGGCCGACGGCGCCAAGGTGGCTCCGATGGCCTCCGCCGCGTGATTGAAGGTGAAGGCGCCGGGAAAGAGGCTGTAGTTGAAGGCCACCTGCACGATGTCCCGGTCCGTGATGCCCAGCCTGCGAAAAAGGCGGGCCATGAGCGATTGCCACAGGGTCACATCCCGGCGCGTGAATCCGACGACAATGGGCCGGCCGTCCCGGCTGGTGGCGATCTTGAGGCGCACCACGCTCTTGAGCGGCACGGCGAAAAGGCCGTAGGGGTAATGGTCCGCCAGGTCCTCGCTGGTGGTGAAGGGAAACCGGCGCAGGTCCTCTTCGGTTTCCACGTCTTCGGGGACCATGCCCAGGGAATCCATGCGGGCCCGGTAGAAATCCACGTTCAAGTAGGCCCGGTTGAGGGTCATCTGGAGGCGCTCCAATTGGAGCTGTCGCAACGCCTCCCGGCCGTTCGTTTCCCGTTCCATCCCGTCCATGGCCTTCCTCCGACCCCGAGGACCCTATCCGGGTCTGTTGTTCGCCGCCACCGAATGGGAGGCTGCCCAAAAGCGCTTAGTGGGCGGGGATAAACCCCGCCCCTACTTACCTTCCAACCATTGCCTGATGAAGGAACCGCACCCCCTTAACGCCCAACGCCCAACGCCTAACCCCTAACCCCTAACGCCTGACGCCTCACGCCCATCGCTCCTACCGTTCCCACTTGTGCCGGTAGTCCCTGCCCAGGTAGGCCCGCTGCACTTCGTCGTGTTCGGCCAGCTCCCGGGCCGTGCCGGAAAGAACGATCCGGCCGGTTTCCATCACGTAGCCGCGGTGGCAGACGTCCAGGGCGCCCAGGGCGTTTTGCTCCACGAGTAAAATGGTCGTTCCCTGCCGGTTGAGCTCCTCCAATGTGGCATAGATTTCTTCCACAATCAAAGGGGCCAATCCCAAGGACGGCTCGTCCAGCACCAGCAACTTGGGCCGGGTCATGAGAGCCCGGGCGATGGAAAGCATTTGCTGCTCCCCACCGCTCAGGGTACCGGCCTTCTGGGTTTGGCGGTCCCGGAGAACGGGAAAGAGCTCCATCATCTCATCCATGGTTTCCCGGAGCTTCCGGCGCCCATGGATATAGCCGCCCAGCTCCAGGTTTTCCCGCACGGTGAGGTTGGGGAAGAGCTGGCGGGCTTCCGGGACCTGGGCCAGTCCCTTCCGCACGATCTCTTCGGGGCTCTTTCCCTGGATGGCCGTTCCCCGGAAGAGGACTTCTCCCGCCGACGGCCGGTGCATGCCGCTCAGGACCTTGAGCAGGGTGCTTTTCCCGGCTCCGTTGGCCCCCAGAAGGCAGACCCTTTCGCCTTCGTCCACGTGGAGGGTCACGCGGCGAAGCACCGGGACGGCCCCGTAATGGGCGGAGATGTTCACCAGCTTCAGCATGCGGTCTCCTCGATCCCGGAGCGTGCCTCCGTCCGTCCGGCCCGCCGGCCGGTGCCCAGATATGCGGCGATCACCTTGGGATCCTTCTGGATCTTTCGCGGAGGCCCCTGGGCGATCACTTGGCCGTGCTGCAAAACCACCACGTGGTCGGCGTATTCCATGACCACGTTCATGTCGTGTTCCACCAGCACCATGGCCATGCCGTCTTTCCTGCGGGCTCCGATCCAGTCCATGAGACGCCGGCTTTCATTGGGATTAAGCCCCCCCACGGGCTCATCCAACAAGAGGATGCGGGGCTCCAGCGCCAGGGCCCTGAGGATTTCCAGCACCTTCTGTTCGTAGAGGGAAAGGACGGCGGCGGGAAGATCTTCCTTGCTTTCCAGGGGGGTGCCCCGGAGGGCCGCACGAGCGAGGTCCCGAAGGGTTTCTTCTTCCCGGCGTTCCGCAGGCGTATGCCACAAGGCCCTCCAGAAACCGGCCCGGCCGGACAGGTGGAACCCCAGGAGCAGATTGTCCAGCACGCTCAGGTGAGAAAACATCTGGACCGTCTGGAAGGAGCGCCCGATTCGAGCTCGCGCCACCCGGTGCGCCGGAAGGCCGGTGATGTCCCGATCCCCGGCCACGATCCGCCCTTCCTGGGGCGCCACCAGCCCGGAGACGACGTTGAGCAGCGTTGTTTTCCCGGCGCCGTTGGGACCGATGAGGGCCGCGATCTGCCCCGGCTTCACAGTGAAGGAGACGTTCTGGAGGGCCTGGAGGCCGCCGAATCGGACGGAAATGTTCCGGACGGCCAGCACGTCACGGTCCGGAGGGCTTTCGGAGTCAGGCTGGGATATGGGCTTTCCGGCCACGCGCCGTGCCGGTTTAGCACCTGGAGGTCCCGACTGCGTCCGCCTTTCCTCCTTTTCCGATGCCGTCCCTCCAAGACGCCGGAATAGCTCCCTCAGCCCGGTAGCGGCGGCGGGCGCCAGCCCGTTGGGGAAGAAGACCAGGGACCCCATGAGCAGCAGGCCGTAAATCAGCACATGAAGGTCTTCGAATCGGTGCAGCAGTTCGGGAAGGCTGGTGAGCAGCGCGGTTCCCACCAGGCCCCCCCAGAGATTTCCCATGCCGCCCACCACCACCATGGTGACCACCTGCACGGAATAGAAGATGTCGAAGGTCTTGGGACTGATGAAGGTGACGTAGTGGGCGTAGCAAAAGCCGGCAAAGGCCGCCAGAACGGTGCTCAGCACAAAGACTCCCACCTTGTAGGCGTGGGTGGGGACGCCCAGGGTACGTGCGGTGAGTTCCTTGTCGTGGATGGCTCGCAGGGCCCGGCCGATGCGGGATTCTTCCAGGTTGAGGAAGAGGGCGAAAACGAAAAAGAAGGCCGTCCAAATGAATCCATAGAACGAACGGTCGGTGTCGATCACCAGGGGGCCCACGTGCAGGGCAGGAATGCCGGGGAAGCCGGAGGGGCCTCCGGTGAGTTCTTCCATCTGGTTGAGGCAGATGCTCACGATGATGTTGAAGCCCAGGGTGGCCATGACCAGGTAATGGCCTTCCAGGCGCAGGGTGGGCACCGCCAGCAGAAAGCCCAGCAGGGCGGCCGTCGCCAGGGCGGCGGCGAGACCGGCCCAAAGCGGCCATCCCAGGGTGGTGGTCACGATGGCGCTGGTGTAAGCACCCAAGCCGTAGAAGGCGGCGTGGCCCAGGGAGATTTGCCCCGCGCACCCGATGAGGAAGTTGAGGCCGAGAACCACCAGGGCGTTCAGAGCCATGATGTTGAAGAGAACGAGAAAGTAGTCGTTGGGAAGCACCAGGGGCAGGACGGCGGCGAAGGCCGCGACGGCCGTGAGAGGCTTCCAGTCCTTGGGAACAAAGGGCAGGCGTTCCGTCATGGAATCAGAGCCTCCGTACCCGTTTGCTGCCGAAGAGGCCGGCCGGGCGAACGAAAAGGATGCCCAGGAGGATCAGGAAGGCGAAGGCGTCCTTGTAGGCGGACGACACGAAGCCCGCCCCCAGGGATTCCAGAAGTCCCAGGAGGTACCCGCCCACTACGGCGCCCAGTGTGGACCCGTAGCCTCCCAGGATGGCTCCCGCAAAACCCTTGAGGCCCAGCATGAGACCCGTGCTGTAGCTCATGCTGGTGAGAGGCGTGATGAGGACGCCGGCCAGGGCCCCCACGGCTCCGGCCATGGCGAAGGCCAACGCCACGAGCTTCCTCACGGAAATTCCCACCAGGGCCGCTCCGTAAGGATTGTCGGCCACGGCCCGCATGGCCTTTCCCACCAGAGTGTGGCGGTAGAAAAGGAAGAGAAATACAAGGACGCTCAGAGAAATGCCGATCACCCAGAGGGTCTGGGGAAGCACGGCTGCGGAAAGAACGATGAACGGGGTGTCTCCGCCCATGGCCGGAAGGGTGTGCACATTTTTCCCCCAAGCCAGCATGCCGGCGCCGCGAAGGCTGATGGAAGCCCCCACGGTGATCATCACCAGCACCAGCACCTCCCGGTTCCGGGCCCGGCGCAAGGGGCCTCCTTCCAGGGCCACGCCCACCAGCGCGGTGAAGGCCATGGCCGACACAAAGGCCAAGGGCATGGGAAGTCCCCAGGTTTTAAGCAGGGTGACGGCCACCAGCCCCCCCAGCATCACGAAATCACCCTGGGCGAAGTTGACGATGCCCGTGGCGTTCTGGACCAGGCAGAACCCCAGGGCGATCAGGGCGTAGACGCTGCCGTTCGTGATTCCGGAAACCACGAACTGGGGCAGCTGCTGAAGGAGCATGGAATCCATCGATTGTTTCCCTATCCGGTTTGTGGGACTGACCCTTCCTGTTTTTTGCCCGGGCGATCATCTCACCGGTTCACCCTATCGCCGTGTGCTCAGCGGGCGTGGATAAACCCCGCCCCTACCTGCTTTAACCCATGTCCCGTAACCCGTATCCCCCACGTCGGATCACCCGTCACCCGTCACTCACCACTCACCACTCACCACTCACCACTCATCACCCATTACTCATCACTCACCACCCGCCTCGGCTCCCGCTTCCAAGGCGGCCAGGTTGGCGTCCCGGCGGGGGCCGCCCAACTTTTCCAACACCCGGCGAAGATCGTCCAGCGAGCAGAAGAGGGCTCCGGATGCGGCGGCAAACCCCAACAGGACCAGGTTGGCGGCCACGGGGTTTCCCAGCTTTCGGGCGATTCCGGTGGCGTCCACGTCTCCGGGGCCGGTCCGGGGCGTCCGGTTGCACACCAGAGTGCCGTTCGGGCTCAGGAAATGTCCGTGGGCTTTGACGCCTTCCTCGTGCAGGGCCACCAGCACGTGGGCGTGCCCGGGGCGGATGAGCGGGCTCACGTGCCATGCCGGATCCGTCGCGGCGTCCCTTTCGCCTTCAGGTTTTCCCTTTTCTCTTTCAAACACCTTGACGTGGCTGATGACGTTTCCGCCTCTTTGCGCCATGCCGTGGGTTTCGGACATGAGCACGGAAAGGCCGCGCGCCAGGGCCGCCTCGCCCAGGATCTTGCTGACGAAGAGAACCCCTTGGCCTCCCAGTCCGCTTAGGATGATCTGCTGCTTCATGAGTGGTTCGACTCCTTGCCTGCCTGCGGCTGCGACGGGATCTCGATGGCGTCGTGGGGACAGACATGGGCGCAGACGCCGCAGCCGCTGCACAACACGTCGTCCACCGTAACGGCTTCCTCTTTTCCGTGGAAAACCAGGGCGGGGCATTCGAAGTGGGTGATGCAGAATCCGCAACCCTGGCACTTGTCGTTGATGGCCGGAACCGGCTTTCGATCCGGTTTCGGCTGCTTGCGGTCCATGAGGCACGGACGCCGGGCGATGACCACCGCCATGCCTCCGTTTTCCGGATCCCGGGTGTGTTCCTTGGCGGCCTTGAGAAGCCCCGTGAACGCTTCGAAGTCGTAGGGATCGCCCACACTCACGTGCCGCACGCCGCAGGCGCGCGCCAGATCCTCGATGGACACCTTGGGGACGGAACGGCCGTCCAGGGTGTTGCCTTCGGCGGGGGTGGGCTGGTGTCCGGTCATGGCGGTGGTGGCGTTGTCCAGAACCACCACCACGAACCGGCACCCCTGAATGACCGCGTTGATGAGCGCCGGAATGCCGGCGTGGTAGAAAGTGGAATCGCCGATGGTGGCCACGATGGGCCGGCTGTTCTGTCCGGAATCCCGGAAAGCGTGGTAAAACCCCGCCGCCTGGCTGATGGACGCGCCCATGCAGAGCACGGTGTCCACGGCTCCCAGGTTCAACCCCAGGGTGTAGCAGCCGATGTCCCCGGGGTAGATCCCGCGGGGAAAGACCTTACGGATGGCGAAGAAAGCGGCGCGGTGCCCGCATCCGGCGCACAGGGTGGGGCGGCGCCCGGGGGCGGCCGCTCCCTTCGGAGCGGCGGCTTCAGGCAAGCCCGCGAAGGTCCTCACAATGCCTTCCACCGTTTCGGGCAGCAACTCTCCTTCCCGGGGCACGTGTCCGGAAAGACGCCCCTGCACCTTGGCGCGGTCCCGGAATTGGGCCTCCATCACCGGCTGGGTTTCTTCCAGGACCAGGATCCGGCGGGCTTGGTCCAGAAGGCCGGTCAGAAAATCTTCCGGAAGCGGAAACGGCATGGGGGCGTAGTAGAGAGGGATCTCCTCCCAGAGCCCCAGGTCCTTGAGGATTTCGGACGCGTGGGTGCAGACCGCTCCCGACGCCACGATCACCCCGGCGGCCTTTTCAGCAGAAACGGCGGGATTCAGTTGAACGGGCTGAAGTCTCGAATCCCGGCTGACGGCGTCCAGCTTTTCGTTGAGCTGCTTGTGGAGCAGAAACCGGAACTTGGGAGTGGCGGCCCATCGGGCCGGGTCCTTTTCGAAAACGGGTGCGGGCTGATCCTGCCGGAAGGGGCGGATTTCCATGTCCTGGCGCGCATGGCAGACCCTCGTGGTGGGCCGAAAAAGCACGGGCACTTCGTAGTCCTCGGAAAGGTCGAAGGCCGTGTGAAGAAGGTCCCTTGCGTGGGCGGGTCCCAGGGGATCCAGGACGGGCACCTTGGCCAGCATGGCGAACTGTCGCGTGTCCTGTTCCGTCTGGGAGCTGTGGGGGCCGGGGTCGTCCGCCACGATCACCACCAGGCCACCCTTGACGCCCGTGTAAGCGGCGCTCATGAAGGGGTCCGCCGCCACGTTCAGCCCCACCTGCTTCATGGCCGCGGCGGACCGCCTTCCGGCGTAGCTGTTGGCCAAAGCCGTCTCCAGGGCCACCTTCTCGTTGATGGACCATTCCACGTGCATGGCGATGGATCCGGATCGCTTCAAGGCCGCCAGCGTGCCTACGATTTCCGAGGCCGGGGTGCCCGGATAGGACGCCGCCAGGGTGCAACCGGCTTCCAACAGGCCATAGGCCATGGCTTCGTTGCCCAACAAGATCTTTCTTTCCGCCAATCCTGTCTCCTCTTCGTCGAAAGTCCGTTCGGTCCTTTTCGCCAGGAAAGTCGGCAATGAAAAAGGCCGTGGGGGTGAAGCCGCCCACGGCCTTTGACATTCCTTTTAGATGGCTTCAGCGGTGGACGGGCTTCACCTGGGGTGAAGACCACCACCAAAACCATCGGCCGATGTTTCCAAGAATTTGGTTTCCCGACATTTCTTATCCGTTCACAGGAGCCTTCAAAAATCAGCCTGTTTGTAGCAAAACCGGGAGAGGCCGGTCAAGGGGATGAACTTGGAAGATTAGAGGATTAAGGGATAAGGATGAAGGGGTGGGCCGGGAATGATCGGTCGGCGAAGTTGCGGGCGACCAGACGGGGGCGTTGGAAAAGGAGGCGGAGGCATGGACGAAGCGGTCCGAAGGAATCTCTTGGAACGCGTGGAAAAGGAACCCTACGCTCGGCATCTGGGGCTGCGGCTCGTCCGGATGGACGAAGGCTACGCCCTGGTGGAGATGGATTTCGACGAGTCGAAGCAAAACATCTTCGGCATGGCCCATGGAGGCGCCATCTTTTCCCTCATCGACGAAGCCTTCGAAGTGGCGTCCAATTCCCACGGCATCATGGCCGTGGCGCTCAACATGAACGTGACCTACATGGCCGCTCCCCGGCCGGGCGATACCCTGCGGGCGGAAGCCTCCGAGGTCCATCGGACTCCGAGAACCGCCAGCTACCAGATACGGGTGACGGGATCGGACGGAACCCTGGTGGCCCTCTGCCAAGCCTTGGTCTATCGGAAAAAGGACCGGGCGATCCTGGAGATGTAATCTCCGATGGCCAGCGAGGAAGTGGCTGCGGGCGAGGGGGCGTTGAGCACGTGGACGACCCCCGGGGACCGCACGATGGCGAAGTCGTCCAAAAGCGATCCGTTGCGATCGAGGGCCTGGGCCCTCACGCCGGCTCCTCCCGGAGCCAGATCGCCTTCGGCGATGTCCGGAATGAGTTTTTGCAACGCCCGGGCGAATAGAGTCTTGGAATGGGAGCGGGCCATTTCCTCCAGGCCCGGTCGCCAGTAACGGAGCGCAAGCCGAAGGAATCCCGGATAGCGCAACGTCTCCCACAGCTCCCGGGGGTTCACGGTCTTCTTGGTGTATCCCTCCCGCGCCCAGGCCAGCACGGCGTTGGGGCCCGCTTCCACGCCGCCGTGGATCATGCGGGTGAAGTGAACGCCGAGAAAGGGAAACCGGGGGTCCGGTACGGGGTAGATGAGATTCCGTACCAGGCGGCGGGCGGAGCCTCGGAGCGTGTAGTATTCGCCTCGAAAGGGCACGATCTGAATCTCCGGATCCGATCCGGACGCCCGGGCCACTCGATCCGCATAAAGCCCCGCGCAGTTCACGACCCCCGCGGCCGCCCATGGGCCTTGGGAAGTGAGAACCTCCACCTCCTTCGATCCGCCCCGTTTGGGGAGGATCTTCAGGACCCGGGTTCCATATTGAATGCGGCCTCCCCGGGCTTCGATCCATGCTGCGAAGTCCCGCGCCACTTGGCGGAAATCCACGATGCCCGTGGTGGGCACCCACAAGGCCCGAACGCACCGCACGTGGGGTTCCATGGAGCGCGCCTCGCGCGGGGTGAGGACCGCCATGCCCGGCACCCCGTTGGCGACGCCCCTTCTGTAAAGCTCTTCCAAACGCTCCACCTCGGTCCCGTCCGCGGCCGCCACCAACTTGCCGCAAATCTCGAACGGGATGCCCTGTTCCCGGCAGAAGGTGATCAGACTCCGGGCTCCTTCCAGGCACAGCCGCGCCTTGAGCGATCCCGGGCGATAATAGATCCCGGAATGGATCACGCCGCTGTTGTGGCCGGTCTGGTGCCGGCCGGGCCCCGCTTCCTTTTCCAGTACCACCACCCGCGTGGCCGGGGAGGCCTTGAGGATCTGGAGCGCCGTGGCCAAGCCGACGATGCCCGCTCCGATCACCACCACGTCCGCCTGGTTCGATTTGTTGGGAATCACTGCCGAGTCCTCCGGATTATGTCGTGAGTCGTGAGTCGTGAGTCGTGAGTCGTGAGTCGTAAGTCTTGAGTCGTAAGTCGTGAATCGTGAATCGTGCTCCGCCTACTCCTCCTCACCCCTAACTCCTCACCCATCACCCATCACCCATCACTCGTCACCCGTCACTCGTCACCCGTCACCCATCACCCGTCACTCATCACTCACGCATCGGGATCCAGGCACGGGTTGAAATAGCCGAAGCCCAAATGAGGAAAGCGATCCCGGAGCAGCTGCATGAGCTTTCGGATGCCCAGGGGCTTTCCCGACGGCTTGTGCCCGATGGAGGCGAGAAGCCATTCAGGGTCGGCATTGAAGTTGCGCATCTGGATGAAGTCCAGGCGGGTGGACTCCACGAGCCGGCACAGGGCGTCCACTTCGTCAGGATCGTCCGTGAAGCCGGGAAGGACGAAATAGTTGATGGAAACGAACCCTCCGGCCGCCTTCATGGCCTGGATGGAACGGACCACGTCCTCGAAGCCGTAGCCCTTGGGGCGATAGTAGGCGTGGTAGTATTGGGGGCGTGCGGAATTGAGGCTCACACGGATGCTGTCGCATCCGGCCCGGCCCAGACGCTCGATGACGTCCGGAAGGCTGCCGTTGGTGTTGCAGTTGATGGTCCCTCGGCTCGTCTCCCGGCGCATGATCCGGATGGCCTCTTCCAGGACGGGGCCCTGGAGGATCGGTTCGCCTTCGCAGCCCTGGCCGAAACTCACCACCGCCCGGGGAGCTTTCTTCAGGTGCGGCACGGCCACGGCGGCGATTTCTTCCGGCGTGGGCACAAAGGTGATGCGGTCCTGGGTGGCGCAGAGATCTTCGCGTTCCTGGAGGCTGATGCAGCCCAGGCAGCGGGCGTTGCACGCGGGGGAGGTGGGAAGCGGCGCTTCCCAGCGGTTCATGAAGAGGTTTCGAGCCGCCGGGCACCCGTAGGTGAGGGCGCATTTTCCCAGGTGCTGAACCAGCCGGTTGGTGGATTCTTGCTGCATGCGCCGCCGGGCGTTTCGGGCGATTGTTTCCTGGTCGAAATTCCGAAAATCCTGCCGGGGGTCCGGATCCACCCGAAGGGCCGTGGTGAAGAAACGGCCCTCGTGCCAGCCCACGGCCGTGTAGGCGAAGAGCGGCAGGAGGGGTGCCCCGGGACGCGTCTTGTAGGCCGCCGTGTAGATCTGCGTGTGGGCGGGGGCCACGAAGGCCGCCACGGCTTCCACGGTCTTGGACGGATCGTAGGGATCCCGGGTGAGCACCTGGAAGCGCTTCCTTTTCCGGTCGTAGCCCACGGGGTACCGGCCCGGGAGTCGGAAGAGCTCGCTTCCTTCCGGAAGGGGAATCAGGTCGGCGGGTGCCGGCCTTTTCCATTGGCCTGCCTGGGATCCCACCATTTCCAGGTACGGGTGATCCAGGATGTTTCCGTTTTCGTCGGCGTAGAGCAGCGCGGGGTGTCGGGTCTTCATGAATCGGTCGTGGCTTGAATGGACAATCAGATGAGATCCGAAAGGTGGCGGAAGGCGTCCGGTTTGTTCTTTCGCACGATTTCCAGGAACGCATCCAGGAATTGGAAGGCGAAGGGGGTCATCCGCTGGTGGTGGATCATGATTCCCACAGGCTCCTTGCGGGCCAGAACGCCGGAAAGCTCCCGGAGGAGCTTCTCGTAGTCTTGTTCCGGATCGTCGCCTTTGCGAGTGTGCAGATCCACGAGAATCCGGAGGTTGGTCAGGCGCTTTGCGGCCTTGGAGTTTCGCGGAAGATGTTCCGTGGTGGAAATGCCTTCAAAGCCCAGCTGTTCCAGGACCACCAGGGTGGCGTCGCTGAATCGGTTCCACGGCGGAGTGAACACCGGCAGGGCCCTCTCGCCGAAGATTTCCTTCATCTTGTTGCTTCCCTGCCAGATGTCTTTCCATTGTTTGTCCAGCGGACGCTGTTCCCCGAATTCCGACTTCTTTCCCGCCTTCTGCCAGTTCACATGCCGCCAGCCGTGTTGATGCCACCCCCAAAGATCTTCTTCCAAGGGGGCCGACTGGAAGAGTTGGTCCACCCGGGATCGGCTGAGCCATGCGGGAACGACGGCCAGAGCCAGCGGCACCCCGTGTTTCCTGAAAAGATCGCACAGGGCATGGAACGCGCGCCCGCCCGCTCCGATGTCGTCGGCTCGAAAAAAAAGCTCCGGGGAGTACGATCCGCCGGGGAAACGGCACGCGGCTTCGAGGCGCGCCTTCCAGCTCTCGGGCGGCTTGCGCCAAAGAGGCGAGCAGGTGCGCGGCCGAATGGCGGCGGTCCACGTGGCGGAGGTTTTCACGGATATCGGCTCCTTTGGTTGTCTAGCCTTCGGATTCTTGGGGGTCTGGAGTGTCTTCGTCGCAGCCCGGTAGGCGAAACACGTCGTCAAAGACCTTGGCGGCGCCCTTGGATTTGGAAAACGCCCCGATGTCTTCCAAGAAATCCAGGTACGCATCGCCATCGGCCGGGGACGGCGTCTTCAAGGGTCTCGCCGGCCATCCATCCCGGGGCAATTCCTCATCCAGCCGGAGGTGTCTCGGTTTTTCAAGATACGAGCTGCTCATAGCGATCTTCCATGCCGTACTGCCTGAAAATCTTTTTTACCTCCTCCTGGTTCACACCGTCCACCCGAACCAGATATTCCAGATCCGCCATCTCCCGAAACAGCCTGGTAGGATCATTTTTCATGGCGAAGACCTTCAGCGCGATCAGATGTTCCGGTTTGGCCACCGGGAGCTCATGCCGCCCAAAGAGTGGCGTTCGACGCACGGCGGAAAAGATCGCGTCCGCAGTCTCTCCGCTCACGTACACGAAGTCAACTCTGCCCAACCCTTCCAAAGGGTGCACATGGTTGGAAAAGCCCCGTGAGCACTCCAGCGTGTGGTAGCCCAGAGATTCCAGAAATGAGACAACCTTCTCCCGGCTCTCCCGTCTCACGATGAAATCCAGGTCTCCCGTGGCCCGCGTGTAACCATAGGCATGGAGGGCGAAGGCGCCTATGAGCGCGTAGTCGATCCCCTGTTCTTCAAAAAAACTGACGAGGACCTCGACGGTCTTTCGAAATTTCATGGCGCGGGCGACTCTTTGTTGTGAAGATTGACACGACCCCTCCGGAAGGATAGGCATCTTTTTGGTTACCCGAGGCGGTCCGAAAAGACAATGGGTTTCTCACAATCTCTTGCATGGGGAGTGGGACATGGTTCAACCGGGCGGTTCAAATCCCAAGGCCTTGGAACGAAGGATCCGGACCCACATCCGATCCCGGGTGCACCGGTTCGCCGCCACGGCTCCAAAAGAATTGATCGGCATGTGTCGGCGGGAACTTGAGAAAATTGGAGCAAAAGTGGTGGAAATTTCGGAGGCCGGGGTCGAATTCGAGGGAAGGTTGGACCTCTGCTACCAAGCCAATCTGTGGCTCCGGACGGCGGGGCGAGTTTTGTGCCGTCTGCCGGCTTTCCGGGCCGGGGCCCGCGAGGAACTCTTCGCCAAGGCGGCCAAGATCCCCTGGGATCTCTGGCTTCCCCGCGGTGTTCCCCTGGCGGTGGAGGCCTACGTAATCCGATCCCGCATCCGCCACACCGAGCCGGCGGCGCAGGCGGTGAAGGATGCCGTCCGCCGTCGGCTGGAAGAAGCGGGCCTGGAGCCGCATTTTGCGGAGGACCGCCCGCGGGAGGATTTTCCTTCCGGTCCGGCCGAAGCCGGGGCGGAAGGCTTTGTCCAGCGGATCCTCATTCGGATTGAAAACAACCGCTGTGTCATCAGCTTGGACACCACAGGGCCCCACTTGCACCAGCGGGGCTACCGGCTGCGCCACACCGGGGCGCCGCTTCGGGAGACCCTGGCAGCGGCCATCCTGCAACGAGCGGGTTGGGACGGCCGGCGTCCGCTGGTGGACGGCATGTGCGGCTCCGGAACCCTGGCCATCGAGGCGGCCTGGATGGGACGGGGGGCGGCGCCGGGTCGAAAGCGGTGCTTCCTCTTTGAAAAGTGGCCGTCTTTCCAGGAAAAGACATGGCTCCATCTGCTGCGAAAGGCGGAAGAGGCGGTCGACCGTTCCGTGGAATTGCGGATCGTGGGGATCGACCGGGATGCGGCCGCCTTGCGCATCGCCGCCGACAACGCACGCCGGGCCGAGGCGGCCGCGGACATCCGGTGGGTGCGGGCGCCTTTTGAGAGTTTCCGGCCGGGGGATCACGGTTTGTCCGGAGGGCTTGTGGTTCTCAATCCGCCTTACGGGGTGCGGCTTTCCGGAGGGGATATGGAAATGTATCGCCGGATTCTGCGTCATCTGGGAAAGCATTTCGCAGGCTGGCAGGCGGCGGTGATCGCCCCCGTCCGGGAGTTCCTGTCGGACGGGGGAGTTCGTCCCGATCGGATCTGGAAGGTGCGCCACGGAGGCTTGCCGGTCCATGTGGGATTCTACCGGCTTTCTTCGCGCTAGTCCCCGTCACGGGGCGGCGTGACTAGAAGCCTGTCCGACAATGGCTCTCCGACTTACAAGGCCGAGGAATTTTGGTCCTCCTCGTAGCCGCGGGGCTTCAGCCCCGCGGAAAGGCTCATCGCAACTCCATGAATTAGCGGGAAATACGCGATGGCCTATCCGACGGCCGGGGGTTCCTCCGCAGCCCTAAAGGGCTGCGCTACGAGATAAAAGGTCGTCCGCGGCGTTCTCCGACAGGCTCCTAGAAGCCTGTCGGAGAACTTCTCAAACCGTCACTCCCGCGCGGGTGGGAGTCCATAAGTTGCAGGAAATCCTGGATCCCCGCTTCCGCGGGGATGACGAATGGACGTTGAACGGCGCAAATCTACCGCTGCCGGACAGGCTCTTAGGAAGGCGTTTTGGGCGATCGAAACATGAGCTTCGTGCAAAGGGTGGATAAGGACATGACCCGAGCGGTGATCCTGGAAGAATCGGCTCCCAGGGACGGGCTCCAGAACGAGTCCCGCATCTTTACGGTGGAGGAACGGGTGTGGCTGGTGGAGGCTCTGACCGAATGCGGTTTTCCACGCATCCAGGTGGGTTCCATGGTCCATCCGCGGGCCGTGCCCCAGATGGCGGACACCGAAACCGTCTGCCGGCGGATCCGGAAAAGACCGGGCGTGGCCTACACCGTCCTGGTTCTGAATGAAAGGGGCCTGGACCGGGCTCTGGCCTGCGGGGTGGATCATGTGGCCGTCTTTGTTTCCGCGTCCGAAACCCACAGCAGAAAAAACACCGGCTGCAGTGTGGAGGAAGGGCTTCGGCGAGCAAGCACTGTGGTGCGCCGCGCCGTGGAAGCCGGCATGACCGTGCAGGCGGGCGTCATGAACGCCTTCGGGTGCCGGTTCGAAGGGGCGGTTCCCCTGGATCGGATCCGACATCTCCTGGTGTCGCTTCGGGAGGCGGGGGCCCATGAGCTCTGTTTGGCGGACACCTCGGGCATGGCCCATCCCGCGCAGATGGAGGAGCTTTTGCGGGAATTTGTCCCGGAGTTGGACGTGCCCCTGGCTCTCCATCTTCACGACACCTGGGGATTCGGGATCGCCAACGTCTACGCGGCGTGGAAGATGGGCGTGCGCCGATTCGATGTGGCGTGCGGAGGACTGGGGGGATGCCCCTTCATCCCGGGTGCGCCCGGCAATGTGGCCTCCGAAGACGTCGTCCATCTCTTTCAATCCATGGGGGTATCCACCGGCGTGGACCTGGAGGGCTTGGTCCGGGTGGTGCATGACCTGGAAAGGAAACTGGGGCGTGAGCTTTCCGGGCACTACTCGAGATGGCGGCGCCCCGCACCCTGCAAGGACACACCGTCATGAGCGGACAGGAAAAGGCGGCGCAAGAGACCATCGGGGAGAGCCTTTCGGGAAGGGACACGGCCAAGGTCCTTCACTGGCTGCTGGCGGCCGCGCTCCTGGCTCTCTTTGTGGTGTGCCTGTGGCTCTTTTGGGACATCTGGGCGGCGCGAAACGACCTGCAGGCCTTCCTACGGCAAAGGGCTTTGCCTCCCGCCGGAGTTTCCGGGCCTCTTCTGGCCGACATGAAGGATTTGTATCGCCAGGAGATCACGCTCAACCTGGTGCTGGCCTCTCTCATCCTGGTCATGGGCGTTCTTCTGGGCGGCTATGTTTCCCACTGGGTCCGGCTGTCCGGGCGGATGAAGGATATTCAGAACATCGACCGCTACATCCTCCAGAGCATCACCCGCGGGGTGGTGACGGTGGACGAAAGGCGGCGGATCACCAGCTGCAACAGGGCCTTCGGCGAAATCCTGGGCCTGTCCGCATCTCTGTGTTCGGGCCGGTCCTTTTCTTCCGTCTTTCCCGAAGAGAGTCCGTTTCGCCGGATGGTGGAATGGGCCCTCCAAAGCCCGGGAAACATGGATGCGGAAGACGAAATCGTCTACACGACGCCGGAAGGAGAGGAAAAGCCGCTGCGCCTCACCACCTGCGCCCTCCGAAACGAAAAGGGTCGCCTCATCGGGGTCATCTTGCTGGTCAAGGACCTCACGCCCATCAAGGCTCTGGAAGAGCGGCTCCGTCGTCAGGAGCGGCTGGCCGCCATCGGCCATCTCACTCGCAGAATCCTCCATGAGGTGCGCAATCCCTTGAGTGCCATGGACCTCAACCTTCAACTACTTCAGGAGCGCCTGGAAGTCCTGGGGTTTCACGATCCCAAAGCGGAGCGGTATCTTCGGGTGGTCTTTTCCGAGCTTCATCGCCTGGACAAGGTGGTGGGGGATACACACCACAGCGTCACCCCGCCGCCGGTGCACCTGAGGCCCGTGGTGCTCCAGGACGTGCTGACTCAGGTGGCCGAAGGGCTGCGCGCCTCCTTCGAAAAGGATGGCCACCGGCTGGTGTTGGATCTGTGGCCGGAGCCCCTGGAGATTACGGCCGACTCGGACCGGCTCAAGGAGGTGCTCATCAACCTGCTGCTCAATGCCCAGGACGCCGTGGCGGGCCGAACCGGGCGCGTGATCCTGCGCTGCCGGTTGGAAGAACGCACGAACCGGGTCGTGGTGGAGGTGGAAGACAACGGGGCGGGAATCCCCTGGGAGAATCTGTCCAAGATTTTCGATCCCTTTTTCACCACCAGGCGCCGGGGTACCGGTTTGGGCTTGAGTGTGGTACACAACATCGTGAAGCAGCACGGAGGCGAGATCCACGTCTCCAGTTGGGTGAATGAAGGGACGCTCTTCGCCGTCCATCTTCCGGGTCCCCTTTCCAGCGAGATGCCGTCTCACTGACCATGGAACCTTTTTCCATTCTCATCGCCGACGACGAGCCGAACATCCGAGAGGCGCTCCATGAGGCGCTGGCCGACGAGGGTTATTTTACGGCCACGGCTTCCTGCGGCCGGGATGCCTTGGCACATCTGGAGGCGCGCCGGTTCCATCTGGTCCTCCTGGACCTGGTTCTGGGGGACATGGACGGTCTGGAGATCCTCAAGACGGTCAAGGGGAAGTGGCCCAAGACGGAAGTGGTGGTCATCACGGCCTACGGCACCATCGAGACGGCGGTGGAGGCCCTGCGGGACGGGGCCTACGACTACATGACCAAGCCGGTCAACCTGAAGCGCCTGAGAAGCTACGTCCAGAAGATCTATCGGGCCAAGCGACTGGAAGACGAGAACATCCGCCTCCGGGAAGAGTTGAGCCGGGAGAGGCAGTACCGGAACATCGTGGGCTGTAGCGACGCCCTCATGGAGGTTCTGGAACTCATCGACCAGGTGGCGCCCACCGACGTGCCGGTGCTCATCCTGGGCGAGACGGGAACCGGAAAGGAGCTGGTGGCCCGGGCCATCCACCAGCGAAGCTTCCGGGCATCCGGGCCTTTCGTCAGCCTCAATTGCGGGGCCCTTCCCGCCGACCTGTTCGAAAGCGAGCTCTTCGGTTACGAAAAAGGGGCGTTCACGGGAGCCCACGCGCGCAAGCCCGGCCGCTACGAGATGGCCCACGGCGGAACGCTTTTCCTGGATGAAGTGGCGGAGATGGCCCCGTCCAGCCAGGTGGATTTCCTGCGGCTTCTGGAAGAAGGCACTGTGCACCGGCTGGGCTCCACCCGCCCTCTGGAGGTGGATGTGCGGGTGCTGGCGGCCACCAACAAGGACCTGGAAGCCTTGTGCCGGCAGGGGCTCTTCCGTGAAGACCTCTACTACCGCCTCAACGTGGTGTCCGTGACCTTGCCGCCCCTGCGGGAAAGAAGAGAGGACGTGCCGATTCTGGCGGTGCATTTCCTGGAGGAATTCAAGGAAAAGTATCGGCGGCCCGAACTGGTCTTGGATGCCCCTGTGCTGGAAGAGCTCAAGGCGTATTCCTGGCCGGGAAACATCCGGGAATTGCGAAACGCCGTGGAGCGGGCCGCCGTTCTCTGCCGGGGGAACCGAATCACTCGAAGGTTCTTCCCCTTCCTGCCCGAAGCGGCTCGGCCGGAGACCCCGGAGGACGGGAAGCCGGAGGGCTATCCGGCCGCCTGGCCCCTGTGGGAAGTGGAAAAGGCCCACATCGCGCGGGCCTTGGAACTGCACGGCGGTCACCGCCGGAAGACGGCCGAAAGCCTGGGCATCAGCGAGCGGGACCTCTACTACAAGATCAAAAAGTACGGACTTTCGGCGTGAGTCGTGAGTCGTGAGTCGTGAGTCGTGAGTCGTGAGTCGTGAGTCGTGAATCGTGAATCGTGAATCGTGAATCGTGAATCGTGATGGGGTCGGTCCCTGTCGGTTCACGTGGCGTTGTCCCCCGCCTGCTTTCCATGAAACGCGACCTTGTCCTGTTCGTGTACGCGGGCTGTAGGGGCGAATAATCATTCGCCCCTACAGCCCACCCGCCACTCCATAAGCCATTCCTGCGCAAGCGCGACACCAAAGCCGCCGAAGCTGAACGACGGTGGACGGACGGTTGGGTTGCCCGCAAATCCTGCAGGATCTTCCGTCTCTTTTGCGGTCATCTTCTGCAAACCTTGCAGACACTCTGTTTGCATCCTTTCCTCCATCCTGCAACCAATTGAAAATGCAAAGAATGTCCGGATGGGATGTCCTGGCACGGAGATTGCCCTCTTGGCCGCTGTCCCACAAAGACGAGGACCATCCGTGCAGAAGGAGGAGAGGATGCATTTGTGGCGTTTTTTGAATGAGGATCTGGTGGTTCTGGATGTGCAGGCCCGGGACCGGATGTCGGCGCTTCGGGAGATCATGGAAAGAATCCCCCAGAACGGTCGGATTCGAAACAAGGAAAAGGCGCTTCGCGATCTTCTGGACCGTGAGTTGCTTTCCACCACGGGAATCGGGGGTGGATTTGCGGTTCCCCATGTTCTCACCGAAGAGGCGAACGTCCCGACGCTCGTCTTTGCCCGATCCGAAAAGGGAGTGGACTTCCAGGCCAAGGACGGCCGGCCGGTGCACCTGATCCTGGTGGCCTTCGCCAGCCCGAGAAAGAAAAACTTTTTCATTCAATGTCTTTACCATGCCGTTCAAGTCTTGAAGGACCCCGAGCAGTTCCGGCGCCTCATGCAGGCGGCCACGCCCGAAGAGGTTCTGAGCGTCCTGGGACGCAAGGAAAAGCCCGTGGACCGGGCATTGTTGGAGCCTGCGGTGACCATCTCCAAGGACGATCCGCGGTGGAAGTGGCTCAACCCTCGACAGGCGGTGGGAGCGTATCTGGCACGGGCGGCTTCGGAAGTTCTGGCTTAAGGACGGGTGGTTCGATCTATGAGGCGTTACTTGGATTTCGCGCGTTTTCTGAGGCGGTTTCGCGTCAGTGACCAGACCTTTCTGATCGGCGTGGCCGTGTTGATCGGCGTGGTGGTGGGGTGCGGCACCTACGTCTTCGAGCTGATGCTCAAGGGCGCCGAACTCTTTTTCTTCCACACCCTTCCGGCCTGGTTGGGAGAGGGGCGGCACGTCTGGGTGCTGGCCCCCTTTGCCGGCGGTGCCTTGCTGGCGCCCTTCATCCTGGCCTTTCCCAAGGAAGCCACGGAAGACGGCGTTCCCGCCACCATGGTGGCGGTGGCTTTGCGAAACGGTTTCATGAAATGGTCCCAGGCCGTGCTCCGCATGGTCATGTCGGCCATTACGCTGGGTTCCGGAGGATCGGCGGGGAGCGAAGGGCCCATCATCCAGATCGGCTCGGCGCTGGCTTCCGGCATCGGACAGACCTTGCGGGTTTCCGGCAACCGGCTGCGCATCATCGCCGCGTGCGGGGCCGCGGCCGGCTTGGCTTCCATCTTCAATGCACCCATCGCCGGGGTGCTTTTTGCCCTGGAAGTGGTCCTGGGCGAATTCAACGTCTCGTCCTTCAGCCCCATCGTGATCGCATCGGTGGTGGCCACGGCCTTCTCCCGGGCCTTTCTGCACGAAGAGTCCCTTCTGCACCTGCCGTTTCACGAGAGCTTTCGGGCGGCCGAAATTCCTCTTTACGCGTTGCTGGGAATGGCCGCCGGGATCGTTTCCGTGGTCTTCACCAAGACCATGCACGGCATGGAACGCTTTTTCCACCACCGGGTGGGCGGCCCCAGGGCGCTGAAGCCCGCCTTGGGCGGTCTGGTGGTGGGGCTGATCGGTCTGGGATGTCCCGAAGTGTACGGATACTCCTACGAACCCATCCTGCAGGCCATCAACGGGGAGATGCTCCTGGGAGCGTTGGCCCTCCTGGTGGCGGTCAAGGTGGTGGCTACGGCCTTCACGCTGGGTTCCGGCGGTTCCGGCGGGATCCTTTGCCCGTCGCTCTTCATCGGAGCCACCCTGGGAAGCTTCCTGGGCATGGTCTTCCAGCACTTTTTCCCCGAACTGGTCTTGAGTCCCGGCGCCTACGGTGTGGTGGGCATGGGAGCGCTCCTGGGCGCGGTGGTGCAAGCTCCCATGATGGCCATCATCATGGTCTTCGAATTGACCAACGAATACACGGTGATTCTGCCCATGATGGCGGCGTGCATCATCGCCACCGTGGTCCACAAGGGACTGGCCCACGGGTCCATCTATACCCTGGGGCTGGCCCGGAAAGGCATCGACATCAACGCCGGCCGGGAGATGGGCATCCTTTCCAGCCTCACGGTTCGGGACATCCTGGAGCCGGAGGCCGTGACCCTACCCGCCACGGCCTCCTACGACGCCGTCCTCCAGAAGCTTCTGAAGGGCAGCGGCAACTACGTCTATGTGGTGGATGAACAGGGATCTCTGGAGGGGGTCATTTCCTTTACGGACCTGAAGGAGTTCGTCTTTGAAGAAGGGCTGAACGGGCTGGTGCTGGCCAGGGACCTGGCCAACAAGGACCTGGTTTACGTGACGCCGGACGAGACGCTGGCCTCGTCCCTCAACAAGTTCAGCTTCATCGACATGGAGCAGCTCCCGGTGGTGGAGGTGAACGGCGCTCGGCGGCTCCGGGGAGTGCTCACCCGAAGCCGCCTGCTTAAGGCCTACCATCAGGAGATGCAAAAGCGGATGCTCATGCACCCGGCGGATCAACCGGAAGAGAGAACGATCCGGCAGTCCACGGAAAAACAGCCTTGGTCGTTGACGAAGACCGGGTTCAAGTCCAGTTCGGTGATTTCGGGATGATCCATCGCCAGACGGGAAAGGGCCAATAGGGCGTCCACTACGGCGGGGATCGCCGCGGGGGCCTCGCCACGCACCCCCTGGAGAAGCGGATAGATGCGAAGGGACCTGAGCATCCGTTCCGCTTCTTCTTTTTCGAGAGGGGCGATCCCCCGGGCCACGTCCCGGAAGACCTCCGTGTACACGCCGCCCATGCCCGCCAGGACCACGGGTCCGAAGTGCGGGTCGCGGCTGACGCCCAGGAGGAGCTCCTTGCCGGCCAGTTGCTTTTGCACCTGGATTCCGGTCAGGTGTCCGTCGGGGGTTTTATGCCGAAACCGCTCCGACAGATCGGAAAACGCCCGCTCCAGGGACGCGCGGTCGGAGATACCCGTCACCACGCCGCCGCGGTCCGACTTGTGGAGCCATTGGGGGGAGACGATCTTGAGCACCACCGGGTATCCCACTGAATCCGCCCACTGCACGGCCTCCGCCGGATCCAGGGTGATCCGGCTCGGGGCCGATACGATGCCGTAGTTTCGGAGGATCTCTTCGGCGTCCGCTCCCGTGATCACGTCTTCCGGAGCGGCGAGGGGCACCGGAGTCTCCGCCCGGGCGGGGTGTTCCAGGATCTCCGCCCGTGGTGGTTTCCGCCGGATCTGCTCAAACCGGTAGGTGGCCGAAAGACCCATGACCGCCTCGTCGATGCTTGCAAAGCAGGCCACGCCGTCCATGGCGTCCAGCTTGGGGGCTTCTTCGTGGGCCCCGTCCCCGTAAAGCCAGAAGGCCAGGGGTTTTCGACCCGTGTTACGTTCCTGGATGCGTCGGGTGGTTTCGGTGAGGCGCAGGTCGTCGTGGAGCGGAGAGGCCATCACCGGCGCGATCACGAGAACGGCGTGGACGTCGTCGCTTCGGAAGAGGGCGTTGCAGGTCCTTTCCAGTACGTTCGTGAACGATCCGCCCACCATGCCCAGGGGCCACAGATCCACCGGATTTCCCAGCCGATGCCAGGCGATACGGGGGTTTTCCAACGACGATCGGGCCTCCTCCGGGAACGGAGCCAGCCTCAGTCCGTAGTCTTCGCACGCGTCCGCCGTCATGATGCCGCAGGCTCCGGTGGCTGTCGCCACCCCCAACCGGGGCCCTTCCATGGCGCGGAAGTTCAGGAACGCCTTGCACACGGCGCGGAGCTCCACCATGTTCCGAACGCGAAGGAGTCCCGCCTTTCGAAAGGCCGCATCGAAGACGGCGTCTTCTCCCACCAGAGATCCTGTGTGGGACAAAGCCGCCCTGGCCCCGGCTTCGCTCCGGCCCGTCTTGAAGACGATGACGGGCTTTCGTGCGGCCATGCGGGCGGCCGTCTGGAGAAACTCCCGGCCCCTTCGGATCCCTTCCATGTGGAGCACGATGATTTCCGTCTGCGGGTCTTCGGCCAGGTAGGGAAGCACGTCCGCAAAGTGGACGTCGCAGCCGTTTCCGATATCGATGGCCTTTCCGATTCGGCCCGTGAAGGACTCGATCCCCACCTGGAGGACCCCCGACTGGGCCACCAGGCTGAGAGGCGGAGGCGAGGGGTCCTTGGGAAGATCCAGGAAGGCGGTGCTGAACCGGGAAAAGGCGTTGAGCACCCCCATGGTGTTGGGCCCCAGCACGCGGACGCCGAACCGACGGGCCGTCTCCGTCAGCTCCCTTTGGAGGTCCGCCCCCGTTTCGTCGGCGTCGGCGAAGCCCTGGCTGATCACGATCACGTGACGGATTCCCTTTTCGGCGCATTCTTGGAAAACGGGGAGCACCCGGTCCCGGCCCACGGAGATGACCGCCAGTTCGGGGGCTTCGGGCAGATCGGCCACGGAAGGATAGGTATCGAAGCCCAGGATATTCGGCACCTTGGGGTGAATCACGTAGATCTTCCCCTGGTAGCCGTAGCGAAGCATCATCTCCAGGTTGTTGTAGGCGCCCACGCCCGTCTGCCGGGAAACGCCGATGAGAGCCACCGATGCGGGGTTGAGGAATCCATCCACGGCCACCTCCTTTGGATTGCGAGCCACGGGAAAGCGCCGGGCCATGCCGGCCGGTTTGGAAGAGTCAAACCCTTTCTAGATGCGGCGGGGGGAAGGTGTCAATGGACGTTCCAAGTCCCGGCGGGAAAGCATCTACGCGCGCCTGCTTAATTTCTTCCTAATCCATAAAGGGATTGCGGCGCATCGGAAGAACGGCGACCACGCAGGCGACGTCATCCACGACATCGTAGTACCTGAATTGGACGGTTCTTTCTAATGGAAAGCTCCTGAAGGGCGGGCGTAAAGCCCGCCCCTACAAAAAGCCCCGGACCCATTGGGTAGGGGCGGGGTTTATCCCCGCCCGCTAATCACGCGGTGTAAGAGACACCCGAAGAAAAAATCGCTCAGATTAGGTAGTAGATGGCGTAGGGGAATCGTTTGGCAAGCATGCGGAAGAAGCCGTACTCCTTGGGGTGAATGCCGGCGTAGAGAACTAAAGACTCTATGTCGGAAAGAAGACTGTCCCAGAAATAGTCGCCGACGCCCGGCTCTCTTCGATCGTAGAAGGCCTTTCCGTCGTTCAAGTCATTGGCGACTTCTTTCAGAACGACCACATCTCTGACGGTCTTCACTTACGGCTCGCCCTCAATTTTTCAAGAGAAAGGAACTCGGCCTTCCCGGTTTCCATCATTTTCGATCGTTCCGCCAGGACGTCCCGGTGCCATTCTGGTGATTCCATCTCAAACTCTTCTTCCAGAAGAGAATCCCAGATGGCCTCCATGGCCCGGAGGCGCTCAATCCTGCTCAGTTTCTTGATCTGCTGTCTATCCATTGCGTTTCCTTTCCGGGAAATTAAAGACCGCCTATCCCGGTCGTTTTCTCGTGGCCTTGTGCATTTGGCTCTGTTTCCTCCGGAGCGCCAAGCGGTCCAGGTTTAGGCAGCCTCGATGCGCCTCAGTTTGCTGACATCAACGGATTGTTGAGCTTTCCGCAGGTCGCATCGCACCTGCAAGCGCAGCCATCCCTCGGGTGTGCGGCCAAAGACCTTTGACAACCTGAGGACCATTTCGGGACTGATACCCGCCCGGCCATTCAAGAGCGTCGAAAGAGTTTTTCGAGTTGCGCCGAGCGCTTCGGCCGCTTTGGTTACGGTTAAACCCAAGGGATCAAGACATTGGGATCTGATGATTTCACCGGGGTGGGGTGGGTTGTGCATGCGCATGGGGTGCTCCTTCGATGGTGATCCTCGTCGTCGACGTCCAAAACATCGCCTTTTTCAAATCTGAAGGTAACCCGCCGGTTTCAAGAAGGGCCGGAATTTGGCTGAGACGCGTTACGTGAGACGGATTCACGCCTGTGACCTTGCCGGTTTCGAACAATTTTTTTAAGCCCTTATGCTTAAACGAGCAAATCATGGGATGGGAGTGTAACCAGGCACGTAGCGGGTGTCAAACTGGAGGCGACTCGCAAGGAACCCGGGCGGCTCCATAGGAGCTTGTCTGACAATGGATCTCCGATTCACACGGCGCGCAAGAGACCGGAGGATTCCCGTCCTCCTCGTAGCCGCGGGGCTTCAGCCCCGCGGAAAAGAGCCATCGTAACCCAGTGAAGTGAGAGGCAGTATCCGATGGTCCCTCCGACGCCCGTGGATTCCTCCGCAGCCCTGAAGGGCTGCGCTACGAGAAAAACGGTCTTCCCCAGCGTTTTCAGACAGGCTCATGGGAGCCCGTCCGAGAACTCCACTAGCCGTCACTCGCGCGCAAGCGGGCGTCCATAACCTACTGGAAATTCTGGATCCCCGCTCCCCGTTCAAGCCGGGGACAAGCCTCGGGGGGATGTCGAAGGGCCGCTGAATGACGGAAATCGGTCATTGTCGGACAGCCTCATAGGGAATTGTTCGCGTGAAAGACCCTGTCGGGTTACGTTGTGAAAAACTTCTTGCTTGACTTGGCCCGAAAAATCCATTTTTCTGAATGTTACCGCTGGGAGGTGTCCCGCCATCGACTACCCCCGATGGAGAGAGCCTCCGTCCCAAAAAATCCTACGATCACCTTCATCGACGACTGCTGAGCCCGTACGAACCACCTCGAGTTCTCGGACTGCCAAGGAACCTGATCCTCCTTCTCCGGAACCTGCCGGATCCGGGTGATCGCCTTTTTTTCTTTTCTCTTCGAGCGGCGTCCCGTCCTTTGCGTGCACGGGCGGGGCGCCCGGGTGCAACGCCGAAGCCTGTGGTGCGGAGCAGGAAAGATGACGGGACCGATGAGAACATGGATCGGGAGACTGCTTGAGGCGTGCTCGGAAGAACTCGCCCACGGAGAGGAACGCACTCCTTGGAGGCTGCTTCGAAAAGAGTCTCCGCGGGGATTCTTCCTCTCCACCCCTTCCGGGCGTTTCCGCGTGGTTCATGTGGAACCTCTCTCGGCGGGCCTTTGGGCCGGGCTTTTGGGGGCCCGCTACGGCGAGGCGGTACGCGCCGGCACCTCCGATGCGGCCGTCCGACAAGTGGTGGAACGACACGGAGACGAAGGGCGGTACCGGGTTCTGCTGGTCCAGGCGGGAGAGGGGGGAAGACGATGGCTCCCCCTGGCCGTTCTGCTGGAGGACGCCCAGGGCGATCACCATCTGCTGGAAACGGCCCTGGAAAACTTCCAGCGGCTGGGACCGATCCTCTTGGGGGGATTCCAGATCCTCGCCGCACGGCCTGTGGATTTCGCGCGCTTCGACGCTCACGGGGACTTCCTGGTTCCGGGCGGGCACAACATCGTGGAACGGCACAGCACGGAAAAGAGGCCCCGCCACCTTTCCCGCCGGGTGCATTTCGATGCCCAGCGGTGCACCCACTGCCTGCAATGCGCCACCCTGTGCAGCGAAATGAAGGTCCATGTGGGAGCCGAAGGGCCCCGTCTGCTGGGACCGTCCGAAGACTACTGCACCGATTGCGGGCTCTGCCGCATGCGCTGTCCCTACCTGGTTTCCGTGCCCAAGGAAACGGAGGAAGGATCGGCTTCCTTCCGTCGGCTCCTCCTGGAACGCGGTTCGGGAATCCACCTCTACGGGTTGGAAGCCGAACGGTTCAGGAACTGGCTCCATGGGCTGGAGGCCGAAGCACCGGGCGACGTGCCCATCCGATGCACCACCGTCTTTTCCCGGGAATCCGATTCGGATCTCTTTCCGGTCCTTTGCCAGACACACCTCCAAATCGTACCTGGAGAGGCCGCACCGGATCCCGTCGTCTCCCGGGGAATGGTGGTGACCGAACTGGACGACGGCGAAGGACCCCGGCTGATCCTCCGGTCCCGGGCGGTTGCGGGAATTCTTTGCGCCGGCGAGTCCGGCCGTGTGGAGCGGGATCTTCTGCAAACGGCCATGACCCTGGGGATGGAGGTTCGGGCGGCGGCATCGCCCCTGGTCACGGAGGGCGGCGAAGAGGAGGGAGGCGGCGGTCTGCATCCGGAAAAGCGCCTGCATCTTCCTTCCAACGACGTGGTGCATCGCCTGATCCGGTCGGGGCTCTGGGACGATCGTCCCATGGAACGGCTTTGGGAAGCCGGTGAGGTGGACGTGATCCTGGCGCCTTCCTACGACGATGTGCCCGCCGAACTCACCGGGGCCGTTGTTCGCGAAACAGGGCGGGATGCCCTCATCATGGCTCCCCATCTGCCGCAGCGGCTTCCCGTGACCCACAGCCCGTTGCTGAACGCTCTTTCCGAGGCCCTCCGGGAGATCTTTCCCAAACACCCGGAGCTTCTGGAAGTGGAAACCCGCTGGGCCCGGCGCCTCCTTTCCGACGTGCGGCGCCATTCCACCCTGATCCATGCCCGATACCGGCCGCTGGCCTTCGCCGGCGGGCATTCGGCATGTCCGTCCTGCGCCGAGGTGCAGGTGTTGGCCATCCCCGTCACCATGGCCATGGCCATGAGCCTGGCGCGGGGCGAGGTGCCTCAGGTGGCCTTCACTTGCGAAACCGGCTGCATGAGCGAGACCCTCAACAAGATGAACGAAGTGGCCCAAAAGGTCCCGGGGGGCCGAACCGTCTTCGGCGGCGGGTTCGCCTTCGGGGAAGCCATGGCGTCTGTGTGGGACCGGGCGGTGCGCATGGGGCTTTTGCGCAAAGGCCGGCGCTATGTGGTGAGCCAGGGCGGGGACGGCGGGGCGGTCATCGGACTTCCCGCATGGCTCAACGCCCTGCGCCAACAGGCGCGCCTCATCCGGAGCCGCCATGCCAACACCCTTCACTTCATCACCGTCACGGACACCCAGGTCTATTCCAACACGGGCGGCGAAAGTTCGGCCACGTCCATGCTGGGCATGGGGACGCTCACCACCCCCATCGGGAAGTTTCTTCTGGGAAACCAGCGCATCCAGTGGAATCTCATCAACCTGGCCGCCGAATTCCCCGGCGTGCTGGTGGGCATGGGACACAGCGCCGGTAGGACGGCCAACCAGGAGTTCTGGCATACGGCGGACCGTCTGGGCATGTCGGCCATCCGTTGGGACGTGACGCCCTGCCCGGAGACGGGAAAGTTCTTCGGGGAAGATCCGGACGACCTGGCCCGGGTCATGGCCCAGGCGGGCATGATGCCGGAGGTGGTCTTCTACGGCCGGTACCGCAAGAGGGTGGCGCCGCTCCATCCCGAAGACGAGGACAAGCCCTACGAGCGGTGGCGGCGCACGCCCCGACCGATCCTGGATTGGATTTCCCGGGATCCCCGCTACAAGGCTCTCCTCAGGAAAAACCCGCTGACCGGGGAACCCGAGCCTCGAAACATCACGGCCCATTTCCTCATCCTGCAACTGGAAACCTACCGGGACCAGCTCAACTGGGAGATCGATCTGGAAACCCATCTGGTAAGGCAGGCCGAAGGCTGGGTGGACGCATTCCTCCAGGAACTTCGCCGGGAATGGGAGAACGCCCGGGGCCATCCCGCCGGATTTCCCTACGCCTTTCTCTTCAACGAGCGCGGGGAATGGAAACCGGAATTCGCCGAAACATTGCACCGGGACCTGGTACTGCGCGTGTTGGGTTGGGACGACCTTCGCCGGTACGTGGAGAAGCGCGACGCGGCCTGGGACGAATCGGAGCGGCGCTGGCGGGCGGTTGTCCAGGCGCTGGAGCAGCTGGAAAGCTACGGGCAGGAACTGAAGGGCGATCTGGAGGGCACTGAAATTCCGGTGGACAGTGCGGCTGCGGAAGCCCGGGAGGCACTGGCGGCCCTCCGGACGGCTTTCGAAAGGCTGCGGGATGCGGCCCGGCGGGAGCTGGAAAAGGATCGGCTGGGTCGTGAGCTTTTCGGTGCCGCCAAGGAGGGATCCCGCCGGGACGTGGCCGAAGAAAGAAAGGCTTTCCTGCGGCGCACTCTGGACCGCCTGTTGGAAGAGCGGGCGGTGGCCGTCTTCCACGAATTCCAGCAGCATCGGCTGTCTCAACAGCTGAAGAAGGATTTTCTGGAATCGGGCGGGATCGTTCGGGCCGCCCACCGCACGGCATCGTCTCCGGAACGTGAGGCCCTGCGCCGGAAGGTGGCCTCCTTCGGTCCGTTTTCCATTGCGGTGGCGAGCCTGGCCGGTGACCGCGGGATCGCCATCAACCGCGTGTTTGCCCAGTTTCTCACGGCCAAGGGCGCCTGGGCGGGCATGGCCTGGCAATTCGGATCATCCAAGCGGGGCACTCCCGTTCTTTCGGCCACCTTCGTGGACAGCCGTCCTCTGGACCGCAAGGACGCCATGTTCGCCTTTCCCTGCGCCGTTCTGGTGAACACCAACTTCGAGGAGATGAAACGGGATCCCGACCTCTTTTTCGGACAGCTTCGGTTTGCGGGAACACTCATCTTCAACCACACCGCGCCTCCGGAAGAGTTGTGGCGGGAGCTGATGGGGTTCTACCCGGAAGAGGTGCGGCAGGTGGTGACGACTGTGAGGGAGGAGGCGGCCCGGAACGGCGGATGGCCGCGGGAGCGCCTGGAACGGGCGGTCCGGGAGGCCCTTGAGGCCCTTTCCGGAGACGTCGCCGGGCGGGATTCCTCCGGCCGGTCGTTTCTGGACACCTGCCTTGCCATGGTTTCCTGCCGGGTGCTCTGCGTGGACATGGACGGCATCATGGAGCGCGTGTCGGGACGGAGCGGTCTGGTGTCCAACCTGGTGGCCGTGGGGCCCATCTTCAAGGTCCTGGAGGATGCGGGGCTCCCCGTGGACTGGGAAAGGGACAGAAAGGGGCTGATCCAGGGATTTCCGGATGCGGTTCTCAAGAATCCCCGCCTCCTGGCCCACTACGAAGCGGCCATGGAACGGGCTCGCCTAGAATACCGAGAATTTCCATCGCCGGTGCCGCACGTCCCTTCGCCCGAAACCCTCGCGGAAACGGGAAGCGAAGGGAAAGCCGTTGGGTGCGAAGCGGATCCCGGAGATTCCCTCATGATCATGGGCGGCACCCTCGCGGGGATCGTTCTTTCCCAGATCGCCCTTCCCGAACACCCTCTCTTCTACGTGGGTTTTCCCATCACGCCGGCGGGAAATCCTTTCTACGCCATGGCCGAAGCCTTCGCCAACGGGCATCCCTACATCGTGGTGGACGAAAACAACCCGTCGGAAAAGGTGGCGGCGGAAAAGCTTCTGGGGGTGGCTCGAACGGGTTGCTTCCTCCCGGTCACTTTCACCGCCTCCCAGGGCTGGCGCCTCTTTACCGAGATCATCCCCCAGTTCGTGGGCGCGCGCCTGGAAGGAATCTTCGTGCTGACCAAGCGGGCCCTGGCGGCTCCCAATCTGAACATCGAAGAAAGCCACACCGATTTCATGAGCTTTCGGGACGACGGCGGGATCATGCTGGCGCCCAAGAGCGTGCAGGAGTACGTGCCGAGCTTGTATCTGGCGCGGCTCCTGACCCATTTTGCCAAGCTTCCCGTGATTCTCTCCATCGGCGGGATCACGGACACCCACAAGATCGGCCTGGTGCGGGTGCCTTCGGACCTGCAGGTGCGCCGGTGGCTTCGGGACACCCTGCGGGGCTTCGACTTTCTGGAACACCGGATCGTCGACAGTCGGGGGAGGCGCGTGGTGCACGGACCCAGCTGCACGGCGGCCACCTACCAGGAGACCCAGTCCGAGCTGGAAAAGGCTCACGGGGTTGTCCGTTACGTGTGGCCCCATGCGGTGAGAGCCGTGGAGGAACTGACCGGCGTGCGGCTGGACCCCCTGGAGGTGCGGGTGGCCGGAGGTCCGGGGCGGGAAGCCTCCCTTCGGGGCGGGGCTGCGGACACGCTCTTCTTCCTCCAGGGATCTCTCTTCCCCAACGCGGTGGAAGCGCTTCAGCAGCTGGAGGAGGAGGGCTGGCGCGGATTGGGCTGCGTGTCGGTCCGGCTCATGAACCCGTTTCCGGAAAAGGAGATCCAGGCCCTGGCATCCCGGGCATCGAGGGTGGTGGTGCTGGACCGGTCCAACAGCTTCGGGTCCGTCCCGCCCCTGGCTTCCCGAATCTTCAACGCCGTGGCCCGAATGGAAAACGGATCTTCCAAAAGACCGCTTCTCCGGTCTCTGGTGGGCGGCCTGGGCGGCCGGGAGATCACCGTGGAGGAGATGCGGGCCATTCTCCTGTCTTCCCATCTGCTCCTGAGCCGAGCGGAACCGTGGGAGGCGGAACTGCTGGATCAATGGACGGAGTCGGACTCCTTGCTTCGGGACATGGTGGAGGAGCTGACCTCCCTGGAGCTTCGAAACATCCGACGGCACACCCGGATGCCGGAGCGATTGCGGCGGGAGCTCGCCTCGGTCCCGGAATCCGAACCACTACGCCGAGAACTCCTGGAGAAGATCCGAGCCAAGGACACCGTGGGCCTGCTGGCCCACTACGGCCAGGTGGAATTCATCGCGCCCCGGGAGGTGCTAGGCGAGACGGAGCTTCGGCGGGAGCTGGTCCTTTACCTGGAGCGGCGCCTGGCCTTGGAGGCGTCTCGGCGGGGGTTCAGGGATTGGCGTCGTGCGCTCCTTCTGGCCCTCTACGGAACCGCGGAAGACCTGGAGGCGGCCGGACGGTTGATTCCGAAGGCCGGAGAGCCTCCCTGTTCGCCGGGTCTGCTCGGCCGCCTGGGTCTTGCGGAGTTCGCCGCGGATCTTCCCGAACCGGATTCCGCCGCCGAGGCCCGCCGTCCGAGTCTGCAGGGAGATACGGATTCAACCCGCACCGGGCCTTCCCTGGATGTGTGTGCCCTTCCTTCCGGTGCCGAGGGGGAGGGGGCTCAGGGCGAAACCGTCCTTTTCGACGAAAGGGAGGCAGCTCGCATCGAGACCCTGATCCGAAACTTGGTGCGGGAAGGGGAAGATCGGCCGCTTCTCTTCAACCCGGAAGACTATGACCGGGCGATCGTGGAAGCCCTGGAAAAGGATAGCTCTTCCCAACTTTTCGGACTGCTCAACCAGGCGCACGTGAATTCGGAAGGTCCCGGAGGCCGAGCGACGCGCGGACGCGGGGAAATCG
Organism: Desulfacinum infernum DSM 9756; assembly: GCF_900129305.1. Taxonomy (GTDB): domain Bacteria; phylum Desulfobacterota; class Syntrophobacteria; order Syntrophobacterales; family DSM-9756; genus Desulfacinum; species Desulfacinum infernum. The sequence goes on along the minus strand of NZ_FQVB01000003.1, from coordinate 139,849 downwards.
TGCAGGCCCACCTCTGGACCTATCGGGACGTGATCGATCGCACGGTCCAGAGGGAAGTGCTGGGCCGAACGTACGCCCCGGAGCTGCTCCATGTTTTCGAAGGGGAGGGGCTGGAACGGCTGAAGGTTTTGGTGGAGGAGCTGAACAAGACGGAGGGGGTGGAGGATCTTCGCGAGGCGGTGGAGGCGTTCCTGCGGGAACGGGTTCTCTCCCGGCTTCCGAAAACGCCGGAATTCTACCTGGAATACTTTCGGACCTGGGTCTGGCCCGCCCTTGCGAAAGCCGACGGACATCTCGGGTAGGGGCGGGGTTTATCCCCGCCCGTTGAGCGCGCGGGAATAGAAACCCCCCATGAAGGAATCCCCCTGCTCATGTGAAAGAACAATGTTTTCGGTTCCCTGTGGGAGCGGCCTTGGCCGCGGTCCGGATCGCCGGCAAGCCGGGTCCCACAAAAAAGATCCTCCGGTGCCGACATCTTTCGTCCATCTGTTTCACAAAAAGGGAATGCCATGGATCGCTTGAACGCCCTGAAAAAGACCTTCGATGAAGTGGAACGTCGATTCCCGCGGGCGCCTCGCATGGCGCTTGCGGAGGTGGCGCCCCGCCGGGAGTCACTTCAGGTCCGCGCTCCTTCCTTCGAGGATTTCCTGGGTGAGATGGTTCGAAACGGCCAAACGGCCTTGAGCCGCACGGCCTGGGATGCGGCGGCGATTCTGGGCCGTTTTTTCGGGCTGTCTCACGGGGGGGCGGCGTGGACGACCCGGGTGGAGCAGAGCCTCCGTGATCTCCTTCAGATGGACGGAGTTTCCAGCGGAGATGCTGCGCGGGAACCGCGGAAGGCCTGCCTTCGGCTGTTTCGCCGTCTCTGGTTCGAGGGCGCTCCCAACGGCGCGGGGTCGGATCGGCGTTTTCCGGGCATGGCCCATGCCGCCCGCGTGGGTTTCTTTGAACGCGTTCCTTTGGAGGTCACCCCCTGGGTTCGGTGGATCCTTCAGGTGGAGCACTACCATCGCACGGATCCGGAACGCCACGAGGGGAGGCTCGATCGGTACCGCTATTTACGCTGGGAAAGACCCGATGCCCTTTTGACGGAGATGGAAGACGTTCTGGTGTGGACCGAGCAGGAGCTTTTTCGGGGAGTCCCGGTGACACTGGAGGACAAGGCGAATCTCTGCGCCCGGGCCCTGGAGAATCGCCTGGCACCGGGGCTCCGCTTCCCCGAACCGATTCCGGCGCTGATCTACCTGCTCATGCGCTGCCATCGGTTCTGTCTTGCCGAGGTTGTGGATCCCAGGGACGACGAGCGTGCCCACGCGGTGGAGGCTTCCCGTGAACTCCATTGTCTTACGGACCTCATGCTCGTGATCTATCGCCGGTGCCTGAACGTGGACCCCCTTCCCGATCCCGCTGCGGTGTTGGAAGAACTGATGCAGGCGGGATTCAACCTGGAGCACGAATCCTTCAAGGATCCCTACACGGCCTGCCTGGTTCCACCGGAAGAGACTCCGCAATTTGATGAATCGGTGGTCCGGCTCTTCGCCGACCCTGATTCGCTCACGGGAGACCTGGAAAAGGACTGCGAGGCCGCCGCGGCATCGTGGCTGGAGGTCCAACGGCGGGTGTTGGCGGCTCTTCTCGGGGAAGTGCGCGACATGCGCAGCGCTCTGGAACAGCCTCTTCCCCGGAAAGACCTCCTGCGCCGGTGCGCGCGGTTTCTGGTCAGTTGGGCGCTGAGCGGCCACGTGCGGGGAGAGGTTCCTTCGGTCCCCCGCCTGGCGGAAAGGGTGCGGGGGGCTCTGCCGGAGGAATTGTTGCGGCGCCTGGTCCGTCAGAGACGCGGATTCGAAGTGCCGACCCGAAAGGAATTTCAGGCGCTCGTGGAAAAGGAGTGCTCCCGCCAGATCGACGTCTTGGAAAAGGCCCTTTCGGACGGCCGCCTGGAAGGGGAGGGCGATTTCCACGTGATGGTTCGACTGGCGGCGCTTTCCGGCCTTCCGTTTCCCGAGGAGGAAGCCCCCGAGGGTTTCCAGTGGGCCTGCCGGCTGGAAGACGTATTGAAACGGCTGGAGTCCGCCGGAAAGGCGCCGGAACTCCTCACGAAAGATTTCCGGTTCTTCCTGGAGACTCCCTTTCCCCCCGGGGGTACGCCTTTCGAGATGCTGGAGGCTGTCCGGTGTGTGGTCCCCCGGGAGGCGATCCTGGTGGCGCTGCAAAAGGAAGGGATTTCCGAGCCGGAGGCGGCCGGAGCCTACGACCGGGTGCTGGGGGAGTTCGCCGGGGCGTTTCACAAGCTGGCGGTGGCCTCCCGGCGCAGCCCGGATTCCCGGTTTCACCCGAGGCTGGAAGATGGTGATCTGACAAGGATTCTGGCGGTCTTGGCGGCCCCGCTCGGTGAACTGAAGGGGCCTCTGGAGGCGTCGGCTCTGGAAGCTTTCCAGGCCCGGGCGAACTGCTTCCAGCGCCGTGACGACGGCCTTCTGCTCTTGAGCGATGAAGAATGGGAGGCGGCTGCTGTCCACGGCGTTGTCACCACCCTGGGGCCGGATCTTCCCAGGATGCTGGAAACCCACAAGCCGGAGTGGATCCGATCCATCCTGGAGGAGCAGACGGAAAAGTGGCAAACGCTTCCGGAGGTTTCCCTGCGAAATCCGTTGAGGCGCCTGATCTTGAAATGGATCGGTCCCGGAGAGGATGCGGAACCGGATCCCGAAATCGTCCAGGACGTCATGGCACGGCTTCCGGGCCTGGACTGCGGTTCGTGCGGTGAGCCGAGGTGCCGGCGATTCGCCCTGGGGCTCATCCGAGGACGTTACCAGCCGGGAGGCTGCGTACATCTGACGGCACGCCAGCGCGGGGATCTGCAGCAGAAGCTGGAGCATTTCGCCGCCGGGGCGCCCGGAGCCCGGCTTCCCCGGTCCGTGTTTCAACTCATGACGGACCCGGATCTGTGGCGGCGGGTCTCCGGCCGTCATCCACTCAAGAGGGCCGTCGAAAACGCGCTGGACGTGAAACGCCAGAAAGCAAGGCGGCTCTTTTTTCAAAAATTGGAAACCCTTTGGGAAGCCCTGGACAGAAAGCCCGACATCTACCGACGGCCGGACGAGGAAGCCTTCTACCGGGCCTTGGTGGATACCGTGGGATTCGACGCCACCGAACGGATCACCGGAGAGGAGCGGCGCTGGCTGGTTCAGCACGGCAGCAGGCGGCTGGAGGCGGAATGGGACCGGCTGGAACTCCGGCGCGACTGGCTGAAACTGAGCCGTCTGAAGGTGGCGAGCCGGCCGCGCCTGGAGGAAGCCGACCCGGCGACCTTGGCCGAAAGGGCCTATGAAAGGGTCTTCTATCTAAACCAGTTGGATGGGGAGGACCGGCGCCGGGTGCTTCTCCGGAGGCTGGAAGCCCACGAGGACGGGTTTTCCCAATGGTGGAATCAGGACCTGGTGTCCATGAATCATCCCAACTATCTGATCGACAACTGGGAAGAGTTTTCCAAGGTGGTGAAAAACGCCTACTGGCACCAGGAAGATTTCCCCGCCCCGCTCCGGCTGGGCCGCGAGATCTTCCAGGGATGGTCCGAAGGGGACGAAGCGGAAGCCTTCACCGAGGATTGGATCCGCTTCCTGGTTGGAGCGGAAGCGAAGTCTGCTTTGGGCGACGGAACGCAGGAAGCAAGAGAGGCCGCCAGCCGGCCGCAAGAGGGCGGAGCCAGGAAGATTCTGAAGAATCCGGGAGACCTGCGGCGGGAACTGGAAGTCCTGGCGGCTGGGATCGAGAGGGAAAGAGAAGATCGGGGTTCTCCCGGGGCGAAGAGGCCGGCGGCCAGGACCCGCCCGCTACGGGACGCGCTCTGGGAGGCGTTTCAGCGAGCAGGGTACCGTTTCCATCCGGATTTTTCCGTACCTGCCGAGGATCTGGAACCTTCCGAGCGGGATCTTTCTCGTCTTTCCCTTCCGGAAGCGGTTCGTGCGTCGGTGGAGGCCGTGGCCCGGAAATGGGAGCAAGAGGCTCAAGTGGCCGCCTGGTTAGAGGATGTTCTTATCAGGTCGCCCACCCAAAGCCCGCCCCTGAGCGCCCTGGAAGCCTGGATACGGCGGGAGCTTCGCACGGGTTCGATGCCGCGGGAGGTGGAGGAACGAATTCGGGGCTGGTTTGCGGCGCATCCCCATTGGAAGGTGGATCTCCTGACGGAATGGATCGGCCGGCTGGCGGCCATGGCCCGTTGGGAGGAGTTGGTGGCCGCCTTTGCCGGCGTGGTGGTCCAGGGGCTCCAGGCGCCCTCCTTGCGGCGGTTTGCCGAGTCCCATCCGAACTGGTTCGAGAAGATTCGGGAGGCTGTGCGGCAGCGGGGCGATTTCGACCGGGAACGGCTTCTGCACTACCTTTTCGTTCTGGCCAAGATGGAAGGCAACCTGGACGTCATAACGGGATTGCTTCGGGAAATTCGGGAAACCTCGGACGTGATCGAGGCCGCGTGGCTGCAGTTCACCAAGGACAGACTGGCCGAAGGCTCGCCTCCGGCGCTGCCCCGGACCGTGCCGCCGCGGATCCCGCTTCTGGCCGGAAAGGTAAAGGACCTGGAAGCGCTCCATCGAAGTCTCACGGGGGGAGTTTCCCGTTCGGAGAAGCGGACGGTGGCCGATGCGGTGCGTGAATTGCTCCTTTTCATGCGGTTTCACATCGTCCAGCTCTCGGAATCGCAAGAGGATCCCAGGGAGGCTTTCCAGGCCTTTCTGGATGCCGGGTACAGCCTGGAGGGCCTGGATACGGAGGCGCTCCGAGAGGCTTTCGGTAGAGAGTGGCAGCGCCGTGCGGCTCATCGGCAGAACCGCATCTGGATCTTGACCATGGCCGTGGCCCGGCGCTGTGCGGCTCTCAGCACCGAATTGCAGGAGGCGGACCGGGCTTTCGCCAAGGTTCGTCAGAGCCTTCTGAAAGAGGATGGCACCGGTGAGATGGATTCCGTCTGCCGACGTCGGGGCATCGCCCTGGGCCGGGTGAAGGAGCAGGTCTATCGGGAGCTTTCCGAGTTGCTGGAGCGGGAGCGGCTGGAATCCTTTCGAAAGCGGATCCGTCAGATCGTCCACCAGCTGGACCGGAAGCGCCTGGAGATCGTGAAAAGCTGGGTGTGCGGAGAGGTGAACCGGTTCAGCGTCTTCCATATCCTGCGTCAGCGCCAGAAAGAGGGATCACCTCCGACCGCAGAGGATTTCCGGCGCTTCATCCTGGAGCAGTGGACGGTGAGGGTGGAAGAGCTCCGTTCCGGAGGCAAGGAGGGCGCCCGGGAACGGCTGCTCGAACTGGATGAGTCGTTCCAGGCGCTCTTGGGAGTGTCTCCGCTTTCCGTGGAAGAAGAGGCCCGCGCCGAGGCCGAAGCGGCTTTGAAGTCGTGGTGGGCCGAAAGGGAGGGACAAGTGCGCCGAACGGTGGGCCGGGCTTTTCTTAATGGATGAAGAAGAGAAGGAGCGGGAAGCCATGGAGGATATCAGGCCCTTGAATCCCACGATTCAGCCGGATCCGGAATGGTTCTTGGAACGCCTTCGGGAAGGGATGGCGCGCCGAGGGCGCGTGCGGGATACTCGACTGCCCGAAACTTTGGCCGTGTTGGCCGCGGTGGTGTCGGTGCTGCGCGCCGCGGTGGATGAAGTGCGGGTTCTGCTGGGGGAGGACGGCGAGAAGACGGAGTCCTTCATCCGGGACGTGCGCCGGGTCGGGCGGGATCCGTGGGGGGAGGATCCGCAGGGGCACCTGGCCGACTTCTTGGAGCGATCCCTTGCCCGAACGGACTGGCGCGAACGGGATATGGCGGACATGGCCGTCTCCTACCTTCTGGCGATCCGCGACCGGCTGGACCCGTCAGCGGAAAGATCGCTGGCGGCTTATCAGGCCGTGCTCCAAGACCATCCGGAAGAGCGGGATCGGGCGACGGCCGGGCTTATCGCCGAATCCCGAGGCTGTCTGGGCGGTCTCCTGTGGGCTTACGGCAGATTGGAGGAGCCGGTCCGGGAGTCTCCCTTCGATGAGGCGCAGCTTGGCTGGTTGTGTCGTACCGTGGCCTGGATGACGGGATGTGGCGAGGTGACGGATTCGGACGGAAGGGACCCCTGGGACCAGGGTGCCGAAGACCTGTGGGCTTGGATGCAGAGTGCTTTGCATGCCGCTTGGGACGGTCGGGGCCTGCCCTTTCCCATCAAGGACCTGGAAAAGGCCTCCCTCTACCTGTTGGAAAGGTTCCCGGCGTCCACGCCGCATCATCGACATTTCATTCGATACCTGCTGGAAGAAGAGGACGCCTACCGAAGGATCCTGAAAACCTTTTATGCCTCCGAAGACGTGCGGCTGCGGGCGTTTCGGGAGGAAGCGGCGCGCTTCAACAGACTGCCGGAGCATGCGGCCCATCGCGTCACCTACCAGCCGGATGAGGAGGAAAATCTGGTTCGGGCCGTCTTTTTCAGACCCGATGTGATTGAATGTTTCGTGGCCCGGGAACGCGCCAAGGACATCTATCAGGCCCTTCCGGGTCTGGAATCGCGCGCCTACCTGCCCCGGGTGCTCCATGAAACCCAGGGCCTGTTCGGCTATGTGACCCCGGAGGCCTGCCGGAGGATCACCGAGTGCCTGCAGCTGGACGTGGAGGACGTCATCCGGGCCATCGCCTCCTACAAGCAGTACAGCGCCGATCCTTCGGGGGAAATCCTGATCTACGTGTGTAAGGGCACGGCGTGCTTTCTGCGAGGACAGCCCCATCTTTCCAGGGCCATCGGGCGGGCGATCGGAGCGGGACGCGAGCAGATCGGCGCCTACGGCATCCAATATGTGGAAATGGACTGCTTCGGGGTGTGTCACCTGGCACCGGTGATCCGGGCGGGAAATCGGTTCTACGGGAATCAGAGGCCGGAAGACGTTCCGGGGTTGGTGGAGCGCCTCGTGACGGGCCCGGACTACAGCAATCGGCGTGTCTTCGTCCAGCGTCTTCTGGAGAAGCTCCTTCCGACGCTCCGGAGTGAACCGGTCCAGGAGCTCACCCTGTCCCGGCTGGGGATCATCCCAAAGGATGCAGTCCGCGGGCGCCTGCCGGAAGATGCGTGGGAAGACGATCTGAGGGGGAAGCCGGTGATCCTGGACGGGGCGGGAGGTGTCTTCGTTCCGGGTGTGGGAGCGGGAGATGAAGCCGGCCGGTTGGGCCGACTGGTGATGAATGCGGTCTGCTTTCGCTACGCCGCCCCGTGGCGGGAAACCGCCTACGGCGCCTTGCTGCCCGATGCGCACGGCATGGTTTGCGGAGCGGTCAACGTTCCGGAAGTCTGGGAGGCGGCCTCCATTCAGGGGACTTTAGGACCGGAGGTGGAGGTTCGGGACGGCCAGGTCTATCTGAAGACGGATGCGGGGCGGCTTCACTTGGGGGAGCGGGCGGACCACGTCCTCCTGGCGGAATCGGACGACCATTATGCGCTCATCGTTCTGGAAGACGGGGCGGGGACCGCTCAGGTGCCGACGTTTCCCCGAGAAAGGAGGCAGGGCCCGGAAGCCGAGGAGTTTAAGGCGGGACAGGACCGGGTGGTCCTGGACTATGCCCGCCGGGGCCGACCCCAGGAGATCGACGACTACATGGCGGCGGGAGGCTATGAGACGGTGTATCGGGTTCTGGGCCTTCGAGGAGAAGAGCGGTGGTCGCCGGAACGGATCGTGGAGGAAGTTTCCGCCGCGCGGCTCCGAGGGCGGGGTGGTGCGGGGTTTCCCACCGGCAGAAAGTGGGAGGCCGTGCGCCGGGCCGTATGCCGTGTGGAGGAGCAGGACGGCAACAAGGATCCCGTGAAGCTGATCGTGGCCAACGGCGACGAGGGCGATCCAGGCGCCTTCATGGACCGGACCCTCATCGAGGAAAAGCCGCATCAGGTGCTGGAGGGGATGATCCTGGCGGCCGTGGCGGTGGGGGCCCGCTACGGGGTCATCTACGTTCGAAAGGAATACGAGGACGCGGTGAGGAGGCTGGAAGACGCCCTGTTCCAGGCACGCCGCAAGGGCCTGCTGGGGCGCAATGTCCTGGGGGTCCGGGGGCTGGACTTCGACGTGGAGATCCGGCTGGGAGCGGGGGCCTTCGTGGCGGGAGAAAAGCGGGCGATCATGCGGGCCATCGAAGGGAAACCGGCCGAACCCACCATCAACGCTCCCTCCAACACGGTCCGGGGCCTGTGGGGCAAACCCACGCTCCTCAACAACGTGGAAACCTTCGCCAACATTCCGGTGATCCTGAGCCGCGGAAGCCGCTGGTATGCGTCCTTGGGAACCCCTCGGAGCGGCGGAACCAAGATCTTTTCGGTGGCTGGGATCGTGAAGCGAACCGGCCTGGTGGAAGTGCGTTTCGGCCGGACCCTGGCCGACATCATCGAGATCTGCGGCGGCATTCAGGAGGGAAAAAGCCTTGCCGGCGTGCAGATCGGGGGGCCTTCCGGGGCCATCTTGTCCCTGACCGGGCCACGGGCCTACCTGCTCCACACTCCCTTGGATTTCGACACCTTCAACGATGCGGGAGCCATGCTGGGATCCGGGGGGCTGGTCTTCATCGGCGAGGACGATGATGTGGTGCGCCTGGCCCGCCATTTCACCGATTGGCTCACGGAGGAGTCGTGTGGTCAATGCCCCGCATGTTTCCGGGGCACGGCGGCGCTGGGACGGGTCCTGGACAGGATTCTTCTCGGTGCCGGTGCGGCCGACGACATCCACAGGCTCTGGGCCCTGGGCGATGTGGTCCAGGCGGGAAGCCAGTGCGGCCTCGGAACCACGGCGGCCAATCCGGTGACCAGCGCCCTGCGGTTTTTCCCGGCGGCCTTCCTCCATTATCTGCTGGGAAACCCGGAGATGACCCCGCGGGATCTCTTTGAATGCCTGGAGGCGCTGCGGCTGCTCACCCGCCAGGACGTGGTGCGCGGCGCGGGCAGGAGCCGCCAGGTGGTGGGGGCGAGCTTCACGCTCCGGCGCCATTTGGCTCGCTTTCTGGTGGAGGAGTTGGAACGCATGGACCGGTACCGGCCGAGCCATGAGAAGAGGACCGAGCGCTTTCTGGATCTCCTGGGCCTGTCTCGATGGGAGGCGGGAGAGCGGGAAGTGACGTGCCAGTGGACCGAAGCGGCCTGATGAAACGGCCTGCTTCGGAAAACATCCCGACCGGGTGGAAAGGAGGGGGGTCATGACGGAAAAGGAAAGGAGCTATCTCAACGCTTTCCGGCAGGTGGTGCGGGCCGTGAGCGCCACCCTGGACGTGGGGGAGGTGCTGGATCTTCTCGTCCAAACCCTGCCCCAGGTGCTGGACGTGAAGGCGTGCGCGGTTCGCTTGCTGGATCCCAAGAAAAGGACGCTGGAGCTGGTGGCGTCCCACGGGTTGAGCGAAGCCTATGTGCACAAGGGCCCCGTGGATGCGGATCAGAGCATCGCCGAGGCCATGGAAGGAAAGACCGTGGTGATTCGAGACGCCGCCACCGACCCCAGGGCCCAGTACGGGGAGGCGGCCAAGGCCGAGGGGATCTCGGGCATCTGTTCCGTCCCCCTGGCGGTGAAGGGGAGGATCATCGGCGTGTTGCGCCTCTACACGGCCGAGCCCAGGGATTTCGACGAGGATGAGATCCGATTCGTGGAAGCACTGGGGGAGCTTGGGGCCATCGCCATCGAAAACGCCCGGATGTACGAACGGCTCAAGAAGGACTACGAGGAGGTCATGGCGGACGTTTTTCGGTTCGTGGGCTACCGGCGGAGCCTCTGAGTTTCAATTCCCAGCGGAATGGTCGACATAGCACATTGAAAGGACAAAAAATTCAAGATATTGTGCGAATCGTCCGAAATCAAAAAGTAGGGTCTCTGGGGCATTCCCATCGACGGGCTTATGGGAAAGGTGAGGGCCATGGCCGTAAAGACAGCCGCGGGGCAAGCTTCGGACGACTTCGACTTTCGTAAGGCCGAAGCCCGTTCTCTCCCGAAGGAACTGAACCTGCGGGAGCTCGGATACGTGCCGTTCCGATTGGAATACCTCTTTTCCGAATATCCTGTTCCGTGTGCCCTCTACGTTCCTGTTCTCGTTCAGGGAGAAGAACTTCCCAATTTCGTGAAGGTCCTGGACCCGGGCCAGCTTTTTTCCGAAGATTGGCGCCTGAGACTTCTGGACGAGCAGATCACCGTCCTATACGCTGAGGAGGGAGATCTGGAGGCCATAGACGAGTACTTCAAGGAGGTCGTGGAGGCCGCTTTGGAGGACTCGTGGCTGGGCATGCAAGATCAGGCGGCCATGCTTCGGGCGTACGGCGCCTTCTTGGCCGAGGGCATCTTCGAGGATCCTCACCACCCGGACACCTTCGAGGCGGCGGCCTGGTGGGCGGATGCGACGGCCAGGTTCCTGTTCCAAAAGTCACCTGGAGCGGCGGTTCTCTATCGTCTCTTCTCGAAAAACTATCAAGCCTACCTGCATAGCGTGCAAGTGTCCTTGCTGGTGATGGCCGTGTGCAGGGCCATGGCGTGGCGGAACCAGGATGTTCGGGATGCAGGCGTGGCCGCCCTTTACCACGACATGGGGAAAGCCTGGGTGGATCCCCGGATTCTCCACAAGCCGGGCTCTCTCACGCGCGAGGAGTTTGCCCACATCCGCCGGCACCCCCTACAGGCCCACGAACATCTGAAAAAGATGGGGTGGATGAACGCCAATCAACTGGAAGGCGTCCTGTCCCACCACGAGTCCATGGACGGGACGGGCTATCCCCACGGACTCAAAGGGACCGACATCCATCCCTATGCCCGCGTGATCCACGTGGTGGACTGTTTCGATGCCATCACCACGGACCGCCCCTACCGGCTTCGCACCTCCCCCTACAGGGCCTTGAAGCTCATGCAGAATGAGATGAGGCTTTCCTTCGATCACCACATTCTGTATAAATTCATTCAATTCCTTGGTTCATGACCCTAGCCGGTACGCGCCGTCGCCGGCGTTTTTTTTCACCACAGTCAGGAGGGGCAGGTGCGTTATGAGGCGTGTGAGTATCTACGACACCACGTTGCGCGATGGAACCCAGGCGGAGGACTTCAGCTTGTCCTTGCCGGACAAGATCCGGGTGGCCCTCAAACTGGACGACCTGGGCATTGACTACATCGAGGGGGGATGGCCGGGATCCAATCCCAAGGATCAAGGCTTTTTCGAGGAGATTCGGAACTACGAATTGAAACATGCCCGGATCGCCGCCTTCGGTTCCACCCACCATCCCGGCACCCGGCCGGAAAAGGACGCAAACCTGCGTTCTCTTTTGGACGCCAAAACCCGGGTCATCACCCTTTTCGGGAAGAGCTGGACGATCCATGTGAAGGACGCTCTCAAGATCAGCCTGGAGCGCAACTTGGAACTCATACGCGACAGCCTGGCCTACCTGAGACCCCATGTGGAAACGCTCTTTTATGACGCGGAGCACTTCTTCGACGGGTTTCGGGCCGATCCGGAGTATGCCCTGACGACGCTGGAAAAGGCCGTGGAGGGCGGAGCTGAATGCCTCATTTTGTGCGACACCAACGGAGGCAACCTGCCGTCCTTCATCGAGGAAGCCATGCGGGCGGTTCGGGAACGCTTCCCCGGCGTTCCTTTGGGCATCCATGCCCACAACGATTCGGACCTGGCCGTGGCCAATTCGTTGAAGGCCGTGGAGATGGGCGCCGTGCAGGTGCAGGGGACCTTCAACGGGGTGGGGGAACGGTGTGGGAACGCCAACCTGTGCTCCATCATTCCCAACCTGTGCCTCAAGATGAACGTGCCCTGCCTGGAACCCGACAAGCTCAAGAAACTGAGGGCGGTCAGCCGGTTCATCCTGGAGTTGGCCAACATGCCTCCCAACCGGTACCAGCCCTACGTGGGCCGGAGCGCCTTCGCCCACAAGGGAGGCGTACACATTGCCGCGGTGGAGCGCAACCCGGCCACCTATGAACACATCGATCCCGAGCTGGTGGGCAACCGTCGTCGCTTTCTCATCTCGGAAGTGTCCGGCAAGGCGGCGGTGCGCTACAAGGCCGACGAGTACGGCATTTCCCTTTCCTCCACGGACCCGGTGGCCCTGGAGGTGCTCAAGCAGATCAAGGAACTGGAGTACCAGGGCTACCAGTTCGAGGCGGCGGAAGCCAGTTTCGAACTCCTCATCAACCGGGCCATGGGACGGTCCAAGCGCTATTTTGAACTCATCGGCTTCCGGGTGGTGGATCAGAAGCTCAGCGAGGAGGAGGAACCCGTCTCCGAGGCCACGATTCGGGTGCGCGTGGGAGGGCAGGAAGAGCATACGGCCGCCCTGGGACACGGTCCGGTCAACGCCCTGGACAACGCCTTGAGAAAGGCGCTGGAAAAATTCTATCCGGAACTCAAGGGCGTGGAACTGAGCGATTACAAGGTGCGGGTGCTGCCCGGCAAGGAAGGCACGGCCTCCAAGGTCCGGGTGCTCATCGAATCCTACGACGGCAAGGAACACTGGGGAACGGTGGGCGTTTCCCATGATATCCTGGAGGCCAGCTGGCAGGCCCTGGTGGACAGCATCAATTACAAAATGTACATGAGCGAAAAGGAGAAAGGCGAAAGCCGCAAGGATACATAGCGGCGGGCGGGTGCAACCTTCCTGCCGAGACGGCGATCATCATGGCCGTTGCCGGGGAGAGGCTGGCCGAGAACGCGGGTGGGATGTAGGGACGGTTCGCGAACCGCCCCTGTGAGACTACCGAGGGCAAGATCACGGAAAGCTCGGGTGATTTTTTGCCGTTGTGAGATTAGCGGGTGGGGATAAACCGCGCCCTACGAAGGCGGAGGAACCTGCTGCGTAGGGGCGGGCTTTACGCCCGCCCGCCAAAATCGCGCCATGGGAAGGAATCCTCCTGTTCGGCAAAGGGATTCCCGATGACGGCTTTCGGCTTCAAAATGCCGGGGGATTTCCTCTCCGTTTAGAGGCGCGGGGCTTCAGCCCCGCGGAGAAGGGTCATCGTGATCCCGTGAAGCGGCAGGCAGACCCGCTGGCCTCACCGACGTTCGGGGCCCTTCCGCAGCCCTGAAGGGCTGCGTTGCGAGGAAACCGGTCATCCCTGGCCTTATCGGACAGGCACTAGTTGATCAAACTCTGGGTCGGAGCGGGGATGCGCCCTCCCAGCTTGATAAAGCCCGAGGACAGGTCGCCCTTGGGTGCGGGCATGATGACGGCCTCTCCCAGAAGGCCCCCGAAATGGGCCTTTTCGCCCGCCTTCTTGCCCGGTACGGGGATCAACCGGGTGGCGGTGGTCTTCTTGTTGATGACCCCGATGGCCATCTCATCGGCGATGATCGCCGCCAACGTTTCCGACGATACGTCGCCGGGCAGGGCCACCATGTCCAAGCCCACCGAACAGACACTCGTCATGGCTTCCAGTTTTTCCAGGCTCAGGAACCCTTCCGCGGCGGCTTGTGCGATGTTCAGGTCTTCGCTTACGGGAATGAAGGCGCCGGAAAGCCCGCCCACGTAGCTGCTGGCAAAGGCGCCGCCCTTCTTCACCGCATCGTTGAGCAGGGCCAAAAGAGCCGTGGAGCCGGGAACCCCGATGCTCCTGAGCCCCAGGCTCTGGAAGATCTCTCCCACGCTGTCGCCCACGTTGGGCGTGGGCGCCAGACTCAGGTCCACCACCCCGAACGGGATGTCGAGCCTGCGGGCCACCTCCCGGCCGATGAGCTCGCCCACACTGGTCACTTTAAAGGCCGTGCGCTTGATGATGTCCGCCAATTGGCCCAAGTCCAGAGAGGGCTGGGTGCTCCGAGCCCTGTCGATGGCCTTTTTCACCACGCCGGGGCCGCTCACGCCCACATTGATCACGGCGTCCGGTTCCCCCACGCCCAGATAGGCACCGGCCATGAAAGGAATGTCCTGGGGGATGTTGGCAAAGACGCAGAGCTTGGCGCACGCGATTCCGTCAGCGTGGGAGGTCTTGGCGGCGGCCTCCTTGATCGTCTGCCCCATCAAATAGACCGCGTCCATGTTGATGCCCGCCCGGGTGCTGGCCACGTTGATGGAGGCGCAGACCCGTTCCGTTTGGGCCAACGCCTCGGGGATGGCTTCAATGAGAGAGAGATCCCCCGTGGTAAATCCTTTCTCCACCAAGGCGCTGAATCCGCCGATAAAGTCCACCCCCGCTTCCTTGGCGGCCTGATCCAGCGTGTGCGCCACGGCAACCATCTCTCGGCTGTCGAAGGGGGCCGCCGCCACGGCGATGGGACTCACGGCGATGCGCTTGTTCACCACGGGTATGCCGTATTTTTCCCCCACCTCATTGCAGGTGTCCACCAGCCGTTCCGCCAGCGAGAGGATCTTGCGGTGAGCCTTGCGGCAGAAGGATTCCACGTCCTGGGCCGCGCAGTCGAAGAGGCTCACTCCCAGCGTGACGGTGCGCACGTCCAGGTGTTCGTTTCGGAGCATCTCCAGTGTGGAAAGGATCTCGCGATCGGATAACATGGCTTCGGTCTTCTCCCGTTCTCAAGATATCCGGCAGGCAAGCCGGTCCTAATGGGCGGAGGGAAAACCCCCACCCCTTTAAATGCGGTGAATGGCCTGAAAGATGTCCCGGTGCTGCAGGCTGAGATCCAGCCCCAGTTCCTCGGCACGGTCCCGCAGAGCCTTTTTGAAAGCCTTCTGATCTATTTCCAAAGGAATGTCCACCTCGTAGATCATCACGTTCCGGTGGGGATCCGTCCCTCCGCGGAAGGCGGCCCGAAGATTGGTGATGTTCACACCGAACCGGGCCATGACTTCCGTGATCCCCGCCACCAGCCCGACGCGGTCCGGACCGATGGTGATGACCACAAACGGCTCGCGCGGCGGAGGCTCGTAAACAGGCTGCGGACTCACGGGGCGCACCAAGGCAGCGAGGCCCAAAGGGGCGAGCCGTTCTTGCAGCCTTTCATGCAAGGTTTCCAGGGAAATCTCTTCGGGGATGCCGGCGATGAAAACGCCCGCAAAAACGGATTGCAGGATGGTTTGGCTCACGTCTTCAATATTGCATCGGTTTTCGTACAAAACCTTGGAAACGGAAGCCACGATGCCCGGCCGGTCCGAACCCAGAACGCAGATGACGACCTTGTCGGAATTCATGAAGTGCTTTCTCCCGTCACTGGAGACTCTAGTCGATATGGTTCCCCACCGTTCCCCACCTAACCAAGGCGACCGGCGAGGGCGCGCACCCTCGCCTAATCGGGGATACCGACGCTATCGCCGAGCGCTCCGCAAGTCAATGCCTACTTTGGCATCGGAACAAAGTTGTCACTCGACTTTACGGGTCTTATTGTGTCTAATTGATAAATAATGTGCGACCATTTGATGAAGAAATCCATTGCGTTCGATCCAGGATCACAAGCCGTCCAACGGGAGGAGGGGTGAGCCATGAAAATTCTGCTGGTCTATCCCCAAGTCAGCGAGACCTTCTGGAGTTTCAGACACGCGCTCAAGTTGGCGGGCCGGAAGGCCGCCTTCCCCCCACTGGGGCTTCTTACCGTCTCGGCGCTTTTGCCCGCGCACTGGGAGCGGCGGCTGGTGGACATGAACGTGCAACCTTTGGAGGACCGCCTGATCCGATGGGCCGATTACGTCTTTGTGAGCGCCATGATCGCTCAGCGCAAGTCCACTCAAGAGGTGGTGGCTCGCTGCAAGGCTCTGGGCGTTCCGGTGGTGGGAGGGGGGCCCCTTTTCTATGGGTACGCGCAGGATTTCCCCGAAGTGGACCACCTGGTCATCGGCGAGGGAGAAGCGATCATCCCGGAGTTTCTGCAAGATCTGGAAGCTGGAACGGCCCGAAGGATCTACCGTTCCGATCTTCATCCGCCGTTGGATTCCACGCCGCTGCCCCATTGGGATCTTATTCGGCTCAATCAGTACGCCAGCATGGCCGTCCAGTATTCCCGGGGATGCCCTTACAATTGCGAATTCTGCGACATCATCGTGCTGAACGGCCGTCGGCCCCGGACCAAGTCGCCGGAACAGATGATCCTCGAACTGGAAGCGCTCCATCGCCGCAAGTGGCGAGGCTCGGTCTTCATCGTGGACGACAACTTCATAGGCAACAAAAGCCGGGTGAAGGAGGTGCTGGAGGAGATCATCCGGTGGCAGGAACGGATGGGGCGGAAATTCAGCTTCTATACGGAGGCTTCCGTGGACTTGGCCGACGATCCCGAACTCATGGATCTCATGGTTCGGGCCGGATTCAACAAGGTCTTTCTGGGCCTGGAGACTCCGGAACCGGAGAGCCTCAAGGAATGCGGCAAGGTCCAGAACCTGCGCCGCAGCCTGGATGAGTCGGTGCGCATCATCCAGAATCACGGATTGGCCGTGATGGGCGGTTTTATTATCGGATTTGACAGTGATCCGCCCGACATCTTTCAACGACAGGTCCAATTCGTGCAATCCACCGGCGTGGTCACGGCCATGATCGGGCTTTTGACGGCGGTGCCCGAGACCCGGCTCTACAAGAGGCTGGAACGGGAGGGGCGCCTGCTATTCAAGGCCAGCGGAGACAACACCAGCACCGAGGGAACCCTCAATTTCGTGCCCAAGATGGACAGAGAGAAGATCCTGGAGGGATACCGGTGGGTCATGGACACCATCTATTCCCCCCAGATGTATTACGAGCGGATCAAGGCCTTTTTGGAAAGCTATCAGCCCCGCGCCAAGGCGGTTCTGGAAAAGAACGATCTGGTCACACTCCTGCGCACCCTGTGGTATCTGGGGGTTCGGGATAGCAAGGAAGCCAGAGCCTGTTACTGGAAGGCAATGAAGGACGCGCTTTTTCACTACCGGAAGTCGCTGGCGGATGTGGTGACCATGCTGGTCTACGGTTATCATTTTCGAAAACTTTTCTGGTCCGGATCCTCCGAAGAGAGCGGAACATAATCGGTGGGAGCCTTTGATCGGGTTTCTCTGTCATGGCGCTCCCTGCGGGCGGGGATAACCCCCGCCCCTACAGGGTCTTGTCTAAATCACCGAAGCGCTCTTCCAGGCTTTTGGTCCCGAAGACAAGACGGAAGCTTCGGGCGGTGACGTCCCGGATTTCGATGTGGATGTCCACCCGCTCGTCGGGAAGATAGCCCCCCAGCCTTTCGGGCCATTCCACCACGGCGGCCCCGCTTCCGAAGAGAGCCTCTCGCCACGGAAGCGTCTCCAGTTCGTCCACATCTCCAATGCGGTAGAGGTCCAGGTGATAGAGGCGGACTCGACCCTCGTATTCATTGATGATCGTGAAGGTGGGGCTCGTCACCGGAATCTCTTCGGGAACGCCCAGGCCTTGGGCGATGCCTCCTGTGAGGAAGGTCTTCCCGGCTCCCAGTTCTCCCCACAAAGCCACCACGTCCCCGGCCCGGAGGCGCTCCCCGATGGCCCGGCCCAAGGTACGGCTGGCTTCCGGACAATCCGTGGTGATCGTCAATTCCTTCATGATGTCCTTTGAGTTGCTCCAAAGCTTTTGGGTTCCGCTATGCCCGTCCGGCCGGGGCTTCGCACCTGGACCGGGAGGTCGGGGCGAAACATGATTCGTCCAGGCATGACGCCTGTTTGCAGTGTGCAACGCCGCCTGCACCGGCAAGGCCCAAGTCTCTCCCATGGTCCAAGGACCTTGCCCGAGAACGTCAGGGATGTCCGTTTTTTTATAGCCTAAACTGAGCGATTTTTTCTTCGGGTGTCTTTTACACCGCGTGATTAGCGGGCGGGGATAAACCCCGCCCCTACCCAATGGATCCGTGCCCTTTTGTAGGGGCGGGCTTTACGCCCGCCCTTCAGAACCTGTCCATGAGAAAGAATCGTCCAATTCAGGTATAGCGCAGCCCTTTAGGGCTGCGGAAGAGCCGTCGGTTGTCGGACGGGCCATCCGGGATGGGCTCCACTCGCTTCAAGGGGTTACGATGGCCCTTGCCCGCGGGGCTGAAGCCCCTCGGCTACGAAAGAGGTCGGGTCCCTTGTCGATGGATGAAGGGTGCCCCTTCTCGGACAAGGTCCCAGTCTTCTCGGCCAGGCTCCTAGTCACCTCCTCTGGTGTGGGTCATCGTCAGCCTGCAGGTGCGATGATCCAGGATCCTCCGTTTCCAGTCTTCCGATCAGTCGGGGGATCACGGGTAGAAGATCCGTTGCGATGAGCCCGCGGGACGTGGCGTTTCCGGAGGCCTCTTCGGCGGCCAGCCCATGGAGGTAAACGCCCAGGCAGGCCGCTCGGAACGGCTCCAGCCCTTGAACCACCAGGCCTGCGATCATCCCCGTGAGGACATCTCCCATGCCTCCGCTGGCCATGGCGGGGGTTCCCGTAGTGTTCACCGCCAGTCGGCCGTCGGGGGCAGCCACCAGGGTGCCATGGCCCTTCAGGACCACGATCACGTTGTGTCGGCGGCTGAATTCCGCGGCCACATCGAGACGGTTCTTCTGGACCTGGGGGACCGAAAGTCCGGCGAGCCGTGCCATCTCGCCCGGATGGGGAGTCACGATCACCGGCGAGGATGCGTTTTGGAGCGGAGCGGGATCGCGGGCGAGGATGGTCAGTGCGTCTGCGTCCAGGACGAGGGGAACGGGGCTCTTTTCCACCAGCTCTTTCAGAAGGGCCTGGGTTCCCTCGTGGAGGGAAATGCCGGGGCCCGCCGCCAGTGCTTCCTTATCGGCCAAGAACTCCAAGATGGTCTCGCGAGCTGCAAGCGATACGCTTTGCGCTTCCGTTTCCTCCACGGGGAGGGTCATGGCTTCCGTGAGCTTCACCTCCATCACGGGGTTGAGGGAGCGCGGCACAAAAAGGGTGACCAGTCCGGCCCCCACCCGCAACGCGCCTTCACACACCAAGGCGGCCGCCCCCGTCTTGCCCGCGGACCCGGAAAGGACGCACAAGTGCCCCGCGCGACCCTTGTGGGTGTCCGCCGGCCTTGGAGATATCCAGGACGAGCACAGCCCCCGGTCCAGGAGCCACCTTTGGATCCCGCTGGATGCCGTCACGGCGGGTGGAATGCCGATGTCCACCACCTGAACGCGTCCCGACCGGGCGGGGCCCTCACCCATCACGTGCCCGACCTTGAGAAGGCCGAAGGTGGCCGTGGCCGTGGCCTTGATGGCGGTGCCCAACACTCGTCCGGTTCCGGCATGCAGACCCGAGGGAACATCCACCGAAAGGACGGGTTTGCCGAGGGCATTGACCGCGTCGATCACCTCTCGGTAGAGTCCCCGCACCTCGCTTTGGAGGCCGGTTCCCAGAAGGGCATCCAGGATCACGTCGGCCTTCTGCACGTGGGCGAACTGCAGGGCGAAGTCTTCCCTTTCGTCCCAGTGATAGACGGGAATCCCCAGACGATGGAGGATGTTGTAGTTGATCAGGGCGTCGCCCTTCAGTCGATGGGCGGGGCGCAGACACACCACGCGCACCGGAGCCCCTTTGCCATGGAAGATCCTCGCCAGGGCGAATCCGTCTCCGGCGTTGTTTCCCGAACCGGCCAGCACGACGATGTGCCGACGGGCCAGGTCGGGGATCACGGCTTCGAAAAAGGCTGCGGCGCCGCGCGCCGCATTTTCCATCAGGACAATTCCCGGGATGCCGATCTCTTCAATGGTCTTTCGATCCAGTTCAGCCATTTCCGAGGCGGTTGCCAGGAGCATGGTGTTCGGCCTCCTCACCGTCCGTGACGTGGGGATCGGATGTTCGGCTGCTGTCCGTCGGATCGCCTTCCAGGACCACCACCGCCGCGCCGTAAAGGCCGTCGTCGGTGAGGCTCACGTGCCACGATCGAACGCCGCGTTCTTCCACGAATCGGCGAGCCCGTTGGGAAAGGACCACGTAGGGTCTTCCGGCGGCGTCGTTTCTCACTTCCATGTCCCGCCAGTGCAGAGGGGCCCGGATGCCCGTGCCCAGGGCCTTGGCAAAGGCCTCTTTGGCGGCGAACCGCATGGCCAAGCACGGCACCTGTGCGGCCTTGGCGCTGCACGCCTGCTGCTCCTGCGGGGTGAACAGGCGGTCCAGGAACCGGGCCCCCCAACGCTGAAGGCCCGCCCCGATGCGATCCACCCGCACCAGATCGATCCCTATACCATAGACTGCCATGATCCGGTCACCAGGGCGATCATCTCCCGAACGGCCCTTTCCAGTCCCACCAGAACGGCCCGGGCGATGACCGCATGGCCGATGCTGAATTCCTCGATTTCCCGGATGTTTCGAAGCCACAGAATGTTCCGGTAGTCCACGCCGTGTCCCGCATGGACGGCGAGGCCCAGCTTGGCGGCCAGTTTGGCGGCGTTTTCCACCCGCTCGAACTCTTCCTGCCGGCGGATATAGGTGGCGGCCTCCGCAAAGGGACCGGTGTGAATCTCCACACAGTCCGCTTCGATCTTGTGGGCCGTCTTGATCTGTTTGGGATCCGGGTTGATGAAGAGGCTGACCGGAATTCCCCCCTGATGGAGCACCTTGATGACTTCGCGCAGATTGTCTTCATAGAGGACCACGTCCAAGCCGCCCTCGGTGGTCAGTTCCTGTCGTTTTTCGGGAACCAAGGTGACGATGTCCGGCTTGATGCGCAGGGCGATTTGAATCATTTCCTGGGTTGCGGCCATTTCCAGATTGAGACGCGTTTTGACCGTCTTGCGAAGGATCTCCACGTCCCGGTCCTGGATGTGGCGCCTGTCTTCCCGTAGATGCACCACCACGCCGTGAGCTCCTGCCAGTTCCACCAGCGCCGCCGCCGTTACAGGATCGGGCTCGGGGGCCAGCCTCGCCTGTCTCACCGTCGCCACGTGATCCACATTGATGGCTACCCGTGCCACTTCCTAATCCTCCTTTTCCCGTTTCCCATAAGGGGACGAAGTCTCATACCACGCAAACCCGCCGGGATCGTGCCCCAAGAGCGCCAAAAGCTCCAGGGTTTTGCGGTCCATTTCGCGGGCCTCTTCCGGGTCGGTGTGGTCGTAGCCGACCAGATGAAGGACGCCGTGGATGAGCAGCAGGTCCAGCACGGCCTCCAGGGACAGGTTGTGTTCGTCCGCCATGGCCCCCGCCGTTTCCACAGACAAAACCACGTCTCCCAGCATCTGCGGAGCGACGTCCCCGAATTCCCCTTCGCCCATGGGGAAGGAAAGCACATCGGTGGGTTCGTCCACACCCCGGTATTGGGAGTTCAATTCCCGGATGGTCTCATCGTCCACAACGGCGAGGCTCAACTCGGCGTCACTGCAGCCCAAGGCGCTTAAGATCCGCTCGGCCGCCTGTTCCATTCGCCGCCGGTTTATCCTTGTCCGGCTTGGACTCACGCTGATTTGAATCTCCGCCATGGGTCTTTCCTTTGCCGGTTTGCCCGGGCTGGCCGGGGTATTCGATGCGTTTGTGATGCACTGTGGCCAGGATCTGGTTGAAGTGCTTGGCGATCTGATGCAGGTCCTTGAGGGTGAGTTCGCATTCATCCAGCTGGCCGTCGATGAAGGCGTTGTTGATCAACCGGTTCACCAGGCCTTGGATCCGAGCCGCGGTGGGTTCCGTCAGGGACCTGCAGGCGGCCTCCACCACGTCCGCCAGCATCACCAGGCCCGCTTCCTTGGTCTGAGGCTTGGGGCCGGGGTATCGGTAGTCCTCGATATCGATGGGGGGCAGCTCGGCACCCTTGGTGTTCTGCGCCTTTTCGCGGGCGTCCAGGGCCTTTTGGTAGAAATAAGAAATGAGGCTCTTTCCGTGGTGCTGGCTGATGATCTCCATGATGGGCCGGCCGAGCCGATGTTTCTTGGCCAGTTCCACGCCTTCCTTGACGTGGGAGATGAGGATGAGGCTGCTCATGGACGGGGCCAGTTTTTCGTGGCGGTTCTCTCCATCCAGCTGGTTTTCGATGAAATAGAGCGGTTTCTTGATCTTGCCGATGTCGTGGTAATAGCCCGCCACCTTGGCCAGGAGGCTGTTGGCGCCGATGGACTTGGCGGCCGCTTCCACCATGTTCCCGACGATCAGGCTGTGATGGTAGGTGCCGGGGGCCTGAATCATCAGCTCCTGCAAAAGGGGCTGATCCATGCTGGCCAGTTCCAGAAGCCGAATGTCGGTGGTGTAGCCGCATAAGAGCTCCGCCAGCGGCGTGAAGCCGGTGGCCAGCACACCGGCGATGATGCCGCTGAGGAAGGCCAGGAAGGAATTGGTGAAGAGCGCGGGCGTGGACGGACTTTCCTGGAAAAGGGCGATGAGGATGAGCACCGTCACGTTGGCCAGCCCGGTGAGCAGGCCGGCCTTGATGGGCACCAGGCGGTTCCGGCACGGGTTCACCCCGTAGCTTCCCACCAGGGAGCCGATCAGGGTGTAGGTGAAGATGTGAAAATCCGTACCACACAAAAGCCCCACGAACACGGCCAGCGCAAAGGAAAAGAAGACAGCGGTGGTGATCCCGAAAAAGATGCTCGACAGCATGGCTCCGGCGGCCATGGGCAGGGCGTAAAGAAGGCTCCTCTTGTCCAGATAGGCCAGGCTGGATCCCATGGAGGCGTTGATCCAATCGGCGCACCTGCCGAGGGCCACGATGATGAGCAGGATGGTCGCCAGAAACAGGTAATCTTTCACGTCCAGCCGGACGGACGGCACCCTGGCATCCACCACATGCCCCACCACCCCAAGGAAAAGGCACAAAAACAAGAGGATTCCGACGAAGGCCAGGACGCCGTCCTGCTTGGGACTGCTGTCTGCGTAAGCCTGGAGCCTCCTCACGTCCTCGGGGTGCAGCCGTTGTCCTTCGCGGATGAGCATTTCGTTCTTCTTGATCTGGATGTACACCGGCTTGACCGCTTCCGTGGCGGCGTCCTCAAAGGCCGCCGTCTCCAGCGGGTTGTAAAACAGGGTGGGCTCCAGAAAAGATCCCGCCAGGGAAGCCAGGGACCGGGCCAGCTCCGGATCGGGTTCTTCCTTGCGAATCCGCTGGACCAGATCCCGCCGCGCACCCTCCACATCCGGGAACCGCTCAATGGAGGCGACACGGAACTCTTGCAGGGAAGGGATCTTGCGAATGACGATGGGACCTGTCTTCAGCTTGAACCGTCTTTCCGCCTCCACCTCGGGAGGGGCCTGGCTGGCGAGAATCCCCTGGGCGAGGGATTCCCGAATCCAACGCAGAAGGTTCTTCTCCAGCTCCGGTGAAAAGCGGTGCTCGGCCAATATGGAAAAGTCCTCATCGCGCACGGAAACCCCAAGGGTCGTTTGAAAGGTCTGTCTGTCCGGAACGGCCGGAGGTTTTCCTGATTCGGTCGAAGGGATCCGGCCTTGGGAGTGCAGTTCTTCCCACCGGTCCGGGGCCAGCCCCATGGTGAGGGCCCTTTGTGCCTCGTGGATCTGCCGGCGCATGAGGGCGAAGGCTTTGGAAAGCCGCACCGAAACCGTCTCGTAGGCCTTTTCATGTAGATCGAAGACCAGCGGCGCCCCTCGCCTGGCGGCTTCTCTCTTGCGGGCTGTGGCCTCCTCGTCCGGAAGGAGAAAGTCCCGGTCCGCCTTGACGTTGCGGACCGCCACGTCCCCCGGCTGGTAGGCGGGTGTGCGGGTAAGAAAGGAGGGGGTGATGAGAAGGGCCGCGAGGAAAGAAAAGGCGACGAGCAGGAGGACTTTCGCATGATGCGGGTCCGCCCCCCACCTGCGCGGAGGCTTGGGCGTCTCCAAGCCCTCCGGCTTCCGTCGTCTCGCTTCCGGTTTCTTCTCTTTTTCCATGGTCCCTCGGCTCCGGTCTTTCAGGCTTCCGGCTTAACGCTTCGACCTTCCGCCGATTCATAGGCCTCGATGATGTCCTGGACCAGGCGATGTCGGACCACATCCACATTGGAAAAGAAGACGAAGCGGAGACCGCGGATGCCCTGGAGCAGCTCCATGGCTTCCACGAGACCCGAGGGCTTGTTGTCGGGCAGGTCGATCTGGGTCACATCCCCGGTGATCACGGCCTTGGAGCCGAGGCCCAAACGGGTGAGGAACATCTTCATCTGTTCGCTGGTGGTGTTCTGGGCCTCGTCCAGAATAACGAAGGCCTCGTTCAAGGTGCGTCCCCTCATGAACGCCAGAGGTGCCACTTCGATGGTTCCCCGAGCCAGAAGCCGCGACGCCTTTTCGAAGTCCATCATGTCATGAAGTGCATCGTAGAGCGGCCTCAGGTAGGGATTGACCTTCTCCGCCAGGTCCCCCGGCAGAAAGCCCAGCTTTTCACCGGCTTCCACCGCGGGCCGCACCAGGATGATGCGCCGTACCTGGTCCGCGCTGAGCGCCGCCACCGCCATGGCCATGGCCAGGTAGGTCTTTCCGGTGCCGGCGGGCCCGATCCCGAAGACGATGTCGTGGGTCCGGATCGCTTCGATGTATTCCTTCTGCTTGATGCTCTTGGGTGTGATCACCCTCTTGCTGGAGGTGACAAAGACCTTGTCCAGGAAGATCTCGTGGAGCTTCCGGTTGATGTTCTCACTGAGGATGCGGATGCCGTAGAGAACGTCGTTGGCATAGAGAGGGTAGCCTTTGTGGACCAGCCCGGCGAGTTCGTCCAGGAGCCGGTCGGCCAGCTCCACGTGGGCGCGGTCCCCGGAGAGGGTGATCTGGGTGCCGCGCAGGTGGAGTCGAAGGTCCAGTTGCTTTTCGATGATCTTCAGGTGAGCGTTGCGTTCCCCCACCAGAACCTGCAGGACCTGGGGATCTTCAAAGACCTTCGTGTGCGTCCAGGGCTGATCGGTGCCGGTTTTCGCTGCCAACAGGCGGTCTTCCTTTCTTTGTGGACTTGGGAAACGATGGCCCCATGCCGAAGCAAGCCACAGATAACACTCCCCGAGGCGTCTGACAATAGGCACGGCTTGCAGGCAAGGCAAAGCCGTTGATCGCCGACGGCAAAATACTCTATGGTGGCGGGAGCCGGGAAGGCGAGTTTCTGTTTGAGAAAGGAACAGGCGGATGAACGGCTTGGACTGGGTGCTGACGATCATCGGGATCTTGTGCGTCGTGCGCGGTTTGTGGCGCGGCGCCGTGTCCCAGGTGTTCGGGATTGTGGGGGTTTTGGGAGGCTTTTACCTTGCCGGCTATTATTGCGGGGCCGTGGGTGCAAAGATCGCCCAGGCCGTTCCATCTCTTCCCCAGCCGGTGATGGTGGCTTTCGTGTTGTTGTTCGTCCTCACCTGGATCGTCCTGGGACTGACCGGTGCCTGGTTGTCGCGCCTGGTGCAGCAGGGCCCCGCCGGGTGGGTGGACCGGGCTTTCGGGGGGGCTCTGGGGCTTGCCAAAGGCTTGGTGGCGGCTGTTTTGATCGTCTCCTTCCTGACCTTCTTTCTCCCTTACGAAAGCCCCCTTCTCAGGGAATCCAGACTGGCTCCTTACGTTCAGCAGGCCGCCCGGTTGGCCGTGAAGGCCACGCCCAAAAGCCTGGAAGAGAAGTTCGAGCGGAAACGCAAAAAGCTCTACGAATACTGGGCGGACAGACGGGAAGCGTGAAAGGAATGAAACCATCCATGGAAGGCGTACAAATGTCGGAGGACAAGTCCTCCCAGAGCGCGAATCGCTGGGACGGCGTTGGTCGCATCTGGGAGATCATCGATCGACTGAGAGGAGAAAACGGGTGCCCCTGGGATCGGAAGCAGACTCCGGAGACGGTCCAGACCTATCTGGTGGAGGAGGCTCACGAAGCGGCCGCCGCCATCCGTTCCGGAACCAAGGAAGATGTGGCGGAGGAACTGGGGGACCTGCTGTTCATGGTTCTTTTCCTCGTGCACCTCTACGAAGAAGAGGAATCTTTTTCGCTGGAAGACGTTTGCCGGGCCATCTGCGAAAAGATGATCCGTAGACACCCCCACGTGTTCGGGGATGTGCGGGTAAAGTCGGCCAAGGACGTGCGTTCCAACTGGGAAAAGATCAAGGAGAGGGAAAAGGGGGGAAAGCGCCAAGGGCTGGGCATTCCAAAAACATTGCCGGCGCTGGCCCGAGCCTACCGAATCCGGGCCCGTCAGGAAGACGGAGGGGCGGTTTCCGCCTCGCTGGAAGACGCCGTGCAAGGGATCCGTGCATGCGTAAACGGCCTGGGGCGAACGGATTTGCGTGATCCCGACCAAAGCCGGGCGTTGCTGGGAACCCTGCTCTACCGCACCGTGTGCCTGGCCCGGGCGCTGGGACAGCGACCGGAAGACAGCCTGCACGCCTATTTGGATGCCCTGGAATCCTCCATGGCGGGGGGCCCGGATTCCTGAATCGAGACCCCTTTTCCGTACCAGGCCAGCCCGTCCAGAACGGCATGGCAAGAACAGCTGGTGGCCAGGATGTGGGCGCCGGGATGGGCCTTGACGGCCCGAAGAATCTCCTGCATTTGATCCAATGTGTACCCGCCGACTCCGGGAGCCATCTGCCGGCTGCGCAGCACGTGGATCCGGTGGCCGGGGGCGCTGAGCCGGGCCAGGTGCTGGTGCAAAATGCCCTGCCGGGGCTTGCCGGTGAAGGTGCAGATCTTGTCGGGCTCCGGACAGTTGTCCGGGCAGCGAAAATCGGCGAAGCTGGCGTAGAGGGTTCCCGTGGGGGTGCGCAGCGGGTGCGGGACGTGGTGATCCAGTTCCACCGGGACGGGCAGGGGGTGGGCGGATCCGATCCTCTGGAGCCGACAAAGGATCCATTGCCAAGCCACATGAACAGGGATCGCGGGGACGATCCACAGGTCCTTGGTCGGCTCGAGGCTTTCCAGGAAGGCCAAGGCGTCCTGTTCGACCTTTTCCGCCGGGGGCGTTCCTTGGAGATTCTCCAGGCGGGCGGCGTCCCGATCCACGATGATCAGGGAAGCTTGGGGATAACGCACGGGGAGCCGCTTGGCGGCGAGGCGCCCGAAGCGCCCCGCGCCCAAAATGACGATGGTGTTCGGTTGGACGGGAGGAAATCCCATGAGCAACATCTTCACCGTTTTCGAGAAACTGGCCGAGCAGAAGATCCAGGAAGCCATGGCACGGGGCGAGTTCGACAATCTTCCCGGCAAGGGTCAGCCGCTCCACCTGGAAGATGACAGCCACCTGCCTCCGGATCTGCGCATCGCGTACAAGATCCTCAAGAACGCCGACTGTCTGCCCCCGGAGCTTCAGCTGCGAAAGGACATCCAGACGACGGAAGAGCTCCTTGAGGGCATAAAAGACACACAGCAGAAATACCGTCAAATGAAAAAGCTGAATTACCTCATCATGAAGCTCAACATGATGCGCCGGGTGTCGCCTTTGCTGGAAGAGCACCAGAGGTACTACCCCAAGGTGTTGGAGAAGATCTCCGGCGGGAACAAGAAGACGGAAGAATGATGACGGAACAGCTTGATTCGGATGATTCCTGCCTTTTCGGCTGCGATGTTTTCCTGTCGGATCCGCCTTCCTGGCTTTTCACCAAACGAGTCGGCGTTCTGGCCAACCAGGCATCGGTTACTCGAACGCTGCAGAACGTGGTGGATGCCCTTGTGGAGGCGGGAGCGCGGGTGACGGCCGTCTTTTCGCCCCAGCACGGGTTCCATGCGGAAAAGCAGGCGAACATGATCGAATCGGATCATGGGGTGTACCCGCGCACCGGCGTTCCCGTCTTCAGCCTGTACGGCGAAGTGCGCCGGCCGACTCCGGCCATGTTGGAACGCGTCGACGTGCTTCTGGTCGACCTTCAGGACGTGGGCACCCGCGTCTACACCTACGGCACCACTGTCGGACTGTGCGTGGAGGCGGCCGCCGACGCAGGAATTCCCGTGGTGGTCCTGGACCGTCCCAATCCCATCGGCGGGGCGTTTGTGGAAGGAAACCCGGTGCGCGAGGAGCTTCGGTCCTTCGTGGGACGCTATCCGATTCCCATGCGGCACGGCCTCACGCTGGGCGAGCTGGCCCTTTGGGTGGCCCGGTCCCTGGAAAGGCCGGAGCTGGTGGAAGTGGTGCACGTTGCCGGGTGGCGCCGGGAGAAACTGTGGCCAGCCACAGGGCGGCCTTGGATCTTTCCATCCCCCAACATGCCTTCTTGGGAAACCGCGCTGGTCTATCCCGGCATGGTGCTTCTGGAGGGGACTAATGTGAGTGAAGGGCGCGGGACCACCCTGCCGTTTCTGCTCTTCGGGGCCCCTTTCGTGGATCCGGAAAAGCTGGCGGGTCATCTGGATCCCCGGGCGCTCGACGGGGTGGTGCTCAGGCCGGTGAGCTTTGAACCCACCTTCGACAAATGGGCCGGAGAGCTTTGCCGGGGATTCCACCTGGTGGTGACCGATCCCGCTCGCTTCCGACCCTACTGCTTCGGTCTTGCGCTCCTCCGTTCGTTTCTCAAGGCTTATCCGGATCGGTTCCGATGGCTGCCGCCCCCGTATGAATACGAGTACGAGCATCTTCCCATCGATATCCTGATCGGAGATGCGGAGATCCGCAAGGCCTTGGAAGACGGAGAGGGGCTGGATCGGCTGGAAGCCCGGTGGGCGGAAGCACTGAAAAGATACCAATCCTCCCGGGAGTCCCTCCTCCTCTATTCATGAACGCGCCGGGCACGGTCGTCGGCTCGTGTGGGAGCGGACCGGGTTTGCCCTCGGAGCTCAATTCTCCAAGGTCAGCAAAACGGCTTCGGCCACTTCTCTCATGGAACGGCGCGTGTCCATGCTCTTTTTCTGGAGCCACCGATAGGCTTCTTCGCCGGACAGGTGCAGGCGATCCATGAGGAGGTCCTTGGCCCGCTCGATGATCTTGCGCTTTTCCAGTTCCTCCTGAATGACCCGGGTCTGGACCAATAGCTCGGTGTTCTCGATGGCCACGGCGGCCTGATTGGCCACGGCCGTCAGGACGTTCATCTCCAGGTCCGTAAAACGATGTTCGAAGGACGTATAACAGTTGATGACACCGATGACCCGGTCCTTGACCCGCATGGGCATGCTCACCATGGACACCAGGCCCAGGTCCCGAGCCAGCTCCTTTTCCTTATAGTAAGGATCCTTGAGAACATCCACCGCCACGTAGGGTTTGTTGTCCACCACGACCTTGCCCACCACGCCTTCACCCACCTTGAGGGTTCTGTCCTTGACGTATTCGGGATTGATGGCCTGCGTGGCCCGCAGACGCAGCTCCTGGGACGGTTCATCCAGGAGCCAGAGGCTGCAGACGCTGGAATTCATGACTTCCGCGGTGACCATGACAATCAGACGGAGGATGTCTTCCAGGTAATGTTCGGAGGTGATGGCCTTGCTGATGAGGGTGAGGGCCTCCACGCTCTTGTCGGCGGCCGTGGAGTCCCCCGCAGGGGGCGCCGCCATGGGGCTTGAAGGGGGTTCCAGAAAGCGCAGGGGCGGCCTGCGCTTGTGGGCGGTGGCCTTCTGCAGGGCCCGGATCCTTTCTTGAACGCTGGGGTCCATTTTGCCGGTGTGCCCCTGCAGGTAGGCGTCCAGCTGATCGTAGGTGAAGCCCAGCTCTCCTTCGTCCGTTTGCCCTTCCCAGAGCCCCGCAGAGGGGGGGCGATCGATGATCTCGCGGGGAAGGCCCAGGGCCTCGGCGAGCGTGCGGACTTCGCACTTGAGGAGATGGAGGACGGGTTGCAGGTCGGCGGCCCCGTCTGCGTGCTTGGTAAAATAGCCGACTTTCCACTCGCTTCGGTTGCTGGTGCCCAGCACCAGGTAACGGAGCGACGCCGCCCGGTGATAGAGAGCCGCCATGCGAAGGCGGGCCTTGAGATTTCCGTAGAGCTTCGGATCGGCAGGCCCAAGGATACCCGCGAGGGCATCGAAGGCGGGGCTCAAATCGATTTCTTCGAAGGTCAGGCCTAAATGCTGCACCACCCGGTGGGCATCGCGGCGATCCACCGGGCTGCTGTGGCAGGGGAGCAACAGGCCCAAAGCGTTTTCGCCGAGGGCCTTGTGGGCCAAGGCGGCGCACACGGCCGAATCGATGCCGCCGCTGATGCCGATCACAACCCCTCGGGCCCCGGCTTCTCGAACCCGGGCGGCGATCCACTGCGAAAGGGTTGCTGCGTGTTCCAGGGCATCTTGTTCGTTGACTATCATCCTCTCTTCTCTTCCCGTTTCCGCAGGCCGCTGGACGGGCCCTTCGGGGAACCTGCCGGACAGACGCGCGTCCCGGCGCGGCTGCGGGGCCGATATCCCGGGGAGCATCAATGTCCTGTCAGTGGAGAAGATGTCCGATCCTGTTCCATCTCACGTAGCATTTTTCCGGGTCAAGAGTCAGCTCGCCATCGCTGTTCCAGGACCAGTAGATGATGAACGCTTTGCCTTTGAGTTCCGATTCGTCTACGAATTTCCAGAACCGACTGTCGTAGCTTTCATCCCGGTTGTCGCCCATCACAAAAAAGCTGTGGGAGGGAACGACAATGGGGCCCAGATTGTCGCGGGGACTCACGGAGCCGGGCAGAATTCGTGGGTCCGTGAACCGGGCATAGGGCTCATGCAGCAGTTGTCCGTTGACGAAAACTTTCTTGTCCCGTATTTCTATCGTGTCTCCAGGTAGCCCTATCACTCTCTTGATGAAGTCTTTAGATGGATCCTGGGGGTATTTGAAGACCACGATATCCCCCCTCCGGGGGGCGTCCCAATGGATCAGTTCCTTGTCCAGGATGGGAACTTTAATTCCGTAGCTGAACTTGCTCACCAGAATGTGGTCCCCGATAAGCAGTGTGGTTTTCATGGAGCCGGAGGGGATCTTGAAGGCCTGAACCACAAAAGCTCGGATGAAGAGCGCAAGAATCACTGCCACCACGATGGCTTCGGTGTACTCGCGAACAGCGCTCTTTTTCTTGTCTCGTGCCGCACGTCTGCGAGAAAAAAAACTCAATTCAGCCTCCCATTCTGCCGAAATAAAAGAAAGGGGAATGGAATCCGTTTGTAAATAGCTGAGGCAAGATGGTAAATAACAAATCCAAATGTGTGTCAATCCCTATTTGATGAAGGGGCCGGCGAGTCGCCATGTTTCGAAGAAAAAAAGAGATTGTGGGAGTGGATCTGGGTTCGTACGCCATCAAGATGATGCGCCTTACCCAAGGGAAAACCGGCTACCGGGTGGACAGCCTGGGAATGGCGATGGTGCCCCATGAAGCCGTCTCGGAGGGCCGGATCGAAAAACCCGAGATGGTGGCGGACGTCTTAAGAAAGCTGGCCAAGAATTTGCAGATCAAACCGGGGCCCGTGGCCACCTCGGTGTCGGGCTATGAGGTGATGATCAAGACCATCGAAATGCCCGGCATGTCCGAAGAGGAGTTGGGAAAGAGGCTTCGCGAGGAAATCGCCCAGTACGTCCCGTACCAGCTGGATGAAGTCAACGTTGATTACGAGATCCTGGATGTATCCAAGGACCGCCCCAACCACATGGAGGTTCTTCTGGTGGCGGCCAAGAAGGAATCGGTGGCGGACTATGCGGCCCTGATCGAAAAGGCAGGGTTCGAGCCGGCGGTGGTGGACGTGGATTACTTCGCTCTCAGCAACGCTTTTGAAGCCACCTACGGGGTGTTTTCCGATCAGAACATCCTTTTGATGGATATCGGTGCGGTCAAGACCACGCTCACCATTGTTCGGGGCGGGCGGCCGGTCTTTATGCGGGATCTGATGGCGGGAGGGCGCAATATCACGGACCGCATTGCCGTGGAGCTGGGGGTGGAGGTGGACCGGGCGGAGCGGATCAAGCTGGGACTTGGTGTGGAGGAAGTGGATGCCGAGCGGCTCGAGGGGGCCTTCATGGAAACGGTGGGGGAGTGGTGCGCCGATGTCCGCCGAGCCATGGATTTCTACTACACCAATTATCCGGAATCGAAGATTCACAAGATCTATCTGAGCGGAGGGTCGGCAAGGCTTCCAGCCCTGGATGCGCTCATCAAGAGCGAACTGGGCGTGGATGTGGACATCTTCAATCCTTTGCTGCGTCTTGAGACCAGTCCAAGCAAGTTCGATCCGGACTATGTGGATCAGGTGGGGCCGCAGATGGCCATCTGCCTGGGCCTGGGGCTGAGGAGAGCGGAAGACAAATGATTCGCATCAACCTACTGCCGGTTCGAAAGAAGGCCAAGAAGAGTACCGCCCGCCAACTTTTGGTGCTTTACGGGCTCTGCATTGTTCTCACCGGTATCGGCATCTTCTACTTATGGCAGGCCCAGGCGCGGGAGATCGATGCCCTCGGAAAACGGGAGGCCCAGCTACGAACCGAAATAGCCAAGTACGCCAAGTATGAAAAGCTGGTGCAAGAGATCAAACAGAAAAAAGAGATCATCGAGCGCAAAAAAGAGGTGATTCGAGGGCTTCAAAAGGACAGGGACCGGATGGCTCGGACCTTGGCCTTGATCAGCCTGCTGGTTCCGCCGGAGAAGATATGGTTTCAGAGCCTGTCGCTGACCGGAGGACGGGTGGATATCGACGGCGTTGCGAGAAGTAATGAGGCCATTGCCGAGTTCATGCGCAACCTTCGGGCGTCGCCCTACGTTCTGAGGGACAGCGTGCAATTGTCCCATTCGAAGCAGGTGGTGATCGCAGGTCGGAAACTGAGGGAATTCAAATTGAGCTGTTCCATGCGTTCCTATTCGGAACTGAGGGCCGCCTCGATGCCGCCCACTCCACAAGGTGCCGGGGCCCCGTCCCAACCGCAAGGTTAAAGTCCGGAGTCGGTGATGAGACTGAATCTCCCTTCCATGCAAAGCATTGAAGAACGAGTCGATGCCCTTCCGAGTCTGCAGAAAGCCTTGGTTTTCCTGCTGACGATCCTGCTCTTGGGGGGCGCCTTTTATTTTCTCAAGTACAAGCCCCAGGAAAAAGAGATCCGCCGGCTTCGATCCAGCGTTCAGTCCCAGGAGAAGCGTTTGGCGGACCTCAAGAAATACGCGGCGCAGTATGAGACACTCATGCAGGAGCTGGCCAAGTCCGAAGAAGAGTTTAGGGTGTTGATGGCCTTTCTACCGGATCAAAGGGAGATCCCGGAACTCCTGGAAACCGTCTCCGGCATCGGCGCTCAGGAAGGGCTGGAAAATCTCCTGTTCCAGCCTCAGGGAGAGCAAAAGCATGAGTTTCATGCCACCATCCCGGTGCGCCTGGATATGGTGGGCTCCTTCCACCAACTGGGGACGTTCCTGGACAAGATCAGCCGCCTGGATCGCATCATCCGGGTGGAAGCGTTGTCGCTCAAAAGAAGAAACGATTCATCGCTTCAGGTCAGTTGCAACCTCCAGACGTTCCGCTTTCTGGAAGAACACGAAAGAAGCCCCGCTGCGGCCGGGGGGAAGAAATAGTGGCTTGGTTTGGAAAGGCCTGGGGATGCCTTGGCGAACTCACGAGACAGGCAGGAAGCATATGAAGACGAAAAAGAGTTTTTTCATGGGCTCATTTCGCACACTCATCTGGATCGTGGCCGCTGCCGTGGTGATGGTCGGCTGTGTCACACCGCAGCAGCAGGCCAAGGGGCCCGAAGCCCCGGCGGCCGGCCCGACGTCCGGGGCCATGGCCAAGATGAACGTCGAAACCGGGCAAGCCAAGGTTTTCGGAGTGCAGGCCTACGATCGTGATGACCGGACCGAGGTGAAGATCCTTATGGATCGACCCGCCGCGAGCCACCGGGTGATGCGCCGCGGCACCCATGAGTTTGTGGTGGTCCTGGACGGTGTGGAGACCAGGCTGGGAGGCGGTTCCATCCCCACGGCATCCAGGAAACTGATAGCGGTCAAAGCGACCTCGGCCCCCGCCGGGACGTTCACCCTGACGGGACGCCTGCTGGATCCCGTCGGCCGGTTGGAAGCCCACGCCGTCGGAAAGGATCTGGTGGTGAACGTCTTCCCGGCGGCGCCCTCCGCCATGTCCACGCCCCGCGTGAGTCTTGCGGGGCCACGATCGGGGTCCGCACAGGGTTGGCCGGAAACTGCCGGCCGTCCTTCCCGGAACATGCTCAACGCCCGCCCCGCCCCGCCCGACGACGGTGTGATGGGATACAAGCGCCACTACCGGGGGAAACCCATCAGCCTTGATCTGCAGAATGCGGACATTCAAAACGTCCTGCGCTTGTTGGCCGATATCAGCGGCATGAACATCGTCCTGGAACCCGACGTGTCGGGAAAGGTGACGATCAAGGTGGAAAACGTGCCCTGGGACCAGGTGTTGGATATGGTCCTGATGATGAACCGGTTGGGCAAAGAGGAGATCGGCGGCGTCATCCGCATCGCCCGCCAGGAAAAGTTGAAGGAGGAGTGGAAGGAACGCGAGGAGCGCATCAAAGCCCAGCAGGAGCTCCTTCGGGCGCAGAAGGATCTGGGGGAATTGCAGACGGTTTACCTGCAGGTCAACTACGCCGATCCGGAATCCATCGCCGCCAAGATCGGGGAGATCAAGAGCGAGGACGGCAAGGTCAGTGTGGATCAGCGCACGAACCTGATCCTCTATACGGACTATCCGGCACGGATCGCCGAGGCGAGCGGCATCCTGGAGCGTCTCGACCGTCCGACCCGGCAGGTTCTCATCGAGGCACGGATTGTGCAAATCAACAGCAATGTTTCCAAGGACCTGGGGATAGACTGGGGCTTTTCCTTGACGAAAACCACGGATCATTCCGTGTCGACCGATTTTGCCGTCAATCACCCCGTCACCGCCACCTCGTCCGCCTCCATGACCATCGGGCGGCTGGTGGGCAGTACATTGTGGAACCTGGACCTTCGGTTGAGTGCCGCGGAGACGGCAGGGCAGGGCAAGGTGATCGCGGCGCCGAGGGTCCTCACGATGAATCACGTGAAGGCCACGATCTCCCAGGGAACTCAGATCCCGTACCAAGAGAAGACGGGCGAGGGTAATACGTCCGTGTCTTTCAAGGATGCGACCTTGGAGCTGCAGGTCACACCGCATATCACGCCCGACGGTCGCGTGCGGCTGCAACTGCAGGCCAAGCAGGACAGCCCCAACACGTCCATAACGGGCGGTTCCGGAGAACCGGCCATCGACACGAGGAAGATCGACACGGAATTGCTCGTGGACGACGGGGCCACTGTGGTGATCGGCGGGATCATCAAGGAAGAGGATTCCCGTGATGAGAGCCGAACTCCTGGTGTCCATCGGATTCCGATCCTGGGTTCCCTTTTTAAATCCGAGTCGGTGCGCAAAGACAAAAGTGAGTTGCTGATCTTCATAAACCCGAAAATCGTGGACCTCTCCGATCAGCGGACGGGGGCAGAACTATAGATCGTGCGATTCAATCCATGGGGTAGATCCCGATGAAAGGTCGTATAAAGGGTACATTACCGAGGTCTCAGGCCATCGCGTTGCATCTTCCGAGACGGCTTGTGGCAGCCGCATTCCTTCTCGGCCTGTTGCTGTCCGGTGCCTGTACCGTGCAGGGTCCCGGCTCAGGAGGCGGGATCTCCAAACACGAGGGAAGCCGGGAGAGTTCCGCTAACGAGGTCGCGAGGCTCCGGTTCGACGAATTGAAACCGGTCCGCATCGATTACCTGAGGCCCACCGAAGAGATTCTGAACCCGGAAGTCTTTGTCTACAAAGACAAGAGGCGCCTCTACGTCATGGATCGGGGCGTTCTGGTCCGCAATTATCCCATCGGACTGGGCAAGAACCCCAAGGGGGACAAGATGGGGGAAGGTGACGGCCGGACGCCGGAAGGAACCTTCTATATCTGCGTCAAGAACCCGCGAAGCAAGTTCTACAAGTCCCTGGCCCTTTCCTACCCCACGAAGAAGCATGCGGAGCAGGCATTCATGGCCGGGCTGTTGTCACCCGTCCAGTACCGCGACATCATACTGGCCCTGGAAAGGAAGGTCCAGCCGCCCTGGGATACGCCCTTGGGAGGAGAAATCTTCATCCACGGCGGCGGGGCGCACGGCGACTGGACGGACGGCTGCATCGCCCTGTACAACAGCGACATGAACGAGCTCTACACTATGGCGGATGTGGGGACGCCGGTCACCGTCCGCCCCTGATGCGCCGGTATCGCTTCTTTTCCCTGGCCGTTCGCCCCATGGGCCGCCGTGCTTTACCTGTACCAGCGCCGACGTTCCTCCCATTCCCGAAAGGACTTCTTCACCGTCAATTCGGCGAACCGTGGGTGGGCCAGGTAGTTCCAATTGGTCTTCAGGAATTCTTCCTTGAGCTGCTCCAGGGCGGCGTCTTTTTCCCCCGCGTCGATGAAGTTTCTCTCCTTCTTGTATCGGTAAACGAAAGGGTTGCCTGCTTCGCGGCGGAAGGCTTCCAGCAGCTCTTTATCGGTCCCCAGTTTGTCCAACAGGGAGTCGTCCAGGGGGATGGGAATCTCCACCAGCAGCTGCACGTACCAACGGTCGCCGGCGATTCTTTTGGACCTGTCGAACAGGTGAACAACAAGCCCCGTGGGGAGTGTTCTGGATTCCAGAAGTGCTCGTTCACCATTCATCTTTCGCTTCTCTCCTCCTCGTGGGTTTGGGAAGAACCCTCATAACCAATAAAACGGTTCCTTCGCAAGTCTGTTGCGGACGATCCACCCGGATCTCAACGGTCGCACGCTCGGCCCGGGGGAGCCATGTTTTTGACGGCTGCCGGCAAGGCGCTCGGGAATCGTTGACGTGCGCGGGTAAAAAGGATAAAGAATCAACTCTTCCACAAACCCCTGAACGCTTTCCAGCGACGAGGAGCAGGCCGATTCCCATGAAAAGAAAATACCTTCAGGTCAGATGGCACGGGCGCGGAGGACAGGGGGCGGTGACGGCCGCCATGATTTTGTCGGAAGCAGCCTTCGAGGAGGGCTATCGTGGGGTCACGGCGGCTCCCTTTTTCGGCGCCGAGCGAAGAGGTGCCCCGGTGATCGCCACCAACCGGTTTTCCTGGCGCCCTATCCGCACCTACTCGCTGGTGGTGGAGCCGGATATGGTGGTGGTTCTGGATGAGACGCTGCTGGAAACGGTGGATGTGACCGCCGGTCTGGCCCCGGACGGCCTGGTGCTGATCAACTCGCGCCTCTCCCCCGAGCACTTCCCCATCTCGGAAAGGTTCGCCGTGGCGACGACGGACGCCACGCGCTGTGCCAAGGAGGCGGGGCTTATCATCGCCGGCACGGTCCTTTCCAATACGGCCATTCTGGGCGGTTTTGCCCGTGCCACGTCCTTGGTGAGTTTGGAGAGCTTGGACAAGGCCCTGGCCAACCATTTCCAGGGAGAAGCCCTGGAAAAGAACCGGAAGGGGGCCCGGCTCGCCTTTGAGCGGACCACTCTGGCCGGTGAATGCACCCTGCAGTGCGCGTGATGAGGCCTGCGGCCCAGGCCTTCTGATGGAAGGAGAAGAGTGCGCATGAGCGAACCGAGGAAAGATCCATTCACGTTTGCCCATTCCCGGGCCTGTGTGGGAGAAGGAGGGCGGACCGGGGACTGGCGATCCGAGCGTCCCGTCATCGACCCGGAAAAGTGCACCCCCACGAGAAACAAGCGGCCCTCGTGCTTTCTTTGCTGGCTCTATTGCCCCGAGGGAGTGGTGAGCCGGGCCATCCCGGTGGAGATCGATTACGAGTATTGCAAGGGATGCGGCATCTGCGCCGAAGAATGCCCCACCAAGGCCATCAGGATGGTGGATGAAAAGGGGGACGACGAATAGATACTTCCATCATGCCGGGCTCTTTCGGGCGGTAAAGACGCAACGCCAGAAGGGCTCGGCTTGGCAGATCCACTCGTGAAATCGCACATCCAGAAAGCCGGCGCCTTCCATCAGCCGAGCAATCTCCTCGCACGTTTCCGACCCGTTGAGGCACCACACCCATCCCTCCGGTTCGTTCCGACACTCGTCGGGCAGCGGGCCGTTGCGGACCAGATCCGCCACCACCAGCCGGCCGCAGGGGGCGGCAACCCGTGCCAATTCCCGGACGATCCGGTCCTTTTCGGGGAAGACGTTGAAGACACCGTTTAAAACGACCCAATGGAAGCACTTTTCGGTGAAGGGAAGGATCTCCCCATCCGCCTGGACCCAGTGGACGCCTCCGGCTTCCCCGGGCTGGTTCCCGAACGCCCGTAAACCGGCGGCCAGAGCCTCGTAGGCAATGTCCAGATTGACCACCGTCGCGGCGGAGGAGAGTGTCTGACGCACGAAGAAGGCATCCAAGCCGACGCCCGATCCCAGATTGAGAATGCGCTGGCCGGGGCGGACGTCCAGGTACGGGAGCGGGTTTCCGCACGGAAAGAACCGGTTCCAGAGCGCGTCGTCCACTGCCCG
Organism: Desulfacinum infernum DSM 9756; assembly: GCF_900129305.1. Taxonomy (GTDB): domain Bacteria; phylum Desulfobacterota; class Syntrophobacteria; order Syntrophobacterales; family DSM-9756; genus Desulfacinum; species Desulfacinum infernum. The sequence goes on along the minus strand of NZ_FQVB01000003.1, from coordinate 101,736 downwards.
GAGCACGTCCTCCGGGTATCCCAGGGATCGGGCCATGGCTCTTCCACCCAAAACGGGGAGCGAGGGGGAGGCCCCGGCCCGATACAGCCGCCTGTAGGTCTGGATCACACGCACCTTGGCGTTTCCGCCCGCCATCTCTTCCATCCGGCTCAGCCCCGTTGTCGCTCGCCATTGTGCATGATATGAAAAAGCAAACCCGTACCTATCATCCTACCGCGGCAAGACCTGCAGAAAGGGGGCGGTCATGGCAGTCCGAGTGCTGATCGAAAGGATCGTGGACCCCGACAAGGAGCTTCAGCTGCAGCACAAGCTCCTCCAGTTGCGTGCCAAGGCCATGCAGGCGGGCGGCTACATCTCCGGCGAGACCCTCCGCGCCGTGGGAGATCCCCAGCGGTTCCTGGTCATCAGCACCTGGAACAGTCTGGATGACTGGAAGGCCTGGGAAAACAATCCCGAACGGCAGGCCCTGCAGGAGGAGATCGATACTCTTCTGAGAGCCCCCGCCAAGGTTTCGGTCTACGCCTACGCCTGATTGCGGGCCCTTTTCAGCGGGGCGCGAAGCGTTCCCTTTCACTGTAGATGCATCCGCAATAGTGCTGGCGGTAGATGCCGAGTCGGGCCGTCTGTTCCTTGCCGTCGCGCCATCCGGTCCGGAAGTCCTCATAATGGAAGGGGACCCCCCATCTTTTGGACGCCTCCTGTCCGAGAGAGCGGATCAGGTCGTGCTTCTGGAACTTGCTGTAGAGAAGCGTGGTGGTGAACGCGTCGAAGCGGCTTTTCTTGGCCAGCCGTGCCGCTGATTCGATCCGCCGGGAGTAGCAATAGAGGCATCGACTCCCCTCTCGAAAGGCCGTCTGCCTGAGGAACGTTTCCAACTCGTAGTCTTTTCGCACAATCACCGGCACATCCTTTGCCTCGGCGGCTTCTTCCAATGCCTTCAGGCGCCTTTCCAGTTCCTGGTAGGGCTGGATGTGGGGGTTGTAGAAATAGGCGTGGACCGTCCAGCCTTCTTCCCGCAGTCGGTCCAACGGGTGGAGTAGGCAGGGACCGCAGCATGTGTGGAGGAGAATCCGGGGCATGTTGCTCATCCTCCGTGGAGTCCGCTCCGGCGGTCTTTGCGGCCGAAGGCTTTCCGGCAGGCTTCCGCCAACTCCCGGGGCAGGCCGTCCATGTTGCCGTTGCTCATGAGAAGAACGGTATCGCCCGGCTGGATTCTCGCCATGAGATCCGCCGTCACCGGGTCGTGTTCCCTGTACAGATGGGCGGGTATCCCCTGCGCGGCGATTCCTCGCACAAGGGCCTGAGTGTCCAGCCTTTCCTCCGAAGGTATGGAATGGAAGCCGGCGGGTTCCTTGATCGCCACCCAGTCGGCTCCGGAAAAGACTTTCGTGTACGTCTCCTGAAAGAAGCGCCTGCGGCTCGTGTTGGTCCTGGGCTCGAAGACGGCCAGCAGTCTGCCGTGCGGGTAGAATTCCCGAATCGCCTGCACGGTTTCCTGAACGGCCGTGGGATGGTGGGCGAAGTCGTCGACGATCGTGACGGATTCGTCGTGGTAGAGGATGTCCTGGCGGCGCCGCATGCCCTCAAACCGCCGGAGTCCCTCTTGGAATGCGGCCTCCGAGATCCCCAGCTCACGGCAAAGGGCCAAAACGGCCAAGGTGTTTGAAGCATTGTGCCTTCCTGGAAGGGGAGATTCCAGTTGAAGGGACCCACCGGAGGGATCCTTGACCAGAAGGCGGGCCCTTCCCCCTTCGTGGACCATCCGCTCCAGCCGCCAGTGACAGCCGGAACCCCGACCGTAGGTGATGATCCTGGCTCTGCATTCTTCGGCCGCCTCCAGGCAGTGGGCGTCGTCTCCATTGACGACCAGAAGACCGTCCGGGGGAATGAGGCGGCTCAATCGTCGGAAGGACTCCTTGATGTGGTCGAGATCCCTGTAGATGTCGGCATGATCGAATTCGATGCTCGTCATGATGACCGCCCAGGGACGATAGTGCAGAAACTTGGGGTTCTTGTCGAAGAAGGCCGTGTCGTACTCGTCGCCTTCCAAGGCCATGTAGCGACCGTTTCCGAGCCGGTAGCTCCGGCCCCAGTTCTTGACGAATCCTCCGATGAAGACGGAGGGATCGAGCCCGGCGGATTCCAGGATAAAGCCCAGGAGGCCGGTTGTAGTGGTCTTGCCGTGCGTGCCGGACACCACAAGGCTCTTGTGCCGGGTCAAGACGAATCTTTCCAGGGCCTGCGGCATGGAGATCATGGGAATTCCCAGCGCCGCCGCCTCCCGAGCCTCGGGATTCTCCCTTCGGATGACGTTTCCCACAATCACCGTATCCGGTCGGGCGCGCCGAATGTTTTCTGCATCATATCCGGGCAGGACCGGAATCGCCTTCTGTTGGAGAAACGTGCTCATGGGGGGATAGAGGTTGGTGTCGGACCCGGTCACCTGGTATCCGCCGTCCTTGAGCATCCCCGCCAGCGTGCCCATGGCGATCCCGCCGATTCCCATCAGATAGAGGCGTTCGGATGAGCTCTTCATATCTCCAGGCAATTAGAACCTCCCCTTGGATCTGTCCTAACTCGGATGATTCTTTCCTAAAGCGAGCGATTCTTTCTTCGGGTGTCGCTTACACCGCGTGATCAGCGGGCGGGGATAAACCCCGCCCCTACCCAAGGGGTCCGTGCTTTTTGTAGAGGCGGGCTTTACGCCCGCCCCTCAGGACCTGTCCACGAGAAAGAATCGTCCAATTTAGGTTTTTCCCATTTGCGGTCCTCCGGCGGGCGTGAAACCCGGCCCTGCAAGATCGGACGGACCTCTCGAACCATCGGTCCATTCAGGTCTGTGTCTTTAGGGATCACAACCTGTCAATGCTCGCATCACCGTGTCATGGACCACGGGCCGAAAGGCTCGAATGCGTTCATCATTCCTGGACGGGTGCACCCGGTTTGTCAAGAGGATGATGGCGATGCCCGTGGTTGGGTCAAGCCAGAAGGAAGTCCCCGTGAATCCCAGGTGCCCCACGCTTTCCGGCGAAAAGAAACGGCCGGCGGCGGGCGTCTCTCCGGACGGATGGTCAAAGCCCAAGCTCCAGGCCTCGCCGGCACCGTCGCACCGCGGCTTCCAGAAAAACCGGATGGTTTCCGCCGAGATGTACAAGCTCTTTGTGGAAGCGGTGGCTTCAGCCGAAGCCCGGACATTGGACGTGAACCCGCTCTCGGGGATTTTCGATCCGATCCACAGCGCCTGGACCCAACGCCACACGTGGTCGGCCGATCCGAACAGCCCGGCATGACCGGCCACGCCTCCGAGGCAATAGGCGTTTTCGTCGTGCACTTCCCCCTGAAGGGTCCTGCCGCGCCAGGGGCACCTTTCGGTGGCGGCGACGGACGCGATTTCTGGGCCTGTCGGTTCCCGGCGGTCCTTTACGATCTCTCCGGGTCTGTAGGCGAGCCCGGTTTCCAGGGGAAGGGCGATCTTTTCGCGGAAGAGTCGGTCCAAGGGGGATCCTGAAATCTCCTCCAGGATCCAGCCCAGGAGCAGGTAGCCCAGATCGCTGTAGATTCGCTTTTTCCCCGGGCGGTGGTTCAGGGGTTCTTGAAGGATCCAGCCCAGGAGCGTCTCCCGGCGGCGGTTGAAAGGGATTCGCACAAGATCCTTATAGTAGGGCCGGTAGGCGGGCAGGCCCGATCGGTGGGACAAAAGGGCTTCCAGGGTCAGAGTGCGTTTGTCGGCGGGCACGAGCGTTCGAGGAAAAAAGCGGGGCAGCGGATCCTCCAGGGCGATTTCCCTTGTTTCATGGAAGATCATGAAGAGAGTGGCGGTCGCCACCGGCTTGGTCAACGAGGCCAGATCGAAGAGCGTTTGGAAACCCACAGGAGCTGAGGGCTCATGGAAGGAAGTGGTCCCCCAGGTTCCTTCAAGGACCTTTCGGCCGTCGACTCCCACGACCAGGGAGGCCCCGGAGAAGACACCTTCTCCTATGGCATGGGCAAAGAGGGAGGAGAGTTCCTTTTCCAGGGAGGTCATCGGGATGCCCACGGGACCTCCGCGCAGGTCAAGGTTCCCTTGGAAGTGTCCAGGGTGAATCTTGCGCCCAAGGGCAGGACGTGGTTGCGGGCGCCGTGGCCGAAGGGAAGGCCCAGGACGACGGGAATCGAGCGGGGAGCGGAGTATTCCCGGAGCAGCATTCGGATCTCGTCGGGATCGCCGCAGTCCGTGAACGTACCTCCGATGATCCCGCCGATCCGGTGAAAAACACCGGCGGCCTTGAGGTGCATCAGCATGCGGTCGACGCGGTAGGTTGGTTCCGCCTTGTCTTCCAGCAGGAGGAGGGCGCCTTCCAGAGAGGGAGCATAAGGGGTTCCCATGAGATGGGAAAAGCAGGTGAGGTTTCCGCCGGCCACAATGCCGGAAGCCTTGCCTTCCTGAAGAATTTGCTCATCGGACAGGTGCCATTCTAAAGGCCGGGATCCGCTCAAGTACGCCAGGGTTTCCTCGAAGACAATGGGATCGTCGGCGAATTCAATGGCGTTGGGGCCGTGAAAGGTGATCCAGCCGGTCAGAGCGCCCAAAGCGGCGTGCAGGAAGGTGATGTCACTGTACCCGCAAAAGATTTTCGGTTTTTCAGGAAAAGAACCGAAAGGAAGGCGCGGCAACAGCCGACTGGAACCGTAGCCGCCGCGGATGGCGAAAACGGCGTCCACCGAGGGGTCGGTGAGCGCCCGGATGAGATCCACGGCGCGGTCGGCGTCCGAACCGGCCAGGTAACGATCCCGGCCCGTGACGTGCCGGCCGATGACGACTCGAAAGCCTTTCTCCTCAAAAAGCCGACGAATCTTTTCCGTCCGGTCGGAAGGGAAGGAACCGGCGGGAGCCGCCAGCGCCACGGTCATGCCCGGCGCCAGAGGAAGCGGGCGCGGCCGGGCGCCGGAGGATCGGCGAGAACGGCGCGGCATCATGGTTTCAGTGTTGATTCCGCTCGAAAAGGATTTTCAATCCCTTCAGGGTCAGATAGTCGTCCACCTCTTCGATCTCCGGACACTCGCTGGCTATCAGAGGGGCCAGACCGCCCGTGGCCACGACTCGAAGGGGCGTCTGGATCTCCTTTTTCATCCTTTGGATGATTCCGCCCACAAGTCCCGCATATCCGAACACGATGCCGGCGTTCATGGACCCAATGGTGTTCTTGGCCAGGATCGACTTGGGCCGCGCGAAGATCTCCACCCTGGGAAGTTTGGAAGCCTTCTGGAAAAGCGCTTCGCACGAGATCAGAATTCCCGGGCAGATGACGCCTCCCATGTACTCGCCCCGCTCGGACACGTAGTCGAAGGTGGTGGCGGTGCCGAAGTCCACCACGATGGTGGCCGAACGGTATTTCTCGTAGGCGGCCACGGCGTTCACGATCCGGTCGGCCCCCACTTCCTTGGGGTTGTCGTACAGGATCGGCATGCCCGTGCGGATGCCGGGACCCACCACCAGGGGCTGTATCTGGAAATACTTCCGGCAGAAGCCTTCCACGTCTCGCAGGACCGGCGGGACCACGCAGGAGATGATGATGTCCGTCACCGCATTGAAACGAAGGTCCTGGGTTTCAAAAAGGTTTTTCAACAGGATCCCGTACTCGTCCGCCGTGGTGTTCACTTCAGTGCGGATCCGCCAATCGTGCACGAGCCGGTCCCCGTCGAAGAGGCCGAGGACCGTGTTGGTGTTTCCGATGTCCATTACGAGCAACATGAAGACCCCTCGGCGGTTGCTGTGGTCGGCCGGTTGAAATGCTTCCGGATGAGGTCCGCCATCTCTTCGGCCAGTGTTTCAATGAGCGTCTCGTCCCGGCCTTCGATCATGACCCGGATGACGGGTTCCGTTCCGGACGGACGGATGAGGAGGCGGCCGTCGGAGCCCAGCCTGTCTTCGATTTTGGAGGCGCACGTCATGATTTCCGGCACCTCCTCGATGTTGCGCTTCTGGGCCACCCGGACGTTCTTGAGTGTTTGCGGGAATCTCTCCATGACGGTCTTGAGCTCGGAAAGGGGCCGCTGGGCTTCCAGCATCACCGCCAGGATCTGCAGGGCGGAGAGAATGCCGTCGCCGGTGGTGCTGTGTTCCAGGAAGATGATGTGACCCGACTGCTCTCCTCCCAGGCAGTAGTCGTCCTGGATCATCCTTTCCACCACGTAGCGGTCCCCCACGGCGGTCCGCACCAGGGAGATGCCCATGGAGCGCAGAGCCACCTCCAGGCCCATGTTGCTCATGACCGTGGCCACCACGGTGTTCTTCTGCAACCGGCCCCGGGCGTGCAGGTGTTTGGCGCAGATGGCCATCACCTGATCCCCGTCCAGGATCTCCCCGTTTTCATCGGCCAGGATGACCCGGTCCGCGTCGCCGTCGAAGGCGATCCCCACATGGGCCTCGTGTTCTTGGACGAGACGCGCCATTTCTCCGGGGTGCAGGGAGCCGCAGCCCGAGTTGATGTTCTTGCCGTTGGGCCGGTCTCCCACCACGATCACCTGCGCCCCCAGCTCTTCGAAGACGGCGGGAGCCACCTTGTACGCGGCCCCGTGGGCGCAGTCCAGGACGATCTTCAGCCCTTCCAAAGTGAGATTCCTGGGGAAGGTGTTCTTCAGATAGACGATGTAACGGCCGTGGGCGTCATCGATCCGCTTGGCGCGGCCGATGTCGGCCACGTCGGGTCTGGGAATGCGATCGATCTCCCCCGTCAGGATGAGCCGCTCGATTTCCGCTTCCACTTCGTCGGGGAGCTTGAAGCCCGTGCCTGCGAAGATCTTGATGCCGTTGTATTCGTAGGGATTGTGGGATGCCGAGATCACGATGCCGGCGTCCGCGCGCATGCTGGTGGTGATAAAGGCGATGCCCGGAGTGGGGAGAGGACCCACCAGCAGCACGTCCACACCCATGGCGCAGATGCCCGCCGTGATGGCGTTCTCGATCATGTAACCCGAAATCCGGGTATCCTTTCCGATCACGATCTTGGGTCTCTGGTGCCGGTTCCTGAACAGGTGAGCGGCTCCCATGCCCACTTTCAAGGCGATGTCGGTGGTCATGGGATACGCGTTGGCGATCCCTCGAATCCCGTCCGTTCCGAACAATTCTCCCATGGTTCGGGCTCCTCGCTGATGACGGCCTTGGTCCTTCCTCTATTCTTGTTCGCTCCAACGGCCCTCCCGGAGTGCATCGGCCATGAGCGCCACCTGCTTGTGCACTCCCACGTCGTGGACTCGAAGGATGTGGGCTCCCGCGGCGACACCGAAGGCATTGGCCACCGCCGTGCCGATTTCCCGGTCTTGCACGGGACGGTCCAGGATCGAGCCGATGAATCTTTTTCTGGAAACTCCCAGGAGCAGGGGGCGCTCCAGGCTGGAGAGGATGTCCAGGTCCCGGATCAGCCGCAGGTTGTGGGTTACCGTCTTGCCGAATCCGATCCCCGGGTCCACAATGATCTGGCTTCGGTCCACCCCCCGGCTCACGGCCCACTGGATGCGCTCTTCCAAAAAGGCGCTCACTTCCGCCAGCAGGGCCTGGTAGACGGGGGCTTCCTGCATGGTTTTGGGCGTTCCCAGCATGTGCATGAGGATCACGGGAGCGCCCGTTTCGGCTGCGACCGAAGCCATTTCCGGATCAAAGCGCAGGGCGCTCACGTCGTTGATGATGTCCGCCCCGGCTTCCAAGGCACGCCGGGCCACCTCGGCCTTGGTGGTATCGATGGAGATGGGAACGTCGGTGTGGGCGCGAAGCTCTTCAATGACCGGAAGAACCCTCTCCAGTTCCTCCTGGAGCGGCACGGGATCCGAGAAGGGCCGGGTGGACTCTCCCCCGATGTCGAGAATGTCGGCGCCGGCCTCCACCAGTTCCAACGCGTGCTGCACCGCGGTGCGGGTGGAGGCGAATCGTCCGCCGTCGGAAAAGGAATCCGGCGTCACATTGACGATCCCCATAATGAGGGTCCGGTGGCCGAGGATCCAGTCGGTGGATCGCAGCTTCAGCGTGAACACGGGACGGTGAGCGGGCATCATCGGGGCTCGTCTCCGGTGGTCTCTTTCCTTTCCTGCTTTGCGGTTTCGGTCGCTTCGCCTTCGGAATCGGCGGACTCGCGATCGGGCGTCCGGGCCGCACCTTCACCGGAGGTTTCCTCCGGGCCGGACTTGGAAGCCGATGGATCCGCCGCCGCTTCCGATTCGTCCAAGGGGCGGGCCAGATCCGGACGGATGGAGGCGATGATCTCCTCGATGTCCTTCTTGTCCAAGGTTTCCTTTTCCAAAAGGGCCGACGCCATGGCGTTCAGGATGTCCCGATGCTCTTCCAGGATGTTCTTGGCCTTGGCGTAGTTTTCCTCCACGATCCGCCGAACCTCCTGGTCGATCTGGATCGCCGTCTTTTCGCTGTAGTCCTTGTGGTGCTGGACGATTTCCCTTCCCAGGAAGACCTGGTCCTCCATTTTGCCGAAACTCAGAGGCCCCATCCTGTCGCTCATGCCCCATTCGCACACCATGCGCCGGGCCAGCTGGGTGGCCCGCTCAATGTCGTTGGAGGCTCCGGTGGTCTGCTGCTGAAAGGCCACCTCCTCGGCGGCGCGGCCGCCCATGAGGATGGCGATGGTGCTGAGCAGATATTCCTTGGGGTAGGTGTGGCGCTCGTCCTGGGGAAGCTGCTGCGTGAGGCCCAAGGCGCGTCCCCTGGGGATGATGGTCACCTTGTGGACCGGGTCGGTGCCGGGAAGCATGCGGGCGACCAGGGCGTGTCCCGCCTCGTGGTAGGCGGTGGTCCTCTTTTCCTCGTCGCTCAGGATCATGCTCTTGCGCTCCAGGCCCATCATGACCTTGTCCTTGGCCTCCTCGAAATCGGCCATCTCGATCTTGTCCTTGTTGTGCCGTGCCGCCAGGAGAGCTGCTTCGTTGACCAGGTTTTCCAGATCCGCACCGGAAAAGCCGGGGGTCCCCTTGGCCAGGGTCTTGATATCCACATCGTCGGCCAGGGGCTTGCCCCGCAGATGCACGGCCAAAATCCCCTCCCGGCCGCGGATGTCCGGCACCGGCACCACCACCTGCCGGTCGAAGCGGCCGGGGCGAAGCAGGGCCGGGTCCAGGACGTCGGGGCGGTTGGTGGCGGAAATGAGAATGACCCCTTCGTTGGATTCGAAGCCGTCCATTTCCACCAGGAGCTGGTTCAGGGTTTGTTCCCTCTCATCATGGCCGCCGCCCAACCCGGCGCCGCGATGGCGTCCCACCGCGTCGATCTCGTCGATGAAGATGATGCACGGGGCGAACTTCTTTCCCTGCATGAAGAGGTCGCGGACCCTGGACGCGCCCACGCCCACGAACATCTCCACGAAATCCGAACCGCTGATGCTGAAGAACGGAACGCCCGCCTCGCCGGCGATGGCTCGGGCCAACAGGGTCTTACCCGTTCCCGGAGCTCCCACCAGGAGCACGCCCTTGGGAATCCGCCCGCCCAGCCGGGTGAACTTCTTGGGGTCCTTTAGAAATTCCACCACCTCCTGAAGTTCCTCTTTGGCCTCGTCGATGCCGGCCACATCGTTGAACGTCACCTTGCGTGCGTCCTCGCTCAACAGCCGGGCCCGGCTCTTGCCGAAGCTCATGGCCTTGCCGCCGCCCATCTGCATCTGGCGCATGAAAAAGATCCACACGCCGATCAGGAGCAACATGGGAAACCAGCTGATCAGGATGGTCATGTACCAGGGCGAATCCTCTTCGGGCTTGGCCTGGATGTTGATTCCCCGCTCCCGCAGGATGCGGATGAGGTCGGGGTCCCCCGGAGCGTAGGTCTTGAAAGGCTTTCCGTCCACATAGATGCCCAGGATGTTGTCCCCCTGGATCGTCACCTGGGCCACCTCCCCCTTCTCGACCGATTCGAGAAACTGGCTGTAGGTGGTTTCCAGCCGTGCCTGCTGGGGCTGGTTGAACATGTTGAAAAGCAGGATGACCATGAGGCTGATGACCAGCCACAAGGCGAGATTCTTGTAAAACGGACTCAAAGGTTTCCTCCTGGTCTAGGGCTTTACGGGGCGGTGCCCCTGGGTCACTATGGGTTCCGATCAATTGATTTTAGCACCGCCTACCGGGGGTGTGAACACCAATTATTCCGAATCCTTTCGGGGGACCATCTCCATTCCTTTCTGATACCATTTTTTGCCGCGGGATGTCCGAAAATCCTCCTTTTCCACGTCCGGCGGGAGGTCCCCGGAACAGGCCCCGCGGATGAGTCGCAGCTTGCTGTTGGCGTCCAACACCGGAAGCCCGCACACGAAAACCACCCAGCGTTCCAGACTCCCGGCATCCAGACGCCCGCTCTGGCGGCATTCATGGAGGACCTTGAGACACGCCAGCGCCAGGTCCCGTTCCTCATCGTGGATGAACGGACGGCTGCTGTAGAGGCGGATGGCCTCCTTGCCCACCTGATTGACCAGGGCGATGTGGAACCAGCGCAGCATCAGGAAGTAGCCCTCTTGCGACAATTCCTTGCCCAGCCAGTAGAAGGGGTTCTTGATGTTCCGAAGATTCCAGAGCAGGCGCGCCACCTTGTAGATCCTCTTGTGCTTTCGCAGTCCCTGCACCAGGGGGCTTTCCTGCACCGATTGGTAGGTTCGGTAGAGGGAGCGGTAATGGGCAAGGCGCCGGGACGCGAGCACGCGGAAGGGCCCGTAGCCGGCGATGGCCTGGAGGCGGGCCGTAACCCTTTGGGTGAGCTGGAGCAATCCCTCCAGGGACGCCTGGTACTCGGGCTCCTCCTTGTCCGGGTGGTAGATGCGGGCGATCCTTCGAACCACGTCCTGGGAGCGTTGAAACAGGCTTTCAAATGCAATGGAGAGCTGGGATTCGGGGGCGTGAAAGACCTCGCGGCGCATCTGCTTGAGGCACGCCAAGGCTTCCTGATCCTGCGTGGTCAGATCCGCCGGGTCGCCCAAATGGAAGTTCTCGGAGGCGCTTTCCTGAAGGAGCGCGTGCCATCGCCGCCGGAGCCACCATCGCAGGATGAAGACGGCACCGATAACCGCTAGCGTCAGAATACACAGCAGGATGCTGGTAAGATGCTCGGTTGCGACCTGTCTGAACCACTCGACCGCAGTTTGGAGGTGCATTGTCATCCGCCCCCGTCGTCCGGACGGGGTGTCAGCTCGTGGCTCCCTCGATCCACTGCCGGAGGGCCGGCAGGGTGTCGGAGTTCCACGACGGGGTGAGCCTGGAGGTCAGGAAGCGTTGGAACAGAGCGTCCCACACCGCGAAGGTCTCTTCGAGAAAGAACATCTTTTCGAGGAATCGTCCGTCGGGGTCTTCGTCGTCGAATTCGGGCATCTGCTTGGGGGTTTTCAGTCCCTTGAACGCCCACAGATCCCTGTCCAGGGTCATGATGTATTCATTGTCGCCCACGGTGATGATCCATTGGGCCTCTTCCACCAGCTTTCCTTGCCGCAAGGCGGTTCTGGCTTCGTCCAGAGCCCCTGCCTGGGTCGTGCAAATGACCCGCTCCTTGCCGTCATCCTGGCGGCTGAGCACGATCCGTTCCCCCAGAGCCAGCGCCGCCGTCATTCCCGGATCGAAGTCGCAGCGGCCGCCCTCGGTTTCGATGAAATGCCAGAGCCAGGTGAGGAACTCGTAGCCGAGAAATCGGCCTTCGTGCATGGCGTGGGGCGATTTCAGGGAGATGAGACCGGCGAGCACGTCTTTCTGACGACCTTCCAGTTGAAGCATGTTCACCGCCCACTGGGCGTGGTAGAGCGGCACCGGGTAGAGTTTGAAATGCCGTTCGAAGTGTTCCAGAAACGCTTCCAGCATCCTGGGGCTTGAGGTGCCCACCAGCATCCACCGCCGGGCGGGGTTCCACACCACGTCGCATCCGGAAGGCTGCGGAAGCACCTGGTTCAGCAGGCTCGCATGCACTTCGTCGCGGATCTTGAGCCTTTCCTGGCGCGGCGGATAACGGCCGTCGTGTTCCTTGCGGTACTGCTCCACGGCGTCCCGCACGTATTGCTTGAGCACCAGCGAAGGTACCTTCCTCTGATCCAGGCGGAACTGGAAGGCGATGTATTCCCCCTTGTGGTAGGACGAATACGCGAAGGAAGGGTCGAAAAGGTCCTCCCAGGCAACGAACCCCCGGGGGGCTTCGGCGCCGTCGGAGGCGTCCCGATAGGCTCCGGCGCGGAGCTTCTCGTCCACGTGGGACCAGAAGTCCGCGACCTGGGGTTCGGGCACGAAAAACCTGGTGAAGGAAGCGGTTCCGCTCTGGATGGCCATGGGTTCGTCGGCGCTCCCGGTTACTTCTTGTCGGCCTGTTGGGTGCCCTCCGCGGGAGGCAGAAGGCCCTTGGCGCGCAGCTTGGCTCGTTTCTTCCTGCGGTGACGGCGGCGGTCCAGTTCCCGGCGGCGTTCTATCTTCTTATGGCGTGCCATTCGAACCTCCTCATTGCACATACGGTCTTTCCAAACACAGAGCCGGCCTTTGAGACCGGCTCCCGGTAAAATCTTGCGTAAAAACGCTTCCTTTTAGCGAAACCGCATGGACTCGTCAATGGGAATCTGGCGCCGCGCCGGCGGCATCCTGGCTGACGAAGGTCTCCATGGCCCGACAATCCCTGAAAGCGGACAGCACGTCCCGGAGCCCCTCCATCCTCAGTCCCCCCAGCACTTCGGCCGTCAGGTGATGGACGCGGACCTCCTCCTCGTCCCTTTCCCTGGGTGGGGCGTCGAATCGTTGCAGGAACCGCGCGAAACGCACCACGTGGATCAATTCGTGGGTCACGATGTAGGTGGCCAGTGGGAGCAGGCGAATGTGGGAATCCCGCTGCAGGGCGTTTCGGATCACGTGGTCCTGGAGGCAGATCTTGAAATACTCCCCGTGCTTGCTGGCCAGGAGCTTTTCATGGGGGTGGCGCGCGTAACGGCGGATCTGGGCAAAGGCTCCGTCCGTTATCTCTTCCGGGCGCAGGTCTTTGAGGGACTGGATGTCGTAGCGGTACCTCTTCCAGTCGGAAGTGGAAATCTTGAAGCGATCTCCAATGAGTTCCTCCGAGATGCGAATCGCTTCTCTCAGGGTTGGAATCTCACTGGGGCCGAAGGGCGATCGTTCCATGCCTTTTTCTGCACCTCATCCATAACCCAAGCCGATCCACAGGCACTTTCCGGCTCCGAAAAGATATATGCTGTCAAGGAAAAAGGCAAAGAATACGGTGCGGATCCCGCGTGGTTCAGAACATTCTTTGGATTTGATGCATCGGAGGCTATGATGCGCGAACTGTGTGTGGGCGCACCTGGGAGACTGCCCGAAAACGCCGGGGATGACCGTCTTTGCCGTAGCGTAGCCCTTCAGGGCTGCGGAGGAATCCCCGGATGTCGGATGGCCCATCGGGTATTGCCCGTCAGTTCATTGGGTTGGGGTGGTCCCTTTTCCGCGGGACCGAAGCCCCGCGGCTACGAAAGAGGTCAGAGTCCTTACCGGTTCCAGACGGAAGCCTGTTCTCGGACAAGGTCCCAGATGAAGGCTGTGATCGGCGCCGCCGGGTGCTTGGCGGGGTAGAAAGTTCAGGGACGGCGAATCCATGGAAAGAGTCTATCCTCGTTTTTTGCATTGTGGTGACATGGGCCTGATGGTCGAACTGGGTGAGGGAATCGATATGGACGTCAACCGGCGGGTGCACCAGCTCCGGCGGAGGCTGGAGCGACTCAACCCGTCCGGCATCCTGGCGCTGGTACCCACCTACCGCTCCCTTTTCATCCAGTACGATCCGTTGCTGTGCTCCTATGAAAGGCTGATGCTGCTGGTCGAACAGAGTTTGGAGTCCCTGGAGGGCTTCCGGGAGCCTTCCAGGGTCGTTGAGATCCCCGTCTGTTACGGAGGCCCGTTCGGGCCGGACATCGGAGAGGTGGCCGAAGCCAACGGCCTGACGGAGGATGAAGTCATCCGGCGTCACGCATCGGGCCGCTACCTGGTCTACATGATCGGCTTTACGCCGGGCTTCCCGTATATGGGGGGGCTTGATCCGCGGCTTCACACGCCGCGAAAAAGGCAGCCACGGACCAAGGTGCCTGCGGGAAGCGTGGGCATCGCGGAGCAGCAGACGGGCATCTACCCCATCGAGAGTCCCGGGGGCTGGCAGATCATCGGGCGAACCCCCCTGAGGCTTTTCGATCCCGATCGGACGCCGGCGTTCCTGGTGGAAGCGGGCGACACGGTGATCTTTCGATCCATAGGGAGGGAGGATTTTGAACGGCTTGCGCATTGAAGATCCCGGACCGCTGGCCACGGTCCAGGATGCGGGACGGCTGGGGTACCAGGACCGGGGGGTACCGGCGTGCGGAGCCATGGACCCTGCGGCCCTTGCCCTGGGGAATCTTCTTGTGGGCAACCCCCCGGGCGAGGCGGGGGTGGAGATTTCCGTGGGAGGATTCCGGGCCGTTTTTCTGGGGGATTGCCGTTTCGCCGTCACGGGAGCCGATCCCGTGCTTTTCCTGAACGGAACACCCCTGGAAGCGTGGAGACTGCATTTTGCCCGGAACGGGGATGTACTGGAAGTGAGCATGGGGGCTTTCGGGGCACGTCAATACCTGTGCGTGGGCGGGGGCATCGACGTGCCTCGGGTGCTGGGCAGCAAATCCACCTACCTGAGAGGCCGTTTTGGCGGAGTGGAGGGCCGCGCGCTCCGAAGGGGGGACGTGCTTGGCATCGGTGGAGCCGGCGGCCCAACGTTCATGGACCATGTCCCGGAAGGGCTTCGCCCGGCCTATGCCCGGAACCCCCGGGTGCGGGTGGTCCTCGGTCCCCAGGCGGAACGCATCACCCCGGAGACGCTGGCGGACTTCCTTTCGGGAACGTATACGGTGACGGCCCGCTCCGACCGCATGGGCATCATGCTGGAAGGCCCCCGGCTCGCTCACACGCGCGGGGCGGATATCATCTCGGACGGCATCGCTCCGGGATCCATCCAGGTGCCCGGAGAAGGGCTCCCGTTCATCCTCATGGCGGACCGGCCCACCACGGGAGGATACGTCAAGGCCGCCACGGTGATTTCCATGGACATTCCCCTGGTGGCTCAACTCTTGCCGGGGGATTGCCTGCGATTTGAGCGGGTTTCCATAGAGGAAGCCCGGTGGGCGCGCCTTCAGTGGGCGTTCCGGGTGAGACGTTTTTTTGAAACATGACGTCGTCGGTTAATGGAAGAGAATCATTTGCGTCTATTCGCGTTCATTCGCGGTTTTCTTTCACATGAAAAGGCGCGTTTCATCCTGTGTCAGGCCGTTGCGTGATGGGGTTAAGGGGAATCAACCGTTTGGAGTCGGAAAGATGAGAACGATCGACATCAATTGTGACATGGGGGAAAGCTTCGGCTCTTTTACCATCGGCAGCGACGAGACCATCATTGCCGCCGTATCTTCGGCCAACATCGCCTGTGGATTCCATGCAGGGGATCCTTTGGTGATGGACAGGACCGTCCGCCTGGCCAAGGAAAACGGCGTGGGCGTGGGGGCGCACCCGGGATTTCCCGACCTCATGGGCTTCGGAAGGCGGAAGATCCAGACCTTCCCCGGGGAAATCACCCGCTACCTCATCTACCAGATCGGGGCTCTGGCGGCCTTTGCAACGGCCCACGGGGTGAACCTCCAGCACGTCAAACCTCACGGCGCCCTCTACAACATGGCGGCGGCCGATGAGGCCGTGGCCCGGGAGGTGGTGGAGGCCGTCCGTGCCGTGAACGGCAACCTGATTCTGGTCTGCCAGCCCGGTTCCGTTCTCGCTCATATGGCGGAAAAGGAGGGGCTTCGGGTCGCCCGGGAAGTCTTTCCCGACCGGGCCTATCTGGCCGACGGAAGGCTGGCTCCCAGGAATCTGCCGGGGGCGGTGATCCATGACCCCCAAGCGGTGCGCGATCGGGTGGTGCGCTTGCTGGAGGAACGGGTGCTGTTTTCCCTGGATGGAGAGAAGATCCCCCTGGAGGCGGACACCCTGTGTGTGCACGGGGACACGCCGGGAGCGGCCGAGCTGGCGCGCATCATCCGAAAAGAGCTGGAAGAAGCGGGCATCGCCGTGGAACCCATGGGACGGTTTCTCTGATCAATACCTATGCTGAGCGATTTTTACGGGTGGTTTACATGTTCCCACGTGATGAGCGGGCGGCGATAAACCCCGCCCCTACCCAACATGTCAATACCTTTTTGTGGGGGCGGGCTTTATGCCCGCCCTTCGGGGTCGCACCATCAGAATGAAGCGTGCGATTTAAGAAACGAAAGCCGGCCAAAGGAGGGCGGATCGTGAAGCGGCTTTCCACTCCCATTCGGGACCTGGTGCTTCTGGAACCCAGGGTCTTCGAAGACGAGCGCGGCTTTTTTTTCGAAAGCTACAACAAGAAGGTGCTGGCGGATCTCGGAATTCGGGAGGAGTTTGTCCAGGACAACCATTCCCGCTCCCGCCGGGGGGTTCTCCGGGGCCTGCACTACCAGATCCGGCAGGCGCAAGGGAAGCTGGTTCGGGTGGTGGCCGGGGAGATCTTCGACGTGGCCGTGGACCTGCGGCGCTCTTCCTCCACCTTCCTGCAGTGGTACGGAGTGAAGCTCTCGGCGGAAAACAAACTCCAGCTCTATATCCCGGTGGGATTCGCCCATGGATTTCTCACTTTGAGTGATTGGGCCGAAGTGCTTTACAAAACAACGGATTTCTATGCGCCCCGACATGAGCGGTGCATCCGCTGGGACGATCCCAAGCTCCGCATCCGGTGGCCCCTGGAGGAGGGCATGCAGCTCACCGTGTCTCCCAAGGACGCGGCGGGAGTCCCGGTGGAGCAAGCGGATCTTTTTGCCTAACAGCCTGTCCGAGAACGCTGTTTTCCTGGGAGCGCGGGCGTCTCGCCCGCTTCTTGTGCGGGCCGGAGGCCCGCGCTCCCAGGGGAAAGGGCTTTCGGACACATTTTCAGACAGCCTCCCAGGAGGCTGTCCGAAAACTTTGCAAACCGTCACTCCCGCGCAAGCGGGAGTCCATAACTTGCCGGGAATCCTGGATCCCCGCTTTCGCGGTGATGACGAAGGGGCCGTGAACAAAGCAAATTCGCCATTTTCAGACAAGCTCCTAGGAGCCTGTCCGACAATGGCTCTCCGAGTTAAGAGCCCGGGCTATGGCCCCTCTTTTCGTAGCCGCGGGGCTTCAGCCCCGCGGAAAGGGTCATCGTAACCCCTTGAAGTCGCAGGCTGTATGCGAGGCCTATTCGACAACCGGGGATTCCTCCGCAGCCCTAAAGGGCTGCGCTACGAGAAAAAGAGGTCGTCCGCGGCGTTCTCGGAAAGCCTCCTAGGCCGTGCCTCAAAGAAAGGAGCGGTCGTTTTGCGAACGGTTCTCGTAACTGGCGCCGGAGGTCAACTGGGCTGGGAACTGCAGCGCTGTGACAGGCCGGAGCTCCGGTTGGCGGCGCTTGCCCGAAAGGATCTGGATGTAACCCGGCCGGCCGAAGTGCGTCGGGTTCTAGATCAAGTCCGGCCCCGGGTGGTGATCAACGCGGCGGCCTACACGGCGGTGGATCGCGCGGAATCGGAGCCGGAGGCGGCCTTTTTGATCAACCGGGATGCCGCGGCCCTTCTGGCCGAGGAATGCCGTCGGCGGGACATCCGGCTGCTGCACGTTTCCACGGATTTCGTCTTCGACGGAACGCGGGGGCGCCCCTACAAGCCCGAAGATCCGGCCAATCCCTTGGGCGTTTACGGTCGCAGCAAGCGGGCCGGGGAGGAAGCGGTGCTGGAACTCCATCCTCACGGAGGTGCCATTGTGCGTACCGCGTGGCTCTATTCCGCCCATGGTGCCAACTTCGTGAAAACCATGCTGCGGCTTTTTTCTCAGCGGGAGGAGGTTTCCGTCGTCTGCGATCAGGTGGGAACGCCCACCTGGGCCCACCACTTGGCGCGCTTTCTCCTGGACTTGGCCGCCCGGGAGGACGCGCCGCCGCCGATCCTTCACTTCACCGATGCCGGGGTGGCGTCCTGGTACGATCTGGCCGTGGCCGTGGAAGAGGAAACCCGTGGAGCGAGAGGGCGCCGGGTGCGGGTGCGCCCCATTCCCAGTTCCGCCTATCCCACGCCGGCGAAACGTCCCGGTTACAGCGTCCTGGACAAGGAAGAGACGTGGCGGCTGTGGCCCGCGGATCCCGTCCATTGGCGGGAAGCCCTCCGGCGCATGCTGGCGAACTTCCGCTTTTTGTGAAAGAAAACCGCGAATGAACACAAATGAACGCCAATAGGAACAAGCGGGCTGTGGGAGCGGCGAAAGTTGCCATGAGGATCTCCGGTAGCCCAACCTGATGCGAGCTGTTAGGCGAGTCGGCCCTCGCGGAAGAACCTCTCTCGGTATCGGGCGGCCTTCCGCCTGAAAAGACGCGGGAAGCGGTATTGGTCCACGGCCCGGACGGGCAGGATGCCCATGAGGGAGTTGGTGATCCAGAGGGCTTCGTAGGAAGGGATGTCCTTTTCCGTGACGGGGGCGCGGATCACCTGCCAGCCGTCGTCGTGGAGCATGCAGGCGATTCTTTGCTCAGCGGTTCCAGGAAGCCGAAAAGGGCTGGCCGACAGGGTGCAGGTTCCTTCCTTCAGGAAGAGCAGGGAGCCCGTGCTGGTTTCGGCCAGAGTCCCGTCCTTGTCCTTGAGGAGGGCTTCGTCGAAGCCGGCGTCTCGGGCCGCCTGCCCGGCCTGGAGGTAGGCCAGGTAGTTGCAGGTCTTGAAGGGCGAAAGGGGAGGGGTGAAGATTCCCTCCACCAGATGCAGACGCCGGCCTTGCTCGTAATCGCGTTCCGAAGGAGGATGGTACGGCGCGGCCATGGCCAAAAGGGTGGGCGCGTGGGGGGCGGGGAGCCCGAGACCTTCGGCTCGCCCTCGGGTTATCTGGATCCTGATGCGTGCCGTCCCCTCGGTCAGCCCGTTCCTTCCAAGGAGCTCTTCCAGCTGGTCCCTCCAAAGCCGGGCGTCTTCCGGGAGAAACCGGGGCGTGCCGGCCCAATCCAGCCGCAACTGCCTGCAGCCGTCTCGAAGCCTTTTCAAGTGGTCGGCCACATAGAGCGGCTGTCCATCCTGGGCGCGCAGCGTTTCGAAAAGGGCGTCGCCGTAGAGGAATCCCCTGTCCAGGGGTGAAACCCGCGCATCGTCTTCCGCCACGAACGAACCGTTCAACCACAGGATCCGGCCCGACTTGTCGGTCATCGATTCCCTCCGGTTTCCTGCTCCCAGTCCCTTAGCAGCCGGAAAAAGGTCCGCCCCTTGTGGAGCGTTTCCAGGTACTCCGCTTCCTCGTCGGAATCGTACACCACGCCCCCTCCCACGGCCACGTAAAGCCGGCCTTCCTTCACGATGGCGGTCCGGATGGCGATACTGAGATCCATGTTCTGGTGCCAGCCCAGATAGCCGATGGAACCCGTGTAGACGTGGCGAACGTGTTTTTCCAGCTCATCGATGATTTCCATGGCCCGGATCTTGGGACAACCCGTTATGGAGCCCCCGGGAAATGTGGCCCGCAAGATTTGCCCGTGGGTGGTGCTTTCCTTCAGGCGCCCTTCCACGATGGAGATCAGGTGATGCACATTCTCGTAGGATTCCACTTTCTTGTGATGACGAACCACGACGGATCGAGCCCGACAGACCCGGCCCAGGTCGTTTCTCAGGAGGTCCACGATCATGGAAAGTTCCGCGTCGTCCTTGGGATTGGCGGTGAGGTCCCTCAGGTTTTCGGTATCCTCGCGTAGAGTTTCCCCCCGGGGGCGGGTGCCTTTGATGGGCCGTGTCTCTATCTGGTCTCCCTTTCGCAGGAGAAACCGTTCCATGGACGTGCTGAGTACCCTGTGGCCGGGGGCATGGATGTGGGCGAAAAAGGGGGCCGGATTTCTCTCGAAGAGAGCGACCCAAAAGACCCAGGGGTCCCCTGAAAAGGGGGCGGAAAAGCGCTGGGACAGGTTCACCTGATAGACGTCGCCCTGGCGGATGTAGCGCCGGATCCTGGCCACGGCGTGCAGGTATTCGTCGTGGCTGAAGTCGCTCTGGGCCTGATGATCTCTCTCCTTCTCAGGGGCTGAGGCGGGTGCCGGAGAGCGAGCGGCCGTATTCTTCCATCCCGCATCCGTCCTGCCGGCCTGTGTTTCAAGGGCAAGCCGCACGTGGACTGTCCGGGCCTTCCATCGGTCATAGACGAGGATATCTCCCGGAACGAAAAGGTACATGTCCGGCAGTCCCAGATCGTCCTCCGTGGTTTGGGGCAGTCTTTCCAAGGTGTTCTTGAGTTCGTAGGCCAAGTAGCCCACCGCGCCGCCGGAAAAGGGTTCCTGGAGCAGGGGGATGGGCGAGGCCGTGAGGTTCAGCAAATCATCCAGGGCATCCAAAGGGTTGGCCTGGAAGGTGAGGGATCCCGAGATGGTGTCCAGTTGCACCTGCTTTCCCTTGGCCGTCAAAACCGCCTGGGGATTCCAGCAGGCCAGGCAGTAGCGGCTGCAGTCCAGATCGCCCCCGCTCATGAGAACGGCGCTGTGCACCTGTCGGGCGATGACTTCCGCCCGGTCCAAAAAGGACCTGTCCGTCTCTTCTTCCGACACCACCACGGTGGAGAGGTGGACCGCCGGGCTCAGCAAACTTTCAAGGCAGTTCATGGACGAGCCTCCGGGAGCGCCGTTGTGCGCACTGCCGGTCCCAGCCAACGGGGAAAGCGGATCTCTTCCGATGTGAGAAGGCCGGTGTCCAGGCGGAAGCTCGGATGAGTGCCCAGGAAATTGGCGATGATTTCCAGGCCGAATTCCGACAGGAAGGATTCCGGGTGGAATTGCACGCCCCAAACGGGCAGACGTTCATGCCGGAGAGCCATGAGCACCCCGTCTTCCGCCCAAGCCGTCGGCACCAGGGCGGAAGGGACCTGCGTGCACTGGAGGGAATGGTAGCGGGCGACCCTAAAGGGGGAGGGAATGCCGGCGAACATGGGATCGTTCCGATGGTGAACCCGGCACCGCTTTCCGTGCAGGGGGTGCGGAGCGCGGCTGGTGCGGCCTCCGTAGGCCTCGTTGATCACCTGCATGCCCAGGCACACCCCCAGGATGGGCGTGGTTTCCTGAAACGTTTTCACCACCTGGGTGCTGATTCCGGCGTGGCGCGGATCCTTGGGGCCCGGAGAAATGCAGATCCAGTCCGGGCGCATGCGGGCGATGTCCCGGATGCTCACGGCGTCATGGCGATGAACCCGGACGTCGATTTCGAATTCCAGGAAGAGTTGGTAGAGATTGAAGGTAAAGGAATCGTAGTTGTCGATGAGCACCAGCTTCATGGAGTTCCCCCCAAAAAAAAGAGCCACCCCGCCCTGGAGGCTGGGTGGCTTTGGATGCCTGACATACCTCGGAGCCCCTTATGCCAGCGGGCCGGCGTGCTGTCAAGGCATAAAGGCGGCCCTACGTTCGGGCCAGTACGAGGGAATCCATGCGCTCTCCCTTGCGGATCCATTGGATGGAATGAAATCCCGCCGATTCCAGATCCTCCGCCACCTCCCGGTAGGTGTAGGTGTCGCCCCCGGAAGTGTTGGCCAGCATGTTGATGGCAAAAAGAGCGCCCGCGGGGGGCCAGGTCCTCTCGGGGTCCATGATGTGATCCCGAATGAGCAGACTGCCCCCGGGCGCCAACGCCCTTTTGATCTTTGCGTAGAGTTCGCGGTTCTCCTCCCGGCTGTTCTGGTGGATGATGGCCGACAGAAGGGCCAGATCGCATCCGGGCGGGAGCTCGTCCCGGTAGAAATCTCCCGAAACCAGGGTCACGCGGTCCAGCATCCCGGCCTGTTCCAGCCTTTCCTTCGCCATGGGGATGACGTCCGGAAGGTCGAAGAGCACCGCCCGCAGGGAAGGATTGGTTTCCAGGAAAGCGACGGTGTAGGTCCCCGATCCGCCTCCGATATCCAGGAGGGTCCGGTAGGCACGGAGGTCCAAGGAGCGGGCGATTTCCTGGGCCAGGGTCCGCCCGACCACATGCATGGCCCCGATGAAGGCTTTCAACGATTCCAGGCCCGAATCCGTTGCGGGCTCCCGCTGGTTGTTGATGCCTTCCTTGACGGTTGTTGTGAGGTGATGCCAGTTGTTCCACACGTGGTTCATGTGGAGCACCATGGGCAGAACGGTCCGTGGGTGCTTTGCCGAAAAGAGACTTCCCCGGTCCGTGAGGGAGTAGATTCCGTCCTTCTTGGTGAGATGCCCGAAGGTGACGAGGCAGTCCAGGATGCGGGTGAGGGCGCGCACATCCACCCCCTTCCTGTTCGCCAGACGCTCGGCCGATAAGGGTTCCTCGTCGATGGCCGTGAAGACGTCCAGTTCCGCCGCGGTGAGCAGAACACGGCTTTTCATGAAGCCGCGCACTTCCTCCAGGGGATCCGTGTTGGGCGTCACGTGGGCTCCTTTTCTCACTGAACGGCTTTCATTTTTCACCCTGTCATCAACCCATATCCCGGGGTTGGAGGACTGTCAACCGGCATGAAATCAGGCCTTGGAGAAATGCACAATTCCTTGTGCGACTCTTGACGATCGACTCAGAAGGCTATAGATTCACGAGCGATTTTGCGCCGCGCGGAACGTGTGCATCGTGCGGCTCACCTTCCCCGAGCAGAAGAGGATACGGCATGAGTGGGCTCTATCAGTTTCTGACCGGCCCGGCTTTATGGGCGACGTTCGTGATCTTTTTGGGGGGCCTGGCGGTCCGGATCGCATTCCTCTACGGGCTCAGCAAGGAACGGGACCGGGTCTTCTACAACCACATGGATTGGAACTGGGCGATCAAGTCCATCGTGCATTGGCTGGTGCCGTGGGGAAGCGTTTCCATGCGCCGCCAGCTGGTCTTCAGCCTCGTCTTCTTTCTTTTTCACGTGGGGATCCTGGCGGTGCCCCTCTTCCTGGCCGCGCACAATCTGTTGTGGGACGAGGCGTTCGGTGTGAGCCTCTGGTCCATGCCCGACGCCTGGGCGGATGCCCTGACCCTCATGGTCCTGGCGTGTGCCTTGTTTCTTCTGGTGCGCCGCCTGGTACGCCCGGAAGTGCGGATCCTCACCACGCCTTGGGACTACACGGTGCTGGTGGGCACGGCCCTTCCCTTTCTAACCGGCTTTTGCGCCTATCACCACTGGGGGCCCTATGATCTCATGTTGATTCTCCACGTTCTCACGAGCGAAATCCTCCTCATCTGCATTCCCTTCACCAAGCTGGGACACATGGTCCTCTTCTTCTTTACCAGGGCCTTTATCGGTTTTGAGATGGGAGCCCGGCGCGGCGCCCGCACCTGGTAAGGTTCGACGCATCCGAATATTTCAACGTTCAAATGGAGACGGATAGATGGCAGCGAGTGCGGAACGACAAGTGCACGACAGTGCCGACACGCCTCAGGTTGATGTGAAGAAGATTCGCGAATTGTTGGACGCCAACGATGGGGCCCGCATTCGCACCTGGCTCAGCATTTGTGCCCGCTGCGGCTTGTGTGCGGAGAGCTGTTTCTTTTACCTGGCCCACGACAAAGACCCGAAGCTGAGCCCCGCCTACAAGTTCAAGAACACCTTGGGCGAGCTCTACAAGAGAAAAGGGCGGGTGGATTGGGACTTCCTGAAGCGCTGCGCCGACATCGTCTGGGGTGAATGCACCACGTGCAAGCGCTGCTCCCTCTATTGCCCTTTCGGGATCGACATTGCCACCATGATCGCCGTGACCCGAACCATCCTCTATTCCCAAGGGATCACACCCGAGGGTCTGGCCCGGGCGGTGGTGAACTACCGGGAGACGGGCAATCAGATGGGCATGAGCTCAGAGGATTTCATCGACACCTGCGAGTGGATGGCCGAGGAGACTCAGGACGAGGTCAAGGGAGTCACCATTCCCATCGACAAGAAGGGCGCCAAGTACATGTACACGGTCAATCCCCGGGAGCCCATGTTCTATCCCCAGGACCTGGCCCAAGCGGCCCAGATCTTCACGGTGGCCGGGGAGGACTGGACCATGCCCAGCACGGGCTGGGACTGCACCAATCTGCCCATGTTTGCCGGCGACAAGGCCCTGGCCGGGCAGGTGGTGCGCAACATGTACGAGAAAGCTGTGGAACTGGGCGTGCAGTACATCCTCATCACCGAATGCGGCCATGCCTTCCGTTCCGCCCTTTTCGAGGGGCCCTACCTGGCGGGTTATCCCGACGGCAAACCGCCGGTTCCCATCGTGCATTCGGTGCAACTCTTCTATGAGTACCTGCGGGACGGCCGCATCCAGATCGATCCGGCCAAGCGACTCAAAGAGCCGGTTACCTACCAGGACCCGTGCAACGTGTCCCGAAACGGCGGCCTGTGGGAAGAAGGCCGCAAGCTGGTTCAGTTCCTGGCCGAAGACTTTCGGGATATGTCCCCCAACAGGGAGTACAATCACTGCTGCGGGGGCGGAGGCGGCTTCATTCCCATGGGACCCGAATACAAGCCCAAGCGCATGGCCAGCGGGCGCGTCAAGGCGGAGCAGATCCGGGCCACCGGCGCCAAGGTGGTGATCGCTCCCTGCCACAACTGCTTTGACCAGCTGAGCGATCTGAACAAGGAATACGAACTGGGTATTCGCGTGGTGTCTTTGAAGGAACTGATCTGCGAGATGATGATCATCCCGGACAAGTTCAAGCCCGACGAGGAAGAGGCCCCGGAGGAGTAGTGCCCGGGGACCGGGCCGGTACCGGGGCGGCGCTTAACGGAGAAGGGAGGAGGCCACATGTATAAAAAGATACTCTTTTGCGCGGATCTCTATGCCAGCTCCGATTACGCCTTTGCCGCCGCCCTGGATCTTGCGGAGAGGTCGGGGGCTGAGCTCATCATCCTGCATGTCTTGGAGTCCCGGCATCGATATTCGGGGCACGTCATCACCGAGGATGGGGAAACGTGGGCGGGGCCCGAGGTCTTTGAGAAGCTCAAGGCCAAGTTGCGGGAGTACTATTCCATCCGGGTGGAGGAGGAAGAGCCCAAGAACCTTCGAGTGGAGGTGCGGGCCGGCATCCCCTGGGTGGAGATCCTGCGATTTGCCCGAAGGGAGAAAGTGGATCTGATCGTCATGGGGCCCTACACCATCAAGGATCCGCAACAGGCACTGGACCTGGAAAAACCGCATCTGGGGGAAAACGCCCAGCAGGTATCGCTTCGGGCAAGTTGCCAGGTGTCCATCGTGACCTCACCCAAGCAGCGGCTTGCGCTGGAAAACGGTGGGCCGGCCGCGCCCGGGGACGAGAGCAGCTGATCCCCACCGGGGCCCTCCGCTAATGCTTCACTGTGAGGTGGAAAACGATTCCGTTGAATGGAGGTTCTATGAAATTCGCCGTCCTGTTCCTTGCGACTCTCTTCGCCGTGGCGCTTTCGACGGGTCCCGCCGTCCGGGCCCAAGACGAGGTCATGGTTCTCGAGGATGAAGCCCTTGCCCCCCTGGAAAGGCCGCCTGTGACATTCCCCCATGAGCGGCACGCGGAGATCATCGACTGCACGCGGTGTCATCATGACTACGATCGCTACGGGGCCAACCTGGGAGGAGACGGCCAAAAGTGCTCCACCTGCCATGCGGCGGACGCACAGGACGGCCCCATGCCTCTCAAAAGGGCCTTTCACCTGCAGTGCAAATCGTGCCATGAGCGGCTGAACAGCCGGGAGGGCATGCAGCTGCCCGTGATGTGCGGCCAGTGCCACAAACCGTGAGGGCTTGGGAATCTCGCGGTTTTTCGGGGGATGGAACGGATCGGGGGGCGGACAGCCCCCCGTTTTTTGTGGGCGCCAGAGGGGGCTGTCCGCAAGTTGAGGCTTGACTTTTGGCCCTCCAGACCGCATCAGGTAGCGGACTCAAGACAAAGAATCGATTCGTAGGAGGAAAGGAATGGAACGAACCCTGTCGATCATCAAGCCCGATGGAGTGGAGCGCGGTCTCATAGGGGAAGTGGTTCAGCGGTTTGAGAAGGCGGGCATCCGCATCGTGGCCATGAAGATGCGCCATCTGACCAAAAAAGAAGCGGAAGCCTTCTATGCGGTGCACAAGGAAAGGCCTTTCTTCGATAGCCTCACCACCTACATGTCCTCGGGGCCCATCGTGGTGATGGTGCTGGAAGGGGAGAATGTCATTCAAAGGAACCGGGAGCTCATGGGCGCCACCAATCCGGCGGATGCCGCGCCCGGGACCATACGCAAGGACTTCGCTTTGGACGTGGAAAAAAACACCGTCCACGGTTCGGACGCTCCCGAAACGGCCCAAAAGGAGATCGCGTTTTTCTTCTCCGAGCTGGAGATCTGTTCTTAGGAGCCTGTCCGAGGACTCCGCAAACCGTCACTCCCGCGCAGGGGGGGAGTCCATAAGTTGCCGGAAGTCCTGGATCCTCGCTTCTGCGGGGATGACGAAAATCTACCGACAAGAAATCCGTCTTCTTTCGTAGCCGCGGGGCTTCAGCCCCGCGGAAAGGGGCCCGTAACCCAATGAAGTGCCAGGCAATGCCCCATTGGCCTGTCCGACGTTCGGGGATTCATCCGCAGCCCTGAAGGGCTGCGCTACGAAAAACAAAGTCATCCCTTGCGTTATCAAACAGGTTGCTAGCTCCCTCATGGGCCTTGAACGTGGGGCGGTCCCCTGCGGGCTGGGCCGGAACCCGCCCCGGGCATCCCCGCGTCTTCTTTCCCACCCACCTCCCGAAGGCCGGGGATCTCCTGGCTCAGCCCATCGGGCTGCCTTTCAGCTCCCTCCTCCAGTGTTGTCGTGACTCCTGGTAGTCTTTGTGGCATACTGACCCCCGTCACGGGAGCCCGTGACAACCAACGATGCGATGTGCCTTTCAAAGGCGGGGAAGTGCAGGGGCGAATGATCATTGGCCCCTGCGATGCGGCCGCACGAAGGACTCAATGTCCTGTTCCGCGGTA
This sequence comes from Desulfacinum infernum DSM 9756, assembly GCF_900129305.1. GTDB lineage: Bacteria > Desulfobacterota > Syntrophobacteria > Syntrophobacterales > DSM-9756 > Desulfacinum > Desulfacinum infernum. The sequence goes on along the minus strand of NZ_FQVB01000003.1, from coordinate 74,838 downwards.
GAGATTTTCCAGCCGGAGGCCCGCCCCGGCATGGCGGCCGTCCGGAATGCGAAACGCTTGTGGGTGTAGGAGTTGAACCATGACCACGGGTCGAAGGCAATGGCTCTGGGCCCTGTCGTTGTTCTGTTTCCTTTCCGCTTATCTATCCGTTCCCGTCAATGCTCAGCAGGAAGCAGCCCCGCCCGTCCAGGTGGTGCCGTATGTGGAGCCGCCGAACCACTTGGATTTGTGCGGGGAGCCTGTCCCCCTCCACGTCCAGGACGTGTGGGAACGGTTCGACCGCGAGTTCACCATCCTCGTTTATGCCCATGCCCAAGTTTACTTGTGGCTCAAGAGGGCGGAAAGGTTCTTCCCCCGATTCGAGGAGGAACTGAAGCGCCGGAACCTGCCGCTGGACCTGAAGTATGTGGCCGTGGCGGAGAGCGACCTGCAGCATGGAGCCTATTCGCCCATGGGGGCCGCCGGGCTGTGGCAGTTCATTCCGGGAACGGGACAGCGCTACGGCTTGGCAACGCAAGGCTCGGTGGACGAGCGGTACGACTTTGAACTGGCCACGGACAGCGCCCTGCGCTACCTCAAAGACCTCTACGACCAGTTCCAGAACTGGACCTTGGCCATCGCCGCCTATAACTGCGGGGAACGACGCGTCCAGGAAGAGATGGAGCGCCAGAAGGTGCGCGACTACTATCAGTTGAAGCTGCCCGCGGAAACCGAACGCTACATCTTCCGGATTCTCGCCATCAAGGCCATCCTGTCCAGCCCGGAAAAGTACGGCTACGTGCTGCCCAAAGGAGCGGGCTATCCGGAGGAAGCCTTCGACTACGTGGAAGCGACGGTCCCATATCCCGTACCCATCCAGGCCCTGGCGGAGAAGGCGGGCATTACCTATCGCGAGTTCAAGCGCCTCAATCCCTCCTTCATCTCCCGGGAAATTCCCAGGGGACAATACCGCTTCCGGCTGCCACGGGGCCACGGAGCCCGATTCCGGCAAAACCTGGCGTCCTTCCTGGAGGCCTTCAAACCCAAGGCGGTGCTCCATGTGGTTGAGAAAGGCGACACCCTGACGAGGATCGCCAAGCGCTACGGGGTGAGCGTATCCGATTTGCGGAGATGGAACGGCCTCAAGGGCTCCACCATCTGGCTGGGCCAAAAGCTCATTGTCCACCGTGACTGACGGTGGTGGCCGGGGCTGCCGTCCTTCCGTCCTTGACAAGGGTACCGGGACGCCACTACGATGCCCCGTGGGTGTGGAAATGGATCAGATAACGGGAGCTTAACCGCATGGAGCAAGCCATCCGTCAGGCTGCCGAGCGGCTTGGGAAGAGCGCCCGGGCCGTGGCCCTCACCGGGGCGGGCATCTCCGTGGAAAGCGGGATTCCCGATTTTCGAAGTCCGGGAGGCTTGTGGTCCAAGTACGACCCTCTGGAATACGGGGACATCCGATCCTTTCGGCGAAATCCCGGGAAGGTGTGGCGGATGCTGCTGGACATGGACCGGTTGCTTCGGGGTGCCCAACCTAATCCCGCCCATTACGCACTGGCGCAACTGGAGCAAGGGGGAATCCTCAAGGGCATCGTCACCCAGAACGTGGACAGCCTGCACCAGCGGGCGGGGAGCAGGAACGTGGTGGAGTTCCATGGGCACGGGCGCAGCGCCCGGTGTGATTCTTGCCACAGGCATTTCCCCCGCGAAGAGCTGGATCTCGGGGATCTGCCGCCGCTTTGTCCGTGCGGAGGTCCTATCCGCCCCAATTTTGTCTTCTTCGGCGAAGGCATTCCCTTCGAAGCCCAAAATGAGGCCTTTCGAATGGCCGAGCGGTGCGATGTGCTGCTGGTGGTGGGAACGTCGGCCACGGTGGCTCCGGCATCCCATTTGCCGATCATCGCCAAAGGGCGCGGCGCCTTCATCATCGAGATCAATCCTCAGGAATCGGAATTGACCCGCACGGTGACGGATATCCACATCGATCAACCCGCCGGTCGGGCCCTGCCCGCACTCGTTGCGGCCATGGGCCTTTGATCGGCGGGCAAGGAAAGCGAGCGTAAAGAGAATGAGCCTTTCCCTTCTTTCAACCTTCCTGACAACGGTGGCCCTGGCATCCCCCTACCAGCGGGCCGGCAACGGAGTGAGCGACATGATCCGCCACGCCGGCCCCATGGTGAAGCTGGTCTTGCTCCTCCTGCTGGTCATGTCCCTGGCGTGTTGGGGCATTGCGCTGGTGAAGTGGCGTCTGTTTCGGAGAGCCGAGAAACAGTCGGAGGAGTTCTACGAGTTGTACCGCCAAAAGAAAAACTTCGCCCACCTGTACCGGGAGAGCCAGCTGCTGGACGAGAGCTACCTGGCCCAGGTGTTTCGAACCGGTTATGTGGAGTGGGGCCGTTTGAGCAAGGCTCTGGAGGCGGGCAACCCGACAGAGGGGGCACTGAACGGGGTGGAGGACGCCCTGGAGACCGTGGAAAGGACCATGGAGGGGGCCATGCTCCTGGAAAGGCGCCGCCTGGAACGCTTCCTGCCCCTGCTGGCCACCACCGGCAATACGGCGCCTTTCATCGGCCTTTTCGGCACCGTCTGGGGCATCATGACCTCCTTTCAGGAAATCGGTCTGAAGGGGGCGGCCAACCTGGCCGTCGTGGCGCCGGGCATATCCGAGGCCCTCGTGGCCACCGCCGTGGGGCTGGCCGCAGCCATTCCGGCGGTTATCTTCTACAACCACTTCATCAACAAGGTTCAGAGCATCGACGGCCAGATGAGATACTTTGCCTCGGATTTCTATAGCCTCATGAAGCGCGAGTGGATGCGCCGATCTTCCCACGGCGTGCGGGTGGCGGCGGCGGAGGCGTCGTCCGCAGTCCGGACGGGAATCACCAGTGGATGATGTCATGAAGATCCCCGAATCCGACCGAAGACTCCTGTCTGAGATCAACGTGACGCCCTTCGTGGATGTCATGTTGGTGCTTCTGATCATCTTTATGGTGACCGCGCCCATGATGATGCAGGGCATCGACGTGAACCTTCCGGAGGTGGAGGCACCGGCGATCCCGTCGGAGCAGGAGCGGCTGGTGGTTACCATCGACGCTCAAAGAAAGGTGTATATCAACGAGTACCCGGTGGAACTGGACGTCTTGGGCCCCAAACTGGCGGCCATCTATCGCAACACGGGCGGAACGCAGGGGGTCTTTTTGAGATCCGATGAGTCCATCCCCTACGGTTACGTCATGCACGTGATGAGCATCATTCGGCAGTCGGGAATCGATCAGATCGGGCTGGTGACGGAACCGGTGGGGGCTTCAACGGAAAGTCGGGGCGGTTGAGGGCTAAGATGACGGAAGCTTCCGCTGCATTTTCGAGGCTGCGTCTTCCCAAGGAGGAGGTCATCTTGGGCCTGGGGATCTCCTTCCTGGTTCATGTGTTCCTGGCCTTTGGCGTCTTGTTCCTGCCCCAGGTGCTTCCACGGAAGACTTACGAGATCCCCTTTTATACGGTCAAACTGGTTTCCCCGGCGGATATAGGTCTCCAGTCCCCGGCCCCTTCCCAGCCCGTAAGCCCAGGGAAAAATTCCGTTGCCCCGTCCAAAAAGGCCCCATCCAAGGGATTCCGGCCCCCGCCCGTGGTTCCCGTCAAGAGGCTGGGGGAAGTTTTCCAGCCCAAGGAAGCGGAAGTGCACAAGCTGGATGTCCCTCGGACGCCGCAGGTGGCGCCCGTGGACAAGCCTTCCATCGAGGAGACGGTGGAAAAGCTTCTTCCCCGTGAGGTGCCTCGCCACACTGCCGGGGCCGGCACCAGGGAGGCAACCCGCGAAGCGCCCGGCCCGCCCACTTCCGGCCCGGCCCGCGAGGTATCGGAGGATGAAGACATCGGCCTCGCCCGCCGTCTCTACTATACGGAGGTCTGGAGCGCCATTCGGAACCAGTGGGCCCTGCCCAAGTCCCTTCTGGGATCCCAGCGGTTGGAAGCGGTGGTGGTGATCGTGGTCCGGCGCGACGGCACCATCGAGAGTGTTCGGTTCGAGAAGAAGTCGGGAAACGCCCTGTTCGACGACTCCGTGCTTCGCGCCATTCAAAAGGCCAATCCTCTGCCCAAGTTCCCGGACATTTACAGCCCGCCCCGGGACGAGATCGGCATCCGGTTCCGCCCGGAGGACCTGGCTTGAGATTGCAAGGAGGACACCCTTTCTTCATGATGATGCCCTTCCAGAGTGAAAGATCCGTTGTCAGGCCGCTCCTTCTTGCGATCGCCCTGCTTGTGGCCGCGGTGTCGGCCCGAGAGGCCACGGCGGCCCAGAGAGTCTATATCGACATCACCCAGCCCCATTTCGTCCAGCTTCCCATTGCGGTCACCGATCTGCGCGAGGAAGGCCCCGCAGGGGAGGGTCTCGGCCGCCTGCTGGCCTCCGTGGTGTCCAACGACTTGGATCTTTCCGGGCTGTTCCGAGTCCTGGACCCCAGAGGGTTCCTCGGCTCCGGGCAGGACGAGGGGCTGACGGCGGCGGAAATTCGTTTCGATCGATGGCGGCAAGTGGGAGCCGAATTTCTGGTTCGGGGTAAGTGCAGCCGAGAGGGCTCTCGGCTGCGTGTGGAGTACCGCCTCTACGACGTGGTGGCTCAGCGCTTGGTAGTCGGGAAGATTTACGAAGGGCGCGTGGAAGACGCGCGGGTCATGGCCCATCGGTTCGCCAATGAGATCCTTGCGGCCTTGACCGGAGAGCCCGGCATCTTCGATACACAGATCGCGTTCGTGCAGGCCAAGGACGGGGTTAAGGAAATCTTCCTCATGGATATCGACGGGGAAAACCTCAAACAGGTCACCCGGGACGGGAGCACGGCGCTCTCGCCTGCTTGGAGCCCCGACGCAAGGCATCTGGCCTATGTGAGCTACTTCGAAGGCGCCCCGAAACTCTACGTGGTGGACCTTTTTACGGGGCAACGCCGAAACCTGTGTGGGTACCCGGGTCTCAACATCTCCCCGGCCTGGAGGCCCGGAGGCGACGGATTGGCGGTCACGCTCTCCAAGGACGGCAACCCCGATATCTACCTGGTGGACCTCAACGGACAGGTGGTGCGGAAGCTGGCCTCCAGCTGGGCCATCGATGTGTCGCCTTCCTGGTCCCCGGACGGCAAGAGGCTCGCCTATGTATCGGGAGAAACGGGTAATCCCCAGATCTACGTCCTGGATCTCGCCACAGGGCGAAAGGAGCGATTGACCTACCACGGGAAGTACAACACGGCCCCCAGCTGGTCTCCCAAGGGCGACTGGATCGCCTACAGCGGCATGGACAAAGGGCTTAACAATATCTATATCATTCGGCCTGACGGGTCGGAGATCAGGCAGCTGACCCACAATGAGGGAGATAACGAGGCGCCCTCCTGGTCGCCGGACGGGCGGATGATCGCCTTCACTTCCACGCGTCAAGGGGGGCGTGCGGCCGTCTGGGTCATGCTCCTCAATGGTGAAGGAGTGAAGAGATTGACCCGCCTTCCCGGAGAGCAGAGCCTTCCTGACTGGTCGCCTCGACTACCGCGTTAGGAGGCTGTCCGAAAACGTCGCGGATGATCTCTTTTCTCGTAGCGCAGCCCTTGGCTGCGCAGGAATCCCCGGATGTCGGATGGCCCATCGGGTATTGCCTGTCAGTTCATTGGGTTGGGTTGGACCCTTTTCCGCGGTGCTGAAGCCCCGCGGCTACGAAGTGATTGGAAATTCCCGGCCTCTTGAGCCTGAAAACCATTCTCGGACAGGCTCCTGGGATCCCAAACCTCGAAGATGGAGGAAACCATGCAAGACATGCTGAAGCGTCTTCTGGCCGTAGCGGCATTGGGGTTGTTGGTACTGTCCTTTTCCGCCTGCACCAAGAAAGCGGTCCCCGTGCAGGGCGGGATGACCCCCGCGCCCCCGATGCAGACCGCGGTGCAGGGATCCGGCGCCACAGGCCGGATCGACGAGGCCACCTGGCAGCGGTTGGGACTGCAGACGGAACCGGAACGCCTCGAGTTTCTGCAGGCCATGGAGAAGTTCGAAAACGAGGATGTTTACTTTGAGTTTGATTCGTATGTTCTCCTGGAAGAAGCGCGCATGGTCCTGGATCGAAAGGTGGAATTCCTGCGGCGTTATCCCAAGGTTCAGGTGACCATCGAGGGCCACTGCGACGAACGGGGGACCAGCGAATACAACCTGGCCCTCGGGGAGCGGCGGGCCAACAGCGCCTGGCAGTACCTGGTGGACTCGGGCATCGACCCGTCGCGACTGAGCATGATCAGTTACGGGGAAGAGCGTCCGGTGGCCGCAGGCCACGATGAAGCTTCCTGGGCCAAGAACCGCAGGGCCCATTTCGTGATTCATTTCTAGTCCGGCCACCAACATCGACGGGGGGAGACAATGCCTGGCGGGATGAGGGCTCTCGGCACAGCCGCTGTCGCGGCCATGACGGCCATGGTGCTTCAGGGGTGTGTGACCACCCAGCAAACATCGGTGCTCCAGCAGAGCGTCTATTCGCTTCAGCAGCAGGTGCAGGACCTGGACGCCCGTGTCCAGCGCATGGAATCCGCCGTTTTCGGTACGGGCGAAGGAGAGGGGGGCGGCCGTAGAAGCCTGGCGGACATGAACGCTCGCTTGGACGCCCTCCAGATGGAAGTGGCCGGGCTGAAGGGGCGCCTCGAAGAGCAGCAGCGCCTTGTGGCGACTTCTCCTCCGGCACCTGTCCCTGCAGCCCCTCCGGTTTCCAGTGAACCGGAGGCGACGGGAAGCAGTGTGAGCGTTCAGCCGGTCACGCCTCCCCAGGACCCCGAAAAGGCGCTGTACAGCCGTTCCCTGGAGTCCTTCCAGAAGGGCGACTACCCCCAGGCCCTGGAAGGGTTCCGCCAATTCGTGGACCGGTATCCCCAGTCGGAACTGGCGGATAACGCCCTATTCTGGATCGGGGAATGCCACTTCATGCAAGGCCGGTATCAGGAGGCCATTGCCGCCTACCAGGACGTGCTCGACCGATATCCCAAGGGCAACAAGGTGGCTTATGCGATTCTCAAGCAGGGAGCCGCCTTCGAGAAGCTGGGGGACCGGACCGCGGCCAGGATCCTCTATGAACGTGTGGTCGAGCAGCACCCCACGACCCCACAGGCCGAGATTGCCAAGAAGTGGCTTGAAAGGCTTCGGTGAGCGGGCGTCCGATTCAAACCTCCAAGGGTTGCGCGTGGATGCCCGCCCGGTTGGGGAAACGCCTTTTCCTTATCCTCCTTTTCGCCATCGCCATGGGAGGGGCTCCCGCGGGAGCAGCCTCCCGTCCATCCCCTTCCTCTGATGTCCGTTACGTGCGCTTCCTCCGTTTCGTGGGTGTCCAAGGGCTGTCACCGGACCGGTTGAAGAAGGTCATGGAGACGCGGGTTCGACGTTTCCGCTGGTTCGGCGGCGAGCCCCTGGACGAGCAGGTGCTGGAAAAGGACCTGGAGCGCATCGAAAGGCTGTATCGAAGCGAAGGCTACTACGATGCCAGGGTCCTCGGGTATCGCCTCCTTCCCCTGGCGGGGTCGAACCACATCCTGGAAATTCAGGTGGATGAGGGAGATCCGGTCATCGTGGAGTCGGTCCGGCTTTACGTGGACGGGAAAGAAAGCGGTCCCTGGCACAAGGAACTCCTGTCCGCCCTGCCCCTGAAGGAGGGGGGGCGCTTCACCAGCCCGGGTTTCGAAAACATCGAAAGGACCGTGCGCCGCTTCCTGGCCGAATGGGGTTACGCGCGAGCGCAGGTAGAGACCGGCGGCAGCCTCGATAAGCAGGCGCGGAAGGCCGTCATCCGAGTGGACGTCCAGATGGGCCCGCCCTGTTATTTCGGCCCCGTTACGATCGAGGGAAACCGCAAGGTGAGCGCGGACGTCATCCGGCGGGAGCTGACTTTCCGGGAAGGCGAACGCTTTCGGACCTCCGCCGTCACCGCCTCCCAAAAACGCCTGATGGACACACGCCTCTTTTCTTTCGTGGACGTCCAGGTGGTGGAGGGAGGCGATACCGGTCCCCGGCTGCCCATCCACATCGTGGTCAAGGAAGCCAAGAGCCAGAGCATACGATTCGGAGCGGGTTACGGCACGGAAGACAAGCTGCGGGGGATGCTCGGCTGGGAGTATCGGAACTTCCTGGGCGGCGGCCGCAATTTGCAGGTGAGCGCCAAAGCCAGCTCCCTGGCCCGATACGTGGAAGGTCGCCTGCTTCAGCCGCACTTTCCTTGGCCCAATGCCTTCCTCACCTCTTCCGGCGGCTATTCCCGGGAAATCCAGGAAAGTTTTGAAAACGAGCAGTACTACATCCGCAACCAATGGAACATTCGCGAATCGGACCGCCTGCTCTTCTATCTCGGTCACAACCTGGAAGCCAACCAACTCCTCAGCCTGGACCTGCAACCGGATCAAACGCTCGGCGCCGAAAAGGAAGGGGAAGACTATTTCGTTTCCTCTCTCGTGGCCGGAGCCAGCTACCAGCGGGTGGATGACCTGCTGGATCCCCACAAGGGCTGGCAGGTGTTTCAGCGGCTGGAGTGGGGAAGCGGGCTGCTGGGCTCGGACGTGAGTTTCGTCAAACTGAGCCTGGAAGGAAGGGCCTACTTGCCCCTTGACCCGCTGGGGGTCCTGGCCCTGAGGGCGCGGTGGGGGAGCATCAAGGAATTGGAAGACACGAGCTATGTGCCTATTTTCAAGCGCTATTTCACCGGTGGAAGCAATTCCGTGAGGGGGTATCCCTACCAGAAACTGGGCCCTTTGGACGATGCGGGCAATCCCCTGGGAGGACTCACCGTACTGGAGGGGAACTTGGACTGGCGCTTCCCCCTGAAGGATTCCTGGGAAGGGGTGCTCTTCCTGGATGCGGGCAACGTCTATCCCCGGGGATATGAACTTGTCTGGGACCAGCTCCGGTTCACCACGGGTGTGGGACTGCGCTACAAGACGCCGGTGGGACCCGTGCGCGTGGACCTGGGCTACCAGCTCAATCCGCCGGACGACGCCCCCTTCAATCGCTACCAGATCCATTTCAGCATCGGCCACGCCTTCTAGGATTTCCCGGCTTTGCAGGGCTCGGCAGATTTTTCCCAAGGGCGGGAATCTTTTTCCCGCCGCAAAGAAATCCGGCCCGAGCCCCGGAGGAGGACGGGTCTGTTCGCGTCCTGATGCTCGGCATGGGTGTTCGCCCGGATGGGCTACGGGAGCTGGGTGTAAAGGGGCGGAAGCAGGAAAAGCTTCCGCCTGGGGGATGTGACTAAGCGGTGGTGGAAAGCAGCCCGGACGAGGCGAGCAGGTTGCCGGAGAGGGCTTCGCTTGATAATCCGTTGGTGTATTGTTGAATTGCGCTGAGAATCGCCTGTGTCAGGGCGTCGCTGTCCGATTCCGACTCCTCGCCATTCTCGCTCGGGGGTACCGAAGAGCCCATGGGAGCCTGCCCGGCCGGAGGTTTCAAGGTCTCCATGGCCGACAAGAATTCAGCCTGTGAGAGGCTGCCGGCCCCTTCGGTATCCAACATGCTCCACATTTCTTCAGCCTGCTCCTCGCTCATGTCTTCCGGCCGGGCCGCAAGAAATTCCGCTTTGGTGATGGTACCGTCCTCATCTTCGTCGATCTTTTCGAGAAGACCTTGAAGTCCCGCCGAACGTTGAGATTCGTCACCGCCCTGCGGTGGACGAGGCGGCCGCATGCTTTGCATGAGGCTGATGAAATCGCTTCCGCTTAGACTGCCGGCCCCTTCGGTATCCAACGTGCTCCACATTTCTTCAGCCTGTTCCTCGTCCATATCTTCCGGCCGATTGGTTATGAATTCCTCCTTGGTGATGGTTCCATCTCCATCGCTGTCGATCCTGTCCAGGATCCGTGTTTGTTGGGTGCTTTGCCCGAAAAGTGCCGATGTCATACCGAATTCCACCGAACTGACCATTTTGATCCTCCTTTCTTTGGGGTGTTTGGATGATTTGAAACCGACCTCAAAATACCTAAAGCAATAAACGGATCTTTTTGTGGAATCGATGAGTTAAGAGTATGTAAATATCAGTAAAGAAATGTGAAGAGATGACGGAGGGTGAGGGGGCGCGCCTACTACGGCGGCACGCTCTATGCCTTTGCCGCGGCTGTGTGCATGATCTTTCGATGATGGCCCCGGGACGAGCGGGTCCGTCAGGGCAGCAGGACGGCGGTGCCCCGGATCTTATCTTCTTTGAGATCCCGCAGGACCCGGTTGGCCTGCTCCAGGGGGTAGGTGTGAACCTCGGGGCGAATGGGTACGGCGGCCGCGATCTCCAGGAGCTCCCGGGCGTCTTGGCGGGTGTTGGCGGTCACGCTGTGGATGTTCTTTTCATAAAAGAGGTGTTTTTCGTAGTCCAAGGATGGAATCCGGCTCATGTAGATCCCCGCCAGGGCCAAAGTGCCGCCTTTTTCCAGGTGTTCCAGAGCCGTTGGCACAAGATGGCCGGCCGGTGCGAAGATGATGGCGTGGCCGGGTTTTACGGGCATCTCCTCCGCGGTCGGTCCGGCCCAACGGGCTCCCAGCTCCAGGGCCAGGCGCTGGTGCCGGGGAGTCCGGGACACGGCGTATACGTCGTATCCCCAGTGGCGGGCGATCTGGATCACGATGTGAGCGGAGGAGCCGAAGCCGTACAGGGCCAGCTTGGGCCGGTCTGCCGATGAACCGGTGGGCTGGGGGCCGCACAGGCACCGTTTGAGGCTCCGATACCCGATGATTCCCGCGCACAGCAGGGGCGTGGCTTCCGCGTCGCCGAGGGTTTCCGGAACGGGATAGGCGAAATCCTCGCGCACCACCACGTGCGTGGCATAGCCGCCCGGGGCGTGGTAGCCGGTGAAAAGCGCCTGCTCGCAGAGGTTCTCCCGGCCGCTCTTGCAATGGCTGCATTGTCCGCAGGTATGGCGCAGCCAGGCGATGCCCACTCGCTCTCCACCTTTGAAAAGCCGCACGCCGGCTCCCAGGGCGTCCACTTCCCCCACCACCTGATGTCCCGGTATGACTGGATGGTCCAAGGGGGGAAGCTCCCCCTCCACCACATGAAGATCCGTCCGGCACACGCCGCAGGCCCTCACGCGCACCCGGATTTCCCCGTGGCCCGGCTCGGGGTCGGGAAGGGACCGGATGCGAAGGGGTTCGGTTTCGATGGGCGCGCAACGTTCCAGAACCATCGCCTTCATGGGAAGTGCCTCCGCATGCTGGGTTCAATCACTTGTTGCCTTGACGCATCGGGTGCAGGATAATTCGCATATTGTACGAAAGACGGGGCTCATGCAAGGCTCCCGATAGAGGAGGTCCCATCTGAAATCCATGAGACACATCCGGAAATCCCCCAACGGGGGGGCCGAAAAAACAGGACGCACCAAGGACTCCCGGGTGGGCGCGTGGATCGTACGCATCGTCCTTGCCGTGTCGGGCGTGGGGCTGGCCGCCGCCATCGCCCTTGTGCTGGCCCTGCATGTGCCGTGGGTCCAGCACACAATCATCGGCTACGGCACGGACTGGGCCCGAAACGAGCTGGGGATCCAACTGAATGTGAGCAAAGTGGCTTGGAACCCCTTTCAGGGAATCCGCCTGCAGCATGTCAGCGCCGCTTCGCAGGGCCAGGAGCCTTTCCTGGAGGCCGAGTCCGTGGCGTTGGATTATCGGTTGAGCCTGAGTTCCCCGTATTTCCATGCCCGCCGCTTGATCCTGGTGCGGCCGGTCCTGGATGTGCAAAGGAAGGCGGACGGGCGATGGGCTCTGCCTATCCCCCCGATCCAAGGAAAGGAGGCATCGGATGGGACGACGCTTCGGTGGGACCGGATGCCGCTGCCTTCCGTCCAGGTGATCGAGGCCCGGGTGCGGGCTCACCAGGACGGACACAAGATCCTGGATATCAAGGAGATGACCGGAATCCTCCGGCTGGAGGGTGTTCGAAGAGAAGACGGAACTTCGGGCCTGGACATTCGCCTGGAGGACTGGCGGGGGAACGTCGATACGCCTTCCTACGGTCCGGTGGCTCTTTCCGGAAGGCTTTCCTGGATGCCGGAAGCTCTTGCGGTTGAGACGCTGGAAGTGCAGGCGGGGGATACCCTTTCCGCACGGGTCGAAGGGCGATGGCCGGGGTTTCCGTCGGGCCGGATGGACATCCGTGTTTCCTGTGAGGCGGTGTGCCCCAACCCGATTCTTCCCCGAATTCCCCTCGCGTGCGGGAAAGGGGAAGTTCGGGCGCGGCTAAGGCTTCTCGGCAGCCCGGAAGACCTCCAGGCAACCTACGAAGTTCGGATGATGGGAGGCAGGGTATGGGGAGATGCACGGTTGACAAGAGGTGACGGGACGTTGTCCGCCCACACGTCCCTGGCGTTTCAGGACCTCGACGTCTCTCCGAAGCCACAGGTGCCGGTGAGCCTTTCCGGTAAGGCGGACATCCGGGTGGAGCGGCACTTCGTGGGCGGGATCTCCGGGGCTCTGCGGCTGAGCATCCAAGAGGGTTCGGTGGTCGATGTTTCCCTGGCCGGAACGGAAATCCACGGGACATGGACTCCGGAGGCCTTTCAGATTGCCCGCGGGGACGTGATCCTGGGGCCGGGTCGCGTGGAATCTTCCGGCCGTATTCTCCTTCCTCCAGGAAAAGCGGCGTCCGATGACGTCGTTCCGTGGCGCCCCGTGATGGATCTCCATCTTGCGGGAAAGGGCCTGGATCTGGCCCTGCTGGGGCGAGCACTGGGAGGGGAATCCATCTCGGGGACCGTGGATTTCGATGGGTCCTTGTCCGGATCCTGGGGCGATCCCGTGTGGGAGGGAACGATCCGGGGTCGCAACGTCCAGGGATTGGGCGTGCGGGCGGAGGGCCTGAAGGTCGTCGCAAAGGGGCGGATCCTGGGGCGTGACGGCCCGCGCCGTGCGACCGTTCGCCTTTCTTCCTTCGCTCTCAACGACACCCGGGGGCAATCCCTGGAGGTGGAACTGAATCAAGGTGCATCCGACCAGATTCAGTTCCGGGTCACCGGGCAAGGCCTCCTGGGATCGGATCGGCTCAGCCTCCAGGGGCGCGTGGAGAATGTGTGGGCCCTTCCCAAGACGTTTCGAGTGGAAGGCGGTTCGGTGCAGATGGGGGAGGAGTCGTTTCGGTTCTCAGGGCGGGGGCGCGTGGAGGCTGCCGGGGTCGACCTGGAGGAATGGCAAATCCTCCACGGGGGTGAGTCCCTTTTTCTGTCCGGGGAGGTCACCAAGGGCGGCCCTCGGAATCTGCGCCTCAGGGTTCAGGGGCTGGATCTGGGGGCATGGTCGAAGCGGCTGGCGAAGCGGACCTTCGGGACGGGGGTGCTGGGAGGCGTCCTCGTTTTGGACGGATCCTGGGAGAGTCCGGTGCTTTCCTATGAAGTGGCTGCGGGAGGGATCCGTCCGGGAGAAGACCTTGGATATCCTTCGGCTTCCGTGCAGGTGCAAGGCGACTACCGCGAAGGTTTTTTGAGTTTTACGGCTCATGTCCGAACCGGCTCGGGTACGGGGGTTGTGGATGCGAACGGCCGCTGGCCGCTGGAACTGGATTTTCGCTCCAAGGTGTGTCGGATTCCTGAAGACGCCCAGGGTGTGATCGAGCTTCGAACAGAGGAATTTCCCCTGGAGAGCGGGACGGCCTACCTGCCCTTCATGGAGACCCTCAAGGGAACCCTGCAGGGCAGGCTCCGACTGGCGGGGCCCTTGCAGGATCTTCGGCTGGAGGGAGAAGGCCGGGTGGAGCACGGCGCGTTCCAGCTCAAATCCTGGGCGGAGCCCTTCCAGGGCTTACGGGCGCGCTGGCGGCTGGAAAACGACCGGCTGGTCGTGGAGGACGCCCGGTTCCGCCTGCTGGATGGGGACGTGACGGCACGCGGCGTGCTGCGCCACCGCATGGGGAAGGTGCTCGGTTATGAGCTCCATGCCGATGGCACCGACGTCCGCTTTCCCGAGCTGTTCGGTATCGAAGGACGCGGGAATGCCGTGGGGGTCTTTTCCCAGGAAGGCGGGGAGTTTCGGCCGGACGTCAAGGGACGGGTTCAGCTCACGGAAGCCGTAATGAATCTGGGGGAGCTGGAGTTGGATCTGGCTCGCAATATCCATGTGGTGGGCGACAAGGAGGAAGGTCCCGTGGTTCCATTGGGCCGGGATCGAAAAGAGCGGCGAAGGCCGGGGTTGTTCCAGCGGACCACACTGGATGTGGAGATTCACCTGCCCGAGAAAGGATCGTGGGTGAGGGGCTACGGACTGGAAGCCCTGGTCCAGGGGGCGACCAAGATCAAGAAGACCCGCCGGGGCCCGGTGAAGCTCTACGGCACCCTTCAGGCGGTCAAGGGAGAGTACGTGTTCCAAGGGGTCCGGTTGAGCCTGGTGAGCGGAGTGCTCGTCTTCCGGGGTCTGGAACAACCCGATCCCCTTCTCAACGTGACTTGCCAGAAAAACGTTCGGGACGTGAGCGTCACAGCATCCCTCACGGGGCAGTTGAGCCGGCCGGTGCTCAGCTTTTCCAGCTCCCCCGCCATGGATCAGGTGGATATCGTGTCCTATCTTTTGTACGGTAGGCCGGCGGGTGAGCTGAGCGCCCGCCAGGCCGGGGCCTTGCAGCGGCGGGGCGTACAGTTTGTGGGCTCTGGCACCACCGCCGTGGTAAGAGACCTGCTCGGGGATATGCCTCTCAAGCCCGATGTGTTCGAATTGAAAGGTACGTCCGATGGAAACGTGGTGGAAATCGGCAAATACCTCACTCCGGAGCTCTACGTGACTTACCAGAAGGGGCTGGCGGGGGACGACAAGGACCAATTGCGGGCGGAATACCGCCTGAACCGTCACATTTCCGTTGAAAGCCAGTGGGGCAGGGAGAACCAAAGCGGTGTGGATGTCTTTTTCCGTTATGACTTCGGGGATTGAGGCATGGCTCTGCAGGGCTGCCGTGGGCCTCGCAGTGGACCGGGTGCGCCGAATGCCGGAAGATGGGCACGGGGACAAGGAGTTATGCCATGAAGATGCAGGAAATACGGGTTAAGGCGAAGGCTTTGGGGATCAATTCATTCGGGAAGAAAAAGGTGGATCTGATCCGGGAGATCCAAAGGGCCGAGGGCAATTTCGACTGTTTCGGGACGGCGCAGGATTACTGCGACCGGTTGGACTGCTGTTTCCGCGATGAATGCCTGGCTCCCGCGCCCAGGAAGAGCCGTTCTGCGTAGAGGAGCCCAAGTGGAAGGTCCTTTGCTGATTCGGTCCTGTCGGGAGGGCACAAAACCAGCCCCTACAGTGATGGATTGACCTCTGGGGTGAGGGGGCGGGGTTTGTCCGCCCCCGCTCATCCCGCGATGCCAAAGAAAGCCGACAAGAATTGCTCGATGAGGGCGTCTTCGAGCCGGCTCAACCGCGCCGGGGCGCGACCCTGCGAGAAAGGAAATCGCATGGAAACAACGGAAAACACCGCCAGGATCGAATTGTTGAAGATCCAAAACAGCCGGAAACCCGAACAGGTCATCTCCCTCGTGAGGGATCCCGATGCCGGGGGGCTGCACACGGAAGGGCTCACCAAGCTCTTCAACGTTCAGGAAATCTGGATCGACACCCGAAACATTGCGGAGGCCCTGACGGAATACGCCCGCGTGCTCTCCTTCCTCATGGAAACCATGTCGGAATCGGAGGACCTGCACCTTCCCTACGGTTTCCAGGACGAGTTCACCTTCGAAGGGCTGCGCTATTCCCTCAAGAGCGAAGGTGCATACCGGGTGCTCCGGCGGGTTCCGGAAATCGGGGAGATGGTCTACGACGAATAACCGATCCAGGGCATCAATCGTTCCCAGAGTGCCTGCCATCCCTCCCGGGTGACGGCTGAAAAGACGACGGCTTCCCGGGGTTCGATCCCGAGGCGCTGGGAGGCGTCTCGAAGGTGCCTGGCGCGATTGCCGCGGGAAACCTTGTCCGCTTTGGTAAGCACGGGGACGGCCGGGATTCCCATCTCTCTCAGCCAATTCCACAGAAGCAGATCGTCGGTGGTGGGGGGATGCCTCAGGTCCATGATGTGGACCACGCCGGAAAGCCGACGTCGTGTGGTGAGGTACCTCTCGATCATGGGACCCCACTGTTCCCGGATCTTCTGGGGGACCTTTGCGTATCCGTACCCGGGAAGATCTACAAAGTAGAAGCTCTCGTTGATGAGGAAAAAATTCAGGGTCTGGGTCCGGCCGGGGGTGCGGCTCGTGCGCACCAGCTTCTTTCGGCCGAGTAGGCAGTTGATCAGGGAGGACTTGCCCACGTTGGAACGACCGGCGAAGGCCACCTCGGGATGGTCTCCCGGGGGGTAGCCTTCCGGGGCCACCGCCGAGGTGACGAATTCCGCCGAATGGATCTGCAGGGAAAAACCCGCCTGATGTTCCATGAGCGTGATCCGTAATTCGTGATCCGTGGTCCGTACCGGGGGCTCTTCCTTGGGGGTCCCTAGGAGCCTGTCTGAGAACGCCGCGGACGACCTTTTTCCTCGTAGTGCAGCCCTTTAGGGCTGCGGAACAATCCCCGGCCCTCGGATAGGCCATCGCGTATTTCCTGTTACTTCGTGGAGTTACGATGACCTTCTCCGCGGGGCTGAAGCCCCGCGGCTCCGAAGAGAACGGAAATTCTCCAGCCTCTTGTGTCGGAGGAACATTCTCGGACAAGCTCCTAGGAGCTTGTCTGAAAATGGTTCATTTGCCCCTTCCAACGTCCATCCGTCATCCCCGCGAAGCTTGCCCCCGGCTTGAACGGGGAGCGGGGATCCAGGACTTCCGGCAACTTATGGACTCCCGCTTGCGCGGGAGTGCCGGTTTGAGGAGTTCCCGGACAGGCTCCCAGAGCCCGGGTGCGCATGGTTTGCGAAGAGCAGGGCCCCCTTTTCAGAAGAGGGCCGGGGGATTGCCCCGCTCCGAAGTCCTTGTGCCCGGGTGGCATCCGCGCCACGGAGCCCGCGCCCTTCGAGCCCGCAAAAGGGGTGGAAGATGGCGGCTCTGCTTGTCATCGCCCGTACAGGAACTTTTCCAGTCGGTCCATGCCTTCGGCGATGTTTCCCAGGGAATTGGCGTAGCTGAAACGAACGTAACCCTCCCCCTGGGCGCCGAAATCCACCCCCGGCGTGATGCCCACCTTGGCCCGTTCCAGGACCTGGAAGGCGAATTCCAGCGAATTGTCACAGAACCGACGGGCGTTGGCGAACACGTAGAAGGCGCCGGTGGGTTCCACGGAGATGCCGAACCCCATCTCCCGGAGCCTTCGGATCATGAAGCGGCGCCGCTCGTCGTAGGTCCGGCGCATGCGTTCCACGTCCTCCTGGACCGTGGGGTCGGTCAGGGCCGCAAGCCCCGCCCACTGGGAAACGGAGTTGGCCGAGATGAAGAAGTTTTGCATCAGGGCTTGCATGGGGCGCACCAGGTCCTTGGGAACGATCAGGTAGCCCAACCGGAAGCCGGTCATGGCGAAGAGCTTGGAAAACCCGTTGAAGACGATGCACTTGTCCGTGAATTCCAGGATCGATCGAGCCCGCCCTTCGTAGACCAGGCCGTGGTAGATTTCGTCGCTGAGGACCCAAAGGCCCAGGTCGGCGATGGCTTCCAGCCGCTCCCGGTCCAGCAGGGTGCCTGTGGGGTTGGCCGGGGAGTTGATGAGAATGGCCTTCGTGTTGGGCCCGACCGCCTTTCGGATGGCTTCCGGCCGGAACTGGAACCCTTCCTCCTCGAAGACGGGAACCGGCTTGGGAACGCCTTCCAGAAAGTGGACGAAACTGGGATAGCACGCATAGTGGGGGTCGGAAAGGATCACCTCCTCACCGCAGTTCAGGATGGTGCTGAGAGCCACCAGGAAGGCGGGGCTGGACCCGGACGTGACCATGATCTGGTCCGGTTCCAGATGGCGGACGCCGTAGGTGTCGGCATAGTAGCGGCAAATGGCTTCCCGGAGCTGGGGGATGCCCTGGCTGTGGGTGTAGTGGGTCTGGCCCTTGTCCAGCGCCTCCACGGCCGCCCTCCGGACGGCCTCCGGGGCGTCGAAATCGGGCTCCCCCACTTCCAGGTGAATCACCGATTCCCCCGCCCTTTCCATGGCCTGGGCCTTTTCCAGCACGTCCATGACGAGAAACGGCTTGATCTCCTGCACACGTCGACAAATCATCGGCATCAGTCCTCGAATCCCATGGTGTGAAGGTAGTTGGCGGCGGCTTCCGCCAGGGGGGTGCCGGGGGCCAGGCGCAGGACGCGGCGGAAGGCCGCGGCGGCGTCCTCCCAGTTCCCATCCTGGACGAGAAACCGTCCGTAATGGAACTGGGCCTCCGGCAGATCCGGGCCGTAATAGACCGCCAGCCTGTAGGCATGCCGCGCCTCCCCCTTGCGTCCCATGGCTTCCAGGACGCGGCCTCGATGCAGGTGGGCTTGCGCGTAGCCCTTTTCGAAGTGGATGGCATCATCGAAATACCTGAGGGCCTCCGCGTAGCGCGCCTCGTCCTGGTAGATCTTGCCGATGTTGAAGTAGGCGTAGTGGGGGGTGCGGTAGAAAGGGTTGGCCAGGGCCTTGTGGAAATGCTCCAGGGCCTTGTCCGTCCGGCCCCGCTTGGCGTAGAGGACCCCCAGGGCGTTGTGGGCCTCGGAATAGTCCGGTTTCAGTTCCACGGCCTTGTGCAGGTGCTCCACCGCCTTTTCTTCCAGGCGCCGGGCTTCGTAGGCCAGTCCCAGGTCGTAGTGGATGGACGGGTTTTTGGGATCCTTTTCCTCTGCGGCCGTCAGGTATCGCAGAGCCTGGCCCGTGTCGCCCGCCGCCAGGAATTTTTCGCCCAGTTCCTGGAGTTCCTGGGATCCCATCCAGGTCACGGGGTCCCCGCTGGTCTGAACCGGGGCGCAGGCGGCAAGCAAGGCCACGAGAAGCATGCCGGCAAACGCCTTCCCGGGAAGCCCGTCTCCGGCGACCCTCGCTGCTGTTGGGATCTTCCGGCATTGCTTTCGCACCGTTACCCCCCTTCCCGCCTTTCCTAGATCACCTTGTTCAGGCTGTATTCGATGATCCCTTCTGCCCCGCGCTTGATGAGCTGGGGGACCAGCTCGCGCACCATGTGCTTGGATACCACCACTTCCACGGACACCCAGTCGGACTGATACAGGTGGGCCGTGGTGGGGGACGTGAGGCTGGGCAGGATCTCGATCACGTCGTTGAGCTTGCCCTTGGGCACGTTCATCTTGAGCCCCACCAGGTCTTCGGCCCGCAGGGCGGCCTGCAGCAGCAGGGCGATCTGCTCGATCTTTTCCCGCTTCCAGGGATCGGCCCAGGCCTGCTTATTGGCGATGAGCTGGGTATTGGACTGCATCAACTCCTTGACGATCCGAAGGCCGTTGGCCCGCATGGTGGCGCCCGTTTCGGTCACCTCCACGATGGCGTCGCAAAGCCCGGCGATCACCTTAGCTTCCGTGGCCCCCCAGGAAAACTCCACCTTCACGTCCACACCCGCCTGGGCGAAGTAGCGGCGGGTGAAGTTCACCAATTCCGTGGCGATCTTCTTTCCCTGCAGGTCCTGAAGGTCCTGAACCGGCGAGTCGTAGGGGACCGCCAGGACCCAGCGGGCGGGTCGCTGGCTCACCTTCGAATAGATGAGGTCGGCCACCACGTGCACGTCGGAATCGTTTTCCATGATCCAATCTTTTCCGGTGAGTCCCACGTCGAAGGTGCCGTTTTCCACGTATCGGGACATTTCCTGGGCCCGGCAGATGGAACACTGGATCTCGGGGTCGTTGATTTCCGGGAAATAGTTGCGGTTGGTGAGAGAGATCTTCCAGCCCGACTTCAGGAACAATGCGATGGTCGCTTCCTGCAGACTTCCCTTGGGGATTCCCAGTATCAGCTGTTTCACTTCTTGTATACCTCCTCGGGGTCGAACACCTTGTCTTCCGTAATCTCAAAGGCGCCGTCCTTCAGGCGCCTGAAAAAGCAGCTCTTGTAGCCTTCGTGGCAGGCGGCTCCGCCCAGTTGGTGGACCTTGACGAGGATGGTGTCCAGGTCGCAGTCCACCAGAATATCCACCACCTTCTGCACATGGCCCGAGGTTTCCCCCTTGAGCCAGAGCTTCCGGCGGGACCGGCTCCAGTAATGGACGGTGCCGGTCTCCACGGTTTTTTCCCATGCCTCCCGGTTCATATAGGCCATCATGAGCACCTGGCCGGTTTCGGCGTCCTGGGCGATGGCGGGAAGCAGTCCGTCGCCCTTGGAAAAGTCTGGATGTGCCGTCAAGGGACCCTCCTTGGATCGCTGGAAGACGGGCATGACGGCTCGCCGTTTCCGGGCCGGCATGCCCCGAGGCAAAAGGATCTACGCGGTCTTTCGGGACTGGGTGGATTTTCGTATCTTTCTTTCCCCGCCTCAGCGGGGATGACGCCGATTCATGTTCCGCCGACCTCCTCTCCTAAGAAGCGAAATCAGGACGATACCACTTGGGCGGCCAGTTGTCCACAGGCCGCCCGGATGTCGGCGCCCCGACTCTGTCGGATGGTGGCCGTCATGTGGGCGTCTTTCAGGATGTTCTGAAAGGCCAGGATGCGCTCTTCCGAGGGTCTTTGGAAGGGCAGGGACGGGTGCGGGTTGAAGGGAATGAGATTCACCTTGGCGCGGACCCCGCTGAGGATCTTCACCAGCCGGCGTGCGTCCTCGGTCCGGTCGTTCACATCGCGGATCAGGATGTATTCGAAGGTGATGCGCTTCCGCGACGGCATGGGGTAGTCCCGGCAGGCCCGGATCAGGTGCTCCAGGGGATAGGTGCGGTTGACCGGCATGAGGCGGCTGCGCGTCTCGTTGTCCGCGGCATGGAGGCTCACCGCCAGGTTGACGGGGCTTTCCTTTCCCAGCTCCCGCATCCTGGGAACCAATCCCACGGTGGAAAGGGTGATGCGCCGGTGGGAAAAGCCCAGGCCCTGAGGGTCCAGAAGAATCTTGAGCGCCCGGATCACCTGCCGGTAGTTGGCCAGGGGTTCCCCCATGCCCATGAAGACGATGTTGGTGATTCTTCCTTCTTTCCCTTGCAGGTGGTGCACTTGGATGACCTGGTCCACGATCTCCGCCGTGGTCAGGTTCCGGGTCAACCCCAGGGTGCCGGTGAGGCAGAAGCGGCATCCCAGGGCACAGCCCACCTGGCTGGAGATGCACAGGGTGTTCCTGGGGGGGTCGGGAATGAGGACCGACTCGATGTGGTGGCCGTCGTGGAGCCGGAAGAGGAACTTGCGCGTGCCGTCTTCCGCCTCCTGGGCCTTGACCAGGCTCAAGGCGTCCAGGTGGGTTCCGAACTCCAGCTGGGTTCGAAAGGCCTTGGCCAGATCGGTGCATTCGTCCCAGGAGCGGATGAGCCGCCCATAGACGTGCCGGAAGATCTGTCGGGCCCGGAAGCGCCGTTCTCCGATGCCTTCTACCCAGCCTTCCAGCTCGTCCAGCGGGTAGTCCTTGATGAAGACCCGTTCCATGGCCTCAGTTGCTCTTGGTGAGATAGCGGTTGTTGCGCCGGTCTTGGAGGAACGCCCGGTCATAGGCCCTCAGATTCACCGTGTCGTACCACTCCTCGCCCAGGGCCACGCAGGCGTCGCAGGCCTTTCTCGGGATGTGCACGGCGAAGATATGGTATCCCCGGTCGGTCAGGGAGTCGATGGACAGCACCCCGCTGCAGTCCGGGCACACGCGGAGCCGTTCCTTCTGGTTTTCCAGAATGTTGTCCGTGTCGTAGAAGATCGTGCGCTCCCGCTGGGCGAAGTCCTTGGTAGCCCGGTTGCGAGCGACGATTTCCGGGCACTTGCCGTAGTAGTCGAGGATTTCTTCGGTCAGTTTGTGGATGTAGGCATCCGTGTCGGCCGATTGGCGGATCTTGTCCGGATCGTAGTCCGGTTCCCGGACCTTGCTGTAGTCCACGCCCGCCAAGGCCAGGATGATGCCCACATTCACATAGGGCAGGGCTCCTTCGATGGAATAGCCCCCTTCCAAAACGGCGATGTCCGGGCTGAGCATCTCGGTGAGCCGCGCATAGCCCTGGGCGCAGAAGTTCATGTTGGTGATGGGATCCGTGTAGTGGTTGTCCTGGCCCGCTGAATTGACCACGATGTCCGGGTTGAAATCCTTCAGGATCGGCAGCACGATCTTTTCCATGACGCTCAAGAAGCCTTCCTGGGACGTGCCGGGGGGCAGCGGGATGTTGATGGTGGACCCCATGGCCGTGGGCCCTCCCAGCTCGTGATGAAAGCCGGATCCGGGATAGAGGGTTCGGCCGTCCTGGTGGATGGAGATGAAGAGCGTATCCGGATCGTGCCAATAGATATCCTGGGTGCCGTCCCCGTGGTGGCAGTCGGTGTCCACGATGGCGATGCGGTCCAGGCCGTAGGCTGCCCGCAGGTATTCCACCATCATGGCTTCGATGTTCACGTTGCAAAAGCCGCGCGCTCCGTGCACCACCCGCATGGCGTGGTGACCGGGAGGGCGGACGAGAGCGAAGCCGCGCTCCACGCGCTTTTCCATGACGGCCGTGGCGATGGTCTTGGCGCCCCCGGCGCTGATCAGATGGCTCTGGGTCAGCACGCGCCACTCGTCCGGGGCGCAGAAATGCACCCGGCGCACATCGTCGATGGTGGCCAGGTCCGGCTTGAGTTCCACCATGCCTTCCATATCCAGGATGCCTTCTTCGATGATCTGATCCTGGGTGTAGAGGAGCCGCTCTTCCCTTTCCGGGTGGGTGGGGCTGATGGCCCAGTCGAAGGCGGGAAAGAATACCAGACCGGTGGTGTGTTTTGCGCGCAACATCATGTTGCCTCCGTCCGCTGCTGGGTCCGACCTAACGATCATGGTCGCTCTTGCACCACCCAGCATGAGTGAAAGAACCTGGGGCGGTGTAGTCTCTTTTTGTGGGAGCGCCGCAAGGCGCTATGAGTTTCTGGCCACACCGCCATTGAGTGGCCGGTCACCCGGTTCGCGGCTTTTGCCGCTCCCACACACCACTCATTTCCATTTGCGTCTATTCGCGTTCATTGGCGGTTTTCTTTCACATTAACGTGATGGAATCTGAGGATCCGCCGGGGTGCACGAGGTACGGAAAAACCGGGCCCGTTCACGCCGTATCCATGGAGCCCGCCCGTCGGCCTTCCTCCTCGCAGGTTGGGTCGATCTTCGGAATGATGGAGCGATAGGTTCCGACGAGGCCGGGCTTGACCTGGACCTTAACCCGGAAGTTCTTTCCCGTGGTGTAGAATCCCCGCACCATGTTGAACTGCTGCTCCTCCAGGACTTCCATTTCCAGATCCCGGGGATCGGCCCCTTCTTCCAGCGCCTTCTCGGCCAGGAGTTCCAACGCCAGCTCCACGGCTTTCTTCTTGTCGAAATCCCTTTTCACCGGCTGGTAGAAGGCCTCTTCGGGTGCCGAGGCGATACCGCGTTCCGTGTCCACGAAGAGGGTCACTTCGCAGGTGGTCCGGGCCAGGCCGGCGCCCACCGCGTTGGCCACATGCCACTGGGGCACCACCCGAACCTCGTAGGGGCTCAGTTCCTGCATGCGTGAAGCGAAAAAGGGCGCGGGGCCTCCCAGCACCAGCAGCTCCTTGGGTTGCACCTGGTAACCTTCCAGGAGCTCCCGGACGGTGTAGACGGGCTTGGTGTTGATGGCTTCCACCATCTGGCGGGCCGCATCCAGGATCTTGGTGCAGGTCAGGTCGAACACCTTCGCGGCCGCTTCTTCCACGGAAAGACCCAGTTCCCTTGCCACCCGTTCCAGGCCCCTTCGAGCGGCCGCCGTATCGCCTTGCGTGTCCCTTCCCAGAACGAACAGGGCGTCCGTGGGGGTGGGGCAGGGGCCTCCGTAGGCCATGGCGGGTCCCTCGCGGTCCGGACCGATCTGGAGGGCGCCGTTCACCACACGGACCGCGCTGTCGCCGCCCAAGCCGATGGAACTGGTGTTGAGGGCGCGGATGAGCGTGCGATATCGGCCCAGTTGGGCCCCTTGGGGCGAAAGGAGGGGGGCGTCTCCCACCAGCACGGCCATGTCCGTGGTGGTTCCGCCGATGTCCAGCACCAGGGTGTCCTTGTCGGCTGAGACGAAGGGCAGGGATCCCATGACGCTGGCGGCGGGGCCGGACAGGATGGATTGTACCGGCAATTCCAGGGACGCCTTGAGGCTCATGGTGCCGCCGTCCGCCTTGAGGATGTGAAGCGGAATGTGTAGACCGTGCTCTTCCAGGGAGCGGCGCACCGCGTCGAAAAAGCGCTTGTGGATGGGATACACCGCGGCGTTGAGATAGGCCGTGGCGATCCGCCTGGGAAAATTGAGGTTGCCCGAAAGGCGGTGGCCCATGACCACGTAGTCGAAGTGATCTCCCAGGATCTGCTGGATTTGGATTTCGTGTTTGGGGTTTCGAACGGAGAACTTGCCCACCACCCCCACGTGGCGGATGCCCTCCTTGCGGAGCCGGGCCCCGATGGCCTCGATCTCCATGGGCTCGATGGGCTGAATCTCGCGGCCCCTGTGGTCGATGGACCCGGAAACCACGTAATAGTGGGGGTTGGTGCGGAAGCTCTCGGCATCCAGGCCGGGCCCGCTGGAGACGATCATCCCCACCGGCGCCAGCTTGTTTTCGGCGACGGCGTTGGTGGTCAGCGTGGTGCTCAGAACCACCCGCTCCAGCACGTCCGACGGGACCCCCGCCGTGACCTTTTCCAGGCCGGTCCAGACGCATTCAATAAGGTTGGAATGATCCGTGGGAACCTTCGCCTGCCGCTCAATGCCGTTGGGTCCCAACAAGACCACGTCCGTATGGGTGCCACCCACATCCAGTCCTATGATCATGGCGTTCCTCGGGGTCTTCGGTGAAGTGCCAGATGCGCGTGATGCCGTCCTTCCCCATGAGCTCGTCGAAGTCGCATGTGCCGGCGCATTCCGCCTGAAAATGCGTACTATAATCGGCCGAGATGCTAACGAAAAGCCCGGGGAGTGTCAACGAACCTTTCCTGTACGCCAGGTTTCCGCGGACGCCTGGGAGTGGGGAACTTCCGCCCGGTCAAGCTTCCCGCCGGAGCCCGACGGCAAGGGGCCCTTTCCCCAAGGGATTTCACCGGTCTGAGGGGGCTTCGCTGGGTTTGGTAGAGACGACAAGCCTTTCTTTACAACAAACGCCAAACCGGCTAGACTGCTCCGACGTCTCAGATCCTGCCCGCTTCCAGCGACCCGTGGAAAAGGCGATTCGACCATGATCCCCCTTCGCGATGCCAATCCGTCCAGGCGAGTTCCCGTGATCAACTACCTGATTATCTCCCTGTGCGTTTTGGCCTTCCTGTACGAACTCCTCCTGGGACCTCAACTTCGCGTCTTCCTTTTCCAGTACGGGATCGTCCCTGTGCGCTACACCCGACCGGAAGTGGCCGCCCACTTCAGTGCCTTCGAACAGGCCATTCCCTTCCTTACCACCATGTTCCTCCACGGCGGCTGGATGCATCTCATCGGCAACATGTGGATCCTGCACATCTTCGGGGACAACGTGGAAAGCGCTCTGGGGCACGGCCGCTACGCCCTTTTTTATCTTTTGAGCGGCCTGGCCGCGTCGCTCCTGCACCTGGTGACGAACATGCATTCCGCCGTCCCCACCATCGGGGCGAGCGGGGCCATTGCCGGGGTCATGGGCGCTTACTTCATCCTGTATCCACGGGCACGGGTTCTCACTCTGGTGCCCCTCTTTTTTATCTTCACCGTGGTGGAGATCCCGGCCTACGTCTTTTTGGGATTCTGGTTCGTCATGCAGTTTTTCAGCGGGGCCTTTTCCCTGGCCGGCGGCCAGGTGCAGGCGGGAGGCGTGGCCTGGTGGGCTCACGTGGGAGGTTTCGTGGCGGGTATCGTGCTGCTTCGGGTCTTCCGCGCCCGGCGTCGTTGATGTGAAAGGGAACCGCCAAAGAAAGCGAAGAAACACAAATAACCGCCCATGGAAACGCCGTTTCTCAAATCCGGTCCGGAGGGGGTGACCCTGACCCTCACGATCCAGCCCAACGCCAAGAAGACGGAGCTGGCCGGTATCCACGATGCGTCCCTCAGGATCCGCATCGCGGCCCCGCCCGTGGAAGGGGCGGCCAACAAGGAGTGCATCCGGTTCCTGGCAAAATTTTTCGGCCTTTCCAAGAGCCGTGTGAAGATTTTGCAGGGAGAAAAGTCCCGCAACAAGGTGGTGCTCCTGAAGGCGGCCGAAGAGCAGGCCGTACGGGACCGCCTGGGCGGGAGCGGGCCGTGACCGGACGGGCAGACGGGCACGGCTTGCAACCCAACGATCTCTTTAGAGGAGGTGTGTTTATGCGGGAAGCGGTCATTGTCAGCGCGGTGCGAACGCCGTTGGGAAGTTTCAACGGAACCCTGTCCGGGATCGGGGCCACGGCCCTGGGGGCGGTGGTGATCGAAGAGGCCGTCAAAAGGGCCGGAATCGAAAAGGCGGACGTAAACGAAGTCATCATGGGGCAGGTGCTGCCGTGCGGGTACGGCCAGAACCCTGCCAAGCAGGCGGCGGTCAAGGCCGGCATGCCCTGGGAAGCGGAGTGCTTAACCATCAACAAGGTGTGCGGCTCGGGCCTCAAGGCCGTCATGCTGGCCGCCCAGGCCATCCAGACGGGCGATGCGGACGTGGTGGTGGCCGGAGGCATGGAAAACATGAGCATGGCGCCCTACTTTCTGGACAAGGCCCGGTTTGGCTACCGCATGGGTCACGGGCAGCTCAAGGACCACATGATCCACGACGGCCTGTGGGACATCGTGAACGACTTCCACATGGGCATTTCCAACGAGCTCTGTTCGGAACGCTACGGGGTGAGCCGCGAGGATCAGGACCGCTACGCGGCCGAATCGTACCGGCGCGCCCTGGAAGCCATCGCCACCGGGAAGTTCCAGGACGAAATCGTTCCCGTACCGGTGCCCCAGCGCAAAGGGGATCCGGTGATGTTCGACCGGGACGAGTGCCCCCGGGAGACGTCCTACGAGCTTCTGGCCAAGATGAAGCCCGCCTTCAAGGAAGGCGGCGTGACCACGGCCGGAAACGCCTCGGTCATCTCCGACGGGGCGGCGGCCGTGGTGGTGATGGCCCGGGAGAAGGCCGAAGCGCTGGGATGCCGGATCCTGGCCACCGTGGGAGCCCAGGCCTCGGCCGGCATCGACATGAAATACGTGCTGGTGGCTCCCATCTGGGCCATTCCCAAGTGCCTCAAAAAGGAAGGCATCGGCCTGGAGGACGTGGACCTCTACGAAGTGAACGAGGCCTTCAGCGGGTCCACCGTGGCGGTTCTCAAGGAACTCAACCTGGATCCCGCCAAGGTGAACGTGAACGGAGGCAGTGTCTCCCTGGGACATCCCATCGGGGCCAGCGGAGCGCGGGTGCTGGTCACGCTTCTCCACGAAATGATCCGAACCGACAAGAAGATCGGCCTGGCGTCCCTGTGCCTGGGGGGCGGTGAGGCCGTGGCCCTGGTCGTCAAGAGGTAGGGAAGGAGGAAATCGACGATGGAAGTGAAGACTTTTGGGGTGATCGGAGCCGGCCAGATGGGCAACGGCATCGCGCAGGTGGCGGCCATGAGCGGCCTGCAGGTGATCATGAACGACATCAAGGACGAATTCGTCCAGCGGGGCCTCAACAATATCAAGAAGATCCTAGCCCGCAGCGTGGAAAAGGGCAAGATGAGCCAGGAAGAGATGGACGCGGTGCTGGGCCGGATCAAGACCAGCGTGGACCTCAAGGACATGGCCGCGGCCGACTACGTGGTGGAAGCCGCCACGGAAAACGAACCCATCAAGTTCCAGATCTTCCGGGATCTGGACGCCATCTGCCCTGAACACGCCATCCTGGCCACCAACACCTCGTCCATTCCCATCGGGCGAATCGCCAGCCAGACCAAACGGCCGGAAAAGGTGATCGGCATGCACTTCATGAACCCGGTGCCGGTCATGAAGCTGGTGGAAGTGATCCGGGGAATCGCCACGTCCGACGAGACCTTCAAGGTCACCTGGGAGCTGGCGGAAAAGTTCGGCAAGACCCCCGCCGAGGCCCAGGACTACCCCGGCTTCATCGCCAACCGCATCCTCATGCCCATGATCAACGAAGCGGTCTACTGCCTCTACCACGGGGTGGGCACCCGCGAAGACATCGACACGGTCATGAAGCTGGGCATGAATCATCCCATGGGCCCGTTGGCCCTGGCGGATCTCATCGGCCTGGATACCTGCCTGGCCATCATGGAAACCCTCTACCAGGGCTTTTGCGATTCCAAGTACCGGCCGTGCCCGCTGCTTCGAAAGTACGTGGAGGCCGGCTGGCTGGGCCGCAAGACAGGTCGGGGCTTTTACGAATACAGCTGATAAGTCGCGCATCCGCAATCCAGAAAGATCGAGGTCTTCCCCATGAACTTTGAACTCACCGAAGAGCAAAAGATCATCCAGGACACCGCCGCCAAGTTCGCCAAGAACGAGCTGGAGCCGGTGGCGGCCGAGCTGGACCGGACCAAGAACCGAGAGATCCTCAAACGGAACCTGAAGAAGCTGGCTGAACTGGGCTTCATGGGCCTCAACGTGGACCCGGAATACGGGGGCACCGGCGCCGGCGTGGTGGCCTTTTCCCTGGCCATGACCGAGCTGGGCCGGGCCTGCGCCAGCACCACGGTGACCACGTCGGTCACCAACATGGTGGCGGAGGTGATCCAGGCCGTGGGCACGGAGGAGCAGAAGCGGAAATATATTCCGCCTTTGTGCAGCGGTGAATTCGCCGCCGGAAGCTTCGGGCTTTCGGAGGCGGGGGCCGGATCGGACCCGGCCAGCATGCGAACCAGCGCCGTCCAGGATGGGGACTACTGGGTGCTCAACGGGTCCAAGATGTGGATCACCAGCGCCGAATACGCCGGTGTTTTCGTGGTATGGGCCGTCACCGACAAGGAGGCGCCCAAGGGCAAGGGCATCACCTGCTTCCTGGTGGAACCGGGAACCCCGGGATTCACCATCGGCAAGGACGAAAAGAAGCTGGGCCAGCACGGCTCGTCCACCAATGAGCTGCTTTTCGAAGACTGCCGGGTGCACAAGGACAATGTGCTGGGCAAGGTGAACGACGGGTTCCGCATCGCCGTCTCCGAACTGGCCGGAGGTCGGATCGGGATCGGTTCCATGGCCCTGGGCATCGGCCTGGCCGCCATGGACTTCGCCACCAACTATTCCAAGGAGCGGATCCAGTTCGGCGTTCCCATCGCCAAACACCAGGCGATCCAGTGGATGATCGCGGACAACTACACCCGGCTGGAGGCGGCCCGGCTGCTGCTTCTGAGGGCCGCGTATCTCAAGGAGCAGGGGAGGCCCTATTCCAAGGAGGCCTCCATGGGCAAGGTGTACGCCACGGAAGCCGCCAACAAGGCCTGTTACGACGCGCTCCAGATCCTCGGCGGCTATGGATACACCCAGGATTTCCCCATCGAGCGCTACTACCGGGATGTGCGGGTGACCAGCATCTACGAAGGGACCAGCGAGATCCAGCGGCTCATCATCGCCCGTGAGCTCCTGAAGTAGGGCGAACGGAGATTGGGACGTAAGAAAGCCCCCGCGATAGCGGGGGCTTTTCATTTTTGCCTCCTCATCCGTGCGATACTTTGCGGCGTTCGGCCGCTTTCCGCGCCTCACCCTCCGGCAGGTATTCGGCCAGCTGGGAAAGAATCATTCCGGTCAGCATGAGCGCACAGCCCAGGAGGCCCCGCAGGCCCAGGGTTTCCGACAGGATGAGCCAGCCTCCCAGCGCGGCGAAGGCCGATTCCATGCTGAGCAGGATGGCGGCATGGGCGGGGTGGGCGTCCTTTTGGGCCACCACCTGGAGGGTGTAGGCGATTCCCACCGACACCAGACCCCCGTAGAGGATGGGAACGGTGGCGTCCAGAACGCCCTGGAGGGTCGTTTCCTCGAAGACCGCCGAGGTGGCGAGACTCAGGACCGAGCAGACGGCAAACTGGCAGCAGGCGAGTTTCACCGGGTCCAGGCGTGGAGACATCCACCCCAACAGGAGGACGTGGCCGGCCCAGAAGAAGGCGCCGGCCAGGACCAGCACATCCCCGAACTCCATGGTCATTTCCTCGGTCACGCTCAGGAAATAGAGGCCCACGGCGGCGAGCACCGCGCCGGCCCAGGTTCCAAGAGGCGGCCGCTGCTTCCAGAAAAGACCCAGCAAGGGCACGATCACCACGTAGAGCCCCGTGATGAACCCCGCCTTGCCGGCCGTGGTGAAGACGAGCCCGGCCTGCTGGAGAGAGGCTCCGGCAAAGAGGGCGAGCCCGGCCAGGATGCCCGCTTTCCAAGCGTCGCGCCAGGAAGGGTCGTGGCCCGGATGGGCGGATCGAAGGCCGTTCTTCCGGTCCAGATAAGTGATGAGCGGGACCAGGGAAAGGCTTCCCAGGGCGAAGCGGATGCCGTTGTAGGCGAAGGGGCCGATGTGGTCCATGCCTACTCGTTGAGCCACAAAGGCGAACCCCCACAGGGTGGCGGTGATGAGCAGCAGGATGTCGGCTTTGAGCGCAGTCGCTTTCATGGGAGGCTCCGCAAGATTGGGTTCCGAGACATGGGGTGTCGCACAAGCTTCACCGCATACCCGATGGCCCCGGGGGCCGTCAAGGACCGGCTGTGAAGGATCTGAGTTTCGTCACAATTCGGGCGGGCGTCTTTCCCGAGATGCCTTTTCTTGTTATAGGGAACGTGACCTTGTGTACCGTCCGCACAGGGGAGTGTAGGGGCGAATCATCATTCGCCCCTACCATTTCCGCATCTTTCTTCCATCAGCTGGCGCCACAGCCCGCGATGCGGTCCGCCGGCAAGCCGGTTCACATAGAAGGCGCTCGCGCACACCGGGATCTTTCATCCATGCGGCGGCGAAAAGAGCGTAGCGATGGGGCGTTGCCCATGAAACGAAACCACAAGGAGGACGGACACGATGGATGACAGGCCGATTCTGCTGACCGGTGCGACGGGGTATGTGGGAGGGCGATTGGCCCCGCGGTTACTCGAAGCGGGCTATCGGGTGCGGGCCCTGGTGCGATCGCCCGCCAAGGTGCGGTGTCGGCCCTGGGGCAACCACCCGCGACTGGAAGTGGCCCGGGCGGACATCTTCGATAGGGATTCGGTCATCGCCGCCGCCGCGGGATGCCGCGCCGCCTATTACCTGGTGCACTCCATGGCACCCGGCAGGAAGGATTTCGCCGCGCTGGATCGTGCGGCGGCGGAAAACATGGTGATCGCCGCCGGCAAGGCGAAGCTGGAACGGATTATCTACCTGGGCGGCCTGGGAAGGGAAGGTAAAAACCTGAGTCATCACCTGCGTTCGCGCCTGGAGGTCGCCCGTATTCTCCAGTCCGGCCTGGTTCCCGTCACGTTCTTACGGGCGGCCATGATCCTGGGAGCCGGAAGCGCCTCCTTCGAGATCCTCCGGTACCTGGTGGACCGCCTTCCCGTCCTCATCACTCCCCGATGGGTGCGCTCCCCGTGCCAGCCCATCGCCATCAGCAACGTCCTCCATTACCTGGTCGGATGCCTGGAATCCCCCCACGTGGCGGGGCAAACTCTGGATATCGGCGGCCCGGACGTGCTGACCTATGAGGATCTCATGAGGATCTACGCCGAGGAGGCGGGATTGCCCAGACGTTGGATCGTCCCCGTGCCGGTGCTCACCCCGCGCCTCAGTTCCTACTGGCTCCATCTGGTGACGCCCGTGCCCATGGCCCTGGCCCGTCCGTTGGCCGAAGGGCTCCGGAACGCCGTGGTGTGCGAAGATTTTCGGATCCGGGAATGGATCCCGCAGCGGCTGCTGAGCTGCCGGGAGGCCATTCGGGAAGCGCTCCAGAGAATCCGACAGGAACGGGTGGAGACCTGCTGGGCCGACGCCGGTCACCACACGCCGCCCGAATGGGTCCAGTGCGGCGACGCTCCCTATGCGGGAGGCACCGTGCTGGAATCGGCCCACCGCATGGTCGTACCCGCATCCCCCCGGCAGGTGTGGACCCTTCTGCAGGGGATCGGCGGGCGGCAGGGATGGTTTTTCGGCGATGCCTTGTGGAAGCTGCGCGGGTGGATCGATCGGGCCTTGGGCGGCGTAGGCCACACGCGGGGGCGGAGGGAGCCGGGGCGCCTCTATGTGGGGGACACGGTGGACTACTGGCGGGTGCTGGAACTGGCGCCCGAACGCCGCCTTCTCTTCTATGCCGAGATGAAACTTCCTGGAGAAGCGATCCTGGACTTTCGACTCACACCCGTGGGCGACGCCGAGACCGAAGTGCAGGTGATCGCCCGCTTTCTACCCCGGGGGCTCCTGGGGATCGCCTATTGGTACGCGCTGGTTCCCTTCCACAACCGAGTCTTTTCGGGGCTGCTGGAGGGACTGGCGGGCGCCCTGGGTGTTGCCCCCCGCCGCGGGCCGGAAGCCTTCGACGCCCGGATGCCCCACGCCTGCCGCCTGGAACCCCGGGCGCCTTGATCCTTAATTATTGAGCATCTCGGCCACGGTGCGGGCATAGTCCTGGCACGCCCGGATGCCGTCCGGCGTGTTGATCTTGTGTTCTTCCAGGTTGAAGGAGCCCAGATTGGTCATCCGCATCTTGAAGACGTGTTCCATGGTGTCGTAGATGTACTTGGGCGCGTCGCCGCTGTGGGTGTACGAACCGAAGGCCCCGCCCGGCTTGCCTTCCAGTCCGGCCCCTTGAGCGAGAAAAAGAAAGGTCTTCATGCTTTGGGTCATGTCCCGGTGGTAGGTGGGGCAGCCGAACAGATAGGCGTCATATCCCTGGAGATCCTCCGGCTTCTTGATGTCGGAAACCTTTTTCAGGACCGGTTCGTGCCCGGCGAAACGTACTCCCTCGGCCATGTACTGGGCCATCTTTTCCGTGTTCCCGGTGCGGCTCACATAGGCGATCAATACCTTCATGGGTCCCTCCTCCCTGGCCTGGTGGGGTGATGATACGAAAGGGGGCAGACGCTCCACCGTGGAGCGCCCGCCCCCGCATTCTTCCTACGCCTTCTTTTCAAAGGTCTTCTTTTCCCCGCACTGCGGGCACTTCTGAGGCTTACAACGTCCTTCCTTTTCGAAGCCGCACTTGGTGCATTGAAAAGTCGCCATCTGTCATTCCTCCTTTGTGTTCCGGCATTCCGCCCACCACCCTTTGCGCCGGTGGGCTTCTCGTTCCTGTTCGGCCAGAAGGCGGATCTTGTAGGCCGCATCCCGCAGCACCCCGTACAGGATGCCGCATCCGGCGTCCTCCCGGTGTCGATCCCCTTGGTCAGCGATCTCCAGCATTTGGGCCGTCAGCGCCAGAGTTCTGCGAATGGCATCGTTGCACGGGCGGTCCACGTTGCCTCCTCCCGGCCTGTTCAGCCTGTTTTCATGCTTACTTACACGGCAATGCTCACCACGCCCCAAGGACGAAAGAACGCGCCATGCAAGGATCTTCTCCGTCCCCGTCTATCGGCGTCTGATTGCGGTTCTCATTCCAATCCGCGCCGTCAGGCATCTTCCTCGGCGGAACCCCCTCCCCCCAGGGGGCGAAACATCCTCTTGCCGGCCCCGCAAACCGGGCAGCACCAATCCTCCGGGAGTTCGGAAAACGCGGTTCCTTTGGGGATCTTGCCTCGCCGGTCGCCCCGGTCGGGATCGTAGATACATCCGCAGGTTGGACCCTGGCACTGGTAGCATTCTTCGGGTCGAGCCATCTCATGCTCCTTTCATAACGCTTCATCCGTGGCGGGAAAAGATGGTTCCCGCCGTTTTCCGCTTCCATCCAATTACTGGTAACCAATATTCGTGCCGAGGCGGAGGGATCGAAGGAGAAAAATTGAATCAGTCTTGAAAACGGATAGTTACCACAAGGCGATGGTGCGGATCCTTCCGCGGGGGTAGGCGAAAAAGTGTCTTATGAGACAAGGGCGCAAGGACGCGGATCGTGGGTCCTCTCAACGTCCGCGCAAGGCGTTTTCCGCGCTGAGGGCTTTGCACCATCGGTGAGAGCGGCTTAGACGGTGCGCAGGAAGATGTGTCTCAGCATATTTCGAGACACTTCTGTTTCACGAGACACTCTGGTCTTGCTTGAGAAACCGGTAGAGGGTGGCGCGGCCCACCCCGAGCAGGCGGGCGGCTCGGGCCTTGTTGCCGCCGGTTTCCCGGAGGGCGGCCTGAACGGCCCGGCGTGTCAGCTTGGGTTTGGGGCCCCGACGACCGTGGGCTGTTTCATCCACGATTTCGGCCGGAAGATCATCGCGGCGGATGATTCCGTCGGATGCCTGCAGAAGGGCGTAGTGCAGGGCATTTTGAAGTTCCCGCACGTTTCCGGGCCAGGAATAGGCGAGCAGGGTTTCCAGGGCTCTCTGGGTCAGTCGGGGCCGCGGCTTGTCCGACCGTCGGGCCCCGTCCAGGAAGTGTTCGGCCAGAAGGGGGATGTCGGCGCGCCTTTCCCGGAGAGGGGGAAGGGAGATGGGAAGAACCCTGAGCCGGTAATAAAGGTCATCCCGGAAACGGCCCAGGGAGACCTCCCTGGCCAGGTCCCGGTTGGTGGCGCTGATGATGCGAACGTCGCATCGGATGGACCGTTCCCCGCCCACCCTTTCGAAGGTCTTTTCCTGCAGGACCCTCAGGAGCTTCACTTGGGTGGCGGGCGGCAGTTCCCCCACCTCGTCCAGAAAAAGGGTCCCTCCGTCGGCCAGTTCGAAGCGGCCCTTCTTGTCCCGAACGGCCCCTGTGAAGGCCCCTTTGACGTGCCCGAAAAGTTCGCTTTCCAGAACTCCTTCGGGCAGGGCCCCGCAATTGACGGGAACGAAGGGGCCGTTTCGCCGGGCGCTCTCCCTGTGGACCGCTCGGGCCACCAGTTCCTTTCCGGTTCCCGTCTCTCCCTGGATGTGGACCGGATGATCGGCGGTGGCCACCAGCCGGATCTGCTGGTACACCTCCAGCATCTTGGGATCCCGGCCGATCATGTTCCAGGTGGGCTCCGCCGAAAGACGGAGCCCGGGAGTTGCTGGCTCTTTTTTTTCGCGAAAGATGGCCAGAACGCCCACCAGCTCGCCCGTGGCGTCCGTCATGCCGGTCACCGACATCTCGATGATCTTGGGCCGGCCGCATTTGTCCACGATCCGCACCGGGTAATTCTTGGGAGACCATTCTTCGGGTGGCGCATGGCAAAAGGAACACTGGGGGCCGCAAAAGGGGCTGCCGAAGGCTTCGTGGCAGTCTTTTCCCTCCACCTCCTCCCGGGAGTAGCCGGTGATCCGCTCCGCCGCCCGGTTGAAGTAGATGAGGCGCCTCCGGGTGTCGTGGCCGATCACTCCGTCGGGAAGGCTGTCCAGGATGGATCTCAGAAAGTGAAGGGAGGCTTCCATAAGATGCTCACGCTGGGCCGGCATGAATTCCGTCGGTTCTACAATGGATCCTCATCCTGATCCCTTTCTCCCACTGCCGGGGCCGAGTCCTTTCTATCGCATGTGACGGGAAGGTCACAAAGCATTTTTGGGACAAGTGCGGTCCGCACGCGATCATGGCCGTTTCCTGGCTGCCTTCGAGGCCGTCCACTCCACGCTCCTTTCTTCCTTGTTCCGGGACGGGTGTTGCATTCCGGAGCAGGCTGACAAGTTGCGCAAGATTGGTTGCCTGTGCGATACTCACGAAGTTTTGACGGCACGTGGTGGGGGAGGATTATTTTCACGTCCCGCTGGCTAATCGGGGGTGGATGCGGTTGTGAACGAGGATGTCAAGCCCAAGAACATAAACATTCTTCTCGTTATCGGCAGTGCGCAGATCCGACGCCTCTGCAAGGCGGCCCTGCGCGGCCTCGGCTACCGGTACATCCATGCCGCGGAAAACGGCGCCGAGGCTCTTCAATGGCTGGAGTCCGGAGAGCCCGTCGACCTTGTGATCACCGGCCTCAGGATGGCACGTCAGGACGGCTTTGACCTGCTGGAGAGGATACGCTCCAATCCCAAGACGGAAAACCTGCCGGTGATCCTGATCTCCGGCAAGGCGACGGAGCAGCTCGTGGCGCAGGCCATCGAAAGCGATGCGGACGGATACCTCCTGTTGCCCTTCAGTCCCGCCGAGCTGGATCGACGGATCGAAGAGCTCATGGAACTGCGCCTCAAGCCGAGCCTTTATCACCAGTTGTTGATCTCCGGCAGGACCACCCTGGAAGACTCCCCCTCCGAATCCCTCATGTGGTTTCGCGAAGCGGTGCAGGAGAACCCGGCCAATCCCATCGGCTACTACTGGCTGGGGCGTGCGTTGGAAAGATCGGACTCACTGGGTGAGGCGGAGGAAGCCTATCTCAAAGCGATCGAGCTCAATCCGCTCCACGTGAAATCCATGGAGCGGCTTCGGGAGATCTATCGGGCCGAAAGGCGCCTGAGAGATCTGTTTCTTGTCCTGAAGAATCTCAACCGGGTGCGGCCCGACCGTCTGGATATCAAAATGGAGCTGGGCCCCCTGGCCCTGGAAATGGGCGAAGTGGATATAGGTCTGGCCTGTTTCGAATCGGTGGTGGGCATGTGCCGGGACAGGCCCCGGGAACTGCTGGAGGCCCTCATCAGTTTCTCTCGTTTCGAGCCTTTTCGTGAAGATATTGCGCGCATCGCGCAAGGGCTCTTTCTGAGGATGCTGGACAAGGACCCTCCCGCCGCTGTATCCGCCGCCACGATCCTGGTGATGTGCGGGCAAGGAAGCCGGGTCCGCGACGGTCTGATGAAGCTGCTCCGCCGATCCAGGGACCTGGGGACTCCTCTGGCCATCAAAATCCACCTGCTGCTTGCCCAGATCTACGAAGAAGCCGGGGTGCCGCGCCTGGCCAGGGAACATCGGGAGACAGCCAAGCTGTTGGGCAAGTAGAAACGGACTTCGGGAAGCCGCCGTGCCCGCATTAGAGCCCGCGAAGCTCCTTCTTCAAATAACGAATGGTCGTCACGTCCAGGACCCCTTTCCTGTAGACCGCTTCGTTGAAAGGCCCGATGAATTGCAGGGCCCTGCGCCTCATCTCTTCGCTCTCAATCCGAAGGGCGAACTCTTTTAACCCTTCCCACGGCAGGAGTTCGTAGCCGTGGCGCCGCATCTTCCCGGCGAAGATCCGTCTCAGCCGCCGCTCGGGCTTTTCCCTCCGCTTCCAGATCGGTGCGATCATCCCCACGGCGGCCATTAGAATGCCGAGGGCTCCGGCGGTTGCCGCCGCCGGCTTCCACCAGCGGGGTGGGCTGGGATCCTGGACCAGATTCCGGGCCAGGGCACGCGCCCTGCGCACCAGGCTGAGCTGTCGTTCCACGTCGTAGTCCACCACCAGCCGAAACCAGTGGTAGTTGAGGATGTCCATCAGGAGTCGGAGTCGGGTCAGGAGCCTTTCGCCGTAGGCCAGGGCGGGCGTGACGGCCAGGGGCGGAGTGGGATCCAGCCGGACCCAGCCCGAACCGGGCAGGTAGGCTTCGGTCCATACGTGGGCGTGTTTCTGGAGAACCAGGTAGTAGCCGCCCGCCTCGTTGTAATAGCCTCCCCGGTAGCCGCCCACCAGCCGGCTGGGGACGCCCCCCAGTCTCAGCAGCACCGCCAGGGCGGAGGCGAAGTACTCGCAATTTCCCTTCCTGTTTTCGAAAAGAAAGGATTCCAGATCCCGGGGCAGATCGGCCAGGGCGTATCGGTACCTTTCCGATTGCAGGTAATGGAGAACCTCCCGAACGGCGTCCTTGGGCGTCTTGCCCTCTGTCAATTGGGAGGCCAGGCGCCGGATTCGGGGCGGAAGGTCATGGGGGAGCGCCAGGAGCTTCCGGGGGTCGGGGGGAGGTTCCCGATGGGGCGTCGTCACCCGGGACCACACCACGTAGCGGGTTTTTTTGAAAATGGGGGACCACACGCGAAAGGTGCCGTCGGCGCCCCGCCGCGTTGGAATGCCTTCGATCTCCACAGGGCGGTCCAGGCCGAAGAGCCGGTTGAGCCCGTAGGGTTCCATGTAGATCACCTGGCGCAGGTCGCCCTCTTCCGCCGCCTCGCCCGGCGCGATCTCCTCCAACCGGGAAGGTCTCCAGGTGGTCCCGTCGAACTCGTCCAGCACGATGCCCCGCCAGTAGAGAATCCGTTCGTTGACGGGTTCCATCCGGGCCCGGAAAACCACGGCGGAATCTTCCTGGATGGAGGCCACTTCTCCCAGACGCACGGTTTCGGTGAAGCCGGTGCGGCCGAAGGCGGCCTGGTTGAGGAAGTTGAGCAGGGGGAAGTTGGTTCGGGGCAGGATGAGGAAGAGAAGGGCGGCCACCGGAACGCTCAGCAGGCCCATGGCGCCTGCATTCCAGGCGATCTGGCGGAGGGCTCCCCGGGGCAGGGCGGCGCCGGGCTCCGCATCTTCGAAGGCCAGTAGCATCAGGGACACGGTGAGCAGCAGGGCCAGCGGCACCAGGTAGAAGAGAAAGGAGGCGCTGAGGGTCATGAGGCCGGAGCCCAGCAGCAAGAAGAGGCACAGCAGGTAGATCTGCATGTAGTCCCGAGCCTTTTCGGCTTCCAGGAGCTTGATGCCCGCAAGAACAAGGATGCCGTCCAGGAGCGGTTCCACCAGGAAGTCTGCGCTCAGGCGCGAAAGAGAAAGAACCATGACGGAAACCGCCAGCAGGTTCAGAAGCCGCCGGGATAGCTGGAAAGGACGGAGGCCGTGGCGGATGGCCGAAACAATCGCCAGGCCCCAAAAGGCGGCGTGGCTCGCCGGATGCACGTGGGCCGTCACGGTGATGTAGCCGATGAACGCGGACAAATACGTGACGATAAAGAGGGCGGTTTTAGTCTTCACCATAAAGGGCCAGCGCTTTCAGGAGCACTCTCTTATGATGCGTTCCGGTTCCCGGCTCAAGGTGCTTGTCCGGCAGGACCAGGCCCACCGGCACGCGGCGCCTCGCCAGGGTGTGGACCCAGTAGGCCGTGCAGGAAAGGCGCGTTTCCAACTGGGTCGGCCCCATGCGGGCAGGATTCAGCACCACGGGTTCCCTCAGGGTGGAGGCGAAGTCCTTGACCAGGAGTCTCCCCGTTTTGGCCGTGGACTTCCAGTGGACTTTCTTGAGCGGGTCCCCGGGTTGGTATTCCCGGATGCCGTAAATGTCATGGTCGTCCCCGGGTCCCCCCGCATCCACGATATCCTGACGGCCCCGGAATCTGGATCCGGAGGGTGCGCCGGGAAAAGGGCCGGGGACCAGGCGGGGAAAGACCACCCAATCCAAGTGAAGGGGGATCCGCCGAAAGCGAACGAAAAAGTTGAAGGGGAAGTTGGAAGAAATCTCCACTTCCCGCAGTTCGTGCCTTCCCCTGCGGGGAAAGACCGCCGAGACGAAGGTTTCGGCCGTAGCGCGGGGGGGGACGTAGGGTATCAGCGGGGACCTGCCGAAAACGTTCACGCGGATCAAGAAGGCGGGCAGAAAGGTCCGGGGGTTTTCCACCCGAATACGGATCGGGGCGGGAGTGTCGGCGTAGAACTCCGGGGGCGGCTCCAAGGCGATGCGGACGGCGTGGAGGTTGGCGCGGCCGAAGATTCCGGAGATGAGCATGAAGCCCAGCAGCAGGGAGGCCACCACGTAGATGATGTTGTTGGCCGTATTGACGGCGGAAAAGCCGATCAGGATGGTGATGGCCACATAGTACCAGCCCGCCCGAGTGATTCGGATTACGCGGGGACGGGGATTTTTTCCAGCAATGATCGGACGATCTCCTTCTTGTCCACGTGGTCGTATTCCTCCCTGAAAAAGACCCGATGGGGGATGACGTGCAGGGCCATGGCCTTGACATCTTCAGGGAGCACGTAATCCCGGCCTTCCATGAAGGCGTGGGCCCGGGAGGTGTGCAGCAGGGCCAGAGCGCCCCGGGTGGAAAGCCCCGCCGCCAGGAATTCCGATTGGCGGGTGGCTTCAATGATCTGCATCATGTAGTCCAGGATGGCTTCGGAGGCGATCACCCCCTTGCGGATGAAATCCTGGATCCTCAGGACGCTCTCCTGGTTCATCACCGGCTCCACGGAATAGAGCTCGCGACGCTTGCTGCCTCCGCGCAAAATCTCCAGCTCCGCCTCCCGGTGGGGGTAACCGATGTGGATCTTCATCATGAACCGGTCCATCTGGGATTCGGGCAGGGGGAAAGTGCCGAACTGTTCGGCCGGGTTCTGGGTGGCGATCACGAAGAAGGGCTGAGGTAGGTCCATGGTGCGGCCCTCCGCGGTCACCTGCTTCTCCCCCATGGCCTCCAGCAGGGCGCTTTGCGTCTTGGGGGTGGCCCGGTTGATTTCGTCCACCAGGATGATGTTGTGGAAGATGGGGCCGGGATGAAATTCAAAGAGGCCGCTGGTCTTGTTGTAGATGGAAAGGCCGGTGATGTCCGTGGGAAGAAGGTCGCTGGTGCATTGGATGCGCCCGAAGGTGAGGCCCAGCACCTTGGCCAGGCCGATGGCCAGGGTGGTCTTTCCGAGGCCGGGGAGATCCTCGATGAGGAGGTGTCCGCGGGAAAAGAAGCAGATGAGCGCCAACCGGAGCGGTTTTTCCTTGCCGTGCAGGTAGCGGCCCAGCACCCGCATGGATTCCCGGATGGAATGGTGGGCCTGTTCCGCGTTCCAGTTCCCGTTTTGCCCGTTGGAAGAAGGCTCGGGCGTGCTGAGGGGCCGTTTTGCCACTTTGAGTGCTCCGCCGTGTCCGATTTATCTTGGGCCTGCCCTGGAATGGGTTTCCGCGGGCAGCCGGCAGGATCCACCGTCCGGAGGTTTCTTCGTCGACCGACAAGGGACCCGGCTTCTTTCGTAGGCGCGGGGCTTCAGCCCCGCGGGAAGGGACCATCAAAACCCAATGAAGTGATATGCAACACCCGATGATCCCTCCGACGTCCGGGGATTTCTTCGCAGCCCTGAAGGGCTGCGCTACGGAAAAAAGCGGTCATCTCCAGCGTTCGCGGACAGCCGCTTAGTAGACTGTCCGAGAACGATTGATTTGCGCCGTTCAACGCCCATTCGTCATCCCC
This sequence comes from Desulfacinum infernum DSM 9756, assembly GCF_900129305.1. Taxonomy (GTDB): domain Bacteria; phylum Desulfobacterota; class Syntrophobacteria; order Syntrophobacterales; family DSM-9756; genus Desulfacinum; species Desulfacinum infernum. The sequence continues at coordinate 33,871 of NZ_FQVB01000003.1, read as the reverse complement.
GCGAAGCTTGTCCTCGGCTTGAACGGGGAGCGGGGATCCAGGACTTCCGACAAGTCATGGATTCCCGCTTGCGCGGGAGTGACGGTTGGGGGAGTTCTCAGAGAAGCTCTTAGTTCCGCCCCTCCCGCCCGGTCACACCAGGCGAACGGGGGGGGCGTCTCCTTCCCGGGTCACCACCTCGCCGATCCGGTACGCCTTCTGGCCCATGCCCGCCAGGCGCCCCAGGATCTCGTCCAGGTCCTTTTCCCGCACCACCAGCACGTAGCCGATCCCGCAGTTGAAGACGTGCAGCATCTCTTCTTCGCTGATCTTGCCCGCTTCCTGGAGGAACGAGAAGATGGACGGCCGTTCCCAGCTCTTCTTTTCCACCACCGCCTGGCAGGGCTGGGGAAGGATCCGGGCCAGGTTGTCCTCGAAACCGCCGCCCGTGATGTGGGCCATGCCGGAAATCTCGAACTGTTTGAGGAGTTTCAGGACGGGGTCCACATAGATGCGCGTGGGCTCCAGGAGCTCTTCGGCGGCGCTCCGGCCGCATTCGGGCAGGTAGGTGTCCGGAGTCATCTTCAGTTCATCGAAAAGAACACGGCGCACCAGGCTGTAGCCGTTGGAATGCAGTCCGCTGGAAGCCAGTCCGATGATCTGGTCCCCCTTGTGGATGGTGGACCCGTCGATGATCTGGGGATTGTCCACGAGGCCCACGGCGAACCCTGCCAGATCGTATTCGTCGGGACCGTAGAAGCCGGGCATCTCCGCCGTTTCCCCGCCGATGAGAGAGCAGTTGGCCTGTTTGCATCCTTCGGCGATGCCCCGAATGATGGCTTCCACCCGGTCCAGGTCCATGGACCCGACGGCCAGATAGTCGAGAAAGAAGAGGGGGCGGGCGCCCTGCACGATGATGTCGTTGACGCACATGGCCACCAGGTCGATTCCCACCGTGTCGTGCTTGTCCGCCCAGAAGGCCACCTTGAGTTTGGTTCCGACGCCGTCGGTGGAAGAAACCAGCACGGGGCTCTTCATGTCCGAACAGTCCACCGAGTAGAGGCCTCCAAAGCCTCCGATATCGGTGATCACGTTGGCATGAAAGGTCTGGCGGACCAGGGGCTGGATCCTCTTGACCAGCTCGTTGGCCTTGTCCAGGTCCACTCCTGCTTCCTTGTAACGCGACTGCTTCGTCATGGGTGCTCTTTCTCCGCTTCCTCTTCGTTGTCTTTCCCGATCGAAATCCGCATTGTAGGTGGCCTGTTCAGTGCGTGTCAATCGAGCAGAACATAACCTCCCAATCGGTTTCCGGAAAGCATTCCTTGAACCACCGGGCCAGGGTGCGGTTGAGGATCTGTTGGGCCCTCTTGACGTCCAGCCGGTACTTTTCCGCGATGAAGGCCAGGTCCGCGCACCATACCCGTTCCAGAAGGCCCAGGCAGGGGACCGTCCGCAGGAGATCCTCCGGCAGGACGGAGGCCAGGATCCAGGCGGTGTTCAGGGCCGCTTTCGATCCCTTGATCTTCACCTTCTGCACGGCATAGTTGTTGGCGAAAAAGCGCACGTCGGAGATGGGCGGGGCGTTCGTGGAATCTTGGCTCAGGATGCCGTCCCGGACCAGAAAGAAGTAGGGCGCCACGATGTCCACGCCTCGGGTTGCGGCCGCCGCGGAAGACCTGGCCAGGGCCTGGGAGAGGCCCTCCCGCCGGTCCAAGGGTTCCAGATCCGCGGGGACGCCCACTCGCCTCAGGTGCGTTTCCAGTTCTTCCCGATCTTCTTCCCAGCACAGAACGAGGCACCTTCGCCCGTTTTCCTGCAACCTCCGGATCATCTCCACAGGGATCTCGTCGGGGTTCTTGACGAAGAGGGCCGTGAGGCGGCGGGAATGGACGGCGCCGGGGTCGGCGAGGACCTCTCGGACGGCGTCGGCCAGAGGAAGGAGGGTGCCGCAAGTGCGTTCCAGCTCCCCGGGGTCCAGGAAGGCGATGTGGGCCGCCTGGACCACGTGGTCCACCGCCACCACCTGGAGCACATGGCGGCCGTATTGGAAAGGCTCATGGACTCCCGCCCACTGGTCGTAGGTGAGGATCTGGAGCTCTTTTTTCAGGGCCGAAGGCAGCCGGTCGATGCTGTCGTCGCCCGTCAGGTTCTTGGTGGGCAGGATGAAGGTGGTGCAGCCCGCGTCCACCGCCGCTTCCAGCTTGATGGCGATGCCGCCCACGGCCGTGATGCGCCCCTGGGTGTCGATCTCTCCGGTCATGGCCACGTCCCGCCGCACGGCCCGGCCGGAAAGGGTGGACGCCAGGGCCAGGGCAATGGCCCCGCCGGCCGAAGGCCCGTCCTTCGGGGTGGATCCCCCCATGAAGTGCAAATGGATGGGATCTCCCATGGCCTCCGCGTCGATCCCCAGATCTTCGGCGCAGTAAAGGATGCCCGTGGTGGCCACCTTGCGGCTTTCGTCCATGACCTTTTCGATGTTTCCCGTGGCATGGACCAGGCTGAGATATCCCGTGGGGCTTTCCAAAGGGACCTTGGCGCCGATGTGAATCCGGGTGGCCTGAATGGGAATGATGGATCCCAGGCCCCGTTCCACGTTGACCCCCAGGGCCAGCATCTCGCCCACCCGGTCCTCCTCGTTGATCTTCCAGGGACGACTGGGGGTGTCGAGATATTCCTTGATCTTGCGGCGCGTGATGAGAATGGGCTTGGGCGCCTCCGCGTCCAGCTCCTTTCGCTGAATCCGGAAAAAGAGGGTCCGGAGGAGCCGTTCCAGTTCCCGGACTCCCGGCTCATGGGTGTATTCCCGGACCAGGTGGGCGATCAGCTCCCTTTCCTCGTCGGGGTCGAAGGCGATTTCGTCCTCCCGGATGTCGTAGCGCCTGCGCACCCGGCCGATCAGGTGCCGGCGGGCGATGGCCACCTTTTCCTCCACGCTGTAGCGGTCCAGGAAGACCACTTCGCAGCGGTTCACCACGGGGGGCGGGACCGTTTCCAGCGTGTTGGCGGTGAGCACGAAATGGCAGTTGGAAAGGTCGATGTCCACCGTGGTCTGCGTGTACTTGTCGTGGAAGAGGTGGTTTTGCTCGGGGTCCAGGATCTCCAGCAGGGTGGCGATGGCGAACTTTTCCGTCTTGTCCGCCTCGTCCAGGATGAACATGCCGTTCATGCACCCCATCTTGATGAGTCCCTGCACGATGGCCCCGGGCTTGGACCCTTCGTAGGTGAAGCCGTGGCCGCGAAGATCCGATTCGTCGCGCATGCCCCCCAGGCTGATCTTGTGGTAGGGAATGCCCAGATTCTGCGCCATGGAGATGGCCAGCGAGGTCTTCCCCACTCCCGGAGGTCCCACGAAGAGGAAGGCGGACCCGGTTCTCTGCCACGATCCCGCATCGTCGGGATCGAACCGGCGGTAGCGCCGGATCAGGTTGGCGAAGAAGTCGCACACCCGGTCCTTGGGCCGCTCCAGCCCGTAGTGGGTGCGGTGCAGCCCCTCTTCGAACTCCTGCGGGCTCACCGTGATGGGGCGGATCTTCTTCCAGGGGATGGCCAACAGCGTTTCGATCAGTTCGCTGTACTTGGCTCCACTGTGTCCCACGGCGTGGGTCTTGTTCTTTTCGATGAGTTCGATCACCTGCGGCGGAAAGGCGGGGTCCTTCTTGGCGTCCTCGATCCGGTCCCGCAGGCTCTTGGTGCCGGCGGCTTCCGGCGCCAGCGGAAGGGGCGCCGCGGGAACGGGAGCCTTCACCCCCGGTTCCGTGGACTTCAGAAATTCCTTGATGCGGTCGGAAAAGATGTGGAAGAGCCCGGCGGGGTCCTTTCCTTCCATCTTGTCCTGGGGGATGCCCAGTTCGTGGAAGAGGCCCATGAGGCCCCACCGGTCCTTGAAGGCGGAGAAGGTGTCGAAGGCCTTTTCCTGGTTGTCCTTCAGGACGGCCTGGAAACCCGAGGCCATCTTGCGGACGAATCCGGATCGTTCCAGGAGTGAAAGGCTCGTAAGGCGGCTTCGGTTCCAGCATTCACCCAAGGCGCGGGCCCGGCAGTCCAGTCCCAGGGTGACCAGCGTCTCCTGGAAGAGGTTTTCGGGCAGATCCGCCACCCACCCGGCGGCCCGCTGGGTCATGCGGTAGATGTGGGGTTCCAGGGCGGCGTTCTTTCGGGCGGCGTCGAAGAGCACCAAATAGTCCCCGCCGCGCAATCCCACCATCTCATCGCTCAGGATCGCCGTGAGCAGCCGGTAGAACGTGGGGTCTTCCTGGGCCATCTCCAGAGCGAAGGCCACATCCGAGCGGATCACGTCCGCCTCGGAGGCTTCCGGGTAGAGGCAGTGTTCCACCTGGTGGCGCAACACGAACTGGGCGAAGGCCAGAACCTTCCTTTCCTCCGTGCCTCCTTCGGACATCAGTCCGCGGGAATCCGTGGGAAGCACGAAGACCAGGTAGTCGAACAGCCGCTCGTGGAGGGCGATGACCCGCATGTCCTGGCGCTTCAGGAGCAGGCTCAGGGGAGCGATGGTGCGTTCTTCGTCTTCCAGGCGCTGGATCTGGATCTTGGAGGTCAGCCGGGCGGCCTGGCGGCTGTCGGTCCCGCGGCGCGTCCGGAAATCGGGGATGATCTTCGACTCCACCAAGGAGAACAGCAGCTTCGTCACGCGCTGGACCGCCTCGTCATCGGGATAGGGCAGCCCCTCCAGGATCTGTCTTTCAAAGCTCATGGGGAACATGGACTGGACCTCGCACCTGCGGTTTGCGTCATTGCACCACCCAGACCGTGCAGTTCCGGGCTTCCCGTACGATCTTGCTGGAAACGCTCCCGAACAGGAATTCCTCCCGCTTGCTCATGCCGCGGCGTCCCACCACCACGGTCTGGTAGCCGCCCCGCCGCTGTTCTTCCAGGAGCAGCCGGGCGATGCCTTCCCCCTTTTCGCACTCCTGCACCTGGAGTCGGATGCGGTCCCGGGGAATGCCGCGTTCCACCAGCCGCTGGGCCATGGCTTCCAGTTGCCGCAAAGCCCGCTCCCGCCGCTCCTCCAGGGCCCGGCGCCGCTTGTGGCCGTCCGGTAGGATGTCCGCCGAGGGGGCCGTGAGCACATGGTGGAGGGTGATTCGGACCTGATCGTGGACGCGCAGGAGAGTCCCCACGTAGTCCACGGCGCGCTCCGCGTTGGGTGAGCAATCGATGCCCACCAGCACTTTATGCTCCATGGGGCACCTCCCACAAGAAAGATCGAAAACAGATTTCCAGATCCTCCACCATCTCCTGGGCCGACTCGTAGAAGACTTCCGCGCCCGTGGCGAAATGCATGAGGACCTTGTTGAGGCTCTCCCGGATGTGGGGAAAGATCTTCTTGAGATTCATGAGGCGGTGGGGAAAGAAGAGGGAAAAGTCCTCGTCGCGAAGGTCCGGTACCACATGGCGGTGGGGGGAATCGGGACGTTGGAGATCGTGCAGGGTGTGAAAGCCCATGCCCGCGGCGAAGAGCAGGATGTTTCCCAGGCCGAAGAGATCCACGCCGTAGGGCTGGCCGGGCCAGTCGAAGGTGTAATCGAAGTCGATCCAGCGGTAGCGTCCGGTTCCCGATTCCACCAGCAGGTGGTCGTTTCGGATGTCCCCGTGGATCTCCCCTTCCCGATGCAGGTCGCGGACGGCGTAGAAGGCCTTCATAAGGTTGGAGAAGATGGCGGGGAAGACCTCGTAGTAGTAGGTCTCGTGGTCCATGTCCAGGTGGAGGACGATGTCGTAGAAGGGCTTTCCGGAGATGCGCTCGAGGACGCGAACCGGGTTTCCGGCGGTGTCGTAGAAAGTTCGGCCCTGCATGAACCGCACATCCCCGGCGGTCTTTTCCAGAATGCGGGATTCCTTGTGAGGGCTCCGAAAACAGCGGATGCGCTCTTCACCGAGCCGCATGTGGAAGGATTCGAAGAAGGCCAGCTTCACGATCTTTCGCGAGCCGTCGGCCAGGTCCACCACCCGTTTGACCCAGAACTTGGGCTCCCCGTCCAGTCCGAAACGGCCTTCGAACTCCTCGCCTCGAACATAAAAGATCCGGTCTTCCACCAGGATGCAGTCCCCGGCGCGGATGTCCATGAACTGGGTGGTGTCCGTGTGGATCCTCAATACGGCCGGGGCCGGCAGTCGCGTGAATTCCCGGATGCGCTCGCGGATCTGCTGTTCCGTCATGGGCGGGGCCCCTTGTGGTCCATCCTACCTGAATATCTGAAACCGGATTTTTTTCATTGTAACGTTTTTGGACCCCCCGAGGAACGCCGTGTCGGGACGCCCGGCCATGGGACGCCCGGCCATGGGACGCCCGGCCATGGGACGCCCGGCCATGTAGGGGCGACCGGCCGGTCGCCCCTACATCCATCACACCATCCAGGATTCCTCCCCGTATGGCGCGACCGGTTCCCGCACGGACGGTCGAGTGCCGGTGTAATTTGGGTCCGATTCCCATTTCATCGGGTTGTCGATGATGTATTGGCGGATGCGGTTCAATTCATCGTCGTTGCGGATGATGTGTTCCCAATAGTTGCGTTGCCACAATTTGGCGCCGGGGGTCCTGCGCAATTCATTGATGCGTTTTGTGACGGCGGATTTGAATCCGGCCATCAACGCCCCCAATGATCGTGGCCGGGGTCCCGTTGCCGTTCCCGTAGGGGCGACCCGCCACGTCGGGGCGACCGGCCATGTAGGGGCGACCGGCCGGTCGCCCCTACAACCGGCGTCGTCCACACCATCGATCCGGCATATCCAAACAATCCCGTGAAAATGGTTCGGCATCACCACCCATTGATCCAATTCGATTTCACGGCGGATATCGGCGGTTTTCATCCATTCATCCGCCACAATGCGTCCCGCATCGTTCAACCGCATCTGCCCATGGACGATTTCGCCAAACACGCACGCCCGGCCGTGGGTGCAGAGGGTCACAAAATAGGCCCCTGCCTGGGAATAATCATATCCCTTCAAACGAATGGAACGGCGGTGACGACCGGGCGTCTCGGGCGTCATATCCCCAGATCCTCGAAATCGAACCCAAATGGGGCGCTTCCAACATGTATGCCGGTTACTTGAGCAGCGGTGTTTTGCTTCGGCCTTCCAGATCGGCCAGCACCTCCATCAGGCGGCGGAGGTCCGATCCTTCCTTCAGGCGGTCGGCAGCCGCCAGCACCACGGCAACGGTATGCTTGCAGGGGCCCCAATCGTTATAAGGGCACGTGCAGCCATGTTCGAAATTTCCACCTTCCTCGTAGCGAACCCACGTCGCATATTGATCCGTGCCCTTCACCCAGGCGACTAGGTGGCCGTTGTCGGTGCGGGAAGGCTGGGAGACTCTCTTGATGTACCCTTTGCCTCGATCGAATATCTTGGAGCCCGCCCACTCTCGCAGGTCTTCCAACGTCAAATGGCGAAACGCGGATTTGATGGATTCCATGAATCATTCCCCCAAGAGTTTCTTGCGGCGTTTCGGCGGCGGTCCATCTTGTCGGCGAATCGTAGCGCGGCGGGCACTCTTTCTACAAGCAACATGAGCACCGTATCGCTTATAAGTATCGGTTTAAGCCCGCCGTTGAAGGGGCGGTGAAATATCCGGAAAAGGGGAAAAACGGGGAGGTTGGAGTTACAGGCGTTTCTTGGCGAAGGCCCGTCCGGAGGGGGATTTCAGGTACCGTTCGAAACTCAGGGCTCTCTCCCGGTCAGCAAAGGCCACGACTGTCTTGATGAACCACGGGCGAAACTTGGCCGTGTGGCGGCACCGGTCGTTGTTATGGGCCTGCAGGCGCTTTTCCAGGTTTTCGGTGAATCCCACGTAATGGCGGTCCGGGTGACTTTCCGAGCGGAGGATGTAGACGCGGAAAAATTCACGTCCAGCCTTGGTTTGGTCGCTTCGCTCGAAGCGAAGTCGCTGGGAGCTGCTCGCGGAAGGATGAAGAGTCGAAAGGCACGGACTGGATGGGGCGATCTTGGGTGCTGGCGAGCCGAGCCGTAGCTTCGAGCACAAGGCATGTTGTTGGAGTTATGGTCCGCCTTCGCCTGCGGCTCCGGCGCGACAGCCTTCGCTTACTCGCTTCGCTCGAAGCGAAGGCTGGTGGAGGCGGCGGGAATCGAACCCGCGTCCGAAGGCATTCCACTTAAGGCCCTACATGCTTAGTCACGGATCTGGCTTTCGCGCCCTCGGGCTCCCCGTGACCGGATCCCTCGGTAGCTAGCCCGCTGAATTTTCGCTTCCTTGGCTGCGGGCGAAGCCGCGGAAGCTATCCCGTGGAGTCGACGCCCCGTTCGGCCCTACGGGCTCAGGCCGACGGAACGGCAGCCGCTTTAAGCGGCTGCGGCATACGCATAGTCGTCTGCGTTTGTCTTTAACCCCAACCGGATAACGGGCGGTCAGGACCCCCGGCATGCGCCTTAAGCTTCACTACCTCCGTCGAACCCTTTTCGCCCCCTCGTAGGTGACTGGTTATCGTTTCAAGCATTCAGATAATAATCATCGGATGGAGCCGGGTCAACCGGTTTCCATCCCGACGTTGCCGAAAGATTTTCCGAACGGGCCGGAAGGGTGCCGTCACCCGATGTTGTACTTCTTCCGGAGACGGTCCATCTCCCGGGCCTCCTCCTTCTTCTTGATCCTTTCCCGCTTGTCGTAAGCCTTCTTGCCGCGGGCCAGGGCCAGCTCCACCTTGGCCTTGCCCTTCCGGAAATAGATCTTGAGGGGCACCAGGGTGAGGCCTTTTTCGTGGGTCTTGCCCATGAGACGCCGGATCTCCCGCTTGTGCAACAGGAGCTTCCGGGTCCGTTCCGGTTCGTGGTTGTTGTACGAAGCGTGAGGGTAGGGGCTGATGTGCACGTCGTAGAGCCAGATCTCCTCCCCCTTGATCTTGGCGTAGCTGTCCTTCAGGTTGGCCCGGCCCTCCCGCAGGGATTTCACTTCCGTTCCCTGGAGCACCATGCCCGCTTCGACCGTTTCCACGATCTCGAAATCGTGCCGCGCCTTCTTGTTCTGACAGACGATCTTGATGCCGTCCGGGTCCCGGTTCTTTTTTTGCGCCATGCCAACGCCTCACACGTACTGTTCGCCCGAGCGGTACTTGGGCTGCAGTGCCTCGGGGTCGAAGAACTTGAACTCCTCGGGAAAGACCCGAAGCACCATGTCCTGGAGCGCCTCGCGGATCTCCGCCGCGGTCCGCATCTTGAGGGCTTCCGCCACGAACCGGCGGCATTCGGAAAGCTGCGCCCGGCGGAGAAGATTCTTCACCCGGGGAATGGCCTGAGGGTTCATGCTCAGGCAGTCCAGCTCCAGGCCCAGCAGGATGGGCACGTAGAGGGGCTCGCCGGCCATCTCCCCGCACACCGTCACCGGGATGCCCGCCTTGTGCGCCGTGGCGACCACCTGCCTTATAAGGCGCAGGACCGCCGGGTGCAAGGGGTCGAACAAATGGGCCACATGCTCGTTCACGCGATCAATGGCCAAGGTGTACTGGATGAGATCGTTGGTGCCGATGCTGAAAAAATCCGCCTCTTCGGCCAGCATGTCGGCCACCGCCACCGCCGACGGCACCTCGATCATCACCCCCACCGGCATCTTGTCGTCGAAGTCCCGGCCTTCGCTTCGCAATTCCGATTTCACTTCTTCCAGAATGGCCTTGGTTCTCTTCAGTTCCCCCACTCCGGAGATGAGCGGGAACATGAGTCGGATATTGCGTGTGGAGGCGCTGGCTCTCAGGATCGCCCGGAGCTGGGTCTTGAAAAGATCCACATGGCGGAGGCACAACCGGATGGCGCGAAGGCCCAGGGCCGGGTTCTGCTGGTCGATCCGGGGGTGCCACCGCCCCATCTTTTCGGCCCCCAGGTCCAGGGTGCGCATGGTGACGGGCAGTGGCGCCATGAGTTCCGCCAGCTCCCGGTATTCGTGGTAGAGCTCTTCCTCGGTGGGTTGCACCGTCCGGTTCATGAAGGAAAACTCGGTGCGGTAAAGACCGATGGCCTCGGCACCGTGGTCCTTGGCGGCCACCACCTCTTCCAGCAGCTCGATGTTGGCTTCCACATTGATCTTGTGGCCGTCCTGGGTGCAGGCGGGCAGATGGGCCTTGCGGGAGATCTCCTTGAGATAGGTTTCCAGTGCGTCCTGGAGCTCGTAATAGAAGCTGATCTGTTCCTCGGTGGGGTTGATCAGGATGGTGCCGTTGCTTCCGTCCAGGATCAGAAGATCGCCGGTGCGGATGGCGCGGGTCGCCCGTTCGGCCCCCACGATGGCGGGAATGCCCAGGGCCCGGGCGATGATGGAGGTGTGGGAGGTGCGCCCGCCCATGTCGGTGATGAAGCCCAGGGTCTTTTCCAGCTGGATCTGGGCGGCGTCGGCCGGGGAGATGTCCTGGGCCACGATGATGACCCGCTCGCGGATCTCGTCGAAGGCCTTGGCCTTTCGGCCGGCCAGGTGGCGCATCACCTGCTCGCCCACATTGCTCACGTCCGTCACCCGGTTGCGGATGTATTCGTCTTCCATGGACTGGAAGAGTTCCGTGATCTTGTTGAGGGACTTTTTCAGGGCCCACAAGGCGTTCAAGCGTTCCTTGCGGATGAAGTCCAGGGTCTGGTCGTAGAGAAGCCGGTCCCTCAGGATCAGTTGGTGGGCTTCCAGGATGTGGACATGTTCTTTCAGGTCCGGGTGGATGGACTGCTTGATGGCCTCCAGATCCTGTTCGGTCCGGGCCACCGCGTCCTCGAACCGGGCGCATTCCCGGGCCACCTGCTCGTCGCTCGTCAGGGTATGGAACGGAATGCGGATGTGGCTTTGGTCCACCAGGAAGGCCTTGCCGATGGCAATGCCCGGCGAGACCCCGAAACCACTCAGCGTGCGCGGCATCTCATCCATGGAAGCGCCTCACGAAGATCCGCACGGGTGCCCGTGCAATAAAAAACCGAGCGGGCCGTCTGGGATCGGGGAATCCCCGCCCCGGCAGAAGCGCCGTCTCGGTACCTGAATTGCGTGCCGTTAGATTCTCTGCTGTCAGCCCCTAAGATTCTCCGAACTTACTCTGGAACAGCTCGGCCACGGCCTTGAGAGCATCCTCCGCATCATCGCCGCGAGTGATCACCTTCACCGTGGTTCCCTGCGGGCACTCGAGGCTCAATACGTCCAGGATGCTCTTGCCGTTGACGCTGGTCTCATCTTTGATGAGCCGGACATCCGAGCGGAACCGGGATGCCGTCTTGACGATCTGGGCGGCCACCCGTGCATGAAAACCCAGCTTGTTGGGAACAACGAATTCCTGCTCGATTTCCGTCACCTGATCCGTCAGCGCCGTCAAACCCATCGTTCTCCTTCGCCCGAAAAGTGTTCGCTTCTTATCACAGGGCCCCCGGCAAGTCAACCTGAGGCCTCGACGGTCCTTGCGTTCCTCGTCGGCGAAAACGTCCAATTTCTTGAGGGATTTGCCGTGCGTGTGGTAAAGAATCGTTCAGGTTCCGAACGTCGCTTTCGTTGCCACTCGTGGAGGATCCCATGATCGTCGTGCCGTACGCGATGCGAAGCCTGGACGAAATCCTGGGGGTGGTGGTGGGCCTGCTCTTGGCCATTACCATCCACGGGGAAGCCCGGGCGTTTTTCGGGCTGCTGATTCAGAAACCCTCCGCATCTCGGGAAAAGATCCCCTTTCGGTTCAACCCGCTGGCCTATCTGGATGTGCGCGCCGTGCCGGTCCTGATCCTGGCCGGCTGGGGCTGGACGCGACCGCCCCGGCTTTCGCACGAAGACCTGAAGGGACATTGGAGCTACCCCTTGCTGGCTCACCTGGCCGGCGCTCTGGGGAACCTGGTCCTGGCCGGCGTGGTGAGCACCATCCACGATCTGCTCTTCCCTTCGGCCATCTTCAAGATCTGCATCGCCGTCAACATTCAGTTCGCCGTGGCGAACTTCCTGATCCCGCTGCCGCCCCTGGCGGTGGGAAGGGCTCTCGCTTCGCTGCTTCCCGGCTGGGATGCCCGGGAAAAGGCGATCGACTGGGCGGGCGCCGTGGCGCTCACCGGGTTGGTGATCTGGGAGGTTGCGGCACGCAAGGAGATGCTGGCTGGATGGGTGGCCCACATGAGCGCGTGGATCTATGGCCTGCTTATGGGCGCTGCGTAAGCCCGTGGGCGAGAAGGCGGGCGATCCGGCGGGCGGCGCCCGCATGGTTCCGGACGGCTTGCCTGCAGCGGGGGCGGGCGGCGGATGGGTCCTTTCCGCGGTCGAAGGCATCCAGGACGAACGCGGCCACATCGGCGGCTTTTCGCACCACGCGCCCGCATCCCGCCTGAAGCAAGAACGCTTCCACTTCCCTGAAGTTGAATAGATGAGGGCCCCAGCAGCAGGGAACACCGTGCACGGAGGCTTCCAGCGGATTGTGGCCGCCTGTGGGGACGAGGCTTCCCCCGATGAAGGCCGCGTCCGCCAGGGCGTAGCACCGTGCCAGTTCCCCCAGAGTGTCCAAAATGAGAACCGGGGCGGAATCCGGCGGGTCCCGGCGGCTGCGCAAAGCCGGCTCCAACCCCGCCCGGGCGCACAAGGAAGCGATCCGGGGCGCCCGCTCGATATGGCGGGGTGCCAGGATCAGCAGCGCATGGGGGTATCGGGCCCTTACCGCGCCATGGGCTTCCACCAATAGGGATTCTTCGCCCGGGTGGGTGCTTCCGGCGATCCAGACGGGGCGCTTCCGTCCGTCTTTCCCTTCCCCGGGGAAGAGATCCAAATCCTCTCCGGCGTAACCTTCCGCCTGCATCACCACGAGATCGAATTTCAGGTTGCCCGCGGCATGAACCCGACGGGGTGGGACGCCCAGGGACCGGTATCTTTCCGCGTCCAGCCGGGACTGGGTGAAGATGGCGGAAAAATGGCGGAAAAGGGCTGCAACGAAGGGGGCGAGGCGGCGAAGGCGCCCATGGGAACGGGGAGAAAGGCGGGCGTTTACGAGCACCGCCGGGGTCTGGGCCTTCCGTAGTTCTCTCAATAAGTTGGGCCAGATGTCCGTTTCCACCAGGACGAAGAGGCTGGGCCGAAGGCCCCTCACAAGACGCCGCATGGTCCATCCCAGGTCGTGGGGGAGGACGAAGATGTCGTCCACCAGGGCCGCCACGCGGTTCCGGGCGATCTGAAGCCCCTTCTCCGTGGCTGTGGAAAAGACGATGGGCTGGGTCGGCAACCGGTCTTTGAGCTCCAGGATGAGCGGTATGGCCGAGAGCGCCTCGCCCACGGAAAGCGCATGGATCCACACCGGGCGGAGAGGAAAGTCCTTCAGGCGGGGAAACTCCAAACCCAGGCGCCGCCGGTAGGTTTCCTCATACTTTCCCGAAACGGCCGCGGAAAGGCGGTAGTAAAGCCACAGCGCGGGCCAGGCCGCCGTGAGAACCGCGTTGTAGGCAAGGTGGAGAAGGGTTTCCATGGGTTGTCCGTAAGTCGTAAGTCGTGAGTCGTGAGTCGTGAGTCGTGAGTCGTAAGTCGTAAGTCGTAAGTCGTAAGTCGTGAGTCGTGAGTCGTGAGTCGTATGGCATGAGGCGAGACTTGTTTTTCGCCGGGTGGCGAAACAATGAGCAGGAGCGACATGGATTTCGGCTTTCGCAGGAAGGATGGGTTCAATGTCCTTGCCCGTCACCCGTCACCCGTCACCCGTCACCCGTCACTCCCAATCATCCGCGTTGGAACTGGATGTCGTACAGCCGGCGGTATTCCCCCCGCAGGGCCAGCAGGGCCTGGTGGGGCCCTTCTTCCACGATCCGGCCGTTGCTGATTACCAGGATGCGGTCGGCGATCTGGATGGTGGACAGCCTGTGGGCGATCACGAACGTGGTGCGCCCCTGCATGAGGTTTTCCAGGGCGCGTTGCACTTCCTGTTCCGCCTCGCTATCCAGAGCGGAGGTGGCCTCGTCCAGGATCAGGATGGGGGCGTCCTTCAACAGCGCCCGGGCGATGCAGATCCTCTGTCGCTGTCCGCCCGAAAGCATGACCCCTTGTTCGCCCACCACCGTATCGAACCCGTTGGGCAGTTCCCGGATGAAATCATAGGCGTAAGCGGCCTTGGCGGCTTCGATGATGGCCTCTTCGTCTTTCCAGGGAGCCCCGTAGGCGATGTTGTTCCGAACGGTGTCGTTAAAGAGAAAGCTCTGCTGGGTCACCATGGCGATCTGGTTTCTGAGGGATCTAAGGGTCAGGTCCCGCACGTCCATCCCGTCCACCAGGACCGCGCCGCTCGTCACATCGTAGAACCGGGGGATGAGGTTCACCAGGGTGGTCTTGCCGCCGCCGCTGCTTCCCACAAGGGCGATGATCTCGCCGGGGCGGACCCGGATGTTGATGTCCTTGAGCACCGGAACGGAGTCGTAGGCGAAAGATACATTTCGGAACTCCACGGCGCCTTCCGCCCGCTCCAGAACCACGGCGCCGGGCTTTTCCACGATGTTGCTCTTTTGGTCCAGGATTTCGTAGACCCGAACCATGGAGGCGATGCCGGTCTGGAGGGTGCTGTTCAGTTTGTTGAGGCTTTTGACCGGCTTGTAGAGCATGAGCAGGGCTCCCAGGAAGGAGAAGAAGGTGCCGGGGGTGGACGTGCCGTTGACCACCTGGTAGCCGCCGTAGCCGATGATGGCCGAAATGCCGATGGCGCCGATGAACTCCATGAGCGGGCTGGAAAGCGCATCAATGCGCAGGGCCTTCAATTGGTAACGGAGCACGCCCTGGTTCTGGTCCGCGAAACGGCGCTTCTCGTGGTCTTCCATGGTGAAGGCCTTGACGATTCGGACTCCGGTGAAACTTTCATGAAGAACCGTGCTGAGATTCCCCACCGTCTCCTGGCGTTTCCTGGCCAGCTTTCTCAGCCGCTTCCCGAACCGCACCAGGGGGTAGAAGGCCAGGGGAAGCACCGCCACGGCGATGATGGCCAGCTTCCAGTTCTGGTAAAAGACCACGAAGATGAGCCCCACCACCGTGAGGGAATCCTTGATCATGCCCGTGACCGCCCGGGTCACCGCCATCTGGATTTCCTTCACGTCGTTGGTGATGCGGCTCATGAGCACGCCGGTGCTGGCCTTGTCGAAAAACCCGAGGGGCATGTCGTGGATGTGGTTGAAGAGCCGCTGGCGCAGATCCGTCACGGCCCGAAGCCCCACCGACTGCAGAAAGTAGGTGCTGCCCCAGTCGGAGAGGGCCTTGATGAGAGACACCAGAAGGAAGGCGGCCGGGAGGAGCTTGAGCATGGCCAGGTCCTTCTTAATGAAGATCTCGTCCATGGCGGGCTTGATGAGATAGGCGGTACCGGCGCTGGCGGCGGACACCAGCAGCATGCAGACTCCGGCCAGGGCCAGGCGGCGCAGGTGGGGCCGGATGAGTTCCAAGAGGCGCCGGAGGGCCAGTTTTCCGACGGGATCTAGCAATCGCATAGGCTCAAGGCAATCCGTGCAGCACGGCGGGCGGCTCCGGGACCGCCCACGCGGCGTTCGATATCCCGAAGCCCCGTGGTTTGTTCTTTCAGGGCTCGGGGGTCCGTCAGCAGTCGTTCCGCCTCCCCGGCGATCCGCTCGGGGGAGGCGTCTTCCTGGATGAGTTCCGGGCACACCCGGCGCCCGGCCACCAGGTTGGGAAGCCCGATGTAGGGCACCCGGATGAGAAAACGCCCGGCATGGTACTCAATGGGCGAAACTTTGTAAACGATCACCAGGGGGGTTCCCAGGAGCGCCGCCTCCAGGGTGACGGTGCCGGAGACGGCCAGCGCCAGGTCCGATGCGCGAAGCACCCGGTGGGTGTCCCCGTGAACGATCCGGAGGGGAAGATCCCGGACGGGGTGGACGGACGCAAAGTCGGAAGGATCCAGTTCGGCCGCGGCGGCCAAAAGGAATCGAAGGTTTCCATGACGGCGATGGAGAATCCGGGCGGCCTCCACCAGCAGGGGTAGAAAAGTGCGCACTTCTCCCCGGCGGCTGCCCGGAAGCAGACAAACCGTTCGCGAAGCGCGAAACCCTTGTCCCGGCTCATTTTCCAATCCCAGGGCCTTTCGGCACGCGGTCTTGTGCGGCACCCGGCTGAGGGTGTCCGCCAGGGGATGGCCCACGTAGTGCACGTGCATGCCGTGGCGGCGATAGAAGGATTCCTCGAAGGGCAGAATGACGGCCATGGCGTCCACAAAGCGCTTGAGCGACCGGATTCGTCCACGGCGCCACGCCCAGACCTGCGGGCTGATGTAGTAAAACACCTTCAGGCCGAGCCGGCGGGCCAGGCGCCCCAGCAGGAAGTTGAAATCGGGAAAGTCCACCAGGATCACCAGGTCCGGCCGTTCCGAGGCCAGGTGATCCCGGAGGGTCTTCCAGGCATGGTAGAGGGTTCGGGCCTTGGGAAAGACCTGGAGCACGCCGATGAGGGAAAGAGCCCGGTTGTCCACCAGGACGCGGGCTCCCGCCTTTTCCAGGCGGGGACCTCCCAGGCAGCTCACCTCCAGGCGAGGATGTTCCCGGCCCATGGCCTCCACCAGGGAGGCGGCATGGAGGTCGCCCGACGCCTCTCCGGCGCTCACGAAGACCTTCAGCGGCCGCTGGGGGGCATCGATTCCCATGCCTTCCGGATCCGTTCGTTGATCTGTTGGGAGATGTCGAGGGCCACCTTGAGGGCCATCATGGCCTGGCGACCGTCCACGACGGGCCGCGACTGGGATCGGACCGCCAGGAGGAAGGCGGCGATCTCCTGTTCCAGGGCGTCGTAGTCCACCACGTCCAGCTCTTCGGTAGAGATTTCGGGATAGCCGGAATCGTCGGGAGGCTCTTCCGTTCGAAAAGAAAAGGCCCGGCGGTTGGCGTAGTCGCAGACGAGATAGCGGTTTTCCTGGAACAGGCGCAGGCGGCGCAGATTCTTGAGAGAGATGCGGCTGGCCGTGAGGTTGGCCACGGCCCCGTTTTGGAATTCGATTCGCACGTTGGCGATGTCGGGAAGGGAGGTGAGCACCGGAACGCCCGAGGCGGAAATGCCGGCGATGGGAGACTGCACCAGGTGCAGGGCGATGTCGATGTCGTGGATCATGAGATCCAGAATCACGTCCACTTCCAGGCCCCGCTCGTTGAAGAGCGCCAGCCGGTGAGCTTCCAGGAAGAGCGGGTTTCTCACGTGAGGTTCCACGGCTCGAAAGGCCGGATTGAACCGTTCCAGGTGCCCCACCTGAAAGATGAGCCCTTTTTCGTCGGCCAGGCGGACCAGTTCCTGGGCTTCTTCCAGGGAACGGGTGACCGGCTTTTCCACCAGCACGTGGACCCCGGCTTCCAGAAAATCCCGGGCGATGGCGAAATGGGACGGGGTGGGCGTGGCGATGCTCACCGCGTCCACCTTGCCGAAAAGGTCTCGGTAGTCCTCCAGAGCCCGGCATTCAAACCGGTCTGCAATGGACCTTGCCTGTTGAGGATTGGTGTCCACCACGGCGACGAGTTCCGCTTCCGGAAGGCGCGCGTACTTTTCCGCATGGAATTTTCCCAAATAACCCACGCCGATGACTCCGACCTTGAGGGCGTCCGGGAGGGGCGGTGCGAAGGCGATGGGTTGCGGCGCCACGCGGATCTCGCCGACACGGGAGGAGGAAGGCACTTCGGGCTTCGCCTTTTCCGGCTCATCCACGGCTTGCTTCGGATCGCGGACGGCCACCACCGTGATGCCCGCCCGGTCGGCTTCGCGGATCACCCGTTCCCGGTCGAAGAGCAGGGTCTTTCCCGCCTCGATCACCAGCACCCGGGCCTTGACCTCCTTCATGGTTTCGATGGTCTGGAGCCCCACGGCGGGCACATCGAAGCGAAGGTCCTGGATGGGCTTGCTCACCTTGACCACCACGGCCCCTTCGCGGCAAAGCCTTCCGCCCCGCAGGATGGTGGCATCCGTTCCGTCGATTCCTTCCACGGCGAGCACGGCCTGGTCCTTGACCACCAGGCACTGGCCGATGTCCAGGTGTCCCACGGCCTTGGCCATGTCCCAGCCGAACGCCACGTCGCGCTTTTCCTTGGCGTTGAGCCGCCGGCGGGTGAGGATCCCTTCGGGAGCCAGCAAGGTGGGCAGAAAAAGGGTGGAAGGCTCGATGAGGATCCCCTCGCTTTCCAGTTCCTGGGCCAGGGCCCGGAGCAGGAAATCGTCCTTCTTGTTGTGAAGCTTTCCCAGGAGCTTGAAGGCGCGCCAGTCCGGTCGGATGCGGGCGTAGAGCTTGGTCTTGTTGATGGCGCCGGCCATGGCGGCCCGGGTGATTCCGGCCTTCTTGAAGGCCTGGATGAGCTTGTTGAGCTGGCCCAGTTTGATCAGGTGGAACTGGTCCACGTGGTCCGCCACCTGCGGGTCCGTCTCGCCGTGGAATCCCACGGCCACCACGCTGTATCCCGCCTGCCGGGCCCCTTCAGCAAAAAGGAGCGGAAACTGCCCGCCCCCTGCGATCAAGCCGATGCGTCGTGCTGGGTCCTGGTTCATGAATCGTGTCCGTTTTGTCTCAGCGGGTCAGCCCCCTTTGGGATCCCGCCACGAAATCCAGCAGGCACTTCACCTCCGCGATGTGCCCCAGTTCTTCCTGGATCTGCCGGGTGGCTTCGGCCACCGTGAGACCGGTCCGGAAGAGGATCTTGTAAGCCTTCTTCAAACCCTGGATGGCTTCCGAAGAAAAGCCTTTGCGCTTGAGCCCCACCGTGTTGGGCCCGTACAGCTTGGCCGGATAGCCCGTGGCGAGCATGTAGGGCGGAATGTCCTTCTTGATGCCCGCCTTGGCGCCGATGTAGGCGTGGGTGCCGATCCGGGCGAACTGGTGCACGGCGGACAGGCCCCCCACGATGGCGTGATCTTCGATCAGTACATGACCGGCCAGCATGGCCGCGTTGGCCATGATCACGTGGTTCTGCAGGATGCAGTCGTGGGCCACGTGCACGTAGGCCATGATCAGGTTGCCGTTGCCGATGCGGGTCACGCCGCCGCCGCCCTCCGTGCCTCGGTGGATGGTGGCGTATTCACGGATGATGTTGTTGTCTCCGATCTCCACCCTCGTGGGTCCACCCTTGTACTTCAGGTCCTGGGGAGGAAAGCCGATGGAGGCGAAGGAGCTGATCTGATTGTTTCGGCCGATCCGGGTCCAGCCGTCGATGACGGTATGCGAGCCCACCACGGTGCCCGTATCGATCTCAACGTTCGGGCCGATGACGGCGTAAGGTCCGATGGTGACGCCCTCGGCCAGTTCGGCCTTGGGATCCACAACAGCTGTCGGGTGAATGGTCATGGAAGGTAGCGTCCTCTTTCGTCGTTCGTCACGGTTCGATGGTTGCCATGAGTTCTCCTTCGGCCGCCAGGTGATCGCCCACGTAGGCCTCGCCCTTCATCTTGAAGACGGGGCCTTTTCGCCGAAGGACTTTGAGCCTCAAAATCAGTTGATCTCCGGGCCGGACGGGCCGGCGGAACCGCACCTTGTCCATGCCCATGAAATAGACGGGCTTGGCCGCGTCCGAGCCCAGCATGCTGAAGGCCAGGATGCCGCCGGCCTGGGCCAGGGCTTCCATGATGAGCACCCCGGGCATGATGGGATGTCCGGGAAAATGCCCCTGAAAGAAGGGCTCGTTGATGGTCACGTTCTTGAGCCCCACGATTTCCTCTTCCCCCATCTCCAGAATGCGATCCACGAGCAGAAAAGGATACCGGTGGGGCAGGGCGGCGATGATTTCCTCAATCGTCTTTTCCATGGCGTCCCAATTCCTTTTCCAAGGCGTCCACTCGTTTTCTCAGCCGGGCAAGCTCGTCTCGCATGCGAGGCAGCCTCTTCCAGTTGGCGTAATTGCGGAACCACTCCTTGTGGGGGATGGCGGGGATGCCCATGAGGTCCTGCCCCGGAGGCACGGAATGGGCGATGGCCGACTTGGCACCGATCCGCACCCCGTCGCCCACCGTCAGGTGGCCGGCGATGCCCACCTGGCCTCCCAGGATCACGTGCTTTCCCAAAGTGACACTGCCGGAGATGCCCACCTGGGCGACGATGATGGAGTGCTCCCCGATCTCCACGTTGTGGGCGATCTGGACCAGATTGTCGATCTTGGTGCCGCGGCCGATGCGGGTCACGCCGAAGGTGGCACGGTCCACGGCGCAGTTGGCCCCGATCTCCACATCGTCCTCGATCACCACGATCCCCGTCTGGGGGATCTTGGTGGATCGGCCCTGGTCGTCCTGAGCGAATCCGAAGCCGTCGCTTCCGATGACCGTTCCCGAATGGATGATCACCCGGTCGCCGATCCGGCACCCGTCCAGGATGGTCACGTTCGGGTGGATCAGGCACTGGTCGCCCACCGTCACGTTGCCGGCGATGTGCACGTGGCCGTAGATCCGGGTGCCGGACCCGATGGATGCTCCCGGTCCCACGTGGACCAGCGGTCCCAGGGCCGCATCGGGGGCGATGCGGGCATCCGGAGCCACCACGGCCGTGGGGTGAACGCCCACGGGGAGATCGGGCGGCTCATGGAAAAGCTGGGCCGCCTTGGCCATGGTCCAATATGGGTTGAGAGAAAGCAGGCGGGGACGGTCCACTCCCGGGACGGACGGGTGCACGATGACGGCTCCGGCCCGACTCGATTCCAGCTGACTCTTGTACTTGGGGTTGGCCAGGAAGCTCAGCTGGTCCGGGCCGGCCGCCTGCAGCGGGCCCACTCCCCGGATCACCAGATTCGCCGGGCCCTGGCGCTCCACGCCCAGAAGTTCCGCCATCTGCTGCAGCGTGTACTCTTTCTTTGTCATATGGTCGCCGTCCGTTTCGCGATCTCCTCTTTCCCCATGGCGAGGCCGGGGACCGTTACTTTTTCGGCTTCGCCTTGTCAAGCTCTTTGATGATGTCCTTGGTCAGGTCCGTCTTTTCCGTGGCATAGACCAGACCGCCCTTTTGGACCTCAAAGATGTAGTCGTACTTTTCCTTCTTGCCCATGGACTGGACGATCTCGATGACCTTGTCGATGATCGGCTTGGTCAGCTCCTGGCTGAGCTTGTTGAGTTCGGCGTTGGTCTGCATGAGGAGTTTTTCGCCTTCCATCTGCATCTGCCGAAGTTCCAGGATCTTTTCCTTCTTGGCTTTGTCGTCCAGGAGCGCCTGTTGCTTTTCAAAAGCCTGCTTGGAGTCTTCAAATTCCTTGGCCTTGTCCCGCACCTGGCTCTGAAGGGCCGCCTTCTTGGCCGCAAATTCCGCCTTGGCCTCCTTGCCCCACTGGGACTGGTCCAGGACGGCCTGCAGGTCGAAGTAGCCGATCTTGAGGGATGCGGCCTGGGCCGAACCCGCGGAAAGCAAGAGAGCGCAGATAGCGATCAATGCCACCCATACGCGTTGTGTCCTCATGAAAAATTCCTCCTTACCTTTCGTTGAAGTGTCGTCGGTTCAATCCCTCTGCCGTCAGAGGCCAGCCATTTTAACGCCTAAAGCCCACCCGACAAAGGAGGTTCCATTCCAATCGCCGTGAAATGTGTTCTTCCCTCGTGGCCGCGGGGCTTCAGACCCGGGGAAACGGGGCGCCTCACGTGTCCCTGAGCAGACGGGAAATCCTGCGAAAGTCCGCCATCGTTCGAGGATTTCCGTCGCAGCCCTGAAGGGCTGCGCTACGACAAACAGGTTTTTAGCGCCTCTTTGTGTTCGCAGCCGCCTCTCTTTCGTTTGAGCGGGCTGTAGGGGCGGGGTTCATCCCCGCCCGCGAAACTCCGTTTAGGGCTTCCGGTGCCATGCACAGGTCCCGCCCAGGCGGCTCCTAGAAGAATACGCCCATGGAGAACTGCCAGTTGCTCTTGTCTTCGCCCGGCTCGGGATCCAGGTTGTATCCCCATTCGATGCGAAGCGGGCCCATGGGCGAATTCCAGCGGATCCCGGCGCCGGCCGCCGTGCGGAAGTCGCTGATGCTGAAATCCTCGCCGCGGTCGAAGGCGTTGCCGGCATCGAAGAAGACCACACCGCGCATGCCGATCCTTTCGATGAGCGGGAAGAGCAGCTCCAGGTTTACCAGGCCGAACTTCAGCCCGCCGATGGAGTCACCCGTGTCGGGATCCTTGGGGCCCACGTCCCCCCAGTCGAAAGCGCGGATGGAGTTGATGCCCCCGAGGAAGAACCGCTCGTAGATGGGCACCGGCTTGTTTTCCCGGTCCAGCTCAAAGATGTAGCCCGCCTTTCCGTGGACGAACCCGATGAACTTCCACCACAAGGGGATGTACCAGCCGGTGTTGGCTACCACGCTCACAAAGTCCGAATCGCTGCCCAGGTAGGGGATGGAATATTCCACCGTGAGCGAATGGGTGGAGCCCCGCGTGGGCAGGAAGGGATGGTCCGTGCTGTCCCGTTCCACCGAGGCGATCAAACTGCTCTTGATCTGGCGGCCTTCCTGATCCTTGATGAGGAGCGAGGCGTCGTCGTCCACGTCGGTGACCTTGGCGTTTTCAAAGACGTAGGAAAGATACCAGCGGCTCCAGTTGCCGAACGGATGGCTGAAGCGGATCTTGCCGCCGATGGCGTCCTTGTTGAAATCGTTGTATTCCCGGTACCAGTCGTACAGGTCGAAGCCGGCGGAAAGAGGGGTGTCGAAGAGCCAAGGTTCCGTAAAGCTGATGGAATACCGGCTCGTCTCGCCGCCCAGGTAGGCCTTGATGGCTGCGTACTGGCCGCGCCCGAACAGGTTCCGCTGCAGGATGTCCCCGCCCACGAAGAGGCCGTCGTCCGACGAGAAGCCGCCGCCCACGCTGATGGCTCCCGTGGGCTTTTCCTTCACCTTGATGTGCAGGTTCATGGCGTCGTCGGTGGATCCTTCGGAGGGCTGGATCTCCACTTCCTCGAAGTAGTCCACCTTCTTCAGGTTCAGGTTGCTGCGTTCCAGGGCGGTGGAACTGAACCGGTCCCCTTCGGCCAGCCTGAGCTGGCGCCGGATGACCTTGTCCCGCGTCTTGGTGTTTCCGGCAATGGTGATCCGCTCGATGTGCACCAGCGGGCCCTTTCGGACGTTGTAAACGATGTCCGCCCTGTGGGCATCGGGATCGCGTTTCACGCCCGGGCTCACTTCCACGTAGGCGTACCCGTGGTCCATGTAGTGCTTGGTGAGGAGGTCCAGGTCCTTTCGAAGCTTTTCCCGGCTGAAGTAGTCGTCCTTTTTGAGCTCAAAGTGCTCCTTCACCTTGGGCGTGGTTTCCAGAAGATCTCCCTGGACGTCCACGGAAGCGATGGTGTAGCGCTCGCCTTCCACCACCGGGATGGTGACATAAAAGCCGTCTTCCTTCTTTTCCACCTGCGGGGTGCCCACCCGGGCGTCCATGTAGCCGTGGTCGTGATAGAAGGCCGTCACGCGGTCCACGTCCGTTTCCAGCACGTCGCGGTCCAGCACGCCCTTGTCGCTGAACCAGGAAAAGAACCCGCGCTGCTTGGTTTCCATGACGCTTCGCAGCTTGCGGTCCGAAAAGTGCTTGTTGCCGGTGAATTCGATCTTCTGGGTGTAGAGCTTGTGGCCTTCCTTGATTCGGAACGTCACCACGGCCTTGCGCGGGTCCCGGGGAAACTGGATGTCGGAAGTGACCTGGGCGTTGAAGTAGGCCTTCTGGTGGTAGAGCTTGATGATGCGGTTCACGTCCTCGGTGACCACGCTCTGTTGGAGAACCGTGAACGGCTTGGTGGCGATGGCCGCCAGGATGTCCTTGTCGTCGATCTCGTCGTTTCCTTCCACTTTGACGTCCACCACCGTGGGCTTTTCCTTGACCACGAAGGTGACGACCTTGCCCTTGTCGGAATCCGTCACGTCAGCGGCCACCGTCTCGAAATAGCCCATCTTGAAGATGGACCGGATGTCCTTTTGAATCGTCTCCTCGCGCAGGAGCTCGCCCTTTCGGCTTTCCACGTTGACCAGGATGGCGTCGGCCTCGATGCGCTCATTTCCCCGAACCCGAACATCGGCGATGACCGCCTTGGAAAGAAGGCGCACCGCCACCTGGAGCGCCAGGTTTTCAGCCGCCCCCGTGAGGTCGTCCAGGGATCCCTCGGCAAAGAGGACTTCGGGCTTCTTTCGGCCGTTCACGTCCATCAGCTGGGCATCCAGACTGGCCTTCTGGCCCAGCTGGCTGAGGCTCCCGAAGAGGACGAAATCGGCCTTGAGGCGCCGGGCCGCTTCCAGGGCCCGGGCTTGGTCCCGAATCCCGGCCTGGCCGCTCACCCGCCTGGTTTCCGGAAGGGGCACCACCTCCATGCCTTCCGAAAGCAGCTGCTGGGCCAGGAGTTCCTGGACGGTCAGGCCCAGTCCGGGCTGGGGGGCCGCCGTGTGGGCTGCGAACGGAAGGACCGCCACCCGAGGAACCGGCGGAGGTTGTTGCTCTTGAGCGTTCGCCGCGCCGAAGCACAGAAGGCAGATCAGTGCCGCAATGCCAACCCTTTTCGCCATCGCAATGCTCCTTGTCCGGGTCATGGATGCCAGTCCGTCACACGGGCCGCAACTGCCCGTCCGAAAGGTGTAGGGTGCGGTGCATGATGGAAGCCAATTCCTGGTTGTGGGTCACCACGATCATGGTGACGTGCAGTTCCTCGTTGAGGGAAACCAAAAGATCATGGAACGACCGGGCCGTCTTGGTGTCCAGGTTCCCCGTGGGCTCGTCGGCCAACAAGACCGGCGGGTCCAGAACCAGCGCCCTGGCGATGGCCACCCGCTGCTGCTCGCCGCCGGAAAGCTCCGACGGGCGGTGATCCCGGCGGTGCTCCATCTGGAGCCTTTCCAAAAGCGCCAGGGCCTTTTCTCGGATCTTCTTCCGGGGAAGGCCGGCGATGAGGCCCGGCATCATCACGTTTTCCAGTGCCGTAAATTCCGGCAGCAGGTAGTGAAACTGAAAGACGAAACCGATGTGCTTGTTTCGAAAGTCCGCCAGCCGGGCGTCCTCCCACTGGTACACGTCGTCTCCGCCGAAAAGCACCTTTCCGGCCGTGGGCCGGTCCAGAGTGCCCAGGATGTGCAACAGGGTGGACTTTCCCACGCCGCTGGCTCCCACGATGGCCAGCCGCTGCCCCTTGGGCACCACCAATTCCAGGTCGTGAAAAAGCTCCACACGCTGCGGACCCTTGTTGAAGACCTTGGCAATGCCCAAGGCATGGATCTCCGGTGCGCCGTGGTTGTTATTCATATCGCAACGCCTCCGCCGGCTGAAGCTTGGCCGCCTGCCGGGACGGATAGAAGGTGGCCAGGAAACAGATGGCGATGGCGGCACAGGCGATGAGGATCACGTCCAGCGCCTCCATGCGAACGGGCAGCGTGGAGATGTAGTACACATCCCGGGGGAGCTCGATGAACTGGTAGCGCTTGAGAAGCCCGCACAGAACGAACCCGCCCACGAGCCCCAGGGTCGTTCCCACCACGCCGATGAGAAGGCCCTCATAGACGAAGATCCGCCGGATGTGGGTCGTGGTGGCTCCCATGGCCTTCAGGATGGCGATGTCCTTCGTCTTTTCCATGACCATCATGATGAGGGAACTGACGATGTTGAACGCCGCCACCAGGATGATGAGGGTCAGGATGATGAACATGACCACCTTTTCCAGCTTCAGGGCTGAAAAGAGGTTGTGGTTCATCTGCATCCAGTCCCGGACCCAGAAGGGATAACCCAGGCGTTTCTGGAGCCGTTCGGCGATGGATCCGGCTTCGTAGATGTCCCGGACCCGGACCTCCACGCCCGTGACCGTCTCCCCGATGCCCAGGAGCTTCTGCGCTTCGCTCAGGTGCACGTAGGCCAGAGAGTTGTCGTATTCGTACATGCCGGACTTGAAAAGCCCCGTCACCCGAAAAAGGCGGCTTTTGGGAACGCGCCCCACCGGGGTGAGACGTCCCGTGGGGGAGATGAGGGTGACGTAGTCGTCCTTCTGAACCCCCAGACGGGCGGCCAGCTCCACGCCGAGGACGATTCCCGGCGCGGTCTGATCTTCCGATACCGCCAGGGCGGTCCGGAGCGATCCGGATTGAAGGTTCTGTTCCAGGCGCGTGACCCGCCCGGCGGTTTCCGGATCCACTCCGCGAAGGATCGCACCCGCCACGGACCGGCCCGAGCTCATCATCACCTGGGTGAGCACGAACGGGGTGGCCGCCGCCACCCCGTCTTCCTGTTCCACCTCGGTCACCACCTGCCGGTAGTCGGAAAAGTTGCCCTGAAAATGGCCGATCACCGCATGGGAGGTCACGCCCAGGATGCGGTCCCGAAGGTCCTGCTGGAACCCGTTCATGACCGCCAGGACCACAATGAGCGCCATGACGCCCACGGCCACCCCCGCCACGGAGATGATCGTGATGAGCGAGATGAAGGCCTGGCGTCGCTTGGCCAGCAGGTAGCGAAGGCTGACGAAGAGCTCGAAGTTCATGGGGATCGCGCTAGGCTTTCCTTTCCGGTCTCAGGTGTGGAAAGAGAATGACGTCCCGGATGCTGGGCGAATCCGTAAAGAGCATGACCAGCCGGTCGATGCCGATGCCTTCTCCGGCCGCCGGCGGCATGCCGTATTCCAGGGCCCGGATGTAGTCCTCGTCCATGAGGTGGGCCTCCTCGTCGCCGGCATCGCGCGCTTCCACCTGCTTGAGGAACCGTTCCTTCTGATCCCTGGGATCGTTCAGTTCCGAAAAGGCGTTGGCCATCTCCCGGCCGGCGATGAAGAGCTCGAAACGGTCCGTGAGATCCGGTTCCTCTTCGTTTCGGCGAGACAGCGGCGACACCTCCAAGGGATAATGGGTGATGAACGTGGGTTGGATCAGCTTGGGTTCCACCACCAGGTCGAAGATCTTGGTGAGGAGCTTTCCGTGGCCTTCGTACTTTTCGGCCTCCAGGCCCATGGCGCGGGCCGTCTCCAGGGCCGCGTCCGCATCGGTGATGGCCGCGGGCGGAACGCCCCCCAGTTCCACCAAGGCCTCCGAAAGGCGATAACGCCGCCACGGAGGGGTGAGGTCGATGGTCTGGCCCTGGTAGGTCAGTTGAAGATTTCCGCCGTTCACCGTTTGAGCCACGTACGCGAAGAGCTCCTCCGTCAGGCGGATGAAGTCTTCGTAGGTGGCGTAGGCCTGGTAGAATTCCAGCATGGTGAATTCTGGGTTGTGCTGGGTGGAAATGCCCTCGTTTCGGAAGTTACGGTTCAGTTCGAAGACCCGCTCGAAACCGCCCACCAAGAGGCGCTTCAGGTAGAGTTCGGGGGCGATCCGAAGGTAGAGGTCGATCCCCAGGGCGTTGTGGTGGGTCTTGAAGGGCTTGGCGGTGGCTCCGCCCGGGATGACCTGCATCATGGGCGTTTCCACTTCCAGGAAGCCGCGATCCGTCAAAAACTGGCGGATGGCCTGCACGATCCGGGTGCGCTTGATGAAGGTTTCGCGCACCTGGGGGTTCACGATGAGGTCCACATAGCGCTGTCGGTACCGGGTCTCCACGTCTTTGAGGCCGTGGTACTTTTCCGGAAGAGGCCGCAGGCTCTTGGTGAGGAGAATCACTTCGTCGGCCTGCACTGTCAGCTCGTCGGTCTTGGTGCGGAAAAGGGGGCCCTTCACCCGGATGATGTCCCCGATATCCAGCCGCTTCACCAGGGTGTAGCTTTCCTTCCCCAGGCGGTTTTGCTGGCAGTATATCTGGATCCGTCCCGTCCCGTCCTGGATGTGCATGAAGGTGGACTTGCCGTGGGACCGCACGGCCATGATCCGGCCGGCCACGGTGAAGACGGTGTCGTCCTGATCCAGTTCCTCAGCGGTCTTGTGGCCGTGATCTTCCAGGATGCGGGCCACGGTGTCTTCCACGGAGTAGCCGTTGGGATAGAGAGGGATGCCTTCTTTTTCCAGTTCTTCCGCTTTTTCCAGTCGTTCGCGCAGCACGCGGCTGAGATCTTCCATAACCTCCGTGTCCTTTCTGATGGCGTCGGTAGCTTGCCGGAATCCGGCTCAAAAGCGCTTGAACGTTAGTTGATTTGACCCATCCCGTCAAGCGCCGTCCCCGGACGCGGGGTGGAGGCGGGAATCACTCGGAATTCTTGATCTTGAGAAGACTGGACGTGCTGAACGCGATGATGAGGATGCTCAGGATGAGAAGCACCCAATCCCCCTGATTCCAAAGCCGGACGGCGCCCAGGATGAAGAGGAAGACGCCGCCGCCCAGGCACATGATGGCCGTGTTCTTGGTCATGATCCTTTCCTCTGCTGCGTGACGGAAACTCTTTTTGTGCTTTCGGTAACGTTCCCACTGATTTACCGGTTTTTGTCCTTCTTGGCAAAAGGAAAAGGGGGGAGGGGAAAGGCGAAAGGCGAAAGGGGAAAGGAGAAAGGTTAAAAGGGAAAGGGTGATGAGTGATGGGGAAGGAGGTGGCGGCGCGACGGGAGCCCGTGGGAAGGCTGCGCTTGGCGGACGGGAATCAACCCCGTCCCTGCCCCGGGATGCCCTGCGCTTTTGTAGGGGCGGGCTTTATGCCCGCCCGTCGGGACCGCTGTTTGCCAAGCAATCGCCCACTTCCAATCGGCGGCATTTCAAGCAGGGCTCGACGCCACGGAACAATGATGATTCGCCCCCCCCGGTGGAACCTTTGCGATCCGCGGGTGCACCCGAGGAGCCTTGGTCTCCCGGGAAACGCACTTGACAAGGCGCCCGGTTCACGTAAAGTAAACGCGCGTTTGGCCCGGTGTGAGCCGGGCGCGGCGGGCGCCTGTAGCTCAGGTGGATAGAGCAACGGACTTCTAATCCGTGGGTCGGGGGTTCGAATCCTCCCAGGCGCGCCAGTAATTTCAATCGGTTATGGCGATTGCGTCATAGCCGCTCTTTTGTTGCGTACCCATTGCTTACCCGGAAGTCGCTTTTGCTCCCCGGCCCCTTCACCCTCGGGCCAAAGCCCACGCAGTCACTAGGACCGGCATTGTCCTGGGGCGGGACGGGGTGCCAAGCACATGCGGAATTTCTTCCTGTCCCTTCCACGCGTATGCGCAATCGTCCCACTTAGGATGATCTCGGGGGACGTTTTGTCTCAACAGTGTGCTCGGTGTGTGTTCGCTTACTCTGCGGGCTTACTTGACGGGCACTTGATCGGGTGGGTCCCCCCCTGGGTCGCAAGCCCACCAGGAAGAAAACCCACAGCACCACGACGTCCACGTCTCCGCCGCGCTCCGCGATCACTTGGGCCCGGCTCTTGAACCCGCACCGCACCGACAACTGCTCGGCCTTCTGATCCTTCCAGGGATCCACCCAGTCCCAGCCGTCCGGCCGCCAGGTGACGCGAAGGTACGTCCTGCGATTGTCCCAGTAGTCCCGGATGGGCAGCACGCCGGAAAGGACGGCCAGGTCCATCCACATGACCGCCACGCACCGGCAGAACTGGAATGCGAGCACCTGGAGTTGGATTTGCTTGCAAAACCGCCGGAACTCCAGGAGCGCCGCCCGAACGGACGAGTAGGTGACGCCGCGAAGATCTCCGCTCAGCTGCTCGTAGGTGATGCCGACGCCCTTGGCGATCCGCCGTAGCTGCTGGGTCACCCAGGCCTCGTACTGACCGCCCACGTCGGCCGGCTCGGCGAACCGGATGTCCATGCCGGGATCCAAGACCGGAAAGGTCCCGGGCTCCAGGGCCACGAGATCCCTTCCTTGTGCGTCGACCCCGGAGGAAAGACCCAGCGGCGAAAGGTCGTCCTCGTCGTAGGGCTGCGTGATGAACCCGCCGAACATGGCGGCCGTCTTCTTCCGGACCAGTTCGGCGTCCTCGTATTAGTCCAGCTCGTGCAAGGTCAGGATCACCGGCGCCATCCAGGGGACTCCCCGGAGCTGACCGGCCCGAAGCGGTCGATAGACGTGACAGATCTCGCTAGCCGGAACGCGGGTCCTTTCGGTCGACCCCAGGCCGTCTCCGGGATGATCTCTGAAGAGGTGGTAGGCGACGCGCCGGCCGATCCGGTTGAATTCGATCCCCATGCGAATGGGGTTTCCGTTTTCGGCCGTGCCGGAGTAGGTCTCGTCCAGATGGTCCGGTTCCAGGAGCTGCACCTGAAGCGGAACCGCCAACCCGTCTTCCGTCCTTCGGATTCGGAGTCTCGCCAAGGCCTCGCCGCATTCCACCATGGCCCTGGCGGCCAGGGCCTGCTGGCCGTGAAAGTCCAGCATCCCGTCTGCGTCCGATTCCTGGATCCAATCGGCCCACAAGTCCTGCAGGTCCTTTTTGAGCGCCTTGTCGTCGATCTGCCAGCGGGGGGGGGTGATGCCGGTGCCGATGAGGTTGGACACCCAGGTGTCCACGGCTCCGGAGGAAATGTCCTTGTTTCGCGTGAGCTGACGGGATCTGGCCCGCAGGGTTCCCAATGACCACGCCAGGGACATGTTGGGCCCGGCCGTCGAGGTTCCCCATGTCGGAGCCAGCCGACGTCCGAAGGACGCCGTCTCGTAGTCCGCGGTGAGCATGCGGCGCGGAACCGGACGACCGAACTGATCCAGAATGCGGAGGAATCGAGGGTCCCTTCCGGGTGGTTTCGGCGCCATCACAACCCCTTGGAGGTGGCGGTCAGGACGAAACGCTTCCTGCCGGCCGCAGCCTGTATGTCGGACCGGATTTGGGCCTCCAGGCGGCGGAGCTTTTCCAGATCCACCTGGCCGTATTCCACCGTGGTCTCGCCGATCCGAACCGACGCCACGCGCTTTCCCGACGCCAACGCCAGGATCGCCTGCTGCACGCTCTGAAGGTCAGTCTCCGTGTAGGCCATCTCTTCGCACTCCCAACAAAAAAGCGGGTGCCATCCTCCCGACGAGGATAACACCCGCTTTCCGCCCGATTTCGCATTTACCCGACTATGCCCGATTATGACCAGCTATAACCGGAAAAGCAAAGGAGATTACTGTTCACACATATTTTCAACCTTTGACACGCCTGTGCCACATTCCCTGAACCCGTGGACGTCTGCTGGAATGAGCATCTCAGGACCGCTTGGCGCGCTTTTTTGACCACCACCGCAGCAGATTTTCATCTCTTGGATTTCCACATCCTGGATCCAAAGTTCACTAATGAGAATTCCCGGATCCGTCCTTCTTCCCGGCTGTTCCCGGGAACAATTCAAACACACTTGCAATGCAGTGTGAAAATTGGCATAAATCGTCAAAAGTGAGCTGCATCGGCTCCATCGTGGCGCAGACGGTCGACTCCATCAGCTGGTGGAAAAAGGCGAACTAGGACATCCCGGCCAATCGAATCGCTGATTATCTCCAATCTCTATAACAGGGGGAACAGGTAGCCAAGGGTAATTGGAAGATCTTGAGTCCGAACGTCCTGAGCACCCACGTTCTCAATACCTACAAGCATGAACAGCCCGACGGCGCTCGGTCCTTCTGGGCTCCTCCTATTCAAGGATCGCGACCTAAGGGAGATTGTGTAGAATAAAGAGTTGGGCGGCGCAATCAGACGTACAACTCAAGAGTTAGGAGGAACCAAATGGAAAGATATGCAAACCTTGGCGGTGACTCTGGCGTTGTTGGGTACGAGATCGGTGATGATTTCGTCAGAATACAATTCTCCGATGGTTCAATCTACCTCTACACCTACGCAAGTGCTGGCGCAAACAATATAGAGCAGATGAAAAGACTTGCGCAAAATGGTCAAGGCTTAAACGCTTTCATAAACAGGCACGTTCGTAAAGCGTATGCACGCAAGGAGCGTTAGGCAAGGATCAAAAGGCTAATCGCACTGCCCTCTTTGACATGGGCAAGCAGAGATAGTTTGACAGCTTTCTGTCGAGGTTTGATTAGGGAGACAAGCGAATGATTCTTGAATCCATCCGCGTAAGAAACTTCCGCTCCATACTTGATGAAACGTTGTACTTCGAGAGTCTTACTGCACTTGTCGGCTCTAATGGCTCTGGGAAGTCCTCATTTCTCAGAGGACTACAGCTTTTTTATGAGTCATCTCCAAGAATCGAGATAGATGATTTCTACAATAGAGACACGACAGCGGAAATCATAATCACTGTCACGTTTAGAGATTTGTCCCCAGAAGCCCAAGCACAATTCTCGAGTTATATGCAAGGCGACAAACTAACAGTTGAGCGAGTGTTTGTCTGGGACAATGGAAAGGTCACCTGGAAGTACCATGGATCCACGCTTCAAAATCCAGCATTTCAAGAAATTCGTGATGCGCTGGCTATCAAGGACAGAGGCAAAAGCGCGAGGGAGGCTTATGAAAGAGTCCGAACACAAGCAGATTTTGGTTCACTTCCCCCGTGGTCAACCCTCGGAGCAGTGCCAGATAACCTAAAGCAATGGGAAGCAGAGCATCCTGATTGCTGTACAAGGCAAAGAGATGACGGCCAGTTCTTTGGTTTCAAAGAAGTTGCTCAGGGATACTTGGGCAGGTTTACTCATTTCATATTTATACCAGCAGTTCGTGATGCATCCGATGATAGTGCAGAGGGGCGAGGCTCTGTTCTTACGGAACTGATGGATTTGGTAGTGCGCAATGCTTTATCCACCAACAACGATTTGGCGAGTTTTAAGAGAGAGGTTCAAGAACGTTATAGCGAGATCATAGACCCAGCAAGCCGAGCCGAGTTAACCTCTCTCGCAGATAGAATGACAAAGACACTAGAGACGTTCGTTCCAGATTCTGATGTCAGAGTGGATTTACAATGGCTTCCATCGCCTGAAATAAACATTCCTTTGCCGCAGGCAGAGGTGAAAATCATCGAAGATGGTTATTCGTCTGTTGTTTCTCGGACAGGACATGGTCTGCAAAGAGCATTTATCCTGACCATACTGCAACACCTTGTCCTAGCCCAAAGTGTGATGATGACTGTTGATGAATCTTCGGAGAAGCAGAATCAAGCCAAGCAGGAGATACGCTTACCTAATCTTGTACTTTCGATTGAGGAGCCAGAACTGTATCAGCACCCCAACCGACAGCGTCACCTCGCAAAGATCCTGTCTCAGCTTGCTTCAGGGAAGATACCTGGTGTCGCAGAGAGGACACAAGTTGTTTACTCCACACATTCCCCTCTATTCGTAGGTATTGATCGCGTTGATCAAATACGGTTGTTTCGAAAAACTTCTTATGCGCCAGACAAGCCTAAAGTAACAAGAGTCATCAGCACGAATCTGGACAAAGTGGCAGAAACCATATGGGAAGCAGATGGTAAACCCTCTCAACAATATACAGGTGAGACCTTGTTGCCTCGTCTTCAGACCATTATGACACCTTGGATGAGTGAGGGCTTTTTTGCTGAAGTAATTGTACTTGTGGAAGGTGAAGATGATCGAGCTGCCATACTTGGGGTTGCTGCTGCTATGGGATACGATTTGGAGAGTAAAGGCATCTCAGTTATTCCATGTGGCGGCAAGAGAAGTTTGGACCGCCCCACAGCGATATTTCGCCACTTGGGTATCCCTGTTTATGTGATATGGGATAGTGACAAGGGCGAGAATAATTCTAACCCAGAGGAGAATCATCGCCTTCTCAGGCTTATGGGGAAAACCGTGGAAGATTGGCCCTGCCAAGTTTGTGACCAGTTTGCCTGTTTTGAGAGTAAATTAGAATATACCCTTCAGGATGAGATTGGGAAAGATGAATTTGAACAGTGCCTCAAAGCATGCCAAGAAGACTTCTGTATTCCTAAAAAGAAATACGCAATCAAGAATCCTATGGTTATTGCTAAAGTTATCCAAATGGCCCAGCGACATGGTCGGAGCCCCACCCTTGAGAACATAGTAAACAGGATTCTTGCCATGAAGTAAGAATAAGCGGCGAAGGCAATCTCTTGGGATGTGCCGCCCAACCCGCCGCTGCAACCGACGCCGCCTTCGGCGCCGCGGATTGGCATCCACGTGTTAGGGGACGCGCCATGCGCGCCCTCGAACACGCGGCTGCAGCGGACGGACGCTGCGGCGAGAAGGCTCGCCTCCGCGTCCGCCGCTGATCCGCGGCGCCCGTTA